>JBNKRJ010000013.1:0-58001 GCA_050296515.1 Bacteroidales bacterium | reverse complement strand
CTCATTGAAAACCTTCTTCAGCTCGCAATCAAGCCTTAGTGAGACTGGGAAGCTTCAAACTTGTTTGAAGATCACCCAGCCGAACTTAGGTTTGATAAGAGATGGAGGAGGTTTTCAATGCAGCCTTGACTTTTTTACTCGCTCTTTCAGAGCTACGTGAGAACGGCTTCGCCTAAGTTGCTTCGTTTTTGGGTCAACCGGAACAAAGTGGAGCTCATGAACGAAGTGAATAACCCAAAAATGAAGGTAGACTTTATTCAGAAATTGAAAAACAAAGTTAAATTTCACACAAGAGTAATTATAAGTAACTGATTATCACAGTTTATTTTTGATAATGATAATACAAGTGCCTGTTATTCAGGAATCTATAAGACATGGGAAACATAAGTCACTTATATACAAAGCCATTATGGAATATTGTAAAACGTATGTGCCGATCGACTGGCAGTTTTGGTTTGAGAGCTTGCAAAGCAAACCAAATACTAACAGCAGTTCGGTATAACATTGTTTCTGAAAAGATAAAAAAAAATACTAGAATTATTTCACCTATTTTTGTTTGTACTAGATTTGTAATACCTCCAGACTGTTGATTTTACATTCATAGGCTTAGCTTTGCACGCCAGATTTATCCAGATTTATTTAAGTCATGCATTAATGTTGTTTAGTTAAACCTTCTTGCGCTTCGGCTCTGCTCAGCGTCCGACCAATTGGAGGTTGAGCTGAATCGAAGCCTGATGGATCTGATTAAACCTTTCTTAACTAAACGACATTGATATTTAATTTATAAAATTTGAAAAAGTTTAATCTTTCACCACAAATTAAGTAAGGACGGGGAGTGGAAGAAATTAGGTTTAGTAATACAAGTATTAAATATAAATAACAATTGTTGAGTTTATTACAACAAAATTTTTAATTATGAGAAGAATTATATTCCTGTTTATAGGTGTATTTATTTATTTACAAACAACTGCTCAAATAACAATAACAGGTACAGTAACTGATATAAACGGTGATGTGCCTTTACCAGGAGCAGGAGTGAAATTAAAAGGAAATGCTGATATCAGTACTATAACTGATTTAATTGGAGGGTATTCAATAGAAGTTCCGGCCGAAGCAACCACCTTGGTGTTTACGTATGTTGGAATGGAAACGCTGGAAGTTGAAATTAGTGGCAGAACAATTATTGATATACAAATGAATAGTGTTGATAATAATGTGGAAGAAGTAATTGTAATTGCCTATGGAAATGCCAAGAAATCCTCATTTACAGGATCTGCGGCTAATATAAATGCGGAGGATCTTGAGCGAATGCCTAATGAGTCTATTACAAAAGCTCTTGATGGTTTGTCAACAGGGTTACAAGTCATTAATCCATCAGGGCAACCAGGAGAAAATGCAATTATACATATTAGGGGTATTGGTTCAGTAAATGCTTCAAGTGAGCCCTTATATGTAGTAGATGGTTTTCCTTATGGAGGAAATATTAACGCAATTCACCCGTCGGATATTGAAAGTTTAACTATTTTAAAAGACGCTTCTGCTACATCGCTTTATGGCTCCAGGGCCGCTAATGGTATTATTATAATTACTACAAAAAAAGGTGTAAATAACACCTCAAATTTTGAAGTAAAGTATAATATTGGTATTACTGAAAGAGCTATTCCTGAATATGATAGACTAGGAGTAGACAAAACTTATGAGATGAACTGGGAAAGACTTTATAATAATAACTTAGATGCTGGTGAAACTGATGCAGATGCGAGAATATTAGCTTCTGAGGGATTAATAAATGCGATTGGAGGTTATAATATTTATAAAAACATAACTGATGATAATGTTATTAATCCCAATACCGGAAAAGTAACAGGAGGAACATATAAATGGACAGATGATTGGCAGGAGGAATTATTCAGCAAAACTGCAATTCACCATGATATAGTTTTAAGTGCAAACGGAGGATCTGATAAATCAAGATACTTTGTGTCAGGTAATTATTTAAATTCTGAGGGCATTATTTCCTCTTCAGATTTTAAAAGATTTACAGGAAGGATAAGTGTGGAATCTCAGGTTAAAAAGTGGGCAAAAGTTGCTTTAGGTATAACTGGTTCTACCCAAACCCAAAATTATCCGGATTCGTCAGATCCTTCTTATACAAACTCTTTCTTTTGGACAAGAAATATTGCGCCTTATTATCCGGTTTATTCTTACGATTTGGATGGAAATATTCAATTTTCCACTGATGGAAATAAAAAATTTGATTATGGAAACGAATTTGGCAGGAATCGTGTATTTTCATCGAATTCTAATCCCTTGGGTGTAGTTAAATTAGATAAAAGAATTGTAAAACGCGATATTGTAAGTGCAAGAGGGAGTATCGAGCTTAAATTCTTAAAAAACTTTTCTTTCACAGTAAGTGGCAGTACTGATTATTATGGATATTCGGCCCTTACCCATCAAAATTCATTACATGGGGATGCTGAAACTTTCCGAGGACGATCAATGAGAACAACTTCTCGAACAATAACTTCTACTTTTAATGAGATTTTAAGATGGAATAAATCATTTAACAGACATACCATTAATTTACTTGCAGGACATGAGAGCTACAGCCTGACAAGCAATGTGTTGTATGCAACAAAATCAGGCTTTCCTTTTGTCGGTGTTTCTGAACTGATAGCAGCTTCCACTAATGAAGGCACTAGTTCTTATGAAGACAAATTAAGAATCGAGAGTTATTTTTCAGATTTCAAGTACGACTTTGATGATAAATATTTCCTTACATTTAGTTTTAGAACCGATGGATCATCAAGGTTTCACCCTGACACAAGGTGGGGTAATTTTTGGTCAGTAGGCGCCTCATGGATAATTACAAATGAGCGTTTTATGGATGAAATTGATTGGTTAAATGAGTTAAGGATTAAAGGTAGTTATGGACAACAGGGCAACGACAGACTTGGAACATATTATGCCTATCCGGCTTTTTTTGAACTAGGGCATAATAATATCAACAGGCCTGGTACTATTGCCCAAAGGTTGGCTACTCCTGAATTAAAATGGGAGAAAAGCAATATTTTGAATATTGGTTTTCACACAAAACTCTTAAATAGATTTGCATTAGGTTTTGAATACTTCGAGAGGGAAAGTCAGGATTTATTATTTGAACAGCCATTACCTTTATCTACAGGATTCGAAAAATACGATGCAAATATTGGTAGTATCAAAAATGCAGGTATAGAAATAGATTTTAATGCCACAATTATTAAGAGCACAAGTTTTAGTTGGGATTTTGGTTTTAATCTGACTCATTACAAAAATAGGTTTACAGAGCTTCCACAAAAAGAAATTATTGTCGGCAACAAAAAATACATGGTTGGTCATTCAATTGATGACTATTTCATAAAAGAATTTGCAGGTGTTAATCCTGAAACTGGTGAATCTTTATGGTACATGGATGAGCAGAAGGTTGATGAAAATAACCAGCCAGTGTTTGATGTTGAAGGGAAGCCTGTATTTACAGGCAGTAAAATCGCTACTAATGATTACAATTTAGCTACTAGTTACTATGCGGGTAGCAGAATACCGGATTATGCCGGAGCAGTTCAAAACACTTTAAGCTTCTTTAATTTTGATTTTTACGTATTAGCAACTTATAGTAAGGGGGGTAAAATTTATGATTACGTCTATGCCGGGCTGATGGATGATGGATTTGGCGAAGCTATGCATACAGACATCCTTAATCGTTGGACTCCAGATAATCCAAATACAAATGTGCCTAAACTAAATGGAGATCAAAATATGGCAGCTGAATCTACTCGTTTCCTTATTGATGCATCTTACATAGCAATAAATAATATTTCTTTAGGTTATACTTTTCCAAAAGAATTGGCTGAACGGATTTATATTAATGATTTAAGGTTATATGTTTCGGTAAATAATTTGTGGGTTTTTTCAGGAAAGAAGGGGTTGGACCCGAGGCAGTTTTTAGATGGTAATAGCAGCGATGTCTATAGTCCGGTAAGAATGATCTCATTTGGGATTGATTTAAAATTTTAAAATGATATAATAGATTATGAAAAGATATAGTTTAATAGTTTTTGTTTTTTTATTTATTACAACCACCTCGTGTAAAAAAGATTTTTTAGAGACCAAACCCACCGATGCTATTTCAGATGTAGATGTTTTTAATTCGGCAGAAGGAGCTCTTACGGTGATAGATGGTACATTACGTAACATGAGGGATGCTAATGATGAATATCCGGATCAGTTTGGAGTTAAAGCAATTGATTTAGGGACTGATTTAATGGGAGAAGATATCGTTTGTTCAAATTTTTTTTGGTTTGGGTATTATTATATGTTAGACAATAATGGCCCTACATATCGCGCTAATAAATACATATGGAGTCAGTTCTACCAGATAATTAGTAATATGAATTACATCCTGGTGAATATTGACAAAGTTAATTCCGACAATGTTGTATTAAAAGAAAATGTAAAAGCACAAGCTTTAGCATTTAGGGCATATGCCTATTTTAGACTCATTCAGTATTTTCAAAACACCTATTTTGGTCACGAAGATTTACCAGGAGTTCCATTGCTAGTAAAGCCCTCAAAAGAGGGGAAAGGAAGAGGTACTGTACAACAAGTTTATGATCAGATATTAGCTGATTTAACAGAGGCAATATCGCTTTTTGATTTAAATCCAATGGACAGGCTTGATATCTCCCACATTGATGGAAATGTTGCGAGAGGATTAAGAGCCAGGGTGGCATTAGTGCAAAATCAATGGGAAGATGCTGCTAGTTTTGCAGCATCTGCAAGAAATGGTTATGCTATTATGTCGAGGACAGATTTTCAAAACGGGTTTGCTAATGCAACTGCACAAAACTGGATGTGGGGTTTACCTGTAAATGATGAGCAATCAACCTTATATTCATCCTGGTTTTCACACATGGATATGACAATAGACGGATATGCAGGATTAGGGTATTCACCTAAATTTATGAGTTCAGTTTTGTACAGTCAAATGGATCCGACAGATATTAGGGCTCAGTTAATTGATGAAAATATGATTAATTATAAGTTCTCAGCAGGTGATTTTAGTGGCGATTATGTTATGATGAGAGCCGAAGAAATGCTTTTGATTGAAGCTGAAGCGCAAGCCAGGCTTGGGAATGATGAAGCGGCCCAGGAACTTCTTATTGAGTTAAGAAATAATAGATATTCAGATCAGGCAACTGTTACAACAACAGACCAGGACTTAGTTGACGAAATACTTCTTGAGAGAAGGATTGAACTTTGGGGAGAGGGATTTTCTTTGCTCGACATTAAAAGACTTAAAAAGGGATTGCATAGAGACCCTATAGATCATGATCCTGTAATTGCATTTAATATGGATGTACCTGTTGAAAGCCCTATTTTCACTTTTATGCTCCCACAGGAAGAAATAGATAATAATCCTTCATTAACTGAAGCAGATCAAAACCCAAGTCCTGGCAACACAAAAAAGAATGCAAGTATTACAGAAAATAGTTATAGTAGATAAAAGTAATTCGCATGTTAGGTAGTTTACCTAAACAATCAGTTCGTTTTGAAAACGTTTACCTTCTGGAGCGAAGCGAAAAATCAATTTGTTTACCCCAACCCAAAATGGGAGCAAATTGATTTTGCTTACAAGTTCATGAAGATAAACGTTCTTCACTCCCTTTAGGGCAGGGGTAAATGATGAAATTCTATTTGCGTTTGGTATAACTACATCATAATCATTTTAAAAATATCTTTAAAAATTAAATCAAGATAGATATACTATTAACTAAGATATCATTTCAGGATAGGTTATTTTACATAAAAAAAGGCTGCCCTATTAATATTGGGGCAGCCTTACAATTAACAAACTAATCTAACCTAAACTTTGGATCGAAGAAAAGAAATTTTATATTTTTTAAATTATCATCAACATTCTATTTATCTGTCTTAGTGCAGTTTTGGTAGTGTTTGATGAATTACTGTTTTTAATTTGATCAGTTAAATATGCAAACAAATGTTTTTATTAAATTTTTAGTCATGTAGTGAAATTGTATTAAATCTACACGAAAAGCTAAATAAAATACTTGAATTATTGTGTTCTTTTTTGCACTGTAATATATTTATAACGAAATACTTTACTGTTTGATTAGGATATTTTCTAACACATTAATTTAAAAATTTATGTGTTATGCTACGATGGACATTCAATAACCAACAGTTATATCTTCGTATCTTCAGGTTTCCCCCTAAATGTCATTCATTTTTACGAAAATTGCCATATTGTTTTAATTAATTTCACCTTTCGTATATAATCAATTTTTTGTATTATCTTATTACAGGCATTATTAACCCATTATTTGTCTCAATTATTAGCAACCAAATTTTATACAAATGAAATTCGTTTGTATAAATCTGGTTGCATTGAAATAATTATTTTTATTAAACTAAGCCAAATTTATATAAACTTGTTGAATAGTTTTGCCTTGTAATAGGTTTGTAATACCCTTATTGTTTTAATTTCACCTATCTAAATTATCACCTTTTAGTGTTGTAAGTGCTCATGTAGACAGTTTAATTAAAAATTCAGTCAGAGCCCTGAGTTTATCTAAGCGCATAAGACCTCTGCATGATAGAGATTCAAGCATGTTATTTGATTAAATTATTCTGTACAGATGTTTTTTAAGAAAGACTGCTTTTATAAGTGTCTGTTTGTGTGCA
Organism: Bacteroidales bacterium; assembly: GCA_050296515.1. Classification (GTDB taxonomy): domain Bacteria; phylum Bacteroidota; class Bacteroidia; order Bacteroidales; family NBLH01; genus NBLH01. The sequence goes on along the minus strand of JBNKRJ010000013.1, from coordinate 51,260 downwards.
TATTGCGATGTTGTACTACATTTGTAATACCCTAAGTTCCCTTGGAAATTCTAATTTTGTCCCATAATAAAACTATACCACTGAAATTTGTGGTACAACAAGGAACAACGATTACTATAACATTATTTGGGGAAATGAAACTGTTTTTGTAAGGTAGTTATCTGAACAAAGCTTAACTAATCAAATGCAAAAATGGATGACATTGACAAACACTTTTCTTTATTAAGCCTAATTAGTATTGAATTAATTGCAAGGCAAAGATATTGGATGTTTGCTTTATGGTAAGAAAACAGACAGAAATGTAAGCAAATTGCTAATATTTTATTTGATGTTTGTCTTAAAGCATTATGCTTGATGCGATGATACTATGTTTTAAAATGTTATTGAAGAATTTATGAGAAAAGGGGCAAAAAACAGATTATCTTTTATTACGTTGGCAACAACAAACCCATTAAAAAGCGATTTACACTTTCTCTTTCAAATGAAAGAGTGTAAAAATGTACTAAGAATCTTTTTGATTTTGATTATTAGTTATAGCAGCATTTTATCACTAAAATCACAAACCAGCATCAGTGTGATGGAAAGCAGGCTTAAAAGTGCCAAAGGAATAGATAAGTACGAATTATTATATGATTTAACAAAATCATATTTACGTAAATCAGGAAAGAAAAGTATAAAATATGGTAAGCAATCGCTAAAAGTAGCCCAGGAACTCCAGAACAAAAACCTGGAAGCGAACTCACTAAATTTATTGGGTACTGCTTATCTTCAAAACGGGGATTACAAACAGGCTATTAAGTCGTTTGAAACAGAATATGCTATCCGAAAAGAACAAAAAGGAACAGTAGGAGGTTATACAACACTTTATAATATCGGTTTAGCGTACAAAGAATGGGGAAAGGAATCAAAAGCCATACCAATTTATCAGGAGGTACTAGAAAAAGCAAAGAAGAATGAAAATCCTGCACTTGTTTTTGAATGTTATGAATCGATAATTGAGATGCTTAAAGCAAATAGAGATTATAGAGAGGCTTTTGACATGTTTGAAAGCTATATGGCTTATAAAAACAAACTTGTTATTGGTTCAAAAAACAGAAAGCTGAAAATACTGGAAACCAAGCTGGTTGAGGGTAAAGTACAAATAAAGAAAACGAAGCAGCAGGTAGAAACACTTGTAACCGATACTGCAACTAAGAGTGCCAAAATTTCAAATTTAGTGGATGAAACTACTGAACAAAAAGTAACAATTTCAGAACAACAAGAGGAAAACAGGCGGCAGCGTCAATGGCTTATTGCTTTTGTAGGCTTTTTGGGTATTATCTCAATATTTTCTTTTGCTCTTTATATTCAGGTACAGGCAAAAAAGCGGGCCAACCTGCTATTAACAGAGAAAAATGCACAAATACAGGAACAAAACGAAGAAATAGCTTTACAGGCAGAACTATTACATGTGAAAAATGTGCAATTGCAAGACTCTCATGAAGAGGTGAGCGCCCAGGCAGAACAACTTGAACATGCCAATAAAGAACTTCACTTTCAAAATGAACAAATTACTCAAAGTATTCATTATGCCAGCAGGATTCAGAATGCCATGCTCCCACAGAAAGAGTTACTGGATGAAGTATTGCCGGAGAATATGATCTTTTTCCAACCAAGGGATATTGTAAGTGGTGATTTTTATTGGTTCAGGAAGTTTGAAAATCGTGTCTTTTTAGCAGCAGTAGATTGCACCGGGCACGGAGTACCAGGAGCATTTATGAGCATGCTTGGTATTTCGTTTTTAGACAATATTGTAAGAAAAAACAACAACATAAAACCAAATGAAATTCTGGAGACATTAAGGCGAAAAATTAAAAGAACGCTTAACCAGACGGGGAAAGAATATGAAAACACAGATGGAATGGATATATCATTGTGTGTACTCGATACAGATTCCAACACAATACAGTTTGCCGGGGCTCATAACCCGCTTTACCTGGTGCGCAATAATGAACTACATATTTATAAGGCTGATAAACAGCCTGTAGGGATCTTTTTTCGTGAAATAGATTTTACCAATAACGAAATTAATGTACAAAAAGGCGATTGTATCTATTTATTTTCAGATGGATATATTGATCAGTTTGGTGGAGAAAATAACAAAAGGTTTAAATCAAAAAACTTCAATGATTTGTTACTTGCAGTACACCAGAAACCTATGGAAGAACAAAAAAATATTCTGAAAGAGACTATCAATAATTGGAAACGGAACTTTAACCAGACCGATGACATTTTGGTGATGGGGTGGAGAGTATAAATAAATCTTTGATTTTAGTTGCGTTTATAAAAAGAACAAAATGAATAATTTAAGTGTAATACTTCTTTTTATCTCAACACTTAATGTAGTACTCTCAGCTTATTTATTAAAGTACAGAAAGCACAAGGTCATTTTCTACACATCCGGCTTTTTATTAGCTGCAGCTTTACATTCTTTTGGTTATTCATTTGAGCTTTCTTCAGTAAATCTGGCAGATATCCTGTTTTGGATGCGTTTCAAATATATAGGTATTTCTTTTGTATCCGTTTTCGCACTTTTTCTGGTAATAATTTTTGCAGGAAAGGAAAATAAATACATAATAGTTTTCAGGTTAGCATGTTTTGCTTTTTCAGTATTTATGGTATTAATAATCTATTCCTGTAATTTTCAAGGTGATTTTTACCAGTCTGTTCATGTTAGTTACACTCAGGGTATGCCAAATGTGAATTTTGTACCAGGTTTATGGTATTGGGTGCTGCATGGGTATGTATTATCGCTTTTAGTAACTAGCTTTATTTTCCTTTTTATGGTATTAAGAAGTGATAAGTTGGATAAATTACAGGCATTTACATTAATTTTGGGAACACTTACACCAATTGCAAGCTATATTGTTTACTTTGTATGGAAGGCTCATTATGGTATAAATCTGGCAACATTTTCATATGTAGTTATAGATGTTTTTTTTGCACTGGGAATAATAAAGCATCGCTTATTCGATTTTATTCCAACTCATTTACAGCAGTCTTTTGATGATTTCAAAACGGGGATCCTGGTTATTGATCATAAAATGAGGATTATTTATATAAACAAATCAGTGAGTAACCTTTTTCCTGATATTAAAGGTTTTATCGTTGGAAATGACGTACTTCACCTGCTTGCTAAATACCCTTTAATTTCTTCATTAATTTCTGCAAAAAGAGATAGCTCAATTGATACAGATTTTAGAGTTGATGGGGATTTATACTATTTTCGGGTAACATCTTCTAAATATTATGTGGGTTATGGCAAACAGCTTGGGAAGATTATTTCTTTTTACAACATCACCGATTTAAAAGAGGAAGAGATTACACTTCAAGAATCGAATAAATCTAAAGATAAATTTCTGTCTATTATCTCGCATGAGCTTAAAAATGCATTCAATATTCTTATAAATTTTTCAGAACAGCTTGAAGGAACTGATGGAAAAGAACAGGAGGACAAGAAAGGTTACAATATCGCTGAAATAATTAACAGGACAGCGCATAACACATATCGCCTGTTTGTTGATTTGCTTACATGGACAAAGTTACAATGGGAGCAAGCAGGTTTCAATCCTCATAGAATTGAATTAAAAGATATTATTAAATCTGAAATGAATTATTTTAAGACAATTATTATCCACAAGGATATTAACTTAATTTCTTTGTTGGATATGCCAATTGAATTGTATGCCGATCCTTTCATGGTACAGACGATTCTTCGTAATCTTATATCAAATGCCGTTAAATGTTCTAAACAGGGAGGAAATATAATACTTAATGCGACCAGAAACCAGGAAGATAATCTAATATCAGTAACAGATCAGGGAACAGGTCTTGCTGAAAAAGATATTAAAAATTTGTTTCGAATTGATGTCAGGCGTTCAGAAATTGGAACAAATAACCAAAATGGCACAGGCTTGGGTTTAATATTATGCAAAGATTTTGTAGAAAAACACAAAGGGAGAATATGGGTGGAAAGCATACAAGGAAAAGGTAGTACATTTTACTTTTCCATACCTCATAAAGTTTCAAAAAAACTATCAGATGATGTCTAAATTTTTTTTTAAATCGCTTCAACATAATCTTGCTGCAATAAAAAAAGTTGGGAAAATTGTTACAGGTCGTAAACAATTACAAGAAAAAGCTATAGAGTGTAATAAATTGAATGAACGCTTAAAAAGAATGCAGCAGGTATTTGAATATGCTACTGATGGCCTTTTTTTTACCGATGTACTGGATGATGGGCGCTTTAATATTATTGAAATAAACCCGGCATTTAAAACCATGTCAGGTGTTACAGAAGATCAGATAAACCGGCCTTTTGATGAAAGTCAGGATAATGGTGATGGAAGTTTAAAGTTTATTGTTTCAAGATACCGCGAAGCTGTTGCCACAAAAAATACGGTTGAATACAAAATTACATTTAATAATCATACTACACATACAAGATTAATACCTGTTCCTGACGAGAATGATAAGATAGCTCATGTGATTGGAATGTCGAGAGATATTACTCAACAAAAAGAATACGAGAAAGAACTATTTAATCGTGAAAAGGAGTTTCGTTCGCTTGCCGAAAACTCGCCGGATATCATTACTCGTTTTGATCCGGACTTAAATCGTATCTACGCTAATTCTGCTTACCAACAACTAACTGGATTTTCCCCTGAAACAACCCGATCTCTGAATGCTCCTCAAAAGCCGATGCAAGAAGTTATAACACAGAGATTAAAGACACTATTGCAAGAGGTAAAAGACACCTGTGTATTAAACGAAACTGTGCTGGAATGGAACAATGCTAAAGACGGATACAAATGTTTCCATTTGCGTGCAGTCCCTGAGTTTGATAAAAAAGGGAACCTCGAAAGTATACTTACCATAGCACGTGATGTAAGCGATAGGAAAAAAGCAAAAGATTTACTACATGAAGCCAAAAACCGGCTTCTATCTATTGTAACAACTATTCCAGATCTGGTATGGCTTAAAGATACAAATGGTGTTCATCTTTTTTGCAACGCCGCATTTGCGGAGTTTTTTGGTGCTCCTGAGGAAGAAGTAATAGGTAAAACCGATTATGATATTGTGGATTCGGAGCAAGCTGACTTTTATCGTGAAAAAGATTTAGCAGTATTGACTACTGGTAAAATGAGTGTACACCAAGCAACCACTTCAAATAGATTAGGACAATCAGGAATATTTGAAACCAGGAAGGTGCCTGTATACAATGCTATGGGTGAAATTACCGGAGTGCTTGGTATTGCACGGGATATTACCGAACAAAAAAAGGCCGAAGAAGAAAACAGGCGAATGAGAATAGAGCTTGCTGCTGCCTTGCAGGCAATCCCTGATTTAATGTTTGAAATGGATAAGAATGGAATGTACATTGACATTTGGGCAAAAGAAGCAAGCCAGTTGACACAGCAAAAAGATAATATTCTTGGTCGTACAATCTATGATATCCTTCCGTATGAAGCTGCTTCTGTAGTACATAATTCTATTAAGGAGGCCGCTCAAAATGAATATTCATATGGCAAAGTCTACTATCTTGATCTCGCAGTTGGGAGACGGTGGTTTGAACTTTCTGTTTCACGGAAGAATCATTCTAAGAGCGGTGAGGAGCATTTTATTGCCATTGCCCGAGACATTACTGATCGAAAACTACTTGAGCAGGAATTGAAAGATTCGCAGGATTTCATTGACAAGGTCATTAATTCCATCCCATATCCGGTTTATGTAAAGGACCGGGAACACCAGTTTATTCTTTCCAATGAAGCACATAATTTGTTTCTCAGATATACAAATGAAGAAGTATTAGGAAAAACAGACTTTGATTTTTATCCTGCATACGAGGCTGAAAAATTTAAAAAACAAGAGGACACTTGTTTTAATACGGGAAAAGAAATTTTTCAGGAAGACTCAATAGTCAATGAGAAAGGAGAAAAAAAGTTTTCAATTTCCAGGAAAGTATCTTTTAGTGATTCTCATGGAAAAGAATTCCTGGTTGGTATAATTAGTGATATTACCAAACTTAAAGAGTCAGAAGAAGCATTACGCAAGAGTGAACAAATGGTACGGCGTAAACTCAATTCCATTTTGTCGCCCAATATTTCACTTGATGCATTAGAGCTTTCTGATATTATTGATATTAACAAAGTTCAACCTTTATTAGAAAAATTTAATAAAATAACAAATATTGCAATAGGTATTATTGATAATAGGGGAAATATGCTAGTAGAAACGGGGTGGCAGGACATATGCACCAAATTTCACCGTAATAACCCCCAAACATGCCGTTTGTGTGGTGAAAGCAAAACAGAACTATGCAGCTACATTTCAGCAGGAAATTTTAAAGAGTTCAATTGTAAGAATAATATGAGAGATATTGCCACCCCAATTGTAATTGGAGGCAAGCACATGGGCAACTTGTTACTGGCTCAATTTATGTATGATGATGAATGTCCTAATCTCGAAATTTTTCGTGAGCATGCCAAACGATACAGATTTAATGAGCCGGAATATCTGGAGGCTCTTGATAAAATACCACGTTTGAACCGCAAATCAGTAGATGCATTAGTTTCTTTCCATGCTGCTTTGGCTGATTTAATAGGTTCGTTAAGCTACAGCAACATTATGCTTGCCCATTTACTGGAAAAGCAAAAGAGGATGAAGGATAAAATACACAAGCAGAATGAGTTCCAGCAAATATTATTAGAGGGGCTCAGGGATACTGGTTTAATTCTGCTTGTGGTTGAAAATGGAAAAGTAATTTATAACAACGATTATCACCATGGTTACCAGCTTGGTTATGCTAAGGAAGACATGGATGAAACCCCGGATTTTATTAAATGGGTACATCCAAAAGACAGAAAGCAAACATTAAACCAGTATAAGAAACGACTCAGAGGTGAAAATGTTCCAAACAGCTATGAGCTAGGTGGCATAACTAAGAATGGCGAACGTCGTGAATACGAATTGTTTGTAACCCCAATACCAGGTACCGATCCCGTTCAGTTAATTGCACTCAAAAGAGATATTACACAGCGTAAAAAGGTTGAACATGAATTGATTGAAGCTAAAGAGAAGGCCGAAGAAAGTAACCGACTCAAGTCTGCATTTTTGGCCACTATTAATCATGAGTTAAGAACCCCTCTGCACCAGATAATGGGCTTTAGTCAGCTAATTGCGTTAAACCCTAATAAATCGGAACTATATGCGAATATTATCCATGATGGTGGCAAGCGTCTGCTTGAAATTGTTGAAGATGTTTTGGCGCTAGCTGTTTCAGAACAGTCGGCCATAAAAATAAGGAAAAACTCTTTTGTTCTTGAAGAGGTTTTTTCTACAAGCAAGAGACTACTTTACGAGTTATTAAATAATTCAGGAAAGAATGATAGTATTGAACTTGTTTTTAAAGCCGATGCAGACCTGCTTCCAACAAAAATATGTTCTGATTTGACTAAATTAAACCAGTTGCTGGTCAATTTATTTAAGAATGCAATAAAGTTTACCGAAAAGGGGTACATTGAATATGGAGTGCTTTCAAATGATCCTAATTGGGTAACATTTTATATAAAGGATACGGGTGTTGGGATATCAGAAGATAAACTTCCGATAATATATGATTTTTTCAGACAAGGGGATGATTCCAATTCTCGACGGTATGATGGAGTTGGGATTGGATTGGCAATAGCAATGAAAATTGCAAAGCTCCTGAATGGTTTATTGTATGTTGAGTCCGTAGTGGATAAAGGGAGTACGTTTTATTTGAAAATACCTGTTGATTTAAATATGTGGCAAAATAAACCTGAAACTGAGAACCAGCTGTACAATTCTGCCTTTAAATAGGTTCATTTTAATTCTTTTTGATCGACTCTATTTGATTCTTGATGATTGAACTATTTGACATTTTCTTGATTATCCGATAATTCTTCTTCATAATTTGCTTTCATAAATTATTGAAAAGTGTTTGAAGGAAAAGTTATTAAAAGAATTGATGCATTTTTTGGTTTTAACTTAGTTACTTTGTTTGATAGGTCAAATTCTAACTTTTACCTATATTCAATTGTCATATAATAGTGTCAATTAACCTGTTGTTTATATCCATTCATCAAACATTTGTGTGATGTACTAGGTTTGTAACACCCCCCCTACTGCTCTTCATTCTATATGTTGTACTTTTGTGCTCCTAAAAACACACTACTAAACTTAAAATTTCGGTATTTTGAAGTTGTAAGAATTTTAATTATCAAGGTTTAAAGTTTCTCCAATCCCATGTCAATATGAGATGACAAATAATCAGCAGGTGACTGTAGTTGCCTGTTGCACTTGTCAGGTGTTGTTACCAGACAAAATTGTTGTTGATATTACAGGTTGGTACCAAATCTAAAATTGTCTAAATTATTAAATGTAACATGAGAGTATTTTTTAAGAAACAGCTCTATTCAAGGGCAAATTTAACGCTTCTTATACTTGTTTGTTTTTTAACAATAACAAATATTGGAAAAAGCCAGACAGTAATTAACGGAAACGTTAACAATTCGGTAAAAATTATTAGCATTACGGATCCTGGATGTGCAGATTGCAACAACTCTCCAGCATGTCGTTATACTATTGAGGTACAGGATGTCAATGGTTTTAATGTGGGCGATCGTGTTTTGATTGTTCAAATGAAAGGTGCAACAATTGATGTAACAAATACAGCAACTGGTGGACAAATCACAGATATCGGCAATGCCGGTAACTACGAGTTTTTTATTGTTGGCGCTGTAGATGCTGTTAATAATTATATCTACCCAAGGGGTAAGTTAAAAAGGACGTATGACGATGCCGGCCTGGTCCAATTGGTGAAAGTCCCAACCTATTCAGGCGATGCCGAAATAAACTCCGATATAACTGGCGAAGCCTGGGATCCAGCTACCGGTCACGGAGGGGTAGTAGCAATTTTTGTAGATGGTACCCTGACCTTAAATGCGGATATTGATGTTTCTGGTAGAGGCTACCAAGGGGTACAGATGTTAGTAAACGGTACGCCTGATAATTGCTCTATTGATCCTTCAACACAGATGGTATTGTCCTCTGCCACATCAAATGGAGCATTCAAGGGGCAGGGAATTGTTATCGACAATTCTGATTATAACAAGGGGCGTGCACCCCGTGCCAATGGTGGCGGTGGTGGTGTTAGTGGTGATTCCGGTGGCGGAGGTGGTTCCAACTACGGATCCGGAGGAAAAGGAGGCGATCGCTGGTGTGATGTTGGTGGTGCCCCTGCCGGAGGTTTGGGCGGAATTGCTATGTCTACCTATATTTCCCAGAACAGGATATTTTTTGGTGGCGCAGGTGGTGCAGGATTTGTTACAACCAATAACCCGTCTTCTGCAGCTCATGGAGGGGGCCTTGTCATTATCCGTGCAAAAAAGATCATTGGAAATGGCCATCTAATAAACGCAGCCGGAACTTCACCAACAGCAGTTAACCCTACCGGGTCGCCTGATGGCGGCGGCGGCGGCGGCGGTGGTGGTACTGTTGTTTTTGAAATACAAGGCTTTGAAAGTACCATAAACATTGATGTAAGCGGGGGTGACGGACAGGATTTGAATACCTCCACAATTCATGGCCCTGGTGGCGGTGGTGGAGGTGGAGCCTTCCTGTATAATTTAATGAGCCTTCCGACAGGAATTAATGTAACAGCTATAGGAGGACGAGGAGGACAACATCTCAACGCGGAGCGAAACGGTTCAGTTGATGGTTCTGATGGAGGCGTTGTTTCATATTTCAACCTGGTTTATTCCGAAGAAGATGCTGATAATGATAATATTAGTGACTTTTGTGATCTGGATACCGATAATGATGGGATACCAGATGCAGATGAAGACGGCAATACTGGTTTTGATCCAAGTAAAGATGCTGATAACGATGGTATTCCAAATTACAAAGATAACGATGATACTACTCCTGGGTTTCCAGCTTTTGTTGATACAAATGGGGATGGAGTGAACGATGTTTATGATAAAGATAAAGATCATATCCCTGACTTTAAGGATTTGGACAGTGACAACGATGGCCGTGTAGATGCCGTTGAAGCTGGTGGTTTGGCCGATGCTTCCGGAGTAATGAGCAACTATACCGATACTGATCTTGATGGGTTAAACGATGTAGTTGACCCCGATAACGGAGGGACACCTCTTACTCCCCCTGATTTTGACAATGACGGGATCCCTGATTTTCTGGATCTGGATTCTGATGACGATGGTGTTTCAGATGCCTATGAATCTGCTACTTCCACCATTGCAACTGGCAATGATGATGACAACGATGGAATCGACAATGCATTTGATCCAGATAATTCAGGAACATACAATGTCTTAATAGACAGGGATGGAGATACCCATTACGATATGTTTGATATTGATTCTGATAATGATGGAATAACCGATTATATTGAAAGTTCAGGAATTGAACCCACAGGGACCGATACTGACAATGACGGAATAGATGATGCTTATGATGTTGATATAACAGGAGGTACAGACACCGATGGGGACTGGATTGATGATGCATCAAAACCAAAAGATACGGATGCTGATGGGCTTTTTGATATTTATGACATAGATGCAGATGCCGATGGAATTGTTGATAATATCGAAGGGCAGGTAACAGCTGGTTATATTGCGCCATCAGGTAACGATACTGATGCCGATGGTTTAGATGATGCCTATGATACCGATAACAGTGGGACAACAATAATCCCGACAGATACAGATGGGGATTTGGTAGCTGACTTTCTTGACACCAACTCAGACGATGATTCGGATAGTGATTTAATAGAAGCTTATGATTCTGATAATGATGGAGTAAGCAATATTCTTCCGGCAGGAACAGATACAGATGGCGATGGCCTTGACGATAATTACGATGCCATTACAGGTTTTGATCCAACTGATGGGGGAGAAGTACCAACTGATTATCCTGACATGGATAACCCCGGTGGCGACAGGGACTGGAGGCAGAATATCCCCACAGTAAGCTTGTCGCTTGATAAAGCAACAATAGCAGAAAATGCTGAACTAGCTACTATAACAGCAACATTAAGCAATACAACTTTTGTAGATGTAACAGTTAATCTCGTGTATAGTGGAACTGCCAGTGGAACAGATTACAACGCAGCTGCCGGAACAAATGCAAGCAATGCCGTTACCATTGTTATCCCAGCAGGGCAGTTAACAGGCACAGTAACAGTAACTTCTGTTCAGGATTTACTGGAAGAAGCTGACGAAACAGTTATTGTTGATGTTAATTCTGTAGTCAACGGTACAGAATCAGGTACACAAACAGTAACCACAACAATTGTGGATGATGATATAAACACAGATTTGAGGATTGTAAAAACAGTTGATAACGAAACCCCCAGTGTTGGCGATAATGTGATATTTACCTTAACAGCTACCAACAACGGGCCTAGTACTGCAACAGGTGTAAGCGTAACCGACAACCTGCCAACAGGCTATACCTATGTTTCAGATGATGGGACCGGAGCATACTCTGGTGGCACGTGGACAATTGGGAACCTGGCAAATGGTGCTTCTACCGCTCTAAACATCACAGTAGTCGTTAACGCATCCGGGAATTACAACAATACTGCTACCATTTCCGGCAATCAATATGATCCTGATGCAACAGATAATACCTCCAGTAAAAGTGCAAGCCCTGTGGCAAAAGCTGATTTATCAATTGCAAAATCTGTAAACAACTCAACCCCGAACGTAGGCGACAATATAATATTTACCTTAACTGTGACCAACAACGGGCCAAGCGATGCAACAGGTGTAAGTGTAACCGACAATTTACCAACAGGTTACACCTATGTTTTAGATGATGGGGCCGGAGCATATTCTGGCGGAACCTGGACAGTGGGCAACCTTGCAAACGGAGCATCAGCTACTTTAAACATTACAGTATCTGTTAATGCTACAGGAAGCTATGCTAACACAGCCAGTGTATCAGGTGACCAAAACGATCCGGACGCAACAGATGATAGTGACACAAACACACCAAGCCCCAATGTGCAAACCGATTTATCCATTGTAAAAACAGTTGATAATTCTACACCAAATGTAGGCGACAATGTAGTATTTACGTTAACTGTAACCAATAATGGGCCAAGCGATGCAACAGGTGTAAGTGTAACCGATAATTTACCAACTGGCTATACCTATGTTTCAGATGACGGGAGTGGAGCTTATTCCAGTGGTATCTGGACAGTTGGCAACCTTACAAACAGTACATCAGCTACTTTGAACATCGTCGCAACTGTTAATGCATCAGGTGATTACAATAACACGGCTTCCATTACCGGTAATGAAAACGATCCGGATGCAACAGATAATACTTCAAGTAAAACAACTACACCGGTTCCACAAACTGATTTATCCATTACAAAAACTGTTGATAATTCCACACCGAATGTTGGTGACAATGTGGTGTTTACTTTAACGGTAACTAATAATGGGCCAAGCGACGCAACAGGTGTAAGTGTAATCGACAATCTACCAACAGGTTACACCTATGTTTCTGATGATGGGGGAGGAACTTATTCAGGTGGTATTTGGACAGTGGGCAACCTTACAAATGGGACTTCGTCAACATTAAATATCACTGTTACTGTTAATGCTACAGGAAGCTATGCCAATACAGCCAGCGTATCAGGAGACCAAAATGATCCGGATGCAACAGATGATAGCGATACAAATACTCCAACTCCTGGTTTAGACACTTCTCCAATTCCGCAGGACGACAATGTCTCTATTGATGAAGACAGCGGAAACAACAATATTTATGTATTGACTGATAACGGGAACGGTGCAGATGATTTTGGTGATAATGGCCCATCAACGGGCACAATTAGCATCACATCCCAGCCAACACATGGAACAGCAACTGTAAACGACAATAGTACACCTAATGATCCTACAGACGACTTTATTGTGTATACACCTGATAGCGAGTATCATGGAAATGATAGTTTTACTTATGAAATTTGTGATGTTGATGGCGATTGCGCATCAGCTACCGTAAATATTACAGTCAATTCAGTAAATGATATCCCGGTAGCTATAGATGATAATGCAAGTGTATCTGTGGATGAAACTCTAAATAGTTCTGTTGGAGGAAATGATACAGGCCTTGGAGATACCCCTGTAACATTTAGCTTGACAACTGATGTAAGCAATGGTACATTAACATTTAATACTGATGGCACTTATACTTATATTCCAAATGCAGGATATGTCGGTAATGACAGTTTTACCTACACTGTTTGTGATACAGACGGAGATTGCTCAACTGCTACAGTTACGATAACTGTGATAGTTACAGACAATCAGCCTGTTGCGGTAAACGATGAGGTGAGCGTTAGCGAAGACGAAACAATTAACAATAATGTTTCGGGTAATGACACAGGACTGGGTGACGCACCTGTTACTTATACAGTGACAACAGATGTAAGCAATGGCAAATTAACATTAAACCCCGATGGGACATACATCTACACCCCGGATGAAAACTTCAATGGTGAGGACAGCTTTACCTATACAGTATGTGATGTAGATGGTGATTGTTCTACCGCAACAGTTAGTATTACAGTTCTTCCAGTTAATGATCCACCTGTGGCAAATCCTGATTATGAAACTGTTGATATGAATTCATCAAGAATAACAATTAATGTGGCAGAAAACGACACAGATGTTGATGATAACCTGGATAAAAGAACTGTGGTTTTGGTAAGAACATCAACTAACGGAAGTTCAGTTTCGGTAGATGGATTAGGAGGGATTAACTACACCCCGGCCGAAGGCTTCTACGGAATTGATACCATTCCTTACCAGATTTTTGATACCGATGGATTGTCGGATATTGACACCCTGTTTGTTACCGTAAATGCTGCGGTTACCGTGCCAAATACATTTACGCCAAATGGTGATGGCATTAATGATGTATTGGTTATTCCTGGTATTGAAGATTATGATAATGAAATATTTATCTATAACAGGTGGGGTAACGAAGTTTATCATGTAGTAAATTACAATAATGATGTAAATGCATGGGATGGAAGAGCCCAAAACAAAGTGAAATTTGGAGGGAACCAGATTCTGCCTGTTGGCACTTATTTCTACATTCTAAAATTAAAAGGGGAAAACAAACCAATTAAAGGATATGTGTATCTCCAGTATTAATAAATTCAAGACTTGCCAGGTTTTTTTAATACCTGGCAGGTTTCCAAAAGTATCAAACAATGCAAATTAATAATATAACAATGATAAAGAATATTAAAAGATTAACATTACTATCAGTATTGTTGGTTTTTTTTATCACAACTGAAAGTTTTGCACAACAGGATGTCCAGTTAACCCAATACGCATCTGCATTGCAGTTAACCAATCCTGCTTACGTGGGGACTTCCGGAAGGCTAAATGTAACAGGTGTAGCAAGAAACCAATGGGTTGGTTTTGATGGGGCTCCAACAAGCCAGGTTTTGTTAATAAATACACCTTTTTTAAGATACAAATTTGGACTTGGTTTAACTTTAATCAGGGACGAAATAGGTCCAACAACCAATACCCTGGTATATTTAAATGCAGCTTATAACTTTCATATAACCAGTAAATTAAAAGTTTCAATGGGACTTAGTGGTGGCTTTAATGCAAATAATTTAAATGCTGCTTCATTCAATCCTGCATCAATGAATGATCCGGCTATTAATTTTGAAAAACAAACAGAGTTTCTTCCCAATTTCGGTACTGGTATTTATTTATATTCTGATAAGTTTTATCTTGGCTTATCTACTCCCAAGTTGTTAAAAAATGATTATTCTAATGTGGATGTTGAGAATACAAGTGGAGAAGAACAACACTTTTTCATTATTGGTGGTTACCTGTTTTCGCTCAGTGACAAATGGAAAGCCAAGCCTTCTTTCTCTTTGAAAATGGTGAAGGGCTCTCCTCTTTCTTTGGATGTAACTGCAAATGCAATCTATAACGACAAAATATGGTTTGGCCTCATGTACAGGGTTGGTGATGCTGCAGGTGCTATTTTCCAATACCAGGTTACCGACAGGCTGAGGGCTGGTTATTCATATGATTTGCCACTAACAGAAATGAAGAGCAGTGGTGGTTCACACGAAATATTGGTGAGTTACGACCTGATTTTCAAAGGAAAGAAAATTGTCACTCCACGATATTTTTAAGCAGAATTAGTAAAATTATAACAAATAAAAAGCTCAAATAGCATGAACAAGCTAAAAAATAAAATCGCTTTACTTTTTCTGGTTGCATTAATGGCAAGCCCGGTTTTTTCCCAGACCGCAAAAATTGTAAAAGCAGACAAAAATTTTAAAAACTTTAATTATAAAAATGCAATTAAGTATTATCTCGATTTGGCAGAAGCCGGTTACAAAGCTTCGGATAAAGGATATGTCAGTGCACGCCTTGGAGATTCATATCGATTGATTAATGATCCGGAAAATGCCGAATTATGGTACCGTATAGCAGTAGAAGAACCAAAATGCGATGCTAAAACCTGGTATTACTTTGCACAAGTATTACGAAGTAATAGAAAGTACAGCGAAGCATCAGGCTGGATGAAAAAATATCTTGATAGTAATCCTGAAGATAAAGCAGCTTTAAAGGAATGGGCCGAGTTTAAAGGGTATGCAGACATTATGGCGGATTCAGTGAAAATTTCTATCAAATATATGGAAAATATCAACACTAAAATGGCTGATTTTAGTCCTGCATATTATAAAGACATGGTTATTTTTGTTTCTTCGCGTGATACAATTTCAGCCAGACGAAGTGCATGGACAGATGAACCTTTTTATACACTTTATGAAAGCAAAATTGATTCAAATTACCAGTTAACTTCCTATAAAAGGCTTTTTGGATCGGTGAATACAAGGCTTCATGAAGGGCCAGTTGCCTATGACAGTATAAACGGAATATTGTATTTTACAAGGAACAATTACCTTGGAAAAAAAGGAAAGAGCAAAAATAACACCAACTATCTGAAGGTTTACCAGGCAACGAAAGAAGATGGAAAATGGCAGAATATCAAAGAGCTATCATTTAATAATGATGAGTATACCTGTGCTCATCCTGCACTATCTCCGGATGGGAAAAAGCTTTATTTTATCTCAAACAAGCCAGGAGGATATGGTGGAACAGATCTTTATTATGTTGAAAAGCAAGACTCGGGATGGTCAAAACCCAAAAATGCGGGAGAGCCGATTAACACGGCCGGAGATGAATTATTCCCCTCTTATTCTTTCAATGGAACATTGTACTTTGCATCTAACGGGCATCCGGGGCTCGGAGGATTGGATATTTTTTACATTGAAGAAAACGAAGTGAAAAATATTGGCTACCCGATAAACACAAGTTTTGATGATTTTGGTATTACAACAATTAACGATGAGAAAGGGTTCTTTTCATCAAACCGAAATGGCGGGTATAACAATGATGACATCTACTTTTTCAGGATTAATCAGCCACCAGTAGCCAAAGATGACAAACTATTTATTGAAATATACAATAATGATTATAACATTGATACACTTTTAGTAAATGTTCTAAAGAACGACAATGACAAGAATAAGGATATTGATAGTTCGAGATTAGCGATATTGTCACAAACATGTGTAGGTGCTTTTTTTAAAAATGACAAGTCTGGAAATGTTTTTTATAAACCAGCCAAAGGTTTCAAAGGAGTTGATACCTTGCAATATGTAGTCTATGATCAAACAAATTTATCAGATACAGCCAGTTTGTTTGTTTATGTTGTTGGTACAAATCCTCCAACAGCTGTTGCAGATAAGGTTATGGTTGAAAAAAATACAATGAACAATGATATTTATGTACTTGAAAATGATTTTGATGAAGATGATGATTTATCAAATGATTCAATAACAATTGTTGAAGGGACGAAGCATGGAAAAATTGAGCACACAGACAATATGGTATTGTATACACCCGAAAAAGACTACTGGGGCGAAGACTATTTTGTATACAAAAACTATGATTTAGCTGGCCACACTGATATAGATACTGCATTTATCAAAGTATACACAATATTTATGGGCCAAATTGTTACTCCTGATTTTGAGTTAAATCTTGTCATTAATTTTAAGAGCGGCAGGTGGGACATTACACCAAAAGCTGCAGCAATCCTTGACTCCTTGGTAACTGCCTTAAAAGACAACCCCTCGTTTGAAATTGAACTGGGAGCCCATACTGATTCAAGGGGAAGTGCAACTTTTAACCAGAGTTTGTCACAAAAAAGGGCAGAATCGGCTGTTGCGTATATTATAAAAAAAGGAATTGATAAAAGCAGGTTAACAGCCAAAGGATATGGCGAAAGTCAACCAACAAATAAATGTTCCGATGGTGTACCATGTACAAAAGAAGAACATGCCAGGAATAGACGTGTGACTATTCGGTTAACGAAGTTTTGATTAAAATGGTTTGGTTTATGAAAAAGGCTGCCGGTTGGCGGCCTTTTTTATACAAACAAATTTTGCACATAATCATTCATCTGTACTACATTTGTAACATGCTATAAGTTTGATATTTAAAACCAGCCTGATATTTTTGTTACTTAAACTTTTCTGTTATGAAAAACGACAAAAATACGATTTATTACCACTTGTTGATTCAGTTAAATAATGAAACTAGCTTAATCAATGTATTAAAAATTTCGCAGAGGTATGAAGTTCCAAAAATTAGTAAAACACTACCTCAAACCTTACTGTTTATTTTCCCCCTGAAATACAATAGCCAATAAAATTGCACCTTGTAGTTATACCAAATCCCTATCAGGATAACAAAAGAGGCTTTGGTGCAATGCCAAAGGACTAGTGTCAAGTCGAGTATGATATTACTGGTAATTAGCCAGGTGACAACACCTGACAAGTGCACCAGGGGCTGTATCAAAACTAGTTTTGCGATAAATTTTTCTTTCAATCTTGCATCAATCCAATCAACCTGCTTTCAATCTTGTTGAAATACACTCTTTTGTTGTTAAAATGAAAGTAAAATTGCATTGAATTAGACTTTTGATACAGCCCCACCATTCGGTATTATTATTTTTTCACAGAAGTAATAGTTTATAACTCAATAATATAGTATAAACAGCATTATAACCAACACAAAAATTGTAGAATCGGGCCATCATGTTGAGTTATTGTTTTCCCTGCAGTACAATAATTATTTAAAGTGGGCAGCTAAGATACAATTAGCAGTGTTAAGCACCAGTGAAATGACCGCTAATTTTGAAACAGATCCCCACGACTGTTCATTAGGTAAGTGGTTATTTAACAACGAGAGGCACAAGGCTAAAAAACATATTCCCGAAATAAGGAAAGAGCTTGATGGTATGGAAAATATTCATGATTGAGAACACAATGCAGTTAAGGAAATTTACCAGTTATTGTTTAGAGGTGACAAGGCGAGTGCTTTAACTGTTTTTAGAACAAAAACTAATTCCTATTTATTCGAAATAAGTTTAAAGTTTCAGTCTATTAAAGATATAATATCCCTGAAAAGTGAGAAGATAAAATATTATCATCTTGTAAATGTTCAGGTTGAAAAAACTATCCGGTTAATATAAGGATTGACAGTAATGCTGGTTTCGCTTTCGTTAAGCTTGCTGGTAACAATATCATTAACCAACGACATGAATGCCACAGTAAATGTTTCCAATCGAATTGCAAAAGGAAATCTGGGAATTGATTTCGCTCTCGCTAATATGAACCGAAAGGACGAAATTGGTGATATAATGAGAGCTTTGTACGAAATAACCAAGAATCTCAAATCTATAGTTACCTCAGTTGTAGGTGCTGCAGATAATATTGTAGTTGCCAGCCGGCAAATGAACTTGTCTGCTCAACAAATGTCAAAAAATACCAAAGAACAAGGCAATTCCGATAAAAGAAATTTCTTCTTCAACTGATGAACTTGCCAGTTTTGCCGGACAAATAGAAGAGATAATGAAGTATTTAATTTAGGGTGAACCGAGGAAGATATAAATTGTTCAATATTAAGAACAATCATGTCATTATCAAAAGCAATGAAACGCTTATAGAGGGATTTAATTTAGGAAATATAATCGCCCTGCAATATGTATGTGGCTGTATTTTAATAACTTAACTAAAGTTTAAACAAGCAAGATGTTAATTCATGTTAATATTTTAGGGTTGTACTACATTTGTAACACGCTATAAGTTTAATACTTAAATTGCGCCCCGTATTTTTGCTTCCCAAAATTTTTATTATGAGGGGCGACAAAAATTCCATTTATAGCCATTTATTAATCCAGTTGGCTGAAGAAACATATGCTATCAATGTATTAAAGGTTTCGCAGATATACGAAATGCCTGAAGTAACAAAAATGCCACAAACCCCTCCGTATATGTTAGGAGTGATGAGTGCACGCGAAAGTTTGATTCCAGTGATTGATCTGCGTATTTTTTACAATATGAAAATTGCGGAACGAACACAACAAACTGCCGTAATTATAGTTAAGTGTGGGTTTGAAACTGATGAAGGTGCAGAGTTTCAAGATGTTGGTTTGCTTGTTGATGGAGTTACCGAAGTAGTTGATATTGATATTACTACAATTGAACGCCCAGTACTACAAGGAATGACCAATACCTATACCAGCTTCTTGGGATTTGTTCGGGCAAATGGGAACATTGCTATGTTGATTGATGTTGACAAATTGCTTAATACTGATAGTGTGGAGCAATTAAAAATGTATGTACCAGAAACATCAAGTGATTAAAGAATATAATACAAATAATTATGAAGAGTTTAACATTAAAGGCCAGGCTTATTGCTGCATTCGCGATAATAGCAGCAATTACAGTTGTTGTGGCAATAATAGGAACCATGCAGCTGGTACATATTAACGATATGTTTAGAGAAGTGGTTGAAAATGATGCAACAAAAGTACAACAAATAGCACGTCTTAACCAGGATGTGCAGTTTATTGCTCGTGAACAAAACAATGTATTACTGGCTGAAAAAACATCGGATATAGAAGCTTTTAAAAAAAGCCTTAAAGACCGCCAGAAATTAATGGATGAGCGTATTGACGAAATTAGGATATTACTTGACGATGACGAGAAACAGCCTTTTGATGATATTTTGAACAAATGGCAGGATTATGAGGTCTTTCGGGACGAAATCATTGAAATAATGTATAATGCAGCTGTTGACTCCTCTGCTGCAAGAAATCAAGCCTATGCCGAGGCGGCAGTAGAATATGAAAAATATATTTCCAACAAACCAAATAGATACGATGCGATCTGCGATCAACTATGGTTAGATTTTCACTATGCAATAACCCCTGCCATCACTTTATCAAATAGCAAAGCAAGGCCACTCACTTTCGAAATTTTTAGTGCTCTTAAAGACTTCGGTGATCGTGCTAACAAAAAAATGGACGTACAGGTTGAAAATGCTCATAATATATACAAAAATTCGATAGTTGTTATGATAATTTGTTGCGTTACAGCTCTAATTGTTTCAATATTAATGATCTTGTTGATTATTAGTTACATAATGAGACAGTTGGGTGGGGAACCAACAGAAGTATATGCTATTACACGTGAAATTGCCAACGGAAACCTATTCGTAGAATTCGATACCAATCGTAAGAAAAAAGGCATATACGGGGCCATGCAGGATATGGCCGAGAAACTTAAATCAGTAATAGCCTCAGTTATTAATGCTACCGAAAAAATTGCCTCTGCAGGGCAACAAATAAGTTCAACCACTCAACAAATGTCAGAAGGTGTTAATGAACAAGCCTCTTCTGTTGAAGAAATTTCTTCTTCAATTGAAGAAATGACTTCTACCGTTGAACAAAACACAAATAGCGCCTTGCAAGCAGAAGTGATAGCCAAACAAGCATCAGAAAATATCTTGCAAAACAACATTGAAATTAAAGATTCAATTCAATCAATGGTTGTAATAGCAGATAAAATTTCCATTATCGGTGATATTGCATATCAAACAAATATCCTGGCGCTAAATGCTGCAGTTGAAGCAGCCAGGGCTGGCCAACATGGCAAAGGGTTCGCTGTAGTAGCAAAAGAAGTTCGTAAACTTGCCGATCAAACCAAGGTTGCTGCTGATGAAATAAATACATTGTCGAAAAACGGTGTAACTGTTATCAAAAATACTGGTAACCGATTCGAAGAAATTGTTCTGGAAATTGATCGTACTTCTAACCTTGTGCAGGAAATTGCAACAGCGAATAATGAACAAAGTTCAGGTATCGGTCAAATTAGTTCATCGATAGAAACCCTTAATCAGGTTACCAAGCAAAATGCTGTAGTATCCGAAGATATTGCTTTCAGTACAGAAGAACTTGCCAGCCAGGCAGAAGAACTACGGGAACTGATGAAGTATTTTAACGTGGGCGACATGAACTTGGTGGGCAAGTCATTTAATGATAAAAAACAAACATATACCGAAAAATTTGATAGTTTTTAATAACAGAAGGCTAGTAGCAGGAGTCTGCCTTTTACGTAATTTAAAAGAGAGTGCTTTTTTACATATGATGCTAAATGTAGAGTTGAAAAACACTTTTTTTATAAAGATACTGTTAAATAATGTCAATTTCCCCTATGTAATATATTTGTAACACCCTGTAAATTTGATATTTGAATTATGCCAGATATTTTTGAGTCTCCAAAATTTTATTTTTTTATAGGAGGGACAACAAAAAAATCATTTATAGCCATTTATTAATTCAACTGGCTGGAGAAACTTACGTAATAAACGTATCGAAAGTTTAACATATATACGAAGCACCCATAATAACAAAAATAAATAATTATGAAAAGTTTAACATTAAAGGCCAGGCTTATTGGCTCATTTGGCGCAATAGTTTTGGTTAACATTATTTTAGCAATATTTGTATTCGTGGGGTTGGAAAATATTATTAGCCATACTGAGGAGATCGGCAAAGTAAGGCTTCCAAGTATTGATAATTTGATGATAATCAAAGAAGGCCAAATGGATCTTGTTGCTATAGAGTATGAACTTTGTTCTGAGCGTTTATCATCAGTTCAACGTCAGGAGCAGTATGCAAATATGGAAGAATCAAAAAAAATGATTTCAGATGCATGGGAAATTTATGAACCTTTGCCACAAAGTGAGAAAGAGGCTGAATTATGGAGCCAGTTTGTTCCTGCCTGGAAAGAGTTTGTGAAGGTAAACGACCAGTTTATTGCTATTGCAAAAGAATACGAGTCTGATACTTCTATAGCAAATCTTAAAAAAATGGAAGAGTGTGCCTTTGTGACAATGAGACCATTTTTAAGTAAAAATGAAATGCTTTTAGATAGCCTGGTCAGGGAGAACAGAAGAATTTCCAATGCAGAATTATTCTCTGCCGATTCGGATTCGCACCAGGTGGAGAATATTTTAGCAATTCTTATTTTTATGTGTATAAGTATTGCAATTGTTTTTGGCATTTGGATTACAAGAAGTGTTTTGAGCGATGTTGGTGGCGAACCAACTGAAGTATATGCTATTACACGTGAAATTGCTAACGGAAATCTTTCAGTTGAGTTTGATACCAGTCGTAAAAAGAAAGGTATTTATGGTGCAATGCAAGATATGGCTGAAAAACTAAAATCGGTAATAGCCTCCGTTGTTTATGCTACTGAAAATATTGCTTCTGCCGGACAGCAAATAAGTTCAACTACTCAACAAATGTCTGAAGGTGCAAATGAACAAGCCTCCTCTGTAGAGGAAATTTCTTCTTCGATTGAGGAAATGTCTTCTACGGTAGAACAAAATGCAAACAGTGCATTGCAGGCTGGCAAGATGGCAGAACAGGCATCTAAAAACATATCGAATAACAACATTGCTATAAAAGATTCAACTAAATCAATGGTTGTAATTGCTGATAAAATTTCTATTATTGGTGATATTGCTTACCAAACAAATATTCTGGCTTTGAATGCAGCAATTGAAGCTGCCAGGGCTGGTGAATATGGCAAAGGTTTTGCTGTAGTAGCTGCCGAAGTACGTAAACTTGCCGATCAAAGCAGAATGGCTGCCGATGAAATAAACACATTGTCGAAAGAAGGTGTGGCCACAGTCAGTAATGCGGGAAAGCAATTCGAAAAAATTGTTCCTGAAATTGATAATACCACTAACCTTGTGCAGGAAATTGCTGCTGCAAGTAACCAGCAGAGCGGTGGTATTAGCCAAATTAGCTCTTCAATAGAAATCCTTAACCAGGTTACCCAACAAAATGCGGCAGCATCAGAAGAAATTGCATCGAGTTCCGAGGAACTTGCCAGCCAGGCAGAGCAACTAAGGGAAATAATGCGGTATTTTAATGTAGGCGAATTGAACCTGGCAGGTAAATCATTCAATAAAAAGCAAACATATCTGCATCAAATCAATGGTGAAAAGAAAAACCAGGCTATCATTAACCTTGATGAGGATAACAATTATGAAAGCGAAATGGCTAAAAAAACTTCGGTGAATACTAATTTTAAAATTGAAGAGCCGAATGAATATACTGAAGCTGAATTTGAAAGATATTAAAATTAGCTTGTTGCATGTGGTTAGTTGGAGTACTTCCTGCAAATCATTCTGTTCGATATGATTATATATTTAAAATTTAAAGATTATGTTAAAGAATTTGTCCTTTCGAAAAAAGATTTATTTAGGATTTGGTGCAATCATCCTAATGTTACTTATAATTACAAGTATTTCAACATACAAGGTATTTAAAGTAAAAGATTTTGACAACTTGGGATACAACCTTCTGAATATAGAAAAACAAATGCTGGCCTTGCGCAAATACGAAAAAGATTTTATAGCGCGCGAAACTATTAACCCGGATTTCTTTATTAGCGGGAAAAGCAA
Organism: Bacteroidales bacterium; assembly: GCA_050296515.1. Lineage (GTDB taxonomy): Bacteria > Bacteroidota > Bacteroidia > Bacteroidales > NBLH01 > NBLH01. Next base: position 27,282 of record JBNKRJ010000013.1, on the reverse strand, counting down.
CTATATCGACAGTCTCATTAAAACCAGTAATGAAATAATTGACCAATTAAACCAAGTGCAGGACAATACACTGGTACCACATGATATTGCAGCTTCGGTTACTGAAATTAAAAAAGGAATTGACAACTACCACAAAACCTTTCTCTCAATTGTTGAAAAATATAAGGAAAAAGGTTTTGAGGATTGGGGAATTGAAGGAGAATTTAGGAAAAGTGCCCACGAATTTGATCAATTAATAGAACAAAACAGCAACCTCAATATTAAAATAGGTTACCTGACACTTCGTAAGCACGAAAAAGATTTTGAATTACGCAAAGATACCAGGTATGTGGTTGCATATAACAAAGTTGGGCAACAATTGTTATCAACTGCAACCGATGATTACAAACAATTGCTTTCGCAGTATTTAAGCGGGTTTAACAATCTGGTACAAATAAATCAAGAAATTGGACTATCTGAAAACGAAGGCTTAACGAATCTGTTAAGAACCGAGATAAAACAGGTAGAACCATTAATTGATAATTTAGAAGCTGTACTCAGCGAAGAACTTGCTGTCTCTAACAGAAATCTGAATATCTTGTTTTGGATAAGTATCTTCATATCATTTACAAGTGTTTTTATAATATTGAAAGGTCTCCTAAACTACATAATAACCCAACTTGGCGGCGAACCTGAAGAGGTGTATGCCATTACCCATGAGATTTCAAGTGGTAATCTGATGGTGGAGTTTGACACTCATCGAAAAAAACAGGGAATATATGGTGCCATGCAGGATATGACAGAAAAACTAAAATCAGTAATAACTTCAGTTCTTTACGCTACTGAAAATATTGCTTCTGCCGGGCAGCAAATAAGTTCAACTACTCAACAAATGTCGGAGGGTGCAAATGAACAGGCCTCTTCTGTTGAAGAAATTTCTTCTTCAATTGAGGAAATGTCTTCCACTGTGGACCAAAATGCAAATGGTGCAGTGCATGCAGTCGAATTAGCTGAACAGGCATCTCTAAATATATTGCAAAACAACGATTCTATTAAGGATTCAATTCAATCAATGGTTGTTGTAGCAGATAAAATATCCATAATTAGTGATATTGCATACCAAACAAACATTCTGGCCTTAAATGCTGCAATTGAAGCTGCCAGGGCTGGTGAACATGGCAAAGGTTTTGCCGTGGTAGCAGCTGAAGTACGAAAACTTGCAGATCAAAGCAGAAAAGCCGCAGATGAAATAGATACATTGTCGAAAAACGGGGTGGCAACAGCGAGGAATGCGGGGAAGCAGTTCGAAGAAATTATTCCTGAAATTGATCGTACTTCTAATCTTGTAAAGGAAATTGCATCAGCTAGTAAAGAACAAAGTTTGGGCATTGGCCAAATAAGTTCCTCAATAGAAATTTTGAACCAGGTTACCCAGCAAAATGCAGCTGCATCCGAAGAAATTGCATCAAGTACAGAGGAACTTTCCAGCCAGGCTGAGCAGCTTAGAGAGATAATTACGTATTTTAGTGTGGGTGAATTAAATCTTGCCGGTAAATCATTCAATGATAAGAAAAATAAACATTTAACCCGAGTTGATGATAAAAAGAAGGACACAGTAATTATTAATCTCAACGAGACGGACAAGAATAAATTTAAGGCAACTCCAAAGACTTCTGTATTTGGTAAATCGGCTACCAGTTTTGATATTGGTGAACCTGATATCTATGTTGAAGAAGAATTTGAAAGATTTTAATATCGAGAATCAATTTTTTTCTTCTGTAATACATTTGTCATATGTCAGAAATTTGGTTGCAAGGTGCAATATTATAGTTTTGCTGCCCAGAATTCTACAAAACCAGAAAACATAGTTCTTTTATATTTTGTTTGTAAAAAGTAAGACGAAATGTATTTACTAGTACCAGATAATTTAATTATAATAAGTGAATTTGTTTTTAACAAATATAATATTGTTTATTCAAAAGATCTTAATGCCCGGGGGTTTTAGCCAAGCCTCTCTTTTCGTAGTTAGATCCACTCCTTGCAAAAACTTTTGCAAGGAGTGATTTCAACAAAAATTTCATTCTTTAATACCAATATCGGCAAACAATAATAACTATAGGTGGAGATTACTTTTAGGGAGCAAGAACAGCTCTTACATACAGGTTTTAACAGACAATCAGAATATAAAAATACAAGCACAATATTTTGTATAAATGAGAATAATAAATGTGAAGCAAATTCTAATTATCTGTGAGGTTTCTTTTGAAAATAGTTTTAACTATTGTGAGCGGTGGTAAGTAAACTGAATTAATTTAAATATGCAGAAGAGCTACTTATAAGGTGGGGAGCTTGGAAAATTAATTAATCTGCAAAGTAACCTGATTAAATTTCAGGTGCTTAACTAAAATTTTAAACAAATGAAAGAATTTAAAAACGAGTACGTTGAGCAATTATTTGATGATGGACTTAATGCCTTGTATACTAAGTTCCATAAATATGTTCCTTTTAATGAACTTGTCGAGATATTTGAAAAAGGGTACTGGATAATAAAGGAGAACAGTGCTGATAAATGTATTGTTAATTTACAGCAAACACTTATGCACGATGAGGAAAGTACTGAATATGTTGATAATGTATGGTTTCCAAAGATAAGGAGTGCCGGGGTTATGGTTGTTGCATTTGTACTTCCGGACTCTGTATTTAACAGATTATTGATAAACGATGTCAGGGTTATTAATGGTATAGTTATGAATAACTTTATTGATGAGTATAAAGCCAGGGAATGGATAAAAAGCATTAGCGCGGCCTGTGTTGGTTTGCAATGCACTGTATTATAAAGCTTTAAGCTTATTGAGTTTCAATATCCGGTTGAAGTTAAATAACATATATTTTACAGATAAAACAATTAAGAATGAACGAATTAAAGAATGAGTATGTCGATCTGTTATTCGACAAGAGTCTTAATGGCGTATATATGAAGTTTCATAAATATGTACCTCACGATGAAATTATAAAAATTAAAGAGCAGGGGGATGAAATTATCCGTGTTTACAAAGCTGATAAATGCCTTATAAACATTAAGAATTTACCTGTACATGATTCTAAAAGCCCTGAGTACATAAGCAATGTCTGGTTTCCTACGGTTAAAAAACTGGGTGTACATTCTGTTGCTATAGTGCTACCCGATTCGGCTTTAGGCAAATTATCATCAAAAAATGCACATAAAAATGCAGAGGTAATCAGTGGGTTAGCTGTAAATAATTTTAGTAATGAAAGTGAAGCACGTAAGTGGTTAACTCAGGCTAATTCTACTAGTGTCAAGTCAAGGCTGTTTTGATGGTATGAAAATCGCTAAGCGGGTCTGATTATAAAATGCTAAGCATTAAAAACAAGCTAATTACACAACTCATGAACCCGCTAAGCGAATAATTGTAACCGTCATTTAAGATGTGACTTAACACTAGTTATATGAATAGCAGAACAATTTGATCCCATTGAATTAGTTCTGGTTGATGAAGAAGCTGTATTTAATTGAAATTTAATACAACAATACGATCAACTAAAAACCATTAAGAGTTGTATAAATGAAGGAATTAAACAACAAGTATGTTAATTTACTTTTTGACAAGGATATTTGCATGTTGCATGTTAAATTTCATAAATATGTACCTCACGATAAACTTCTAAAAATTAATGAGCAGGGGTATGAAATTATACGTGCCAGCAAGGTTGATAACTGCCTGATAAACCTAAAACAATTACCTGTACATGATACAGAGAGCTCCGAATATATAAATACAACCTGGTTTCCAACAGTTAAAAAACCGGGGAGCAGGTTTATTGCTTTTGTGCTTCCCGATTCAGCATTAGGCAAACTATCTTCAAAAAACGCCCATAAAAACGCTGAAGTTATCAATGGATTGGTAATAAATAATTTCTCTGATGAAGCCGAAGCCCGAAAATGGTTGAAAAGTTTGAATTCATAAAAATAAAAAAAACAATAAATTATGAAAGGTGCTATTGCAAATTGCCTAAAAGAAACAGTGGTTTCAAAATTTGGAGAAAAAAATGGGAAGAAATAATGATAGCTGGCCGGCAAATAAGTATTAAAACACAGCAATTATTGCATGGAGCCAGCAAACAAGCTTCGTCTGTTGAAGAAATCTCTGAATCTGTTGAGATAATTACAGCCAACACACAGCAAAATGCGGCTGTTTCCGAAGAAATACCATCCAATGCCGAAGAGCTTGCCAATCAGGCAGAGGAACTAAAAGAAATGATAAGTTGTTATTTTAATGTAGGAGAATTGAATAGTTCAGCTAAATCTTTAACTACGAAAAACAAAATGCATTCTGTCCATGCCAGTGAAATATAAAACGATACCAAAGTTGTGTTTCCGGCTAAAAATGGGAAAATACTGTGCTCGGCCATAAATTTTGTTTCTAAAATAGCTTGAGCAACTAAATATTAACAAGTAATAACTTCAATGACAATAGAACAAAACAAACAGGAACCAAAATGTATTTCAAATGAAAGAACATAAAGAATACAGCAATACTAATGAAAAATAATTACTGTATAATTATAAATTTAAAACAACAAGTATGAGAATTTATTCATTCAAAACCAGAATAACTTTAATCGCAATAGCCAGTGTTTTTGTTACGGTGGTTGCTTTAACAGCTTATTCTGCTAAAATGGCATATTCGGAATCTACTACAAGGGCGCAAAACGAGCTATTATTTAAAGCCAGGGAAATAGCCGGCAGGATTAAGTCCACAATAGAAGTGGCACTTGACGAAACGCGCACCACTTCTGAAATGGCTGCATCCTTTAAAAAAGCAGCACAGCTTAAAGTTGACCGTGATGATTTTAATAATATTCTAAAAGAGATACTTGCTAACAATAAATCGTTCCTGGCCACATATACATTGTGGGAACCAAATAATTTCGATAACCGCGACAATGAATTTGTAAACCAATATGGCCATGATGCTACCGGACGGTTTATCCCTTACTGGACATTGAAACCCGATGGCAGTTTCAGCCTCGAACCTTTGGTCGATTACGAAAAAGATGGAGCTGGTGATTATTACCTGCTTCCCAAAAAAACACTCACCGAATGTTTAATCGATCCATATATATATCCCGTCCAGGGCAAAGATGTTTTAATTATTTCAACAACTATCCCAATTATTATCGATAAAAAATTTTATGGAATTACCGGTACCGACATGAGCGTTGAGTTTATCCAATCTCAGGCTTTAGAAGAAAAAAAGGCATTGTACGATGGTTTGATTGAAATTGCAGTAATTTCCTATAGTGGGATATATGCTGCGCATACTGCAAAGCCTGATATGGTAGGTAAAAGCATTATGGACTCGGGTAATCCTGTAGATACAGAATTAGCAGCTATAAAAAATGGGGAAGAAAACATTCGTGAAACAAACGATATGTTGATTGTTAAAACGCCTGTTCATTTTGGACTTACTACTACACCCTGGAGTGTTGAATTGCGCCTTGACAAAGATGTCGTGTTAAAAAGTGCTTATCAGAATCTGTGGGGCAGTATTATAATCGGCTTTTCCATATTGCTTGTTATTGTAGTAATCGTCTATATTGGGGTGTCAAGGTATTTAAAACCGTTACAAGTCATAGTCGAAAAAACAAAAAAAATTGCACAAGGCGACCTTACCACAAAAATAATCAGTGAACAAACCGGCGAAATTGGTGAATTAGAACTGGCTTTGTCACAAATGACAGACAAATTCATGTCTGTAATTGAATCGGTAACAACTGTAGCCTATAATATAGTAGATACCAGTAAGGCTTTAAATACCAATTCTCAGCAAATGTCGCAGGGTGCCAGTGAGCAAGCCGCTTCGGTTGAAGAAATATCTTCATCTATCGAAGAAATGGCTGCAACTGTTCAGCTAAATGCCGATAGTGCCATGCAGGCCGACCAAATGGCCTCTTTAGCCTCAAAAAACATTCAGCAAAGCAATGCTGCCGTTAAAAACTCCACTAACTCAATGAAAGAAATTGCCGGAAAAATTTCCATTATTGGCGACATTGCCTTTCAAACCAACATACTTGCCCTAAATGCAGCCGTTGAAGCTGCCCGTGCCGGCGAACAAGGCCGTGGTTTTGCCGTGGTGGCTGCCGAAGTGCGCAAATTGGCCGAGCGTAGCCGTGTAGCTGCCGACGATATAAACATGCTATCGAAAAATGGTGTAGAAACAGTAGAAAATGCTGCTATACAGTTCGAACGAATAGTGCCCGAAATAGACCATACTTCAAAAATAGTACAGGAAATATCAGTAGCAAGCAACGAACAAAGTTCCGGGATAAACCAGTTAAGCACTTCTATTCAAACACTTAACCAGATAACCCAGCAAAACGCACAATCATCGGAAGAAATGGCCACCAGATCCGAAATGCTTGCAACCCAAGCAGAAGAACTCAATGAAATGATAAGTTATTTTAAGGTTAGCGAATTGAATAGTTCAGCTAAATCTTAAACTACCAGAAACAAAACGCATTTTGTTGGTGCCAGCGAAATATAAAACGACACTAAAGTTGTACTTCCTGTTATGAACAGGGATGGAATGCAATCAAACTGAAAGAATGTGCATATTGAACTGAAAGAATTGGAAGAGAAAAAAGATGATAGTATGAAATATTTTAAAAATACTATTTATTTATATTAAATACAAAGCATAAAAATTATGAGAACAAAAGTTTATGAAATTCAAGGAAAGTTTGTGAGCGTATGGGATACCGATGCAAAAGCAGTAATTGATACATGGTTAACTTATACTGTTACATTAGATGAGTTTAAAGAAGCAGTTTTAGTGCAGGGGGTTAACCATGCAAAAGGGAAGGGGGTTAGAGCCTGGATAGTTGATTCAAGCAAAGCCAAAGGTGTTTTTAGTCCTGAAATACAGAAATTTATAGCAACACAGGTTTTCCCTGCTTTTATAGGTATTGGTGTGCAATATTTTTTAACTATCGATTCTCAAAGCGCTCTTACAAATCTTGCTGTAAAGCAATACAGCATGCAGGCGGACTCTTCCGGCTTAAAAGTACTAAAAGGTTCAAGTGTGCAGGGTGCCATAGAGTGGTTAAAGAAAAATGCTTAGTGTCATGTGAAACATTGAATGACGTACATAATATTTGAAAATTGAAACCATTATTGCCCACTTATGCCTGGCATGGCGTTCATGTTCAAATAAAAGAACTCAATGAGCATAGAAATTCCTGTTATAAAGGTTTTTAAGTAGTCTAAACAATAAATAGTATAAAATGAAAGAATTAAAAAATGAATATGTCGATCAGCTATTTGATAAGAGCCTTAATGCATTATATGCAAAATTTCATAAATATGTTCCACAGGAAGAACTCTTGAAAATTTCTGAACATGCGTATGAAATTATCCGTGTTTACAAAGCTGATAAATGCCTTGTAAACCTTAAGAATTTACCTGTACATGATTCTAAAAGTGCAGAATATATAAACAATGTCTGGTTCCCTACAGTTAAAAAACTGGGTGTACGGTTTGTTGCTATAGTGCAACCTGATTCGGCTTTAGGCAAATTATCGTCAAAAAATGCACATAAAAATGCAGAGGTAATCAATGGGGTAGTTGTTAATAATTTTAGTAATGAAAGTGAAGCACAAAAGTGGTTAACTCAGGCTAATTCTACTAATTATATGAATAGCATAGCAATTTGATCCTATTGAATTAGTTCTGGTTGATGAAGAAGCTGTATTTATACCGAGCAGCTGTTAGTATTTGGTTTGCTTCGCAAGCTCTCAAACCAAAACTGCCAGTCGATCGGCATATACAAAGCCATTATAGAATTCCGTTTTACAATATTCCATACTGGCTTAGTATAATTGAAATTTAATACAACAATACGATCAACTAAAAACCATTAAGAGTTGTATAAATGAAGGAATTAAACGACAAGTATGTTGATTTACTTTTTGACAAGGATATTTGTATGTTGCATGTTAAATTTCATAAATATGTACCTCACGATAAACTTTTAAGAATATTTGAGAATAGTTACAAAGTTATACGTGTTAGCAAAGCAGATAAATGTCTTATCAACTTTAAAAAGTTAACCATACAAAACAACGAAAGCGCCGATTATATAAACAAAGTTTGGTTTTCTACAATTAAAAAACTAGGTGTCAGGTTTATTGCAGTAGTACTTCATAATTCAGCGTTTGGTAAATCATCAAAAAAAGAACATGGGAATGCTTACATTATTAATGGATTGGTGATTAATAATTTTTACGATGAAACGGAAGCTTATAAATGGATTGAAAACACTGATGCAAGAAAGTTTGTATTAAATAGTATGAAGTTATCTGGATGAAATGGTAACCTACCGATAAGTGAAAATGAAATATACAAAGGGATTATAGTATTTTTTCCAATTGAGCATCTTTATATAAAAAGAAAATTAATTTTTTATATAAGCAGAGTATAGACAAGGAGTTGAATGTGATAAAATTAGAGAGTGAATATGTAGATCAAAAGTTCGATAGGGACCTTGATGCATTTTATGTTAAATTTCGTAAAGATGTTCCGTATTTTGAGCTTTTGAGAATATTTGAACATGGGTATAAAGCAATATATAATTACAAGGCTGTTAATTGTTTGTTAAATCTTGAGCAATTATCAATATATGATTCACTAAGTGCCGAGTATATTTATAATATATGGTTCCCTATAGCTGAGAAACTGGGAGTAAGGTTTGTTGCATTTGTGGTACCCAGGCCTCCTTTAGACAAGTTCTCTTTAAGCAAACATAATAAACGTAACCAGATTGTTAATGGGATATCGATAAACAGTTTCTATGATGAGCTGGATGCCTTTGAGTGGTTAAAAGGTTCGAAATTAGACAGCCACAAGCTGAGTAAAATTAATTTAGTTAAACAAGAATATTAGAAATATGTATAAAATTGATTACGATTTAATAAAGAATAGGCTTTGTATAGCACTTTCAGGCACATTTATAGCTGATACTGCAAAACAGTGTGCTGATGAGATTATTGAAACCTCAAAAAAATTACACCCCGGTTTTGATGTTATTACCGATATATCAGGTTTAAAGGTAGTTGCACAGGAACTTACAACGGAAATTGCCAGGGCGCAAGCCCATCTTTTATCTGTTGGTGCACGTAAAAGCGTACGTGTTGTAACAAAAGAGAATTTCATTACAGGTATGCAGTTTAGACGAATAAATTCAGGCATTGGACTTGATTCAATAAACGTATATTCTATTGAGGAAGCTGAAAAAGAACTGGCCAAAGACTAACCCTTCACTTAATTTGCATAATGTTTTATTCTAAAATTTATCAAGCAACATAGTTGATATAATTTCGAAAAAAAACAGTGGCATATGAGTGTTTCAATAAAAAAGAACCATTCCGGAACCTCCTTTTATCAAACTTGTTGATTGTTAGAAAATTTTAAAAAAATAAATTATAAACAGTAATAAATATGTTACATCTATTAAAAATACCAGTTTACACAAAAAGATTTTACTAATGGTATTGATCTCAACTGTTGTGGTATTGGCCCTTTCAATTTTATATTTTAGTGTAGATGTAAGGAAATATACAATAACTGAGGAAAAACGATTGTCTGATAGCGAAACTGAAAAATATGCTGGAAAAATCAGGTTAATATTTGATCAGGCAATTGAAGTAACAAATACCTTGTCTGATGTTTTTGCTGAAAATATTAAACCTGGCAGTACCAGAAGATTAGCAATTAACAAAGAGACTCTTTCTAATGCTTCAAAAAAATAAAAACTTTTTAAACAATTTGAAATGAAATTAAAATTGGCTCAAAAATTATTTTTAATAATCTTTACATTGTTAGTATTAATGCTTGTAGTTCAAATAGTTACAGCATCAATAAAAACAGGAAATATTATTAAGTCGAATTTGATTGAGCAACTATCTGCAATTTCAAAGGAGCGTGGCAAACAGGTAGATAAAAAAATAGAAGATTTGCATAGATTATCACAAAGTATTGCAGATAATGAATTTGTATACGACTTCTTTGTATCTGCGAAGAAGGGTAATATTGATAACAATCAAAAAGAAAAAATAACAGACCATTTGACAAAACTGTTTCAATTATACAACCCGATGTTTGAAAATATTTTTTACACTTTTGACGGAAAAGCATTTATTGACGGAATAAACAGTAAATCTGTTGGACACAATTTAGACGAAGCGCAGCCAGAGTGGTATGTTACAACCAAAACAACTAAAAAACCTTATGTTGGAAAAATAATGCAATCACCAATCACCGGTTATCCTGTTATAGTTTCAACATTTCCAATAATTGATAAGAATGGCGAAATTTTATCAATTTTTTCTTTACCAATCAATCTTAACGGGTTTTCATCCGACATTGTGAAATCATCAGAGAACAATGCCTTTAAAACTATTGTGATAAACAATAATGGAGATATAATTGCAGCAGAAGATTCTTCAAAAATTTACAATTTCAATCTTAAAGAAGCAAATAATTCACTCAATGCGTTATATCAAAAAATAACAAAAAGCGACACAGGTGTTGAATACTTTCAACTTGATAGTGCTGAATGTATTGGAGTTTTTCAAAAAATAAATAACAATCTCATTACAATAACTTACACGCAAAATTCAACATATTTAGACACTATAAAAGCGAGTATTTATAATATGTTATTTTTCTCCATAGTATTCTTATCTATAAGCATGGTTATTACATATTTTTTAGCAAGACGAGTTACCAATCCTGTATTAAAAGTAGTAAACTTGGTCAATCGAATGTCAACTGGAGATTTAACAGGAAAATCAAATTATAAATCAACCGATGAAATAGGAGAGTTATCTATTGCCTATAATAATATGATTGATAAATTGAAAACAATTATTGGAGGAATAAAAGAAAGTATAGACATTATACGAGGAGGTGCAACTGAAATATCTAATAGCGCAGTACAAATAGCACAAGGTGCTAATGAACAGTCAGCTTCGAGTGAAGAAATTTTTTCTTCAATGAAACAGATTGCTGCAAATATTGAGCAAAATGCTGAAAGTGCCCGAGAAACAGAAAATATATCAGTTTTGGCGGAAGAAGGAATCAAGGATGTAACAGAAAAAGTGAATCTGTCAAACAAAGCCAATACAATGATTGCTGATAAAATTCAAATTATTAATGATATTGCTTTCCAAACTAATATATTGGCTTTAAATGCAGCTGTTGAGGCTGCAAGGGCAGGTGAACATGGAAAGGGTTTTGCCGTAGTTGCTGCCGAGGTAAGAAAGCTGGCAGAAAGAAGTAAGGTTGCTGCCGATGAGATTGTCGGCCTTACAAATGATAGCGTTAGGTTATCTAAAGAATCAGAACAAAAGATGAAAAGTACTGTTCCCCAGGTTATCAAGACAACTAAACTTGTACAGGAAATATCAGCAGCAAACCAGGAACAAAAAAATGGTGTTAATCAAATTAGTACAGCTATACAACAATTAAATAATGTTAATCAGGTAAATGTTTCGAGTAGTGAAGAATTATCAGGTAAATCAGAAGAATTAGCAGCACAGGCGCAAGAATTAAGTGCTTTGATAAGCTACTTTACCAGTAGTGAAATTGATGGTTAAATTTAGAACCCTTTAAAAGTTTGGAAAAGTTAGAATTAATACCAGCGCACAACGACTGGCTAAGCCAGTTGGGAACTTCGTACCGCCTTTTCCCAAAAGAAATTGCCCGGGTGCAAGCCCATCTTTTATCAATTGGTGCACGTAAAGGCGTATGTTATAACAAAAGAGAATTTCATTACAGGTATGCAGTTTAAACAAATAAATTCAGGCATTGGACTTAATTCAATAAACGTATATTCTATTGAGGAAGCTGAAAAAGAACTGGCCAAAGACTAACTCTTCGCTTAATTTGCATAATATTTTATACTATAATTTATCAAGCAACATAATGGATGAAATTTTGAATAAAAAACAGCGGCATATGAGTGTTTCAATAAAAAAGAACCATTCCGGAACCTCCTTTTTATCAAACTTGTTGATTGTTAGAAAACTTAAAAAAATAAATTATAAACAGTAATAAATATGTTACATCTATTAAAGAATGCCAGCTTACGCAAAAAGATTTTACTATTGGTATTGAGCTCAACTGTTGTGGTATTGGCCCTTACAATTTTATATTTTAGTGTAAATGTAAGGAAATATACAATTGCTGAGGCAAAACGATTGTCTGATAGCGAAACTGAAAAATATGCTGGAAAAATCAGGTTAATATTTGATCAGGCAATTGAAGTAACAAATACCTTGTCTGATGTTTTTGCTGAAAATATTAAACTTGACAGTACCAGAAGATTAGCAATTAACAAAGAGATTCTTTTTAATGCTTTAAATAAACATAAAGACTACTTGTCATTTTGGTTAATATATGAATTAAAAGCCATTGATTCTACTTACAAGTTAAACTATGGCCGTGAAAGAGATGTTGTGTATAAAAGAGATAAACTGGTTTTTGAGCAAACACTTGCAGATGTAACCAACGAAAAGCCTGTAGAGAATATCTATTATTACACACGCAAAACTAACAAGCAAACTGTAAGCGATCCTTATTATGATGTATACACTAAGGCACTTAAGGATATATTGATGGTAAGCCCTGTAACTCCTCTAAAAATAAACGGACGTTTTGCCGGAGTAATTGGGATTGATCTTGCACTGGATGAAGTTCAGGAGATGGTACAGAATGTTAAGCCTGTAAAAAATTCAGTTGCTTATTTAATTGCTCCGAATGGGAAATGTGTTTCTCATACAAATAAGGAGATGTTTAACAAAAGTATATTCGAAGCAAACAAAAGTCATCAAGATGAATATACAGATGCCTGGAATAAAATCAATCAGAATCAGTCTGCACATTTTGAAATGACCAGAAAATCAGGAGAGAAAGTGTATGTCTCATTTTCACCAATTCCATTGGGTAGAGATGGGAAGGTCTGGGCTATGGTAACCGAAACTCCATTAAAAGAATTAACGGTTGAATCTGATCGTTTGTTTTTGATTACAATTGTTGTGGGCCTGGCTGGATTGGTGTTTCTTTTGGCAATACTTTATTCTGTTTTAAACGCAATTACCAAAAAACTTTTAAAAGTGGTTGATTTCTCCAAAAAGATTAGTTCAGGAGACCTAAGTTCTCAGATAAACGTAGATGGTGAAGACGAATTAGGACAACTAGCAGGTTCAATGAACATTATGGCTACTAAACTAAAAGAAATTGTCTCTGGTATTATTACAAGCTCAGATCTAATAAATTTAGCCAGTAACGATATGACCAAATTTTCAGATCAACTTTCCAACAGTTCCATTGAACAGGCTTCGTCTGTAGAAGAAGTCATGATGTCGGTAGATGAAATGGGTACCAGGATTAGGAACAATACAAAAAATGCTCAAACAACCGAAAAAATTGCGGCGGGAGCTGTTGATGGTATTAAAGGTGGAAGCGAATCGGCAAATAAAACTAACCAGGCAATGGAAAATATTGCCCAGGAGATCAGCATTATAGGAGAAATTTCGCGTCAAACGAATATTCTGGCACTTAATGCTGCTATTGAGGCAGCGCGTGCGGGAGAATATGGGAAAGGGTTTTCAGTTGTGGCAAATGAGGTGAAAAAATTGGCAGAACGATCACAAAAGGCTGCAACTGAAATAAACTCTATTACCGAAAACGGAGTTGAAATATCAAAAACTGCTGAAAAGATGCTGACCAACATTGTTTCTGATATTGAAAAAACAGCTTTGTTAGTACGCGAAATTACCTTGGAAAGTTCAGAACAAAGTAGTGGGGCTGATTTAGTTATAACTTCCATTCAATCGCTGGATAACGTAGCCCAAAGAAATGCATTACTTGCTGAAGAGTTAAATGCAAAAGCAGTAAAGCTTAATGATGAAGCAAGTAAGCTAAAACACAATATAAACTATTTTACTATTTAGTATCAGCACATATGCTAAATGGCCTTAAAACAAGAATATTTGTTATGTTTTAATTGACATTTCTCATGTTTTATAGATTCCGGAATAACAGGTACTTGTATTATCTAAAATAAACTATGATAATCAGCAACTTATAATTACTATTGTATGAAATTTAACTTTGTTTTTCAATTTCTGAATAAAATCGGTCTTCATTTTTGGGTTATTCACTTCGTTCATGAGCTCCACTTTGTTTCGGTTTACCCAAAACGAAGTAAAAAAGTCAAGGCTGCAGTGAAAACCTCCTCCATCTCTTATCAAACCTAAGTTCGGCCGGGTGATCTTCGAACAAGTTCGAAGCTTCCCGGTCTCACTAAGGCTTGATTGCGAGCTGAAGAAGGTTTTCAATGAGGCCGATCGGGCAATTTATCCGTATTGATAATTGTGTCATTTTATTCATAAAATTAACTTGGGAAACATCAGTGTTTTAATTTATGGAGATAATGTTTAAAAATGAAACAATGACAACTTGATGTCATGTATTCATTCTGAACTAAAATAAAAATACTGTGTTAAAATTGGGATTATTTGAAAACCACCAGACGTCTGCCCCTGATGATTACATGGCAACAGTTCAGGGCCTTGAGATTATAGATAAAGAAGGGATCCTTAGTGAAATGATAGTACATGGTGGTGTCACCCGCACACAGGCAATGGCAGTTTTTACAGCAAGAAAAGGAGCCATTGTTCTTAACCAGTTCTTGATTATATTTAAAAAAAGTGTTCAACTTTAAACAGTTAAACACTTGATTATTTTATTTACACTTTTTTTGATATAGTGTCACTTATTAGCTTGTAAGTTGATTTTTATATTTTAGTTTTTTTCTCCATAAAACTGTTGTAAAGTATTATAATTCTTTCATGTTGTGCTAAATTAAAAGGTTAATCGGATTGTTTATGCTTTTTTTTGTTTCCTACTTCTCAATAATGACCTTATTTGAAGCTAAAATTTTCCTTATGTTCTCCATTGCAGCATCAGCATCCAAATCCCGATCAAGTACTTCATACGCATAATTAATATTACTCCTTAATTCTTCATTATAAATATATCTGTTATCGCCGTTGGAGTATAGATGTTCTTTGTAATTATCAAGAACATGGTATGTAAAATCTTCAAATTTGTCTGCTCCGCTTGAGATCGTTGCCAATTTTCCCTTAATTCCTGTAGGACATTTTGTATAGCGGATCCATTTCTCTGCAAATTTTGGTTTATTCAAGGTCAGAAGAAAATCAACGGCCTCATCCTTATGTGGTGCATTTTTTGGAACAGCCCACAAAGCAGTGAAACCTCCCGGGAAAATGTTTGTTGGTTTAAAGACAGGAAGCTCAGCCGGCATAATGTTTTTAAGACTATCCAGGATTTCAGTTTCCCATATATTATACATCCATGTTCCATTAACAACAAACAAGCATTTATTATTCATCATCATCTCAGAACAATCCCACCAACCAATAGTATCCCACCTGGGGCTAAGGGGCTCATAAGGTTGTAATTTTTCCAGCTCTTTTAGTGTATAATGCCAGGCTTCAAGCTTTTCTTCAGTCACTTTGTCGGCAAAAAACAACTCATCGTTCTGAAGTTTTGAAGCATACAATTGGTAAAACAAATAGATTAAAGTAGTCCAATCCTTTCCTGATTCAAAAAGCGGGATGGTATAATCATTGGGGTGCTTTGTGTTATATTCATGTACTGCCCTTATATAACCTAAGAAGTCATCAAATGTCATCCCGTATTGTTTTACTTTAATACCCACTTTTTTTGCTACGCTATTATTTGTCCAAAGGGCGAAATAATAGCCTTCTAAAAAAGGGCCCGGCGAGATACCGTGCCAGATTTTTTTTATCGAATCTGAGAGTAACCAGGAAATTGTATTTTCTCTATATTCTTTGTACTGGCTAAAGTCAACAAGGTATTTAGCTGGCCAATCCGGATCATCCGGGAACAACGAAGAATTATTATTAAGAAAAATTATATCAAAATCCGATTCTTTAGCCGTCAGCTGTTCTGTCAATTTTTTAGAATGAATTTTATCTGCAAGGTATTTACTCGCAAAAGTCATAACCACTTTTGTGTCCTGATGAGTGAAGTTGTATTCATTAACAAATTCTTGAATAAACTTCTCACGCCCTCCCTGTCCCAGCCATGTTCCTAAAAACTTTATTTCTGGTTGTTTTTTTTTGTTTACTTTTAACACCAAACTTTCTTGAGACTGTTCGTTTGAACATTTTAACAAGGGGAAAATGAAAAGAATAATAAAGAAAAACTTGATCTTGTAATAATGTGAATTCATTTGATATTTTTTCATTATTAAAAAATTACTTATCAATACTAAAAAAGCTAACCCTGTTTAATAATTCTTCTGATTCTTTTTCAAGACCATTAGAATATTCTGACAAGTTATCAGCAGAATGATTGTTTTCCCGTATTATGCTGTTTAATTGGGTAATTGAATTATTAATAAGACTTATTCCACTTATTTGTTCTCTACTTGAGCTTGAAATTTCTCTAATTAGTTTAGTTGTTTTTTCTATTTCCGGCAGAAGGTTATTCATTAGGACATGTGAACTCTCTGTGATTGAGACACTTTTATGTACAAGATTAATAATCCCATCAGCGGCAAGTTTGCTATGCTCCGCAAGTTTACGAACCTCTTTGGCCACTACCGAAAACCCTTTTCCATGTACTCCTGCCCTGGCAGCTTCAACCGCTGCATTTAAGGCAAGTAAATTGGTCTGGAAGGCAATATCATTAATAACCGTAATTTTTTCAGCTATCTCTCTAATATATTCCAGGCTAAGGTCGGCTTCAGATACCATTTTCTTTAAACCTGAATAAGCTTGGATTGAAATATCTTCTGTTATTTTTGCATGATCGGAATTATTTTCAATAATTGACGACATTTCTTCAATAGAAGCTAATATTTCTTCTGCTGAGGAAGCTTGCTCATTTGAGCCGGCACTTATATTTTTTGATATTTCATTGATTTTCAAGCTCGAACTGGCTAATTCATTTGAACTATGATGAATATTTTGTACAATTCCAGCTAAATTATAACTCATCTCATTAACTGAATCCCAAATTGCACCAATTTCACCTGTGGCCTCAAGTTGAAATTCTTTATTAATTAAATTCCCTTCTTTAAGTAATTGAAGTCTTTTCAAAAGTATCTCTATTTTGCTGGAAATAAACTTATTAAAAAGGAAGGTGATGACAACTGAAGTAAAAATCAAAAATAAAACCGAGCCCATTACAACAATTGTCAGAAGTTCAGACTTTTGTTGCAAAACCATATTGCTTTGCGCAATAATCAGAATATTTCCAAGCCATTTCCCATTGGGAAGTCTTATAGGAGAAATACCAGCATAAAAAGATAAACTGTCATTTCTGAAATCTTTGAATATATCCTCTTTCAATTCATTGCCTAGTTCCGGGTACTTTTTATAATCTGCAATTTCGTTTATTAGTTTTTCCCGGTACCCGGGCTTTAATGAATAATAAACACGCCCATTTGTCCCAACAATAATACAGTCTGAAATGGTTTCACCAACCAGGTTTTCAAGAATATTAGCATTCTCGGCAGATTCGTAATCTAAAGAACCGTTAGACATTAAAAAGCTTGGGGTTTTAATTTGTTTTTCTATCCGTCTTTCTACTTCCTGCTCAAAGCTGTTTAAAATAAAGAGAGCCAGTGTAAATAAAGCGATTAACTGGGTTACGACAATTGTTGTACCAATTTTAAAAGATAATTTATTTTTTAAATTTGCCATTTGTTAATTGTGATATAAGAAATATTCTTTTAAGTAAAATAGTTACTGATTTTTTTTAGATGTAGTATTCATAATCAGGATGTAATATAAGAAATATTCTTTTAAGTAGAATAGTTGCTGATTTTTTTTTAGATGTAGTATTCATAATCAGAATGTAATTGAATACCTTGCAGGGTTTTTAGTTCCAATTTTTTTAAATTAAAAATCTATGGTCTAATACAAGAACAATAATGTATAGAGAAATTTGGTTTGTAATTAATTCATTCTTTTGTTTTTGCAAAGAAATATATATTGTTGCCAAATTTGAAATAACAGGGTGTTACAAAAGTATTACAGGATTAAAAAAGCAAAATGCTCTAATTTAACCTAACATATAGTGGTTAACTTATGTTTTGTAAATTGTTTACTAATTAAATATCTCCTAAAATTAACTTTTATTTTGTTTTTAGAAAAATACAAAAGGTCTTAGGGGCATTGTCAAATAAGATAAAAGTTGAAAATTACTTTTATCCAATGTTGTGCTTAGTTGCTTTTTAATTTCTCTTTTAGTTCACCAATCCTTCCACTTAGTAAAAGGTCAAAGTATTCCTTTGCAGATTCTAAGTGTTTTTGGGATATTTTGTAATTCTTATCCTCTTCAAATAAGGCTTTTGCCAAATCTGCTCCTGTTATATCGTCTTTGTCATAACCAGCTGCATACTGAATATATGAGCCTTCTATTTTGATTTTATCCATTTATATATTCTTCAAAAAGTTCGTAAAACTTTTTAATTGACATTTCATGTTGTTCTTTTGTAACTTGAGAGTCATAATTTTCCCATTCAATATTATTGGGGTCTAGTCCAATTGTTACAGCCAAAATCATATTCTGCCATCCAGCAGTCGATTCATAAAATCCAAGCTTGTGTGCTGTCCAGTCATGAAAGTTTGGCTCATCTCTTTTGTTTAGTCCTATGATTTTGTGGTCAAACAAAGCACATGAGTAACCGTCAAGAAATGTCCTTATGCTTTTTAGAGTCAGTTCACCTGTCCACATAGCTGGCCGAGCCTTAATTTTTTTTAATATATTGTAGAGTTCTTTCATTTCAGAATTAAGCACAACGAATGGCTGATAAATTCATATTACAGGTTGGAATCAGCCATTGCCCCACCTGCCGGAGCTACATTTGTTTGTATGGAACAAATGTACAAATAAATCTAAACAGCCAAACCTGTAAATTGAATTTATCTATTGTTAGTAGCTGTTGTTTGGTATCATCGACATAAGTGCTGTGTTTCTCAACACCACAAATCAGCCGGGTACGCTATCATTACCACAAAACAGCTACGGGTAAACATCTAACGCACCTAATGATGGCAATGGCTCCTTTGAAAAACCAAAGCCATTCGTTGAGAAGCAATTATGGAGAGGTCGCGAATAATTGCTTCTTAACGGTAGCGGTATGATTAGTAAAGGATTGCGTGCTTTTTATCTATCAAGTTACAGCAAAATTTGGAGCAAGTTACTACGCTCCGAAAACCACTTAAATCCTTATTGACTATACCGTGTGTTGTGTTCTCGTGCTTTATTGTTTGTGCTATCTCAGTGCGTTGGAACAGCCATACTCTTTGACAAGTTTTGGATTGCGCCTCAGCATTTTGAGCGACTTGGCAATGTATGGATGCGAGGTCTTGGCATACTTATAAAGAGGATGAATAAGGTAAAGTTTTTATATAATCTTCCATATATTGCCAATCAGGATTACCTTTTGAATCGGCTGGTAGAGAGATTTTTTCTTTTTTCAGTCTTGAATCACTTATTTCTCTAGCAAAATTGTATTTTGGTTTTACTGATTCTATAATTGGTTTTAAAAAAGTGGCGATATATTGATTTAAAACAATTTTCTTATCCTTCGGGTAAATCACTGTACAATGGTCTGAAATCACAAAATCATATGTGTGATAAAATACATAACCTACGCTACCACTATTATTAAGTGTCAAACAATTATTATACACAGTCATTTTTTCTGGAGGTGTAATATAATTATCAATACCATTATTCTCTTTTGTAGAAGAAATATATGCTATATCACCAGAAATCTGGTCAAGTGTAGTAAGACGTTTTCCTCTGTTAAATTTAAAAACATCAGGAAAGTTAAATTCTTGCCATTTGGAAATATCCAAACCACCATTGAGTTTTTCCGAAACAGGCTCTTTGTTAATGCTATCACCTAAAATTTCAAGCAGTGAAATTTCATCTATTTCTTTGTTTAAGAGGTCAAATTTTAGTTTTAATGAAAAGAGTAAATGTTTCTTAATACTTATAATAAAAGAATTGCTTGTTATATGTGAATAATTTGTTTTTGAATGAGCTTGAATTATCCATTCATCTTTTGAAGAAATTTTAGTCTGTAATAGTTTGTAATTATCTTGGTACTTAGTAGGATTCTGTAATTTCTTTAAAAAATCCTTTTTAATAGGATTCCATTTATTTAAAACATCTGTTCTACCTCTGTTTTTAGATAAAATAAATCCATCATCATCAAGATTATAGAATACAACTTCTTTATTATTGTGCGGAGAATTTGTTTCAAAAACAGCTATTGCGGTATGAGTTGAAGCATTTGGTTGAAATAAATCGCCAGGTGTATTTATAACATATTTTAAGGTATGTTTTGATAAAATTCTTTTTCTAATTATATCTTCTTTGAAATAAGTTGATAGTGGCGCAATTATTATTCCATATCTACTAACATTATCTAAGAGACTTTCCAAAAATTGGATTTCCTTTTTTGTCGGATTTTCTTTTGTGTCTCGTCCTCCATAAGGCGGATTTATAAATCCAATTGTTGGTATTATACCCTCAGCTTTTAGAGAAGTAATTGCATTTTTTGCTGACACAGAAAATGAATCAATATTATAAATTCGAGATTTACCGTCTCCTCTGAAAAGCATATTTGAAATTGCTAAAGAATACATTGTTGTACTCTTTTCAAATCCAATCAATTGGTTTTCTTTTAAGGTTTTAATTTTTTCTTGTTTGTTAGCTATATTAGAATTTTCAATTTCAGAAATAAGTTTATTCATCCCAGAAATCAAAAATGTACCTGTCCCACAACAACTGTCAAAAATCACATCATTTGTTTTAATGTCAATAAGTTCTGTGAATAGTTTTGTTATGTGACTTGGAGTAAGAACTATACCTTTTTTAACATTTGCTATGCCTGCATAACGAAGAAATTCTTCATAGAATTTCCCAATAATATCATAATTGGTTTTTTTATTGAATAATGGAATCACATTATCTTCCAATTCTTTGAGAATATCCTTTAAAATATCCGAATGTAGTAAATCATGGTCTGTATTAATAAATGCCAATTCATTAATAAGAACATTGATTTTATCTTTATCAATTCCTTCTGCAGTTAAAATTCCAAGAATTGTATTTGGTATATTTATAATGATGGTTTGAGCAGCCCAATTACTATAACTCTTTTTGAAATCATTTATAACATTATCTCTATCATAAAGACAAATCATTAAAGCACTTAAAAGAATTGGTCTTTTTTGAGAATCCAATGTTCGAAGCATTCTATTTATTTCTCTTGATGATAATGAGACATTTTTTGAAATGCTTTCAATATCAATGTTTTCAAAAAATGCTAAATAATCTTCCTCATTCAGAATTTCATTGGTTTCAATACTTTTAATCTCATTTTCCGAAATAATATAGGTACTTATTAAATGATTATATTCATCATTAATGTCGCCAGAGGTTGCAATGCCAATTATTGACCAATCCTTAAAATATTCTTTTAAAGTCAATTTCTGCTTTTCTAATCCAGCGGACAAGAAAAAGGACAGATAATGCTTAATTCCATCAACAGCATATCCTATTGGATTGTCTTCATTTTTTGAAATATGGTCTTTAATAGAATCTTTGTTTTCAATTAATATTAAAACTCGTTTTGTTTCATTTACATATAATAGATCCGGTTCTCCTCTCTGTCCTGAGTTTTTCTTGCTTGCAATATCAAGAACTGCTTGAACATAATTGTTCTCAGTCTTTTTTGTAGTCCATTTATTAGCAAACGACTTGTTTAATGCAATATAATTGAAAAGTTCAATATCTAATTGAGCTTCGTTTTTACGATTTTTTGCCATACTACAAATTTAATTTACCTTGCGTAGTATTAATACTTTGTAAATATTTAACAGTGGACTCCGCAACTATAAAAGTCTTATCGGAACAACCATTTTTATAAGCCTCTTTTGCAAATTTGTCACCAAAAAACAACTCTTTAATAACATTAATATCGATATTAAACAAATCTGCAAGTTTATCCAGTTTTGATTGAGTAAAGAGGTCTTTGTTATTTTCAATTCGACTAATCTTGGTCATATTAATACCAAGTTTTGCACCTAATTCTGTTTGAGTCCATCCTCTTTTTTCTCGTTCTTGTTTTATATAATCTCCAAAACTTGTCATTTTTAAGCTTTATCAAATTCAACTTGACCCTAAAATGTCAAAAATACACAATTATGTTATTAATCTGAAATTATTTATCAACTTTCTGTGTGAAGGCAAAAAAACAACTCTTTTAAAAATTTAGGAAATGGGATAGCTTGTGGGATTTTTAAATGTGTTGTTTGCAGGATGGCATTACTTGCTCAGTCTCTCTGCATGAAACACAACGACCGACTAGACAGCGTGTGCTTTTCAACCGACACACTTTATGGCTGCAAGTAGCCAAATTTTTAATTTTGTTTTTATCTCCATTTATCTAAAAACCAACCTTTAGCCTCATGAGCACCAGCGAATAAATTAACAGTTTGGCGGTGTTTTACAATGCTCAAAACCTTCCATTTTGCTGATAATCAGCATGATGTTTTAGCCTTTGTTGGCATTACGTTTCTTGTTTCTTCGTAAAATTAATAAGCTTAAAATTAGAATACTTCCAATGGAACCAACTATTGCTAAATCCCAATCTCCATGTTTAAGCTTGTTTTCGAATGTAGAAATGTCAATCTGTTTCCGAATTAACGAATAATTACCAATTGCCTTATTTTTAGCAATATCCACTTCTAAATAATCTGTTCTACAGGCAAAGAATTCATAATCAGTATTAGGTTCGTTGTCTAATGGAATTGGAGCGACTAAATATTGTCCACCTATTTTAAAACCAGACAAGTATGGTCGACATAACATCCCATCATCACCTAAAATCTTTATTTTTCTCCTCTCTTCTTTACCTTTATATTTCTTTATTATTTCGACAGTCATTGAGTAAGGCATCTTACCATCATAGCCAAAAATCTCCATTTCAAGATATTCGTCAAATGATATTACTTTGACTAATGCAACGAATTCAGAATGTTTTGCAGTCCTGCTAAATGAGTCATTCCATGCAAACGTGCAACTGCATGCAAAAGCGTTCAATGAGTAAATAAAGATTGACAGTATTATTAAAATTATTCTATTCAAAGTTCTATATTTTTATGAATGCCAAAGATAGGCTAAACAACGTGCGCCATTAAACCTATGCCCTTCATGTACGCAGTTAGCCAAATGTTTTTGTTTTAACTTCAAATATATAAAACCAAATTAAAAGATTTGGCGGGTTTTCAAAATGCTCTGAACTTTTAAATTTGCTGATAGCCAGCCTGATGTCATAGAGCTTGTTAACATTCGTTTCCTATAATACTTAGTAAAATTGTCTATCTAATTTCTTTTAACAACCAAGTTGTTCTATAATCACCTGATTCTTGTATAGCTTTAACAATAAGTCCCGGTTTATTAATAACCATCCAATATTTACAGTTCTCTAAAAGCAAAGTATCTACGCCCTCAACAATCATACAATCATATTCCTGATTATTAATTTTAATTGTTTCTTTTTGTTTTAGCGTTCTAAATACTCCAAGTGACGCAAACGGAATAAATTTTAAAGATTCGTCCTTCGACTTTCTTTTTAATTTCATTGGAGGATGTTTAATTGGTTTAAGCTCCACAATTTTTTTTTGCGGGGTTAAAATAAAAGAACGGTCTGTTGAATCTGCATACTTATTTTTTGAATAATCATAAGTTTTAGCTTCAATCACTTTTTTATCTGTATATATTTTAAAACCAATTTCATCAACTGATTTCACAGTATTTTTATAAAGATCTAATTTTTCAACTGTATAAATAATATCTTCCTTATTTTTTAAGAAGTCATAAATTCTCTTTATTTCCCATGGTAATTTTTTGAAAGCCGAAACAGAATCAAATTGTTGTCTTGTTGAGTCCAAAAAATCATAATAGCTGTAATTCAGGATTTTGTTGTTGAAAGATAAAGGTTCTTCAATTAGAAATTCTTCAACTACCTCGACTTCAGTTGAATCAATTTGCGATACAATAGTTATCGATTGTATTATTAGTATTAATAAAAATGTTAGTCTCAGCATAATTCAGTATGATTATTTTATTCTTATAAATGTTAACGTTAAGCTATGCAGCGTGCTGGTTTCAACCGAAGCCCTTCCAAGCTGCATGTAGCCAAATTTAAAATTTTGTTTCTATTTTCTTTTATCTTGAAGCCAAATTTTTAATTTGGCGGTGTTTCGTAATGCAAAACTCTTTCAGTTTACCATGTTACCCATATTAAGTTATAGGCAATGTTGAACTAAACTTCCCAATGGGAGGTAGCTTTGGAAACAGAACAAAGTTTTTGTACTGCCTTACTTTTATTATTTTTATAGTCTGTTTTTAAGCTAATTCAAGACTTTAAAATTGATTCCACAATATAATATGGTATGCCTTATTATACCGAACCGCTGTTAGTATTTGGTTTGCTTCGCAAGCTCTCAAACCAAAACTACCAGTCAATCGGCATATACAAAGCCATTCTAAAATTTCAATTTACAATATTTCAAACTGGCTTAGTATAAAAACTCTTTTTCGTTCAACAAGAAGTACATATTTGATCATTGCTGGTGAGACAACCTCATTTACTCAGTTTTCATGGACAATAATCAAAAACGATGCTTAAATGTTAGGTAGTTTATACCAAAACGATCGGTTCGTTTTGAAAGCCAATTTGCGTTTGGTGCAAACAACTTCATAATCGCTTTATTTTTACTACTAATTTTAGAATTTGTTATTGTACTAGATTTGTAATACCCGGAATTTTGTATGAACATTCCCTTTTATCATACCTTCGCCACTTGGAAATAATTGAGAATAATAGAATAATCTGTGTGATACAGAGCTGTATTGGTTGTGTACTTAACCAAAAAAAATAGAGGTTGTTAAAAAGGTTGTTTCACCCAAAGGATAAAAGATTTTCGCAAAGACCAGCAAAGATAAGCACTGTTTTATTGCGCTTTGCAAACATGGCGATTTTGAACTTTAGTTTTTTTTCGTGAAATAGGTGATTTTTTAGGCTTCCTCATAAATAATTGGGGGTACCTGCAAATTTATTATTCACGCTTATAAGATATATTTTATATTATGGAAAATAACAACAATCAAAAATCGTATGTAGCATTCAGACTTGGTAAAGAAAGTTTTGCTTCGAATGTAAGCAAAGTTTTAAGCATACTTGAGATGCCAGTAATTACAAAAATTCCACAAACTCCACGATATGTGGAAGGAGTGATGAATTTGAGCGAAAATGTGCTACCAATAATTAACACTCACATTAAATTTGGAATGGAACCAACAATTAGCCCGGGTGCCTGCATATTAGTATTAGAAATACACAGTAATGGAGAGACATTTTATATTGGAGCAATTGTGGATAGTGTTGATGAAGTTTTCGAAATAGAACCTAAAGATATAAAGCCTGTGCCAACGCTAGGCATAAATTACAATGCCAACTTTATTTCAGGGATGTATAAAAATGGCCAAAGTTTTACAATGATCATTGATGTAGATAAAGTCTTTTCAACTGAAGAAATAACAGAATTAGCAACTACTACAGTAGAGCCAGCAATATAGCTGGGCAAAATTGTTCTAGAAATCAAAATTCTTTAAATATAGATTCTTATAGAGAAATACCCGTTAAAAACAAAATTAACTATGGCCTTCATGGTAATTGTGGGTATAATTATTACAATTGGGGCTATCAGTTTTAATAATCCAGATATCAGGATCTGATTCTGGTCAGTTGGTCCGAAAGAACAATATCATAAAATAGAGACACCATTTCTTGTTTTTCTAATCTAATACCTGAAATATATCTGATGATATACAAACTAATATTTTCTACCGTGATATGTTTGCAAGTAGTTAATAGCTTTTCACAAGCAAGTTTTTCTGATGGTATTCAGATGAATGTTACTGCTAAACAATCAATATCTGCTCTTAAAGAAGGTTTTACAATTGGTGATAATAAAAAGCCTGTAAATTACTTAAGTTCTAATGAGACTGTTATCTGGGAGGCTGATCGCCTTTATCAAAATGATGTTGCCGGAATTGGCCGGGACAGTATTCTCAATTTCTATCAAAAAGTAGCCAATTCAGGCAATGAGGATGCTATTATCAGAATTAAGCTTGCAGAAGACAATAAAAGGCTAAAAGATCAGAGTTTTTTAATATGGGGTAACAATGATGCCCCATTAGAATTAAGTAAACAGGGGATTATGTCAGAGAGCATCCGGGAAAGGCTTATGAGGAAATGGAAAGTCCAAAATAATGGAATTGCGAAAGTAGATTTATCAGTTGCGTTGCCTGACTTGCACTACTCTGGCTGCATTTTGAGCGATTTTGAATTATTAATTACAGATAAACACGGGAACTTTACAAATAGTAGCTTGGTTAAGCGGGTTGCAGCTGACTCATTAAGTCATGGGGTATTGTATTTTAAAAATTTACAGTTTAATAAAACACAGGTCTTTACTCTGGCAACAGATATTCAACACAAGCCGCAAGTTTTATTCCCTAGAGAGCGTTCAGCCAAAATGGGACATTTTTATAGAAAAACTTTTCGTGTTGTGGACAGAGACAAAGATCGGGTTTTACTTACTATTAAACATTTACCTAACTGGCTTAGTATTATAAACAACAAGAATGGGACATATACCATACTAGGAAAACCAACTGCTACAGATAAAGAATCATATATATTCTCCTTCTTATTGAATGATGGATTGGAAATAGTGGATTTTTCATTGGAAATTCCTGTAGTTAGTCTAAATAGGAATTAACTATTATATTATCTGGATTGAGCAATAAAAATGCACTTTCTTTTTGGCAAGAGGTACATGTGATATCTTAAATTACTGTTAATAATTTCCACTGTAATAGTTTTGTACTACCTAAGGTTTGTCTGTAAGTTATTTTTTATCCTAATTTTATCCACAAAAATAGGGCGAGTTTATAAGATATTAGTAAAACAGAATTAATTCTGGCGTAAAGTCAAGTATGATATCCTGGTAATAGCCAGGTGACAACACCTGGCTGGTGCATTTGTCAGGTGTTGTTACCTGACAAATTAG
>JBNKRJ010000012.1:0-89778 GCA_050296515.1 Bacteroidales bacterium | reverse complement strand
TAGACTTTGAGTATGAAAGATGTGGGGTATGCAATATATTCATTGCAACTGAACCTTTAAAAGGCAAAAGATATATAGAGGTTAAAGCGACTAAAACTAAAAAAGATTGGGCGTTTTTTATAAAGAAGTTAGCGGATGAATGGTATAAGGACGCAGAAAAAATAACATTAGTAATGGACAATTTAAATACACATAATGCTTCTTCTTTATATGAGGTATTCGAACCCAAAGAAGCCAAACGCATTTGGGACAGGTTTGAATTTATATACACCCCAAAACATGGCAGCTGGCTGAATATGGCCGAAATAGAATTGAATGTCCTAAACGGGCAATGCCTAAATAGACGAATAGATAATTTAGAGAAAGTGAAACAAGAGGTTGCCGCTTGGTGTGAAGCGAGAAATAATAAAGATGCGAAAATAAATTGGAGGTTTACAACAAAAGATGCCCGCATCAAATTAAAATCACTTTACCCGAAATTTGATGCTTGACATGACACTAGTATGAATAAAGGAAATTACTGTATAAGGTACTAATTTAAACTATCTTAACTTTTGCACAATCGTAATTAAATCAAAAGTGTTTTCAATTTTCTGAACATTGCCGGGGAAATTAGCTTTTGATGAGACAATTTGTTGTCCTGCTACAAGGATTTTTTTATCAGGAAACATATTTGCCACTTCTTTTACATATTTATCATGTGATGAGCCTGAATAAGATGAGATAGCAAAAAAAACCAGATAATCCGCAGGCCAGATTTCATTAGACTCTGATACAGAGTTTAGAGGAGTTGCTTGCCCTAGATACAAAACTTCATGACCACGCACTTTAATTAAGTACGAGTAAAATAAAAGGCCTAGTTCGTGTAACTCTCCTTCAGGGAGAAATAGGATGAATTTGCGACGTTTTCTGATGAGATCTGGTTCAATTCCATCAATGGCCACCATTAGTTTTTGCCTGATAAGGTTGCTAATAAAATGTTCCTGGGCAGGATTTATTGAACCCGTTTGCCACATCACTCCAATTTGTTCCAAAAAAGGATATACCAGATACATCATGGTTTTCTCAAATCCCATGGTGATAATGGATTTGTTAAGAATCTTTTCAAATTTCGATTCGCTTAATTCAACCATTGAAATAATAAGATTTTTTACCTGGTTGTCAACATCGTTTGGGTTTTGAAGTATGAATGATGCCTTTTGTTTAATCTCTTCAGGGCTTAGTTTGGCAACATGCGATATTTTAACCCCATTTTGGACCAAAACAGCTACATTTAGCAGCTTTTTAACATCCTCATCATTATAATAACGAATGTTGGTATCGGTTCTTGACGGTTCAATTAACGAATACCTTTTTTCCCAAATTCTTATAGTGTGAGCTTTAATTGAGCTAAGGTTTTCAAGATCTTTAATTGAATATTGCATGTTTTCCATTTTGTTCCTTTGTAAAATTAGTAAAATTTGGTTTATGCCCTAAAAATATTTAGTAAACAAATAATGAATAGTAATGTTCATGCATATGCGGATTAACTGAATTACTAGTGTTATGTCAAGGCTAATTTGTCAGGTGACAACACCTGACAAGTGTACCAGCCAGGTGTTGTCACCTGGCTAATTACCAGAAATATCATACTTGACTCGACACTAGTATAAAAAGCTTACATTCTAAAGATAATTACTTCAATACAGTTAGAAATTTTATGGTGTTATTTATGTCTTGTTTTTGAATTTTAAATCAGTTTTCAATCAAAGGGAGTAAAGAAAAGGCAAATAAGTAATAGGGTAAGGGGGTAACATTTGTAACGTTGCTGCAATTAATAATAATAGACAAATCTATCAAATTTTTCAATATTTTTTAATTGTTTGATTACTAATATATTACTTAGGTATGTCCACTAAACCATTCATTCAGTTACCGACTAAGCGTGGAATTGAAATTATTTCACCTGAAGATATTATTTCTATCAGTTCAGATGATAAAACTTTGTGTATTAATTTAGATGGTGGTCGAAAACATATGATAACCATGGCTATTAGCAAAGCTGATGAAATATTATCCCAGCCCTATTTAGTAAGATGCCATCAACGATACATTGTTAACTTGTTTAAAATCAGAGAAGTTGTAAACAAAAACTCTACTTTGGTTTTTTTTGATGGCAGAGAAATTCCTGTTTCAAGAACCTACAAAAAAACACTTAAAAATGCTTTAGATACTTATTGTGAAAAGTTACATTCCTAACTGTTTGATTTATAGATTTTAGCGTGTTTTAAATGTCGCCCTCGGGTCTTTTTTGTTTGTTTTCGAAAAGATTTAAGATGTTTTCGCAAAAAACAACTACAGCTTTCGCTTTTATATCCGGTTTTTTTTTTCAATTCAAGTTAATGTGCAATATTTATACTTGGAAAGTTAAATTTTTACGACTGTTTAATTGTTTGTAATTTTTTATAAAGATTACATTTTTTCTACGCATCACTCCTTGCAAGGAGATCAAAAGCAATATTGATTAATTAATTGTTTTTGAGAAAATTCGAGCCTAAACTTATGAAAGAACCAACAAGTTACTTATTAAATGAACTTTTACAACTAAACTCAATAAAAATTGATAAAAGGGAATTGGAGTTTCAGTTTGAAAGTCATCCATCTTATCCCAGTTTACATTCAATTACCGGAGTACTGAATCATTTTGGAATTGAGAATTTGGCAATTGAAGTGCCCAGAAACGAAGAAACTTTAAATGAACTGCCAGGTTCATTTATTGCTCATGTTGAAGATGATGAAGGGGAGCACTTTGTGTTGACTAATAGAACAGGACAAAATATTGAATTAGTCTATAATAAACAAACAAAAAAGGTTTTATCTAAAGAAGCTTTTTTTCAATTTTGGACAGGAATACTTGTAGCGGTTGAAAAAACAGAAGACTTTGTCGAAAAGAAAGAAAGCAATTTGGCAAAAAATGCAATATATTTTGCTTGTATTCTTGGTATTCTGCTAGTTATTTTTCATGGGAACATTGGTTTGTTTGGCACAGCCCACTTTTTTATTGCTGTAATAGGTGCAGCTATAAGTGTAATAATTGTACAACATGAATTAGGAGTGCATTCAGTTGTCGTTGATAAATTTTGTTCAGGAAATAATGAAAAGACCAGTTGTGATGATGTCCTTAATTCGAAAGGGGCAACAATAATAAGGAATGTGAAATTTAGCGATGTTGGGTTAGTTTATTTTCTTGGAGTCATAATATCATGGATTTTTACATCGTTTATGACGAACCCGAATGTAAACCTGTTGGTTGCTTTTTCATTAACTGCTATACCTTTTACGTTTTATTCTCTTATTTATCAGCGATTTGTAGTAAAGAAGTGGTGTCCTTTATGTTTGAGCATTTTGGCGGTTTTATGGGTGCATGCAGCAAGCCTGTTTTTATATAAATCAAATGGAGATTTGTTTCAAGTAAATGTAGGAAGCATTATTTCAATAACTTTTAGTTTTATAGTGGTTAGCTTATTGTGGAGTTTTATTTATCCAAAATTAAAAGTAGAACAAGAGCATAAAAAGCTTAAAATTGAACATAACAGATTTAAAAACAACTACGGTATTTTTAATGCATTAATTTCCAGGAGAGAGAGAATTGATACAGAAATTAATAATTCATTAGAAATTGTCTTAGGAGATAAAAGTAAGAACCCTCTTTTAAAAGTTGTACTTGTGACAAATCCATTATGTGGTCATTGTAAGGTTGCTCACCAAAGCATAGAACCCTTGCTTAAGTACAAAGAAAAAGGTGTACAAATAGTTATCAGGTTTAATATTAAAAATGATAAAGCCAATCTTGATACCAAAGTAGCTTCAACATTATTAGCAATTTATCATACAAGAACAGAGGAGGAAATAATTATGGCTCTAAATGAGGCTTATTCCGGTATCTCTTTGACTGTATGGTTAGAAAGATGGAAAACTGAGATTGATGAAAAATACTTTGAAGAAGTGGAAAGGGAAAAACAATGGTGCCATGAAAACAACATAAGCTTTACACCTGAAATATTGGTTAACGGAAGATCTTTCCCTCAGGAGTATGATAGAACAGATTTGAAATACTTTATTGATGACATCATTGAAGAGGAATTGCACGAGAATGAAGAAGTTGTTTCTGAAAGTAGTTTTGCAATTGAGACTTATTGAAAAACGATAATTATAAAAAGCCGAAATCCTCGCGGTTATTTAATTCGAGGTAATATTAACTTAATAAATAACTTGTTATGAAAAAACTTAAAAATTTAAAAGGAGCAAAAATGCTTAACAAAGTTGAACAACAGTCTGTTAAAGGAGGAAAGAGAATGTGTCTATGGAGGGAAGGTGAGTATTATTGTCCTCCTCCTTATGTTTGTTTAAATGGCATTTGCGTACTTTCTCCCATTTAATTAAAAGAAGAATTTTATTGTAGACTTAAGCAATTGATAACATTGTACCCTATATGAAATTAGGAATTTGTAATGGTTTATCGTTGTTTACTAATTTGAGTATTTAATTAAAATCAAGCAATTATGAAAAAACTTAAAAATTTAAAAGGAGCAAAAATGCTTAACAAAGTTGAACAACAAGCGATTAAAGGTGGAAAATTCGCTTGTGGCCGATATGGTGGAGTATGTCCTTCGGGATGGTGTTGTATAAATAATACATATTGTGAACGCTGCATGGAACCATAGTTGAACAATAGTACTACATTAAAGTATTTTGAATTTTATTTAAGCAATTTATTCAAAGATTATGAAAAAGATTAAAAATTTAAAAGGAGTTAAAGAACTTAACAAAACAGAACAGCAAGCAGTTAAAGGAGGCAAAATCTATCGTTGTAGGACTGAAAATGATTGTCCGCCTGGCTACGGCTGTTTGAGAGGAATTTGCGTTTGGGCAGTTTAATTCATTACTTACTTAAGGTTTAGGGAATCCAATACAGGGTTCCCATTTATTTATAAATCCGGCTATTAGCAAAAACATAATATAACTTTTGAATTGTTATTCTTAAGATTAAGTGATGATTCTTTAGCTAAAAATTAGAATCTGAAAGCTAACAGAAGAGTGGAAAACATACACTTGAAAATTATCTATCCCTTTATAGAATCTTACTCATTATCGGGTAATTTAATTAGGATACTATGTCGTTTTTGTTCCTTTTTGATAAACAGCAGGCTATGCTCATAAAAATAGGGCAAGTCAAAAAACATAATCCAATATTTGAAATCAGTGTAAATAAATTTTAATCAGTTGTTAAATCTGTTTATTGTTGAAATTATGACATAAATCATATATACTGCATGGTAACTACTCCACTATTTTAGAAAAATAATATTGACATACTATACCATAGTTTAAAGCTAGTCAAATATTTCTATCTTTGCAGGCAATTAAACCTTTATGAAAAAATTCCCCCACTACACCCAGCTCGATGCCATTGACTGTGACCCCACCTACCTGCGCATGGTGACCAAATAAAATGGAAAGAACTATTTGTTGGAAACTCTTCGTGAAAGAAGTGTATATTTTTTAAATTTGCAAAACCATTAATTAAATAAAAAAAATCAATCTAAATCTGTCAAATCCGCCCAATTTGTGTTCTATAAAATCCCTACTTCTTAAATGAAAAAATTCCCCCATTACACTCAACTCGATGCCATGGACTGTGGCCCCACCTGCCTGCGCATGGTGGCCAAATACTATGGAAAGAACTATTCATTGGAAACCCTTCGCGAAAAAAGCTACATTACCCGCGAAGGTGTCTCCTTGCTAGGAACCAGTGAAGCTGCCGAGAGCATTGGTTTTCGAACCATGGGGGTAAAAATTACCTTTGAACAACTGGTTAATGAAGCTCCTTTGCCATGTATTGCTCACTGGAAGCAGGAACATTTTGTGGTTATTTATAAAATAACCAAAAGCAAAAATGGGTATACTATTTACATGGCTGATCCGGCCGAAGGCCTGGTTAAACTAACAGATAATGAATTTAAAAAGGCCTGGCTAAGCACCAAGGAAAATGGTGAGGAAAAAGGCGTTTGCTTGCTGTTGGAAACTACGCCAGATTTTTATGCTGAGGAGGGCGAAAAGCAGAAGAAAGCTAGTTTTGGGTTTCTATTTAAATACTTAAGACCCTATAAAAAGTTTTTAACACAACTGTTTTTAGGCCTTTTAGCAGGAAGTTTATTACAATTGATATTCCCTTTCCTGACCCAGTCTATTGTTGATTATGGTATTTCAAATCGAGATATCAGTTTTGTGTATTTGGTGCTAATTGCTCAGTTAATGTTATTTACTGGGCGAACAGCCATCGAATTCATTCGGGGTTGGATTTTACTGCATATTAGCACACGAATAAACATTTCTTTGATTTCGGATTTTCTGATTAAACTGATGAAGTTACCGATTCGTTTTTTTGATATTAAAATGATTGGTGATTTAATGCAACGGATTGGCGATCATACAAGAATCCAAAACTTCTTGACATCAACAAGTTTAAGCATACTGTTTTCTGTTTTTAACTTAATTATCTTTGGTGCTATTTTGGCTTTTTATAATGTAATTATTTTCCTTGTATTTTTATTTGGAAGTACGCTGTATGCATTGTGGATTATTGTTTTTATGAAAAAACGCAAAGAGTTGGATTATAAACGGTTTGCCCAATTATCAAGCAATCAAAGCAATGTGATTCAGTTGATTACAGGAATGCAGGAAATTAAGCTTAACAACTGTGAAAAACAAAAACGTTGGGAATGGGAGCGGATTCAGGCTGCGTTGTTTAAAGTGAACGTAAAAAGTTTATCGCTAAACCAGTACCAGCAGGCCGGCTCAGTATTTATTAATGAGGTAAAAAACATTTTTATATCGTTTATTGCTGCGGCTGCGGTTATTAATGGGGAAATGACACTAGGTATGATGCTGGCCGTGCAATACATAATTGGCCAGTTAAACAGTCCGGTTGAGCAAATGATTAGTTTTATGCAATCGGCACAGGATGCTAAAATAAGTTTAGAGAGGCTGGGCGAAATCCATGACAAAGAAGACGAGGAGAATCCTGATGATATGAAACTTGCTGAACTTCCTGCAAAAAAATCCATTGAAATCAGGGAGGTGTCATTTCAATATGAGGGACCTCATTCAGAAATGGTGCTTGAAAACTTAAACCTGAGTATTCCTGAAAATAAAATTACTGCAATAGTAGGCACAAGCGGGAGCGGGAAAACTACACTTATTAAACTTTTATTGGGATTTTATGAACCTGTGAAAGGAGAGATAGAGGTTGGAGGAAGCAAACTTGAGAATTTCAGTCAACGAATGTGGCGGGGCAAATGCGGAGTAGTGATGCAAGACGGCTTTATTTTTTCTGATACCATTGCTAAAAATATTGCAGTGAGTGACGAAATAGTGAATAAGGAGAAATTATTAGATGCTGTAAAAGTAGCTAATATTCATGAATTTATTGAGAATCTTCCATTAGGTTACAATACAAAAATTGGTTCTGATGGGCATGGTTTGAGCCAGGGACAAAAGCAACGAATATTAATTGCGCGTGCTGTTTATAAAAATCCTGAATTCATATTTCTTGATGAGGCTACTAATGCATTGGATGCTAACAATGAACGGAAAATAATGGAAAAGCTGGATGAATTTTTTAGAGGGAGGACAGTGGTTGTGGTAGCCCATCGTTTGAGTACTGTGAAAAACGCGGATCAAATAGTGGTATTGGAAAAGGGCGAAATTGTTGAGTTGGGAACGCATGAGCAATTGAGCAAGAAGAAAGGGGCGTATTATGAATTGGTGAAGAACCAATTAGAGCTGGGGAATTAGGGTACACTGATCTATTAAGATTTTTATGATAAATTTAAGATCTTAATAAATCATAATTGATCAGTTAAATCAGCGTGCTATGAAAAATGACAACTATTTACATTCAGATATTACCGCTTTAACAATTAGGGCGTTCTACAATGTTTATAATAATTTGGGATATGGTTTCCTTGAAAAAGTATATGAAAATGCGATGATGATTGAGTTACGAAAATTGGGTTTAGAGTGTAAGAAACAAGTTCCATTGACCGTTTATTATGATGATATCAAGGTGGGTGATTATTTTGCTGATATAATTGTAGAAGATAAAGTAATAATTGAACTAAAAGCTGCAGAGGGTATTGTACCTGAGCATGAGGCACAATTGGTTAATTATTTAAGAGCCACAGAGGTGGAAGTTGGGTTGTTGTTGAATTTTGGAAAAGAACCTCAGCATAAAAGGCGTGTTTTAACAGATGAGTATAAAAAACATAAGAAAATAGGACACTGATTTGTTAAGATGATTATGATAAATTAAGATCATAAAAAAGTCATAACAATCAGTCTAATCAGTGTACCATATGAGTGAAGAAATAAACAAAATAGAAATACGATCCGAACAAGTCCAGGAAATACTTGGTTACATCCCACACTGGATAATCCGCAGTGGTATTGGGGTAATTTTTGTAGTGCTTTTGTTACTGTTTATCGGAAGCATGTTTTTTAAATATCCTGATATTATAAGCTCTTCAATATCAGTTACTACAGAAAATCCTCCTGCCTCCTTAGTTGCCAAAACAAGTGGTAAGATTGATTTGCTTTTTGTTGAAGACAAGCAGTTGGTTAAAGAGGGCGAAATACTGGCAATTATTGAAAATACAGCAAACCACAAAGATGTTTTAGAACTAAAAATGATGCTGGATTCGATGAAACAGTTTTTTCTCGTTTATGATACCAGTCAATATCAACATTTTAGCCCTGCATTTGAATTAGGTAGTATCCAAACATCTTACTCTTCCTTTTTAAAGCAGTACTCTGAATATCAGAACTTTATTAACCTGAATTATCATCAACAAAAGATTTCTGCTTTAAACAAGCAGCTTGAAAAAACAAAATTACAGCTTTATGGACAGCAAAAACAGTCTTATTTATCAAAAGAAGAATTAAAACTGGCTGCAAAGCAGTTTTCTCGCGACTCAGGTTTGTTTGAGAAAAAGGTGATTCCTCCATCAGAATTCGAGACTGCAGAGCGTGAGTTTATTCAAAAAAAGTATGCATACGAATCTTCAAAGACATCCATTGTAAATGGTGAGATTCAAATATCGCAATTGGAGCAGGCAATATTGGATCTGAGGCTTCAAAAGCAAGAGCAGGTAAATAATCTGCAAATACAACTAAAATCAGCTTACGATGTTTTAAAAAGTGAAATTGAAGCCTGGGAGCTGTTATATCTTTTCAAAAGTCCGATTGAAGGTGTTGTTTCGTTTTCAAAGATTTGGAGTAAGAATCAAAACATCGCAGCCGGAGAGGTTGCATTGACAGTAGTTCCTGAGGAACCAAGCAAAATCATTGGAAAATTACAGTTACCAATTGTTGGTTCAGGTAAAGTGAAAACAGATCAGATGGTGAATATTAAGTTTAATAGTTTCCCATATATGGAATATGGAACAGTTCAGGGAAAGATTGCCTCAATTGCATTAGTTCCCCAGGAAGAGTTTTATTTAGTTACCGTAGAAATTCCCCAAAACCTTATTACAAACTATGGGCGAGAACTTCCTTTTTCTCAACAAATGAATGGAACCGCAGAAATTATTACCGAGAATATTTCAATACTTGGTAGATTGTTTAATCCATTAAGGGCTATTTTTAAGAAGTACCAATAGATTTACAATTTCAATATTCTATTAGCTCTTATCTTTTATCAATAAAAGTAATTGGCTTTCTGCTCATCTCCGGAAGTTGTTCCTCCTGAATTTTCTGAGGGGAAAAAAAGCTTAGTGATGGTGCCACTCTTAGTTTTGATCGAAAATGGTCTTTAATATTTTTTTCAAACGTAATATCATAATTATCACATCCGATTTTTATGTGTACATCATCAGTTCCAATTTGATTAGTGGAAACTTCTACAATGTAGTTTTTGATACCTTCGATATCATTTAGGATATCATACAATGCAGGCGGGTATAGAGTGGTACCTTTATATTTTATCATTTGTTTGGTTCTTCCTATTACCGGGCCTAAACGCATGGTATTTCTTCCACAGGCACAGGGTTCAGTATAATGCATACAAATGTCACCAGTTTTAAACCTTAGCAAAGGCATACCCTCTACTCCCAAGGTTGTGATTGTTACTTCACCAGCCTCATCTTCTTTTACAGGGTTGTTATCTTTATCCAGGAATTCAACAATTATCATTTCCGGATGGTGGTGGCCTCCTTTTCCTTCTACACAATCGGTAAATGCTGTTCCCATTTCTGTTGATGCATAGGTTGAATAAAGCTTGATATCCCATTTTTCATTAATCCTTTGTCCCAGAGTGTTTAAACTAAAATCGGGATTTCTTAAACTTTCGCCAATGCAAACCGCTTTTCTTATGGATGAACTCTTATAATCAATACCCTGACTTTCAGCGTACTCTATTAGTCTGAGCAAGAAGGAAGGTACTGTTACAAATGCAGTTGGATTAATCCTTTTAATAGTATCAAATTGTAATCCCGGATTACCCGGACCAACGCGGACAATTCCAGCACCCAATTTTCTAATACCTTCGTAATAGGCCATACCAGCCATAAACCTTCTGTCCAATGTGACCATTAACTGGAATATATCATTCTTTTGTGCATCAGCGCATGCAAAAGATATATATTCATTGTAGGCTAATCTTTGTAAATCTTTTTCGGTTTGTGTGAAAATTACGGGGTCGCCAAGTGTGCCGGAAGTAGTTAGGTAATCAATGATCTTGTTCTGTTCAACGCAGATAAAATCCTGATTATGTTTTTGGAGTTCATCTTTTGTTATAACAGGTATTTGTGTTAAATCCTCAAGAGTTTTTATTTTATTTATATCGATTTTGTTTTCAGCAAAAAATCGCTTGTAAAATTTAGATCTGGCAGATAAATATTTTAGAGATTCAACCAACCTCAATTCCTGGTATCTTTTTATTTCTGCTTTTGTTTTCTTTTCTATTTGAGGAATAAACATTACTAATTCTTTTTTTGCTCAATCATAAGTATAGAAACTGTATCCTGATACGTTTAAATTTTTGGACAGCTAAAGTATTAAAAGTATTATTGCAATCAGCATTTCTACTATTTTATTATAAAATATGTTGCTAATAGGATTTTATAATACCCACAAACAATTAGCAATAGATTAATCCATAATAAGTTTTTTTGTTTCGGCCAGGGCCT
This sequence comes from Bacteroidales bacterium, assembly GCA_050296515.1. GTDB lineage: Bacteria > Bacteroidota > Bacteroidia > Bacteroidales > NBLH01 > NBLH01. The sequence goes on along the minus strand of JBNKRJ010000012.1, from coordinate 78,553 downwards.
CAGTAATTTGTTTTTCGTCTGCTTTTCTTGGGCATTCTTTTAATAAAGCAAGGTTGTAATAATCTATAGCCTTTTGATAATTAGCCTTGGTTCTAAAGTATTCAGCAATAATATAATAGCAATAATAATATTCAGGATTTAATTTTAAATACCTGTCAATTCGTTCATTGTCAAGGTTTTCGTTTGTTTCATTATCAATAATTGCTTTAATTAATTGTGTCTCTTCCTTATATAATTTAAATCTGGAGTATTGTTTTGAATGAATAAAGCTGTCTTCAGGTATTGTTAGCTTCTCTTCATTTATGTTTTTTGTTGATTTGATATCGAAAGTATCTGCAAAAATTTTGTTCAAATCATATGCAATATATTTTCCTATTTGATAGGGATATTCAGAAACCCAGACTATTTTTTTTTCAGGATTAAAGATAATTGAATGATGACAAATTAACTGATTAATTGCTTTTTCGTTTCCCATACCAATATCTTTATCATCCAACCCTTTTTGATCTCTAAGAATGAAAGCCATTTTTTGATAGTCAACCGGACTTGTTTGGCTGATTAATTGTTCAACTCTTTTGTACCTGTATAATGTGCTGCCTTCATTTATGCTTTCAATATTTAGGGGGGTGTTTTTTAATGTATCACTCTGATAATGGTTCGTAAGTATTAAACTTGAAGCATTGTTTGTATATAAAACTGTTTTGTTTAAAGATTTTTCAATAATTGCGGTGCTGCTATCAGTTGCTGAACCAATAAAAAAACATTCCGAAACAAAGGTTTCGTATGATTTTGCTATTTGATAAGCTTCATCAATAGTTTTTGCATATTGCAGTATCATTCTTGAAACTGCCGATACAGGAGTTTTAGCAGAAATAGGGATGTCTGATTTTGCCGAATTCAATGTAATTGTTAATCCGTATTCATTCATTCCTGATAATACTCCTACCATCCCAGCCCATGTAACATACATGAATTTATATCCCTTTTGTGGTTTACAAAATGCAACAATTTTTTTTTGTGCAAATTCATCTCCTGCTGAGAAGTCCAGATTTCTTCCAATTAATAGTGAACTATCAGTTGTAAGCTCATTTTTAAGGCTAAATGCTGTACATTCAATCAGGTTCATGTTTTGAAGAGTATGCCCTATGTCATGGGCTGCATGATAGTTAAGGATTCGATGATAATTTGGTGCAATGAAATCAAATTTCTTGGATGCGAATAATGAAACCCCATAAATTTCTTCCTGGAGTTCTTTTGGCATGTATTTATCAAGATCTTTATTAAACCAGGCAACAAAGTACTTTAGGTAGTTCAAAGTTACATCTGATGGGATTAAAGATTTGATAAAGGCAACAAACTTTTCTTCCTGTTCTTCAGAAAGTTCCTGGGTTAATTTTCCATTCTTTACGCCTAACTCAAATGGAGAACCTGCGATATACATTTCCCGGATTCCTGATTTACTTAGATGTAGCCAACTATCATCGCATATAAAAAGACTATCATTAATTTTTTCTCTGGTTAATTTTAATGCTGATTTATCCTTAATAATTGGTGGTTCAAGTACAACCATCAATTTGTAAATAATTAGCAAAACAGTTATTGTTAAAACTATAAATCCTAACCCAATGAGAAATTTTTTTTTTAGTCGTTTCACTTGTTTAAATTTTAGTTAAGTAATTGATATTTATTTACTTTTCTTAAACTATTTATATTGAGTTTATGAGCTTGCTTCGCAAGGTTAAACATATTCTTTTGTAGGGCGATTATCCGCTTTGCTCATGAGACCACTTTGTTAAGTTAATTTTCTTTATAATTCCCTCTATGAGAGTTTCATTTCGTGAGCCTAGGTTAAGTGATTAGCAATTAGGTGATTTCCTTTGTTTGAGGGTTTGTTTTAATATTAGATCTCTCTATGAGGGTTTTATTTCTAATTTCTGCAATAATATTATTTAATCCAAGTAGGTGCCCACAGGTTAATACTGCGCTAAAAGAAACCCCTAAGATCCCATGTAAATTCGTATTCTGACCGGTTAAAAAGAGGTTCTTGATTTTTGTATTAGGTAATATAACAGAATGTAGAGGGTTATTGTAGTCATGCATAATGCCATACATAGAACCTTCCGCTGTTCCGGTATAATCCCGATAAGTTAATGGGGTTGAACTAAAATACTCATCAATATATTTACGAATGTCAGGGAATTTCTGTTCTACTAGATTAAGAAGTTGCTCTGCCTTTTGCTTTTTCATTTCTTTATAATCTGCCCCCCTTTTTCCCATAGATGTATTTTCCCAGGGCTTCATTTCATTAAAATACATGGGACTTAATACAATTATACTTTCAGCATATCCTGGATTGTTTTTGCTTTCAGAAGTATATAGCAGAAACCCCTTTGGCCAGTCTTTTACTTTGTAATTGGTTAGTTCCCAGATGTTTGAGTCTTTAAAATGATAAATGTTTGAATTAATATATTTAAAGCTTCTTTCTTTAAGGACAATATATAAGCTAAAAGTTGATATGGTATTTTTCAGACTGTTTACCCTCTTTGTATAAGCTTTTCTAAATGCACCATTTTCAACCATATTAATGGTGTTAGATGGGTGGATGCTGGAGATAAAAGTTGTTCCTTCAACAAAGTCTCCATTTTCAAGTTTAAGTTTTGTTATTTTATCCTTATCGTAGAACAGTTTTACAACTTTTGCACTGGTTCTTAATTCACCTCCGTTTGCTTCAATAACCTCTTTAAGTGCTTTTGCAACCTGGTTTCCTCCACCTGCAAGTCGCCAGGCACTTTGCAGGAAGAATTTTGTGATTACAGCATGGATATATAATGGTGCAGATTCCTTTTCTCCGGCATATAATAAATTTAATCCGGCCAGGATGTTTTGCAGGGATTTATTTTTAGTGACCGTTTTAATAAACTCATAAACACCAATATCCATTGAGTGCTTAATGGTAAAGCTAAAATCATTAATATCTCTCAGATTTAGAAGGTCAATGGAGTTATTTATCTCTTGTATTTTTTTAAAGTAGATCTCTATTCCCTCCTTTTCATCAGGGAATTTTTCTAAAAGGCTGATTTTAAAATTCTCAACCCCCTGCGGATACCTAAATTCCTCACCTTCAAAAGTAATAATATCAAAAGCCTTTTCGTTAAGTTTTCTTGCTTCTATTTTATCGTAAATTCCAAAATATCTAAATAATTTGTTCAATATTTCCCCTTCACCAAAGCTTCCGATATAATGCATGCCTGTATCAAAAAATCTGCCTTTTCGCTTAAAACTTTGAAGACAACCACCAATTTGATAGTGCTGTTCAAGTATACATACTTTATAACCATGCTGGCTTAAAATGCTTCCACAGGCTAAACCTCCTAAACCTGAACCAATAATAACTACATCGTGTTTATACATTGAGCTTCTTTTCTATTAAGTAGATGATGTTCGAAGAGTATTTTGAATTATCCGGTATTTCAAAGTCAAAGCTATAGCTTTTTACCAAATTAATAATTTTTTGGCTTGATATAATGCAGTTGTTGTTATGGGTAATTTTATTAAATCTTAAAAGGCGCATACTAATTAATTCTATAAGCTTTGTGCCTTTTGTACGAAACTTCATGTCTTCATTAGTATCTCTTATTATTATTTTACCATTGAGTTTTAGTTTGTTAAAGCATTTTTTCAAAACCTCAATTTGCTCTTCTTCGGGCATATTGTGTAAGACGTTGTTCAGTATATATACATCACTTTCTTCAATTTCTTCTTTAGTAATGTCTTTAATTTTAAATTCAAGTCCTTCACCTAAACTGGCAATTTGAGAGGCAACGGCAATTTTTTCTTCATCATAATCATAACCAACAATCTTCCTTTTTTTTGAAATAAGATTAAGCATTCCTGCTAAAAAACCATAACCACAGCCTATATCAACAACTTTTGCATCAGTTGGTATGAGTGAGTTAAACAGGATATATTTTTTTTCAAGTAAAACCTTAATCTTAAAATACCATTCCAGTATTGGCCCTTTGTATATGTACTTATAATACAAAGAGTTATAGTGAAATGAAGGGGTTTCACACTTTACTTTTAATTTTTCAAATTCAGTTCTGTAAAAGGTTGTAAGCTCTTTTGTTTGTTTTCGGTAGGTTATTCCTGATTCAATGTCGATAGGAGCAACTTTTATTCTGTCAAAAAACTTTAAAGTTACATGCCCAAGTCTCATGAAGTAATCATATTTTGGGAAGAACTCGTGGGCACCATGTATCATAATTGGCTGAATCTCAAGATTTAGTTCATCGGCCAATTTGAGAGCACCCTGATGGAACCTGTTAATTCGTCCGTCCTTTGTCCTGGTTCCCTCTGGAAAGATAAGTACAGAGTACCCTTGTTTGACTTTTTTTGCAATTTTTTTAGTTCCACTCTCTAATCCTCTATAGACAGGATAATAATCAGCGAATTTTATTATCAGGCCATAAAAAGGATTGTTCCACACCCGTTTGTTTGTTAAAACAATTATTTTAGGATGTAACATTAAAATAAGTGCAAGATCAATATGTGATTGGTGATTACTTATTAAAACAGATGGTTTCGAAAAATCTAACTTATCTTTATTGATGTATTTTAATTTAAAAGAAACATTCATTTTTACCACAAAATTACAGGCTGTAAAAAGGGAATAATGAAAAACGAATTTAACCGTTTTACGTGGTATTGGCAGTGTGTAAAGTATTGGAATTAACAGTGTTAGCAGTATTGAGCTGACCAAAAAGAAAGTGAGGTTGACTAGTGAAACAAACATGTTTTTTAAGGTAATCGGATATTTGCGGTACTTCTTATTCAATCTTGTCAAAATTGCAAATAAAAGTGGTAGAATTGTATTGGCAATTAGAACAACTGAGATGATACCAAATATTGACACCGCAGCTATTGATTTTAACACAGGGTGCTTTGCCAAAATTAGTACTCCTAAAGCTGCAACTGTTGTCAGAGCCGATAACAATATTGATAGCCGGAAAGCTTTTATTGGCTTATTTCCGTATTTAAAATCAATTAATAAACCTCGTGTTAAAAAAATACAGTAATCAACTCCAAGACCCAAAATAAAGCTGGAAATAATGATATTAAAGATGTTAAATTCAATTTTAAATAAGCCCATTAAGCCAATGGTCCATAACCAGCTAAGCAAGATAGGGATATACGTTATTATTACAAGCTCTATTCTTCCAAGGAAAAACAATAGGATACAAAATATTATAATTAGCGAGAGTGTAATTAGTTTATTAAAGTCAGTTTTTAATTCATCAATGAAGTTGGAAAAAACTCTGCCCTTATCAATCAATAAAATATCCTGATTTTCTCCAACTTTGTTAAAAAGTTCTTCTCTTTTTTGTTGATCTACTTTTAGTATTGAAATGACTGAATACGAATTGTCTTTTTCAATTAAATAGTTCTGTAAAAAAGTTTCAATTATGTTCGAAAAACCCTGGACCGGAACTATCTCTGGTTCTTGCGAAATACTGTTATAGAATGATTTAAATGCTTTTGGTTTAAAATTGTATTTTTTCCCTATTTCAATAAATAGTTGCTTAATATTTTCTCTGTTTTTGGTATTCCAAAATTTTTTCCATTGGTCAATTTTACTTTTTTGCTTTTTTGATGAAAGTATTAAATCTGTTGCAGACGATATTGAACTAAAATACCCATCCTTTTTCCATTCTTCAAAATAATGGGTATTTGCTTCTGCTTTTTCAATTGCTTCTTCAAGAGAGCTTCCGGTTGTGATGGCATAAACCGAGCTATAGGCCTCAGAGCTAATCTCTTTTACTTTTTCTTCAGCCTTCGCAAGATGTTTAGGCATGAAATTAAGAGATGAAATATTTGTATTAAATGTTAATTTATCAGATGTAAAATAAAATAATACAGAAAATAACAGTACTATGATAACTGCTAATTTATTCTTATGTAGATCATAGCTGATAATTTTATTAAACAGTGGTCTGCCATTTTCTGATTTAACATTTTTTATTTTGGAAAGTAAGTATGGGATAAGGGTTAGTACAATAATCATTACCATGAAAATAGTAATGGCAACAAACAAACCCAATTGGTTTAGTGCTTCAGAATTTAAAATAAATAAACATAAAAATGCTGAAATGGTTGTTGCTCCGCTCATAAGCACAGGCAGTGTGATTTCTTTTAAGGTCGTTTTTACAGATCCGGTACTTTTGTAGTGAGTAAACAGGTGTAAGGAATAATCTATTGATATTCCAATCAGCACAGCGCCAATGCTTAAAGCTATTGATGATAACTGATTTTCAATAAGGCTTAACAGTGCAATTGAAAAACCAGTTCCAAGTATAATTGGCAGAAAAAGAAGAGCTATTACCTTAGCTTTTCGAAAAACACCATAGAATAATAAGAATAATAAAACTGAAGCTAAGGTAACAGTTAGTAAAATGTCTTCTTTAATTTGGTTTGCATTTGCAACAGCCACTGCTGTACCGCCATAATAATTTACTTTTATTGGAATATGCCAAGTTTTATAAATTTGTAAAACATCATCGATATTTTCAATCAGCTTTTTGTTGATTTGTGTTTTATTTGAGCTATGCCGGGGCTCCAAAAAGAAAAGGATATTCTTTTTATCCTTAGTGAAAATATATCCATTCTCAACAATAAAATTCTCATCAATTTGGAAATTTTGTAACTTTTTTAAAGCTATTGGTGTCAGGTTTAAAGGATCTTTTAAGATAAATTTTTTGGTGGCTATTCCTGCAGGAGACAATAGTGATTTGTAGCTGCTTTTTAATGTTTCATCAATTCCTGTTGATGTAAGCTTTTTTTCAATTTCCAGATAGTCATTGTCTGATAAGTATAGGTAAATGTGATTATAAAAGAAATCATATAACCGTAGAAAATTATCTTCACTGATTTGAAACCTGATTTTCTTTACCAATGAATCAGTTTTAAGTTTATCAACAATTGAAGATGCATATTTTTGTAATTGATCAGGATCTGTAAAAGAAGTGTCAGAAAGTTCTACTGTAAATATCAGTTGATCAGCAAATTTAGTATTGTTAAGTAAATCTGTGATTTCACTAAGCGAACTACCTTTTGGTATGATTGAATTAATATTTTCTTCAAACTTCAGTTTTGATACTCCAAATGCAGTAAATAGAATGAGCGAAATAAGTGAGAAATAGAAAGTCCATTTCTTTCTTTGAAAAAGAGAAAATATGATAACAAAAATGTTTTGCATTGCTATTTAGCGCGTATTTTTTTTATTAACACAATGGCGAAATAGGAAAGGAACCCGGAAAATATTCCTGCAATAACTGAAAATGTAATTGCTCCTAAAATATATTGCTTCAAATTGGCCTTAATTGCCCCTAATGTTAGATCTATATCAACATTCCATGAACCATCACCTAAAACAAAGCTTCCACAAACATAACTCAGGTATAGTATTAATGGAATCATTGGAGGTAAACTTATGTTTGTTGCTACAAAAAATACCGGTTTATTGATTTTTAAAAAATGAGCAAATATAAGACCAATAGCCAGTTGATACCCCCATATTGGCATAATGCCCATAAAAACACCAAACCCAATTGCTATAGCGATTTTTGAAACTGGCATACCTTCTTGAAGTATATCTTCGCGAATGATTTGCTTAATACTTTTTTTGCGATATTTTCTTACGATATCCCTTGGCCTGAAATAAATAAGAGCGAGGATTACTAAACCTGTATTTAAGATACTTATCCTGGTAAAATCTTTAAAAGGTCTGAAGTGAGAAACTCTTTCCTCTTTTTTTGGGTAAAAAACATTTATCGGTACCGATAACAATTTAATTCCTTTCCATGCCGAACGAACAAGCACTTCTACTTCAAATTCAAACTTGTTGGTGAAAAATCTGATTTTGTTTAATTCCTCAACCGGGTATAACCTGTATCCTGATTGTGTATCGGGTAACGAAATGCCGGTTTCAAACTTAACCCAAAAGTTGGAGAAGTTTTTTCCAAAATTACTTTTTCCGGGAACGTTTTCATGATTCATTTCCCGTTCGCCAATGATTATTGCTTTTGGTTCTTCTCTAAGTTTATCCAGAAACAAAGGTAAATCCTCAGGGTAATGTTGACCATCGGAGTCAAGTGTGATTGCATATTTATATCCTTGTTCTAAAGCATATTTAAATCCATATTTAAGTGCAAATCCCTTACCTCTGTTTTTTTGATAGCCAATAACTGTAACCTGTCCAATTTTTTCTAATATTGACAGGGTTTCATCAGTACAACCATCATTTACAACAAATATATCATCGCAATAAGTGCTTGCAGTCTCTGCAACTTTACCTATTGTTGAAGCATTATTATAAGTTGGGATAATAATACAACACTTCAGTTCTTTGAAGGCAGACTTATATTGTTGGTTATTTTTCACAGAACTTTGCTCTGATTTTAAAGTATTTAATCTCATTTTTTAAAATAACAGCAGAAACTTGTATTGTTTTATCATGAATATTCTTGTATTCTATATCTAGCTGAAGATTAGATACTTCATTTGGGTTAATCATGTTGATAAACTTAATATCTTTTGCTGATTCCATCAGGTATGATCTTCCAAGTTCTAATTCCATAATTTCTTTAAGCATTTGTACCTGGCATACACCTGGTGTAACAGGCATCTGTGGAAAATGGCCTTTGTAAATATCATGTTGAGTATTTAGTTGAAGACTCACAGATAAGAATTCTTCTTTTTTTTCTATTAATTGATATGTGAAAAAAGTATCTAAAAGCATTAGTCCTGTTTTATCAATCTAAGTTCTAACTTCAATTTAATTCCGTGATGTTTAATTATCATCTCTTTTGGAATATTCGTACTATAGTCATTTAAATCCATGTTTACCGACATAAACATATTTTGCTTTTTCCTGATTTTAAAAACTTCGTTTTCCTTATTTATGTAGAAAACCTCTTTTTTCTTATTTCTTCTTTGTACAATTAAGCTGGAATCCTTAGCTGCATAGCAAGTTTGTTCTTTCATTGGAATTTGCTCAATCAATAGCTCAATGTCACTTTTTAAAGTTTCAATTGCTGCTTTTTTATTAAAAAATGATTTGTGTTTCACCATTTTAAACTCACCTGACTGATATTTTAGCTCAAGAATGCTTAACCCTAATTCAGAAAGCAGAACAACCGAATATTCGTCCTTTTCCTGCTCATATTTAAACAGGAGTAAACCAGAATATTGTTTTTTATAGAAGAAGATATTCGTTTTATAAAGTGCCTGTTTGTAATTTTTACTCAGTCGCGATTTTACCTCAACCTCCTTTTGAGTTTCAACAAACCCCTTTCCCGGAGAGCATGCAATTACGCTAAGGCTATTTAATAATAAAAATATCTTCAGAAATTTTTTCATTCAACTTTCTGTTATTGAAGCTTATTTCGGTATAGTCTTCTTCGTTTTCAACCATCTTTACTTTGTAAACCGACATGTCTTTTTTGCTAAAATACATTTCAACTGTCGACAATATCTCTTTTAGATGAACCACTTTGGGGCTTAGGACTACTTTGTATGAAGTAGCATTTTCATAAGCCTCCACAGAGAAATCTTTATCCATCAATAAATTTCCTCGAACCGAATTGATAATTAGATTGTTAATTTCTTTAAAAGTCTTATTGTTTTCTGTATCATATTCTTGCTTTTTGCCTTCGTTTTTTATGATGAATTTGTCTTTGTTTATTGCAATAATGTATTTGTAAGGGTCTGTATATTCCCATCTTAAATAGTTCTCTTTTTTAAACCAAAATTTCCCTTTTGATTCAATGGTAACTTCCAAAGCATCGAGATGTTTTACCTGCACAAAATCACTCATTATGGTGTTTACGCTTTGTGAAAACTCCTTCACCTTTTTCTCAAGTACTTTTATATCACTTATTTTTTTGTATCCGTCAGCAGGAGAAAGGGCAATAGTCGTTACCCAAATAAGTAATATTGCTGGTAGACTAGTTCTAGTCAATACTTTTTTCATAATAAATATTTTTTATTGTAATTGAATAAGCCAATATATATTAAACTATTTAAAAGAATGCGCACAGAAGCAACATATCATGCCACGATTATCGTAGCATGATAATCCGGACGCAATATTTTTATGATGCTTATTATATTTGTCTTTATCAATCATTAATCCTTCTTACTTTTTGCTAAAAACTCTTCTATAGAAACAGCCTTCATGCCATTTTGTTCTAAATGTTTAAGTATTTGCTCTGTTATCCATGCAATACCTGTTGTTGTGTCATGCAACAATATAATGTCTCCCCCTTTTATTTTTGAGATCACTCTTTTTAGTGTTTGTTCTTTACTTTTATGCACTGTGTCAAATGATCGAATGCTCCATCCTATAACTTCTAGGTTCATTCCCTTTATTGCCTTTGCAATATTCGGGTTGGTTACTCCAAAAGGAGGCCTAAAATAAGCATTATCTTTTCCTGTTATAGTTTTTATCTTTTGCTGGGTCTTTTCAATTTCAGCTTTAATCGTTTTTTTACTCTTTATAGGGAAATTATTTGCATGTGTAAACGTATGATTACCAATAGTATGATGGTTTAAATGTACTTTTTTTGCTAATTCCAGGTGTTTTTCAATTTTTGATCCAATAAAAAAGAAGCTTGCTTTTGAGTTATATTTAGATAGAACATTCAATATTTCTTCAGTATTGCTTTCGTCAGGGCCATCATCAAAAGTAATTGCAACGAGTTTTTCATTATTATTTTTACAGATGGTATGAACGAAAAGTTGCGAATTTATAGAAGATGCTCCCCAAATCAAAATGCCTGAATAAAATGTTGTTAATGAGGTAGATATCAATATTTTGTAACGGAAAGGGAATGGCAATAACAGGCTAACCAATAAAGAAAGCCCAAAAAGAGTGGTTATTGAAAAGAACTTTAGCATGCAGTTATTAAAATGAATGAATGTTGTTTTTTATTACTGCTGCTGTAAATTAAAATATTATTTAACCCTTCACTCGCATTTTTTTTGAAAAGAACTGATTCCGGAATTTGTTGTTTCTGAATAATTCTTGTCGCTAACCAAAGACCAAATGCTGAAGCTGTATCATATTCACCAACAAGGTGTTTGTATTTTACCAGGTTAATACTTTGTTCACATTTTGTAAGTATTACCTCTTTTATATTTTTATCAATAGCTTCTTGCCCATCACCAGTAATCAAAACATCAATTTGCTCTAATGCAATATTGTTTTTAGCTAAGAATTCTGAAAGCTTTTTTTCAAATGATTCCTTTTCCAGTTTTTGGTTAATGGTTAAAACATCGTTTATTTGCGCAATATTCTTGGCCGTTTTAATATTAGAAAGTACAAAAAAGCCAGCCCCTTCGCCAGGAACAAATTCATCCTTATTATAGCAATCAGCTTGTTTAATTAAACTAAAAACTTCAGGTGTTATTTCATCAATTCCTCCAACCAGAATATTTTGTTGCTTGGTCTCATTCAGAATCATGAGTGCTTCAACCAGGGCATTTTCGAAAGATAATGCTTGCTGGGAAAAAGTGAAGTTATGCGCATTGCATCCCAACATTAAAGCGATTTGTCCTGATACAGTGTTGTGAGTCGATTGAATAAATGCAGTCGGATTCAGAAGAGTTTCATTATTTTCGTTCAGGTTATTCAGGAATTTAATGGTGTCGGTAACACATCCCATGCTGGTTCCGATGGAAATGGCATCGGGAACGCTTATATTTGCCTTGTCGAGGCATGACTTAGCACATGCAACCCCCATTCTGATAACCTGGCTCATTCTGCGTAACTGTTTAACCGGAATGTATTGTTTGTAATCAGGTGCACCACAAGAATAGTAATCGCCTTCAAGAGGATATATTTCATCAAGAAAACTCTCTGAGTTAAATGTGTTTTGTGGAGATATACTTTCTATGGCATCTATATAATTGCTCATGAGTCTTATTTTGAGAATATTAGGGTAGAATTATTACCACCAAATCCAAACGAATTGGACAATACATTGTTAATTTTCTGCTCCTTTTTTACTTCTATTTCAGGATAAATATTAAGTTCCGGAATAGTGTTTTTAAAGTTCAGGTTTTTGTAAATAAGTCCTTCTTTAATAGCCATGACAGAAAATACCGCTTCAACGGCCGCCGCAGCAGCTAATGTGTGCCCAGTAAAGCTTTTTGTAGAACTAAAAGGAGGTATTTTGTCCTTAAATATTCTTTTTATGGCAGTTCCCTCGGAAAGGTCGTTGTTTTCAGTTCCTGTTCCGTGTACATTTATATAGTCAATGTATTCAATTGATAATCTACTCATTTCCAGAGCTTTACTCATCGATAAGTAAGCACCTTCTCCGGTAGGAGAGGAGGCTGTTTGATGATAAGCATCATTTGCATTAGCATAACCTGATAACCTGCAAATTGCTTTGTTTCCTTTTCGCTCAATCGCTTTTGATGATTCAAGAACAATGTATCCGGCACCTTCTCCAAGGTTTAAGCCTCTTCTATTTTCATCAAATGGTTTACAAGGTTCTTTATCCAATATCATTAAAGAATTAAAACCATTGAGTGTAAACTTCGATAGTGAATCTACGCCTCCAGCAAGTACCCTGTCAACTACACCATGCTTTATTAATCTTGCTCCATGGATAATTGCATTTGCAGCCGAAGAACAGGCCGTGCTTATGGTTGCCCTGTAGTCATAGATTTTAAGGAAATCAGCAATTTTATTAGTAGAATCACCACAAAGATGGGTATTTATGTATTCAATACCTGCATCCTCCTTTCCATAGCAATTTTCTGTAATGTCCATGCCACCAACTGTGGTAGCTGAAACTATGGCTGTTTTTAATCCATCGTTAACAGATATTCCTGCATCTTTAATGGCTTCTTTTGCTGCAAATAAACCCAATAGAGAAGTCCTGGTATAATTTTTTGCCTGACTTTTTGGAATTTCCAGTAGTTCAAGCAAATCATTATTTGAAAATTTTACCTCACCCACTAGAAAATCATCTTTATGAATGGTATCAAGAAATTTAATCTTTTCAATTCCTGATTTGCCATCAATAAGTGATTGCAGGCACTGCGATGTGTTATTCCCAATTGCTGATATGATGCCTAAGCCGGTGATATATACCTGGTTATGCATTTAGCTGTTAAATATGGATTACTGATTTTGGGTAATAAAATCCGCTAATGTTTGTATTGAAAACATTATTTCTTTACCTTTTTTCGGATCTTCCATTTTTATCTGGTACTCCTTTTCTAATAGAACAATTATTTCAAGTGCATCAATTGAGTCTAAACCTAAACCTTCATCTCCAAAAAGAGGTGCGTCAGTTTCAATTTCACTTACTTCAATATCTTCAAGACTTAGTTGCTCAATCAATTGTAATTTAAGCTTTTCTGTTAATTCCATATCTTATTCGTTGTAAATTTTAGTTAAATTTGATTCGTTAAAAGTAATGCCCTTATTTTTATTTTCTATTAAATAAAGAACTGCATGATAGTTATCTTCCATATCAATTTCTACCCAACCTGTAATACACGCTTTTGCGGCTCCGGAAGTAAGCAGCGCGTCCACATAGTTTTTAATAAATTTTGTGTCAAATGCTTCCTGTAAAAAAAATGCTGCTTCTCCTTTTATATTGTTTTTTATACATATTTCTCCAATTACAATATTGGGCAGTGTATAAACAAATATCGATGGGCTGGGTATCTCATTTATAGATTGTTGATATTCTTTATCGTTATTTAATGATGATGAAGAATTTGCCAAAATTATTGCAATATCCTCACTTTTATAATTCTCGAGAACATTCCCCTGAAGTAGTATTTCTGACGCTAAAAAGCCTAGTTTGCTTAATTTATCCATTTTATAAAACTTGCTATAGTTTATCTTATAGTTTTTATAGCAAGCTTTGGCAAAATCTTTAAATGGTACATCTTGCTCAACAGAGAATATTTTTTCCCCTGTCATTCTCACAACATTCTCTTTTATGCTTATGTAGTTTGTTATATTAAGTGTCATATTTTTTGAAATAAAGCAGCAGCATTACATCCACCAAAACCAGATGCAAGTTTAAGCATGGTTTGTATTTCTTTGCCAATTGTTTGGTCACTTATTTTTATCGGTTGGGCAACACCAAAATCTGAATATCCAAGTGTTTTTATCAACATATTTTTTTTCATGGCTTCAACCCCGAGAATTATTTCGATTATACCTGCTGCGCCCAAAGTATGACCTGTGTAGCCTTTTGTGCTAACAACCGGCACATTGCCAAGCCCTGAATTGTATATTGCTTTCGATTCCATATCATCGTTATATGGAGTGGCAGTTCCATGAGCCGAAATAATATCAATATTTGTATTGTCGCCGATGGTTTTTGTAATAGCAATTTGCAATCCTTCCCCTGTTCTTGAAGGGCCTGAAATATGATTAGCATCATTGCTAATGGCACCATTCTGTAAAACTATTTTGGGAGATGTAACAACACTCTCATTATTTGTAAGAATAATACTGCCTACTCCTTCTCCTAGAGATAATCCATCTCTGGCTGCGTCAAAAGGTTTACAAGGTTGTTCGCTTAGGGATTTAAACGACTGAAAACCAGATACTATGAATTTACTTAAAACATCTGCTCCGACAACAACTACATTATCATACAGGTAAGAATCAATCAATCGTTTACCAACTACACAACCTGCAACCCCTGATATACAGGCATTTGAGATAACTTGTGGTTGATTTACAAAACCAAAATAACTTGCAATTTTATTTGCGGTTTTCCAAAGTTCAAGATCTCTATTGTTTTTTTCAGGAGAATTATCTCTCAATAAGTCAATATTCCCTTTTGTTGATGAAAGAATTAGCAGGGTTCTTTTACTTTTTACATCAATTTTTGAAGAAGAAAGACAATTTGTTAGAGATAAAATTATTAGTTGCTCAAGCCTTGTGAAATGAGCATAATTTTCAATTTCATTTAACTTCTCAGCTAATATATCATTATCAATTAAAGATAAAGGAACTTCAATTTCAGATAAGTCAGGTCTTAAGGTTGGTTTAATTCCTGTTTGCTCTTTCATCACATTTTGAAAGTTCTCCTCAGTTGTAAAACCTAATGAAGAAATAATATTGCTTGATTCTACGAATATGTTCTTCATAAAGTCAACCCCCATTTTTTTTTCCATTGAACATAAAAATCCGGATTTGTGAGTTGCAATGTGCCCTCTAAATCAATAAAAGCCTGGGTGCTATTTGCTGTTAAAACCAATTTGTTATCTGATACACGAAAAATTCTGTAATTGAATACTATTTTAGCTGCATTGGTGTTAATAAACTCAGTTTCAATGGTTATTTCATCAAGGTAGCAGAGAGTGTTTTTGTAATTCAGGTCCATCTTAACTATGGGCGTCATAAAACCCTCATCAAAAACATCGTAATAGCCAAGCTGGTATTGATTCCCGAATGCCTCTCTTCCATCTTCAAGAAACTTTAAATAATTGCCATGCCAGACAACTTTCATTGAATCGACCTCACTAAAGCGTATTTTTGAATTAACTCTGTTTATTAGTTTCTTCATTATTAATATCCTACTTCATTTTGGATAATCATTCTTCCAAAAAAATCTTCATTTCACACTCCGCAATAATATTGCCTTTCTGCACTACTTTCCCCAATATAATAATAACATTCATTACTGCATTTTCAATTGTAATTGTAGTTTTAATTTGGCTGTTGACTTTAGGTAAGTTGTTTATTTTCAGGTTTTTGATTGCGCCTAAATAGCCTCTTTTAACCTCATTATTATTTGCTATGGCATGGTATCCGGTCATTGCCGCAGCTGTTTGGGCAATATTTTCAATAATTCCAGCTTCATAAAAATAGCCATCTTTAATAAATATATTTTCATTAGTAATGTTGAGAATGGATGAAGCAGTGTTGTCACTTACACTAGCCAACCTGGATATCATTATAAAAGGCTCTCTTTGCGGAATATATTTTTTTACGGGTTCAAACTCTTTCAACATAATACCTTATCTTTTAATTCTACATTGAAATAAAGTATGGCTAACCCCTATATTTTCAATAGATCTTTCAACATACAAACCTGCTTCATCAATTAATTTTAGCATGTCTTCAGAATGGTACATCTGGCTGCATCCATTGGCAATGTTTGTAAAATATAACGAAGTTGCATGCAATGAATAGGTTGAAGCTTCAAATTGTTGAAGATCCCAATAGGTTTCCAATATCAATAATGAGGAATTTTCATTCATAGCTTCCTTTGATCTTCTTAAAAGTTGGAGGATATCCTCTTGCGAAAAGCAATCAAGGAATTGGCTCATCCATATCATATCCGGATTTTTTGGGAATGGCTTGGAATGATCCAATAAATTGATTGGGAAACAATCAATGCGATTTCCAAAACCTTTTTCTTTAATGTTCTTTTTGGCAACTTCTAATTGACCAGGCAAATCCAGAATTGTTACACAAACATTTTCATTATATTCACAGCATTTTATCGAAAATTTGCCTGTATTACCTCCTATATCAAGAATATTTGCTGGATTGTTTTCGAAAACGATGGGTAATATTTCAGGGAAAGCGTAGTCTGAGTAATAATGATCAAAGCCAAACCAGCTATTCTTTACTTTTTGAGGCAAGTTAGAAAGTGCTTCATAAACAGTATTCCATTCACCAAACACCTTTAATCCAGTAGGTTCGCCCTTTTTTATTGAGTCTTCAAGTGTGAACATTCCCAGGTAATTAACATCTTGAGTAAAGTCCATATTTACTCTTGTAAGCTCATCATTTAAAATGAACCAACCTGTTTTAGTTAGTTTATACTTGTCTTCGGCAACTATCACTAATCCAAGGCTTAACCCCGCTTCAAGAAGAACTTTTACACCGTATTTTGAAAGATTTAACTCCTCAGCAATTTTCTCAATAGTTTTACCTGTCCTGGATTTTTTGATAATTTCCAAAATACCTAAATTCCTCAATGCCAAAGTGGCTTGAAACATTATTGGCGCAAAGGCAATTTTCTGTGCATCGAATTTAGCTTGTAAAGCAGTTTTATTATCTTTTCCGTAGGTGACAGCCATAAGGTAAATATATGTTTATTAACGTTCCGGTTTTGTTTCTTCAATCCAAAAAGGATAGTAATTAAACCATTGTAAAGGGTATTTTTTTATCATTTTTTCTAATGATGTAGTGTAATCATAAACCATCTCCCTTATCTCTTTTTTCCGGGTTTTCAATTTTGCCGGATACTCATAGATTTTTTGCTTGGTAGCATAAAAGTGATATCGTTGAGATGATTCTTTTAGGGTGAAAACAAATGAAACAGGGACTTTGTTTTTACTTGCAATATATAGTGGGCCTGTCGGAAATAAAGCCTTTTTTCCTAAAAAATCAATTTCAACAGTTTGGGCACCAGGTAAAAACCTGTCGCCATGTATTGCAACAAACTCATTTTTTTTAAACGCCTCCGAAATCTTAAATAAATGAGACAAGTCGTCTTTTATAGGAATTACATTAAGCTTTTTTTTATGCATAACATTGTCAAGAAAGCTTTTGAGTTTTCTATGTTCAGCATCCAATATAACAATATGTACTTTTGTTTTGATACGTTCAAGTAGTTGGCCTGCAACTTCCCAGTTTCCCATATGAGCTCCTAATAACAACCCTCCATTATTATTAGTCGACATTTCTTCAAGGTATTCTTCTCCTTCAAAATCGAATTTAAAATTCTTTGAATAACCTGCAAGAATAGCAATCTTATCAATTAAAACTTCACCTAAAAGGCAATAGTTTTTATAAATGCTGGTAAGTACTTTCCTTTTATTATATCCTAATATTTTCCCAAAATAGAAGTTGCTTGGTTTTTTATTGGAAAAAAGAAAAAAGTAAAATGCCACAAACCTTAGAATGAAATAAGCAACTTTAATATTGGTATATTTGATAAAAAAGATGAAAATTTTATATCCTAAAAGTCCTCCTTTTGATTTTCCCGACCAACTTTTAGACATGTATTTTTTTTTAATTAATACATTCTTCAATGTAGTTGTATAAATTTTCTAAAGATTGGATTTTTTCCATATCTTCTCGTTTTACTTTAAAGCCAAACTCTTTTTCAACAATAACTACGATGTCAACAAGGTCTAGACTTTCAAGGCCCAAGTCGTCAATAAGATGTGCGTCAGGAACAATTGCCTCCTTCTCAATTTCAAATTCCTCAATTAGAAATTCGTTTACCTTTTCAATAATTGTTTCTTTATTCATTATGATAAGCTATTAAATATATTTTGATAATATTAAAGTTGAATTGGTTCCTCCAAATCCAAAGGAGTTTGATAGGAATGCATTGATTTTATGCTCTTTAGTTTCATTAATAATATTTAGTAACCTTGAAGTATCATCAGGTTCTTCAAAGTTAATATTTGGGGCGATAAATGAGTTATTCATCATCAATATTGAATAAATTATTTCACTGGCTCCTCCCATCCACATTTCGTGTCCGGTCATTGATTTAGTCGAGCTAATCGGCACTTTGTAGTCTTTAAATATTGAATACAAGGCTTTTGCTTCCATTGTATCACCGATTGTGGTAGATGTAGCATGAGCGTTTACATAATCAATGTCTTTAATTGTCATTCCCGCATCTTTAATACATCGCTGTATCGACAATGTTGGACCTTCTTCATTTGGATTGGAAATGTGATCTCCATTAGAAGAAAAGCCATATCCATTTATTTCTGCAATTATAGGGGCACCTCTTTTTAGCGCAGACTCCATGCTTTCAACAATTAATGTAGCTGCCCCTCCACTTGGAACAAGTCCGTCTCTGTTTTTATCAAAAGGTCTGGATGCTTTTGTTGGTTCATTGTGCCGTACAGAGAATGCACCTAACCCATCAAAGCTGCCCATTGATTCCGGATTTATTTCCTGACCTCCTCCGCAAACAATAATATCCTGATAACCATGTCGAATGAGAAAATATGCCATTCCAATTGCATGAGAACTGCTGGCACAGGCACCACTTACAGTAAAGTTAATACCTCTGAGTTTAAAAATAACTGAAAGGTTCATGGTTATTGTTGAATTCATCGATTGAAAAATGGCTCCTGAACCTATCAGAGTTGTGTCTTTTTTTTCTCTGACTATGTCAACTGATTCTAAAACAGGGACTGTTGAACTGTCATTACCATATAATATTCCAACCTCATTTTTTGTGAGAAAATCAGCATCAATTTTTGCATTTTCAAAGGCTTCTAAGGTTGCCAGGTATGAATATTCACCCTGCTCCGGAAGTGAAATTCTCATTCTTCGGGGCAACATTCCTTTTAAATCGGGTTTTTCGATTATACCTGTGAGCATTGATCTGAAACCAAGTTCTTTTCTTAATGGATCATAACCAACGCCAGACTTACCTATGTATAACGAATTCTTAACCTCCTCTATATTTTTCCCAATAGTTGAGTAAATTCCTATTCCTGAAATTACAACTCTATTCATTACCTTTACAATCCTTAAATTCGATTAACTATATATTCCCCCATTTACTGAAATTGTTTCTCCTGTAATATAGGAGGCTCCATCGGATGCAAGGAAATTAACAACCTCTGCTACTTCTTTGGCAGTTCCAAATCTGTTTAGAGGGATTATTTTTTTTAATTCCTTTTCGTTTAAATCTTCAGTCATATCTGTTTTAATAAAGCCCGGAGCTACAGCATTTACCGTAATTCTTTTTTTTCCAACTTCCATAGCCAACGACTTTGTGGCAGCAATAACACCTGCTTTAGCTGCAGAGTAGTTTACTTGTCCGGGATGGCCTTTTAACCCGGATAATGATACAACGTTAATTATTCGACCATATTTGTTTACGATCATACTTTTTAAAAGTTGCCTTGTTACGTAAAAAAAACTATCCTGGTTTGTTGAAATTACACTTTTCCATTCATCATCGGTCATAAAAACCATTAGGTTATCTTTTGTAATTCCAGCATTATTAACCAGCACCTCAATGTTTTTCTCTTGATTATTCTCTAGCCAACCTCCAAGAACAGATTCTATTTGTTCAGGATTTGAAACGTCAAACTGAAGCAATTCACCATTTCCTCCATTTTCCCTAATTTCATTAAGGGTTGCATTTGCTTCATCTACTTTAGAGTGGAAATTTATGAGAACATAATATCCACTCTGTGCTAATTTTAGTGAAATTGCTTTTCCTATTCCTCTTGAACCACCTGTTACTAAAGCGTATTTCATTTCTAATTAGGTAATAATGGATTTTTATTAAAGATAAACTTTGTTATTGCTTCAATTTCTTCATACTTGGGCTGGTCTTCAACAAATACAGGTACCAACTCCCTTAAATCATTGTACATTTTTGAAGTATAAGTTGATAACTTATTCTGTATTTTTAAATAATCGACTGCCTGAAGCAATGCCATTAGCTCAATTGAAAGTACCTGGTAACTGTTTTCAATTACTTTTTTAGTAAGCAATGCAGCATTTGTTCCCATACTCACAATATCCTGATTATCGTTATTGGTAGTAATACTGTGAATGTACAAAGATGTTGATAAAGCTTGGTTCTCGGCAGTAGTTGAGGTGGCAGTGAACTGCACTCCCTGCATCCCCAAGTTTAAGCCTAAGGTTCCAAGATTTACAAAGTGCGGTAAAATTTCGTTTACCTTGTTATTGAAAATGAAAGCAGACTGTCTTTCTGATAACATGGACATTTTTATAACAGCCAGCTTTAGTTTATCCATTTCAAGAGACACATAATCACCATGAAAATTACCTCCATGATAGATGCTTTTGGTATCTAAATCCACAATTGGATTATCACTAACCGAATTCATCTCGTTTTCAATAACCATAGCCGCCTGTTCAATGGTATCAATAATGGGCCCCAGAATCTGTGGAAGGCACCTTAAAGAATAATATTCCTGAACTTTTCGCTTAAAAATCCTTTGGTTTTCATGATTGCGGAAAAAATGTTCTTCTCTTCTGCTAATCATCTCACTATCAGATAAAATGTTGCGCAATAGGCTTGCAACATAATCTTGCCCTTTATGCCTTTTAACTTTGTTTAGTTCAACAGAAAAATGATCATCAAATGATTCAACAACTTCATTTAATAATGCCGATGCTAATACTGACCATTGAAACAATTGACGAGATTTAATTACATTTAAAGCTCCAATTCCAGTCATCACAGAAGTACCATTGATTAATGACAACCCCTCCCTTAGTTTAATTGAAATTGGCTTTAAGTTAAGTTGGTTAAATACTTTTGAAGTTTCAATCAATTCGCCCTTATAGTTTACTTTACCTTCACCAATAAGAACTAATGCTAAATGTGATAGTTGAATAAGATCTCCACTTGCTCCAACACCGCCATGCTCAGGGATAAAGGGGTAGACATTATTATTTATTAATTTTTGCAACAATGTTACACACGAAGGATCAATGCCGGAATGACCCTGTATTATTGCTCTTAATCTAATGAGCATTGCAGCTTTAACATATTCATCTTGCAATTTTTCGCCAGCTCCAGCTGCATGACTTCTAATAAGATTGTATTGGAGATCTTGTAGTTTATCAGTATCAATTTGGTATTGGGCCATTGGCCCCAAGCCCGTATTGATACCATAGATAACTTTGTTTTTAGAAAATTCTAAAAGAAATTCTAAACTTTTCTCTAAATGTTCATAAGTTTCCCCATCTATTTCAATGCTGATGTTTTCAAACACAATTTTTCTTACATCTTCTATGCTTAAATCTTTTATTTGATTTAATTTTATCACCTGCAATTATTTGATTTTAAAGGGTTACCCAATGCTTGTAAAGGCTGCAAATATAAATATATTTTTTTGATTTCTTCGGGCTTATAGAGCGATATTCTAATGTCCGGAATATTCTATAAAGCACCTTATCTTTTTTATTTAGAAGTATTTTGATGCTTATAAATTTACCTGTTTTTTGAAGTAATTGAAAAAAAACGTTCAGGTTCTTTTCCTCTGTATTGTGTTTATTTTTATTAAGGTGATTTGTATTTATTGACTCTGATTAAATTAAAAATATCATGTTAAAAGTATATCTCTTTATATGTGAAAAACTGAATAATGAATTGATTCTTTTATTATTTCTTCGTTAAATATGCTACTTTTGAGCTTCAAAATCAAAAAAGCAGCTTAAATGAAGAACATTTTATTTTCTACATTATTAATTTTAATTACGCTTTCATCGTGCGCTCAAAATCCGGAAAAAGGAACAGATAATACAAGCGATGGCCTAAATAAGCCTAAAATAAGCAAAAAACACAACGAGATAGCACGTTTTTATGCCTGTTTGGGTCAGGAAGAAAATAGTAGCATTAAATATGCCGACACCAATAAAGTTTGGCTGCAACATAAGGAAACATTTACCAAATTCTGGGATAGTGCAGATGCAGCGCGTATTCAGCCTATTTCAAAATGGGCAAAAAAAGAAGTGAAAGTACTTGCTGATAGTGTTAAGTCACTGTTCTATCCGTTTAGTGGCCCTGATTTTATTCATGCAAATATCTTTTTTCCAAATGCTGAGAAAATTGTAATGCTTGGTCTGGAGAGAGTAGGAAAGGTGCCTGAAGTTCATGATTTGAGTGATAAAAAACTGGATACATTTTTAAAAGCTGTTCGTCAATCGTTGGATAGTATTTTTATTTGGGGCTACTTCATGACCAATGACATGCGTAAAGATTTTGCCAGTAGTCTTGAATTACAAGGCCTGACACCAGTTATAATGCTGACTATTGCGAAGTCAGGTTTTGAAATTGATACTGTGAAAAGAATAACTCTAAACTCTCAAGGGGAAATTGTCAGTTCAATAAAAGGCAGAACAGATAGTGATAGTCCCTGGGACACCTATATTTCGGGGGTTGAAATTTCCTACAACAAGCCTGGTGAAAAAACAATCCGAAAACTATATTATTTTTCGCACGATGCTTCAGACAAAAGTATGAACCTATCTCCTGGTTTTACAAAATTTTTGGCTGCTCAAAAATTTGATGCTACTTACTTAAAGGCTGCATCCTATTTATGCAATTCTTTTGCTACTGTAAGAAAGTATGCTTTAGATGTTGATTATGTTTTTCAAGATGCATCTGGGCTACTTTATAGTTATTTCGATAAAAAAACGTGGGAGCACAAACTATGGGGGGGATTTACCCGGCCCATTTCAGCATTTCGATGGGCAAAGCAGTATGATTTAAAAAAAGCATATGCGAGTGATACAACTATTCAGGATATTCCGTTTAAGATAGGTTACAGTTCTCGCATTGGCAAAAGTAATCTAATGTTATTTACCCGCAAGAAGTAGAATGCAAAGAACATGGATGAGAGGAGTTTTCAGAATCTAAATTAGCAGGACCCTCTAAAATTATTGTTGATTGGTCTAGTCCGTGTACCAGCTAAAGTAACCTGTATTCAATTTATTAAATTATATGACTAAGCTCAAAATAGTTTTAATATTCGTCTTATCTCTAGTTGTTTATGTTTCTTATAGTCAGGTAGATAGTGTTCAAGTGGTTGTAAGCACTTTTCGTGGCAATGAAAAACGAAATTTCTACGGGCATGATGCACCAAAAAGGCTAAACCTAAAATGGAAACTCCATTTGGGGAGTGGGAAAAGTATTGTAAAGGATATTCCTACAGTGTGGTCAGGAGCCGGCTGGACGGGTCAGCCACTGTTGGTATTGGAAGATAGTGTTCCATATATCATTCAGGGAGCGTATGATCATAATCTTCGAAAAATCAAT
The DNA here is from genome assembly GCA_050296515.1 of Bacteroidales bacterium. Lineage (GTDB taxonomy): Bacteria > Bacteroidota > Bacteroidia > Bacteroidales > NBLH01 > NBLH01. The sequence continues at coordinate 54,719 of JBNKRJ010000012.1, read as the reverse complement.
GCAAATACAGGCAAAGTTATTTGGAAATGCAAATTTGACGATATCATCAAAGGAACCGGAACCATTTGGGAAAATCCACACCCGAATAACCCTGAAAACCGGTTTGTGATTATGCAGGGGAGCAGATACGGAGTCCAAAACGACTGGTATCAAAAAGTAATTCCAAGCTTTAGGGCAATTTCTTTGTTAACAGGCAAAGAGCTGTGGCGAATGAATGTCAGGCAGTCTTATAGTTATAGTCGCGATGTGGATGGCTCAGCTTTGGTAATAAATGACACTGCATATATCGGTTTAGAGAATGGAATTTTCACCATTTTTAATCCGGATAGTGCTTACGCCAAAATGAAGGATGGCATTATACAACCACATATATTTAAGGAGTTTAAGCTATTTAACGATAGCGATGTGCTTTTGCATGGGGTTAACTTTGTTACCGAGTCTTCGCCAACGCTTGTAAAAAACAAAGTTGTTATAGGGGCATGTTCGCGAATAATTGGCTATAATTTGGATACAAAGAAACCTGACTGGAATTTTTATGTGGCTACCGATATTGATGGTTCTGTAGTAGCAACTAAAGATGATAAAGTATTGATTACGCTTGAGCGTCAATATATTGAAGGTAATGGGGGTGTATTAAAACTGAACCCGTTTAAACCTGAAGAGGACGCTGTTGAATGGTTTTTTCCTACGGGTAATAAAAAGTATCATGAGTGGGAAGGCGGAATTATTGGTACAGTGGCAGTTAATGATTACTATAATCAACAGGATTCAATGCCAACCATTGCTGCTTTTTCAGCTATTGACGGATATTTGTATGTGGTTGATTATAACAAAATTGACTCAGTGAAAACATCTTCGCAGCCTTATACCGGAAAGCTCTGCTTAGTGCCTAAGCAGCTTTTTAAATATTACATAGGCCCTGGAATATCTTCTCCTATAATTGTTGATGATAAAATAATCGCTTGCAGCGGATCAGGGATTTATCTTTTTAAGTTTAAATGGGAAGATGAAAAGTTTAAGGCTGTTTTATTGGCTAAATATACTGGTATTCAAATTCAGGCATCACCAATTGTTTGGAACAAAAAAGTATATGTAGCCTCTAGGAATGGGTATTTGTATTGTTTTGGGGATTAAATACAGAAATTGTTGTATTAGAACTTAGAAATTAAAAGCTATGGTTCCAAATAGTAATGATTTATTTATATAGATTCTAACAGCTTAATACTAAGGTCATTTGTCATTAGACATTAGTCATTAATAGTCGAATGACATTGACTAATGTCTTATATCTCATTTCAAGGATTTTATCCTAATAAGTCATTACAAAATTAAACCAGAGCCAAATTAAAGAAAACAAGTAAGAAGTTCTAAGTTCCAATTTCTAATTTCTTTTCTCTACCAGCTTGTTAATGAAATAAAGAATTAAACCAGCTACAATTGTTAGCGCTCCTGCAATTGTAATTGTTGGTTCTTCTTTTACTACGTAAAACATCATCCAACCTGTTACTGCAAGGAAAATAATTGGAGTAAATGGATATCCCCATGTTTTGTAAGGACGCTCCATTTCTGACTTCGTAAAGCGTAAAACAAATACTCCCAATACAGTCAAGAATGATGAAAGTGACAACAAGAAGCCAATGTATTTAATAATTGCACCAAATGATGAGGTCAGGATTAAAGCAACTACGACAATATACTGTAAAATCAATGAAATATAGGGAACCTCATTTTTATTTTTTACAGAAAGAAATCTCAGAATTCTTACATCTTCACCCATAACCTGCGTTACTCTTGGCCCAGCCCAGATCATTGAACTAATGGCCGAAATCAAACCTATTGAAATAAGTGCTCCCATTATTACTCCCCCGGTTTCGCCAAAAATGTAATTCGCCGCAATATAACCAACATCTTCTTGTCCTTTCATTTCAGAAATTGGTGCAGAGTACATAAAGGCTGCGTTAATTGGCACATATAGGGCTACAACAATCAGTGTCCCTAAAATTAATGATAAAGGCAAATATTTTCCTGGCTTTTTTATGTCACTGGCAATATAAATTGCTGCATTCCATCCTGAATATGAGTACATTACAAATACAAGTGAAATGGCAAACGGAGCACTAAAGATTGTTTTTAAATCACCAGCAGCAGATAAAAATGAAATATCTTGTCCGGTGGCCAATGTAAAACCAAAAAGAACAAGTAATACAATTAACGTAATTTTAAGGGCAGTAAAGAAAATTTGAAACTTACTTACAAACTTTACATTGAAAAAATGGACTATGGAAACAAAGGTTACTCCAATTATTGCAGTCAGTATTTTTGTAAAAAGCAAATGATCCATTGAAATGACCTGTGTATCAACAAGTACTTGAGAAAGATATTTTCCCATGGCCATTGAAGCAGCAGCAATTGGAGCAGAAAAGCCTACAGCTACTGAAATCCATCCAGATAAAAATCCCAGAGAAGGATGGTAGATTTTTGAAAGTAAATGATACTCGCCACCAGAACGAGGCATTGCAGCACTTAATTCACCATAGGATAATGCTCCTGAAAGTGCTGCTAACCCACCAATTAACCACAAAGCAACAATAGAAAATCCGGTTTGAATACCAAAAACCTGGAATCCTAAACTGGTAAAAACTCCGGTTCCAATCATATTAGCTGCAACAATAGCTGTGGCAGTATAAATTCCAATTTTTCGTTTGCTTTCGACTTCTGTGGACATGTTTCTTTCTTGTAAACTTGATTATTCTAAAAACCTTAGGGCTCCATGCTCTTAGCTTTTGTTTGTCATTAATCATTGGTCATTCATTTTCTTACAAGTGACCAATTACCTGTGACTACTTTTTTCTCGCTACCATAATATTATCCTGTTTAATCATAGAGCCATAACCAAATTTAAAATCCAATGGCTTTATGCTGGTGTCTTTATCATAAATGGCTTTTAAATCTGGTTGGAAGTTAGATTTAAAAACCTTTCGTGTTCTTTGATATTTACCATAGAATTTTTTGTCCCATTTTTCATCGTTGAGATATTTTAAATAGATTCCTGAATCATCCTGAACTACGCTTTTAGCATTTCCCAAAGTAAATTCCCTAATGGTGTTCAACCATGAGCATAAATAGGATGCTGCTTTAAAGAATGCAACATCAATATCCAATGACTTAAAGAACTTCAACATTTCAGGAGTTTTTGCAATTTTTTCATCACTAACATCATGTGAGAAGTAGTATAATTTTCGCACTTTGTATTCATCAGGTTTCATGTATTCAATCATTCCTCCTGAAATATAGGTATCTGTTGGGTCGTCATTGTCTACTTTACCAGGAATTGAATCAACAATAGCTCCATTGGCATCGATTGTCACTTTTTTTACGTTTAATATCTGGTAGCCTCTTTGTGCCATAAAAAGCGAAATAATCGATAAATTGCCGTCTAACTGAGCTACTGTACGCAAATCTCTGTTCATTTCAAAGGTCATGAAATAGTTTAAATATGCAAGAGAGTCAATTGATCTTCTAAAAGTTTTATAAATATTATGCAATTCTTCGTTAGTGATATCTTCTGACATATGAGGAATGTATCCAACTGGTTCCAAACCAAACATCACAGTAGTAGTTGCTTCGGGAAAGAATGCATCTACGTTGATAAAATCAGGACCGCTGAATGGATAAAAAACAGTCATTCCTTCTTTCCTGATATCCTTTAACTCAGAATTTGAAAAGGTTTCCATTTTGCTCAACAAGCTTTCTTGTAGACCTGAAAAAAACTTTTGGTTAGATTTATGATACTCAATTGTTTCAGGTATAGTATCAAATTTTGCAAGGCGGCTTCCCTCTGTTTGTGGTAAACCTGCCATAAAACGGGCAACATCATTAAAGTGCCTTTTATACTTAGCCATAAAGCTGGCTTTGTTAATACTGTCTTGTTTTAGAGAATCAATTTCTGGTGTTTCGTTCGAGTTATTATCAGCCGAGTCTGAATTACAAGCCATCCATGAAAGGGAAAGGATGAAACTAATGATTACCAAAAGATTTAATTTTTTCATATGTTTTCTTATTACTTGTTGCTGGTTTCTAGAAACTTATTTTCTGGCGTCTTCCATAGGCCCTAACTACAGCAAAATATTAATTTTTAATTCAATTTAGAATATAAAGTTTATTGTTTTTCTCCAAAACAATACATTAATCCTGTAGTATTCGAAACTACATAAATCCTGTTATCCCAACAAACTGGTGAGGCTTCAAACGAAATGCCTTTTTTATGGTCTAACAGTTTGAAATTCATGTTTTTATCGTATTCAAATAAATAAATTCCTTCGTAGGTACAGGCAACAATTTTGTTTCCTACAATTATAGGTGAAGATATTGAGCCTCCCACATATTGCTTAAAGAGTAATTTCGGAGTTGGATATTTTGTTATGCCATCAGGGCCTAGCACTTTCTCTTTAGTAATATTTTTATGATCAACTACATACAGGTATCCATCAATCGCAAGGAATGCTGCTATGTGCGTGTCTGATTCTTCAATGTATTTATCGTTAATTGCTGCGGAACCAATAATACCACCATCCCAAAATGCAAATTTTTTGGTTCCTACAGGAAAGTACCATTCTGCTGCTTCTTTTTCTGGCTTTGATGGATCTAATTTAAAAACACCTCCATGTCCCTTAATGTATTCTTTTTCAACAGAAACCATCAAACAGCTATCGTCAGTGACAGGGGCAGAGCCATCCATATCACAGCCAATGTAAAAATCCCAATCAACTTTTTTTGTTGCTAGATTGTAGCCATAAACATGGCCAGAGCCCGATACAATGTAAACTCGTCCGTTAAAGATAGTTGGGGATGATTCAGCTACCAGGTTTCCTCCATGAGCCTTAATGTCTGCATCGTTCCATAAATTTGTTTCCTGGTATAATTTGGGTTGAAGAATGCCGTCCCTTTGTTCAGCATTGATCGGATTGGGGTCAAACACTGTAAAAATGCCATTTTCAAGCCCAATATAAGCTGTGTCACCCAAAATAGCAGCAGAAGCATCAACATCACGACTATAGCATGGGGTTTTTTTACTGTTCAGGCGCCACAACTCTTTTCCAGAATAATATGAAACAGCTCTAAAGCTGGGAACAACTCCTGATTTGGTGCTTATTCCTTCTCCACGACGACTTCCCTGCATAATCAATACCTGCTCATCTTTATTTTCAGCTTTTGGGTTGATATAAATAGTGCCGGTTCCTTTAATGATATCGTCAAACCTGTATTTCCAAATCAATTTACCATTGCTTGCATCAATCTTTTTTAAGTGGTAATCAAAGCACCCTTGAATGATATATGTTTTTGTATCTTCGGTAACAATTAATGGTTGACCAGTCCACCCTGCACCAGTCCAAACGTACATTTTGCCGTAAGCAAAACTTTTACCTGCACCCATGTTTGTTGTCCAGATTTCATCAAGCCTGGAAGGGCATTTATTACCGTAATAATTTCTTTCGCTATTCCCTCTGAAAGTACTAACAACAGCTCTTAAACCTTTTAGCTCTTCAATTTTTTGTTTTGCCGTTACAACTTGCTTAGCATCAGGATAGTTCTTAATAAATTCTTCATAAGTTTCTACCGTATTTATCTTAGAAATGCTATCAAAAAATAACTGATTTCTAATTTTTTCTGCTTCATCTGCTTGGTCTGCATCAGGATATGTCTGAATAAACTGACTTAGCATTTTAATAGAAGATGAGTTTTTTACTTTTTCAAATTCTTTGGCTGATGCACTTGAGCTACAGGAATATATACCAAATGATAGCACTATAAAAGCTATCGCACTAAAAATCGTGAAAGAATAATTTGTTTTAAGGTGCATATGCATAATTTTCTTAATTAATTCAGATAAATATATTTTCCTTTTGGATCAACTGTAAACTCAAACAGTTGCTTATTTTTTTCAAAATACTGAAAACCATATTTCATATTATCTCTGTTAAATAGTACTTTCTTGTTATTTGCGTACCGAGGGTCTTTTCTGTATTTTTCTGTATTTTCATCTGTCATCCTAAATGGGAAGTTGTGAACCGGAATTTCCTTTTGACCCTTTGATTTTGCTTCGACTGCGAAAATATAAATTTCTTTAATATCATCATCTGTAAATGGTGAACAGTATGTTGAATAACATCCACCATGGATGGCAATATCTCCACCTGATCTACCTCTTTTTTTGTCAGATTCGTTAGGGAAATTAATCTCCATCCTTACAAAATAAGGATCTGCCGGATGAAAATATTTGATATAATAGAAGCTTTCAGGAACAAGTAAATCAACTCCACGCAAAGTATCCGGATTGTCATTGACACAAAGATTATAAGTTTTGATTAACTTAAACTTATCCGTTTTTACCCTGTCTTTTGCCCATACCTCTAAAATCTGCTCTTTTTTAATGGTTCTGAAAAAAACTTCCATTGATGCATAATCAATTCCATTATCTGTAATCAATTGTTTTACATAGGTTTCTTTCTCTTTGTAAGCAATTTGAGGATGATTGTTCTTTAGTTGCAGTCTTTTAAAAGCAGAGTCTGGTTTAACAGAGTCTTTTTTTACCTGAATGATCGTATCTTTTTTATTTTCAACAAAGGAAGAGTCTTTTGGTGTGGAATAATTTTTATTGTTTGAATTTGTGGATGCCCCACATGCAGCAATAAAAAGGGCAGTGATTGATATAAGTGAAATAATTTTTTGCATTTTAACCAACTGTTGATAGTATCGATTTTACAACAAAAAAATGGTTAAATTATTTAAAAAACAATTTAACCATTTTTTGATATTCTAAATTTTTACTGATTAATCTTCTTCAAATGTGTGAGTGTTAGCTGTAGCCGACATTTCAATCATCTTTTCATATTCTTCTTCAGACAAATCATTGTAGTAGAAGTTGACAGGGTCTGTATACTGCCCGTTGATTAAAACTTCATAATGAAGGTGTGGACTTGTAGATAAGCCAGTGCTTCCAACTTCTCCAATTATATCACCTCTTTTCACTTTTTGGCCGGAACGAACATACATTTTGTTCATGTGCGCATACCTTGTTTGGTAACCAAAACCATGATTAATTCGAACACAATTCCCATATCCTCCTGCGCGGTCAGCTCTTGTAACTACACCATCGCCTGATGCATAAATTTTTGTTCCTCTTGGAGCGGTCAAATCAACTCCATTATGTTTTCTTACATAACCAAGAATCGGGTGCATTCTGTATCCGTATGCTGAACCAAATCGAGTTAAATCTTTAATTGCTATTGGTTGAATGGCAGGTATACAAGCCATCATTTTTTCTTTGTTTTTTACAAGTTCAATTATTTCATCAAATGATTTTGATTGCACAACCATTTGTTTTGATAAAATATCAAGTTTCTTTGCCGCTCTAATTATTTCTGAGCTAAATGTAGAGCCTTCGTATTTTTTGTATCTGTCAACACCACCAAAACCTGCTTTTCTCACTGATTCAGGAATTGGATTTGCCTGGAAAATTTTTCGATAAATTTCGTCATCACGTTTTTGAACTTCGCTTAAAGTAGTTTCAGCATCAGCCATTTTTCTGTTAAGGTACTCCATACTTAACAAAATGCCTTGTTGTTTTTCTTCTTCCTGCTTTTCTACAGGCGATTTGATAACGAATGATAAGGCGATAAAAAACAAAACTCCAAGGATAGTAGCTGAGGCAAATTTTGGTAAGCTTTTGTAAATCTGCTCTTTAAAACTCACCTTCACCTTTTGGTAGCTCAGGGTTTCAGGGTCAAAATGAAACTTGTATTTCGTCATTTTTTTCATATTTCATTGGGATTTCAAAAGAAGTTCCCCAAAATTTTACAACAAATGTAGTAAATAAAATCAATTATGCAAGTGTTTTTGAATTTTTTTGACAACAAAACTATACTTTTTGTAAAAATCAAATTTTAAGCCAAACTGCTTCCGTTAAAATTTGTTAAATTTCAAGTGTCAAAAATCCAGTAGTTTATGGTTTAATTTTGATCAGTTGTTAAAAGTTTTTAAAGAATATTAACTTTTTATCAACAGATGTTTTTGTTTTAGCGCAACTATTAGACCAAAAATTGTATGCGATAGTTGCTTTTTGATGAAAAGTAAAAAAAATTATTTAAAGAAAATGAGTTTTGCTTTAAAATGGGTACACAATTATAGTCTGAAATGTGAGTTTTTAAATATTTTTCAAACATAGATAAAAAAGTTGAATAATAAACAAGTCTTTTTGCTTTAATTTCAATAATTTTGAATCCTTTTTTTAACAGTATATTTGAAATTAGAACTTAGTGTATTTGAAAATTTGAGTTTAGTACAATTTCAAACATCCAATTTCTAAGTTCTAATGTCTAAATTCTAAATTCAAAATGATGACTTCGAACGAATTAAGGGAATCTTTCTTACAGTTTTTTAGAGATAAACAACATACAATTGTTCCCTCTGCTCCTATGGTGATAAAAAATGATCCAACGCTGATGTTTACAAATGCGGGAATGAACCAGTTTAAAGATATTTTCCTGGGAATATCTCCAATAAAAGATAAACGTATTGCCGATTCGCAAAAATGCCTTAGAGTTTCTGGAAAACACAATGATTTAGAGGAAGTGGGGCACGATACTTATCATCACACAATGTTTGAAATGCTTGGAAACTGGTCTTTTGGAGACTATTTCAAAAAAGAGGCGATTGATTGGGCATGGGAATATTTAACAGAGGTTCTGAAAATTGACAAAACCCGATTGTATGCTTCTGTATTCGAGGGTGATAAAGAAGATGGGACAGATCCTGACAATGAGGCAAAATCTTTATGGTTGAAGCATTTGAGTGAAGATCATATTTTATATGGTAATAAAAAGGACAATTTTTGGGAAATGGGAGAAATTGGCCCTTGCGGACCTTGTTCTGAACTTCATATTGATTTGCGGGATGAAAGCGAAATAGCAAAAGTACCTGGTCGGGAGCTTGTTAATAAAGACAATCCTTTAGTAATTGAAATATGGAACCTGGTTTTTATACAATACAACAGAAAGGCAGGAGGTAAACTTGAATTGTTACCACACAAGCATGTCGACACAGGTATGGGATTTGAACGCCTTTGTATGGTTGTTCAGGGTAAAAAATCAAATTATGATACTGATATTTTTCAGCCAATTATAAAAGAGATTTCAAAGCTTTCTGGTTTTAAGTATGGTGTTGATAAACAGCAGGATATTGCAATGCGTGTGATGGCAGATCATCTTCGAACCATTGCCTTTGCAATAGCTGACGGACAATTACCATCGAATAATAAGGCAGGGTATGTGATTCGTCGTATTTTGCGTCGTGCTGTAAGGTATGCCTACACATTCTTAAAATTTGAAGAGCCTGTATTGTGTAAACTGTTGTCTGTTCTTATTGATGTAATGGGAAATGCCTATCCTGAACTTCCAAAACAAAAAGAATTGATTGAACAGGTAATTCAGGAAGAGGAAAATGCATTTTTGAAAACTCTTGACACTGGTATTCGCCTTTTGGATAAAATCATTGAAAAAATGAAAGAAGGTGGTTACGAAGTGGTAAAAGGAAAAGATGCTTTTGAACTTTACGATACTTTTGGTTTTCCTTTTGACCTGACTAAGCTTATCTTAAGAGAGAATGGTTTAATGGTCAGTAAGTTGGAATTTGAAGAGGAAATGGAGGCGCAGAAAAACCGTTCACGTAATGCAGCAAGCATGGAAACTGATGATTGGGAAGTCCTGTTGGAAGATGATGTGGATGAATTCATAGGTTACGACTATACTGAAACCAAACTGAAAATTACCAAATACCGTAAGGTTACTACTAAAGGCAAGGAACTTTATCAGCTGGTATTTAATATGACTCCGTTTTATGCTGAAAGTGGTGGACAGGTTGGTGACAAAGGGTATATCGAGAATGATACTGAGCGAATAGATATTATTGATACTCAGAAAGAGCATAACCAAATTGTACACATTGTTAAGAAATTGCCACAGCAACCAAAGGCTTTCTTTAATGCATTTGTTAGTTTGAAGAAACGAAAAATGACGGAAGCTAATCACTCTGCCACCCATTTATTGCATTTTGCGTTGAGAAAAGTGCTTGGTGAGCATGTTGAGCAAAAAGGTTCATTGGTTGATGAAAACCATTTACGCTTTGACTTTGCTCACTTTAAAAAAATGACTGACGATGAAATAGCAGAGGTTGAATTGTTGGTAAACAGCCTGATTAGAAGCAACCTTGCACTTGACGAAAAGCGAAGTATTCCGATGCAGAAGGCTCAGGAAATGGGGGCTATGATGCTTTTTGGTGAAAAATATGGCGACGTTGTTCGTGTAATTAAATTTGGAGATTCGGTAGAGTTATGTGGTGGGACCCATGTGAAGGCGACAGGCGAAATCGGTTATTTTATTATTAAATCTGAATCGGCAATTGCTGCAGGAATTAGAAGGATTGAAGCAATTACCTCTGTAAAAGCCGAAGAATTCCTGACACAAGAGCGCCAAACGCTTAATAACTTAAAGGAACTATTTAAGAATCAGAACGATATTGTAAAAGCTGTCCAACAAGTAATTGACGAGAACAGTAATTTAAAGAAGGAGATTGAAGCTTTCCAGAAAGAGAAATCGAAAGGAGTAAAAGCAGAACTGCTGGGCAAACAAAAGAGTATTAGCGGACTTAATGTAATTGCTGAAAAGATACAGGTTGATTCTGCTCAAAGTATTAAAGATATTTCTTTTCAACTGAAGAACGAGGTAGATAACCTGTTTTTGGTTCTTGGGGCTGAAATTGATGGAAAAGCCATTGTTAGCATCATGATATCTGATAACCTTGTTGATGAAAAACAGTTGAATGCGGGAAAAATAATTAAAGAAATTTCTCCAGCAATTAAAGGTGGTGGGGGAGGCCAGGCCTTTTATGCTACTGCAGGAGGAAAAAATACCGAAGGTATTCAACAGGCAATTGATAAAGCATTAGAGCTTATAAAATAGATATAGACTTGCCGGGTTTAATCGCCTGGCAAGCTTTCTTTTTTAGGTAGGAAAAATATGAAAGGCACAGCTAAAAGCGCAAGGAATGCTGCCAGGTAAAAAGTGCCAGTCATACCGAACAAATCACTAAAAAAGCCAATAAACATGGCTCCAATTGAACTTACAAAGAAATTGATAGTCATATAGATACCATTTAAAAAGGCTGGTCTGTCGGTTTTAATTTCCTGTACCATAGCAAGTAAAACTGAACCATAAGAAAGCAGGCTGGCACCTATCAAAACCAGTAACCCGGTTGAAGCAACGGAATCCTGGAAAAAGACAAAAGCTGCCATTAAAATTGGATTGGCAATAGCTGCAATAAGTAAAATTTTTCGTCTACCAAATTTATCGGATAAAGTGCCTGAGCCAAATGTGCCTATGGCTCCTGCAAATTGGTAAATAGCCAGATTGATTCCTCCTACCCAAAGACTGGCACCTTGCTCATTCTTGAAAGTTGGCAGAAATACAGACAAAGCAGATTTCATTAGAGATGTGAACAGCATAAATCCAGTGATCATAATGAAGAGGTGTCCGTGCTGTTTCAATAGTAATTTAATTTTCGCAGGTTTTTCCTTGCTTTCTTTTTTTCGGTGGATACTTATTTTTCTAATTTGAATCCACATTAAAAATGAGGTTGCCAAAGAGAGAGGAATTAATCGGTAGGTTCCTTCAAACCCCCACAAAGAAACTCCTGCCAATATTGTTAAAGGACCAATAGTTCTGGCCAATTCGCCTCCAAGCATGTACATGCTCATTCCAAAACCTAGTTTTTCAGGACTTACTTTTCTTATCATCACAGGCGTTGGAATGTGGAAAAGAGTTGAATTGATACCAACAACAAAGAGCATTAAAACCAAAACAATGTAATTGGGGGCTAATCCCATCAAACTCATTAGTATTCCACTGATTGAAGGAGCAAGGATTACAAAAATTCTAAAGTCCTTTTTATCAGCCAACAGGCCAATGAATGCATTGAAGGCTGCTGGTAAGTTGCGAATTACTGAAAGTAAGCCTGCTTGAAAATAATTAAGTTTCAGGTTCTCGATTAATAATGGAAGTACAGGGGCTAAAAAAGCAGTATACACATCGTGAATAAAATGTCCGAATGAAATTGCATATACTTTAGCTTTGCCTTGTTTCACGGTTTTTTTTATCTGTTGCTCTTTTCCTTAAAAATTATGCTGTTGTACAGCTTTTGATTATTGGCTTTTAGCTTCTGGCTATTAGCGGTTGGCTTTATGCTCTGTGCTTAATCAGCAATTAGCTTATCCATAATCTGAAACATGTTTTCGCTTGCCCAGTCAGAAGCACCTACTTCTCTTACAACTATTTTTTCATCCTTTGAAATTACAAAAGTGGTTGGAATACTGTTTGTTGCGAAGTCGTCAGGCATTCTGAATTTATTTATATACACAGGAAATGTATATCCTTTCTTTTTTATGAATTTTTCAACCGGAGCAGATTCTTCATTGCTTACAATTAGAAATGCAACTTGATCACTGTCCTTGTATTTTTCATATAATTTCTGGATGCTTGGCATTTCTGCAACACAAGGAGGACACCATGTTGCCCATAAATTTAGGACAATCACTTTTCCTTTAAGGTTTGATACATCAATCTTATTTCCATTTAAATCCTGAAACTCCATTTCATAGGCATCAGCAGATAGAGTATGTGTATTTTCTTCATCAACAGTTACTGGTGAAACAAACAACATTTTTATTTGATTCACCCATGCCCCAAGTTGTAGCCTGCTTTGCGGAATTAAGAAAGCTATAAGTATTCCAACAAAGAAAACATCGGAGGCAATGCCCCATTTTGACTTTTTATTTAAATAGTTTTTTACTTTTTCTTTTACGTTCATTTTGCTTATTCGATTTTTGAGGATGTGAATAAAGTCAGCGTTTTTTATTAAAGAAAGCAGATTATTCAAATAACAACCTGCTTTTTCTTTGTATTTTATTAATAACCAGCTTCTTAAAAGCAGCCTTATTTTTCGCTTATTTTCTCTGGGATTTTAATGTCTGGATGTTCAGCACTAAAATCAATCCAGTATTTTTTAACAGTATTTTTCATGTCTTTTCTTAACATCAGTATCCCGAATAAGTTTGGAATGGTCATAAAGGCAATTGTTATACCTGAGAAGATCCAAACAATGGTGGTGTCAACAAAAGAAGCAATAAAGAAACCTATTACGTATACAATTCTGTAATAAATTACACCCTTTGATCCAAATAAAAATGTAATAGCCCTGCCTCCGTAATATGACCATGATATGGCGGTTGAAAATGCAAATAAGAGAAGACCTATGGAAACAATGTACTGACCAAAATCCCCAAAGAACCCACGTTTAAACGCAATAGCTGTTAATGGAGCACTATGAACCAAAGATTTTCCGGTAAATTCAAAAAGTTCTTCCTTTCTCCCATCTTGCTGTTCTTCAGCCAGCTTTCCATCTTTTATATTTATTTTTCCTGAAAAAAGGGTATCATCATAATAAACCAACACATCTTCAGCGAAAGATCGTGCATGAATTACAGTAACATGTTTCTTAATTTCGCCCTTCTTCACTTTTAATTCACCTGAAAACAAAGGAATGGTGTCTCTTCCTCTAATATGCTCAACCAAGGCTGTTTTATCTTTTTCTTTTTTTTCTGACAATTTTTTATCTAAGATAAACATGTCGGCATGTTGAAACGTATTTTCATGCTTTTCGTGCCAGGTACCTGATGATAATAAAACCAGACCTGTTAACGAACAGATAATAATGGTATCAATAAAAGGTTCTAAAATAGCAACCATGCCTTCAGAAACTGGCTGATGTGTTCTGGCAGCGGCGTGTGCAATTGGGGCAGAACCTTGTCCGGCTTCGTTGGAGAATAGTCCTCTGTTTACGCCTCTGTTAAATGCATAAGCAAAACTTGCACCCAGGAAACCTCCTACTGCTGCTGTGCCTGTGAAAACGTCTGCGAAAATTGATACAAAGGATGGAATAATATTCTCATAATTATAGAGGATTACGGAAATAGCACCGATGAAATAAATAATGGCCATTGCTGGCACCAGTTTTTCTGTAACTTTTGCAATTCGCCTGATACCTCCAATAATAACAAAAGCAAGTAAAACTGCTAAAACAGCACCTGTGATATAGGTTTCAATACCAAAAGTTGATTCCATTGAGTTTGAGATGCTATTTATCTGTGGCAAGTTTCCTGTACCAAAGGATGAAAAAACTGTTGCAATTGCAAATAAAACTGCCAGCCATTTTAGGTTTAGTTTCTTACCGAACAACCTAAAGTCAGCATTTTTCATATAATACATGGGACCTCCCGAAATAGAGCCATCTTCTGCAGTTTCCCGATATTTGTGAGATAAGGTTACTTCAACAAACTTGGTTGTCATACCAAGCATAGCAGTCATCAGCATCCAGAATAAAGCCCCAGGTCCTCCCAGGTAAATTGCGAAAGCAACGCCAGCAATATTCCCAGTACCTACTGTTCCTGAAAGTGCTGTTGCAAGTGCTTGAAAATGAGAGGCATCCCCTTTGTCTCCTTCTTTGTCAAATTTACCTTTCACAATTTTTATAGCATGTTTGAAATACCTTATTTGCGGAAATTTCAGGTATACCGTAAAGAAAAGGCCAGTGCCCAATAGTAGGTAAACAAACCATTGTGAACCACCAATATTGTTATCTATTGTTTGCAGAATCTTGCTTAAGCTCATATCTGAGTGTTACTTTATTTAAGAACAAAGTGACAAATGTAAGAAAATGACCTTATAAGCTAAAATATAATGACAGACTATATTTAATGATAAATTTCATCGTTAAAGAAGAAGGGCAATGGATACTCCTATAAATGTACCTATGATGTATCCGAGTATACCGACCAAAATTCCTGGAGTAACCAGGTTTTTTTGTCCCATTGAAGCAGCCATAGGTGCTGCAACAGATGGTCCCATAATATTTGCAGCTGACGAAATAACTACTTCGTATACATCGAGTTTGAAAAGTTTAGCTAATGCCAGCATTAATACTAAATGGAATATCATTATGACTAAATAGAAGAGCAGAACCATTGGGCCAATTCCTAAAATCGCTTGTAGATTAGTTGCTGCCCCAATTACAGCCAGAAAAATATACATCATCCATAATCCAATTGAAAATGAGGTGTTTTCGAGCTGTTTAAAGTTCTTTGGGAACAGATTGGCTACAAGTAGTGCTAAAACAGTGATTGTCAGTATACTTAGGCTTAAATCCGTTTGGATAACATTTTGCAAATAATCTGCTATTACATTGCCGAGTGCTGCAATCAAAACAGAAATAAAAATGGAAACTGCAATTCGCTCCGTGGTGATAGGGAATGTTTTTTTCTCAACAGAATTCCTTTCCTGCCTATTTTCTTCTTTAGGCTTTACAAAAAAGCGGGAAAGAAAGCCTAATGATGGAACTAAGAAAAGAAAAAGGACATACAAGTTTGCAACAAAATTATCCACTGCAATTGTAGCTGTAAAGAGAGGATGAGTACTAAAATTTAGAATTTCTGCAGTAGCGATAAAATTAACACTTCCGCCTATCAGTGTTGCGCAGATAACGCCAGCTGTTTTACCAGATTCATTTCCTAAATCAATTAATGCATAAGCAAGAAAGCTACCTAATATCACACCAATTGCACCCAAAATATACGCCAGTAATAGTTTTCCACTCTCTTTGATAATTTTTATAATATTTGAACTAAAGAGAAGCATTGGAATTGCTATAGGAATAAAGTAAGAAAATACAATATCATAAGCAGCCACTTTAATGTTTGGATCTGAGGCAACCGGAGTGATCCCTGCCATTGATAAAATGGACATGGAAATCATGGTGACTAAAATTCCAGATAATTTACCAAACCACTTTTTATGTTCGGAATAAATACCAAATGCTGCTGCTGCAACTATAATTGCGAATAAAACTAAATGATTATCGGGTGCTATAATAGAATTCATAATGTTAACTTTTTTACAAAGGGGCAAATATAAGGTCAAAAGATCGATTACTCAAAGAGATATTGTAAATGAAAGTAGAATTTCTAAAATAAATTGCTTCTCTCTATTTTGAAATAAGCCATCATTAAAATTTAAAATGAGTAACCAATTCCCACATGTGCCAAAAACTTAAGTTTTGGATCCATCTTCCAAAAGTTACTTGAAGGAGGGTCGAGAAAAACTGTTGGCGAGACTAATGCTTTGAAAAAAATACCTCCTTGGGGTTTCTGAAATCGATATCCTATTCCAGGAATCAGATAGATGTATTTGTCTGATAAGTCATCAGAACTTAAAAAACTTCGGTATTTATCAACGTAAGGAATTACAGTAAAGCTAAACTCCGCATGAGAATTACCTTTTCCTGTAAACATGTTGATTCCAACGGGCATAGCTATTGCGTTTTTAAGTATTGAAAAGCCTATTCGATAGCTCCAGGCCAGCTTGTTGTTTTGGCTAAAGATTCTATCGTAATTAACTGAATAAATAGCTCCTTCATTAGCAAAACCTCCGTAGAAAGTATTATGAGCTGTGAATGTACTATCCTTTTTCTGTGCATAAAAATTTTCTGAATACACAAATATTACGAGTAAAATAATCAAATATCGGATAGCATGAATCATTTTATTCATTTTTAGCTTATTTATTATGCGCTCTTTGCAATTAACATGGGAAATTGTTGCTGATTGAGAGCATCGGAAAGAGTTTTCGCTACCTTATTATAAAACCTTCTTTGTTTAAAACCAACAACCCATTGTATCCCTTTAACAGCATTTGTGAAAAATATTTCATCAGCAGCCATAATGTCCTGAATTTTAATAGGTTGCTCGTCCTGTATAATAAACCTGTTCCTTCTTGCCAGTTCAATTACTTTTTGACGCATGATTCCGGGTAGGCAACCTTCTCGTAATGAAGGAGTTGAGATAATGTTTTCTTTAACCAAAAAGATATTGGAACTAATTCCTTCAATGATATTGCCTTTTGTGTTAAGAATGAGGCATTCATCGAGGCCATTTTCTTTTTTGAATATGCCGGCCAATACAAAAAAGATAGAGCTTGTGAGCTTTACCGAAGCCAGGCTATTGATTGGTTTTAATTGCTCTTCGTAAATATCTATCAGTAAGCCTTTTTGATTAAATTCATAAACATCGGAAGTTAAAGGACTACTTTCTATGATATATTCTGTTTCATTTGATTCTGGGCTATAAAAGCCACCAGTCTCTCTAAAAACAGTCATTCTTATTCTGGCTCCTTTAAAGAGCTTGTTTTTATTCAGTATTTTCGAAATCTCTTTCTGAAGACCCATGGTGTCAATGGTAAACCTAACAGGGATTTCCATTTTCAACACTTTCATGCTTCGTATGAGGCGTTCCATGTGTTCGTAAAAAAATTGCACTTTATTGCCAGACGCATGCATGGTTTCAAAAAGTCCATCTCCATACTGAAATGCACGGTTGTTTAGATCCAACCTTAGTTCATCCTTGTGGATAATTTGGCCATTATAGCTTATGAATCCTTCACTGCCCATCTTTCCTTTGTTTTAATTTATTAATCAACTAAATACGAAAACTCTGTTTTTCTTATTGCTTCAAATAAATTATTATTTGCTTCTACTTTAATTCCTTTTACCCCTACTTTTTCAGATGCCACAATGTCTCTTTCAGAATCACCAATCATAAAAGATGCAGAAGTATCCACATTGTATTTTGCAATTGCTTTTTCAAATAGAAGAGTGCCTGGTTTTCTGCACAGACATTTTGAAATATCTGAATGATGGGGGCAATATAATATATCTTTTAACTTAATTCCTTCATTATTTAATTCTTCTTCAAGACGTCTGTTTAATAATTCAACATCCTGATTATCATATTGTTTCTTTGCGATTCCTCCTTGGTTTGTTAGTACAATTAACTGATAACCTTTTGATTGAAATGATTTTAAGCTTTCAATCACTCCGGGATTAATTATAAAATCCTCGGCTTTATACACATAATAAGCTACCGAGTTATCGTTAATAACACCATCTCGATCGAGAAATATGGTTTTGTTTTTACTCAATTTTTTAACTTTTATCCTCCAAGATTATCAATGAAAAGGCTAAATAACTTTGGTTCCAGAATCAAAGGAAACAAAAATCCAAAAATAGCACCAGTTATGTGCGCATCGTGATTTATATTGTCTGCATTTTTCTTACTCATAAAATGTGAAAATATAAGGTATCCTAAACCTAAAATATACCCAGGAAGTGGGATAGGTATAGGGAAAACTATCATTTTCATGTTGGGATTTAATAAAATCCCTGCAAAAAGAATTGCAGATACTGCTCCGGAAGCACCAACCGAATTGTACCAATGATCATTCTTGTGCTTTGCAATGGAAGGCAATGAGGAAACAATTGCTGCCAAAACATACATCATTATAAAAACAAGCTTTCCATAGCCAAAAATAACTTTCATAGCTTCTTCAACATATTCTCCAAAAAAATACAAGGTTATCATGTTGAAAATCAGATGAGTCCAATCAACGTGAATGACTGCATGACCCAATATTCTGAAGTACTCTTTTCGCTTAACAATCATATATGGGTTCAGCTTTAGTTTATCGAACACTTCTCGGTTACTAAAAGCTGTAATTGAAATTAGTGCTGTAAATATTATTATGAATAATGTTATACTCATTTAACAAAAATAGTAATTAACTTAACAATTTGCAAAGTTAGCAAAATTCCAGCTGCAAAAACCTATTGTTGATAAAGAAATAGGGAATGTTGGTAAAAAAGATTGGTGGAAGAAAGAGGTAAATCAAATTTTTTGACAAAAACCTGTCAGGTTTAATTTAATGCATGATTGAAAACTTTTCTGCAGTCAAGCAATTAAAAAAAACAAAAACCTGACAGGTTTTATTTTGGTATGTTATGCGTTTGAAGGTTGGCCAACATGGCCTGAATCATCAGTTTCTCTGTATAAGCGTTCAAATTTAATCCTGTATTTCTCTTTTAAAAACCGTCTTTTAAGCTTAAGAGTAGGAGACAACTCTCCGGTTTCGGGTAGCCATTCCTGGCAAGTTAATTCAAATTTCTTAAGCTGCTCATGTCGACCAAGATGCTGATTAAAAACGTCTATTTCTCGCTGGAACCGTTCTATTACCTTCGGTACTTGAATCAAATCTTTATTGTCGCGATATTTAATGTTGTGCAGCGAGCACCAGTCGTGCAAATACTCAAATGAAGGGCAAATAATTGCAGCAGCATATTTTTCACTTTCTCCAACTACCATAATTTGCTCGATAAATGGTGACTCCTTGAACTTATTTTCAACCACTTGCGGAGCCACATATTTTCCTGTTGAAAGCTTAAACATCTCTTTTTTACGATCTGTTATCTGTAAAATGTTCCTTTCATGAAGTACTCCAATATCTCCGGTATGAAACCATCCTTCTTCGTCAATTACTTCTTTAGTTTTTTCAGGATTTTTGTAATAACCCAGCATTAAGCTTGGGCCTTTCATTAAAATTTCTCCGTCATCGGCAATTTTAACTTCAATATTGCCTAAAACAGGACCGACTGTTCCAAATTTCATATCAGGATAATGACGTTTATTAACCGCAATAACAGGTGAGGTTTCTGTTAGACCATATCCTTCCTGGATAATTAAATTTGCAGCACAAAACACTCTTGCCAAACGTGGCTGCAATGCCGCACCACCAGAGATGATTAATTTGACTTTACCTCCCAGAGCTTCTCTCCATTTGCTGAAAATCAGTTTGTTAGCAATTTTGAGTTTTTGGTTGTACAACCAGCCATTAGCATTGTTTAATTCATATTTTAATCCAAGGCTAACAGCCCAAAAGAATAAACTTTTTTTGATTCCTTTAAGTTCCTTGCCCTTCATGATGATTTTGTCGTATAGCTTTTCAATTACCCTGGGCACGCTTGCAAAACCATGTGGCTGAACTTCTTTGATGTTTTCACCAATAGTATCGATGCTTTCTGCATAATAAATAGGGTTGCCACTGTATTGGTATAAGTAATTTACCATTCGTTCAAATACATGGCAAAGTGGTAAAAAACTCAAAACCTTATCGTTGGGGTCGAGAGGTAGTATGTGCTTGGAGGCTAGTACGTTACTGATAAAATTAGTATGACTAAGCATTACCCCTTTTGAAACACCTGTCGTTCCAGAGGTATAGATGATAGAAAACAGATCATTTGCATCAACACTTTCTTTAATTTTTTCGAGTTCTTCTGTATGTTTTTCTTTGTTCTCTCTACCGAGGCGTACAATTTCCATCCAGTTGGGAATTCCTGAAAGTTGATCATAGGTGAATACCTTTTGAATATTCTCAATCTTATCTGCAACCGGTTTTATCTTATCATATAGTTCCTTTGATGAGAGAATCAGGAATTTTGCGTCAGAATGACCTAAAATATGCGTATATTCTTCTTCGCTGATATTTGGATAAATTGGCACATGTACACCACCAACCTGACCAATTCCCATGTCTACCATATTCCATTCGGGACGATTGTTCGATACTGTTGCTATTTTATCTCCTTTTTTGAAACCCAGCTCTAAAAGACCATAGCTAAAGCCGTCGACATGTTCTTTGTATTCGTTGGTGCTGTACTTATCCCACTTACCATTTCGTTTAACAGCGAGTGCATCGTCACGGTTGAATTTTTCGTGCATCTGTGCTACAATGTCAAAAGTACGTTTTACTTCCATAGTTAGTTTTGTAGTTAATTACCGATTTCACAAAAATGAAACCAAGTATAGGTTAATAGTTGTTGAAGATGAGTTAGTTATGCGGTTACTAAGTTGCTTGGATAGTCGACCATTTACCATAAAACTTCCACTCTGTTCGAAAAAATCAGTTTGCCCGAAGTTTGAAGACCGAAGTAAAAAGAGAAAACCTATATGTAGAAATACTTCAGACTTCTGTCTTCAGTCTTCTGACAAAAGAAGTCCAAAAACAATTTGTTAAATATGTTGCTGTAAATGCCTGCCAATCAAACGGGTCAGTATATTAGCATAACTAAGTACCAAATATAAATAAAAAAAGATAATTTGCTAGAAAACTAATTTCAGGAAGATAACCTTTTTAATATTAATGTATTGAGCTGTTTGTCCATTATAACAGAAAGAATATGAAAATGCCCATGCAATTGAATAATTAGAATCAAACTTACATGGGCAATAATTTCAAAATATTCAGACTATTTGCTGCTATCTTTTTTATCTTTCTTAGTCGTTGTTTTTTTAGCTGTGTTTTTTTTGGCTGCTGTCTTCTTTGTTGTTTTAGCAGCATCTTTTTTCAAAAGTTTTTCAAGTTCAGCAACTTTTTTTTCAAGCTTGCTTACTTCATCTTTTTTTGCAAAATTAAATTTGTCAATTACTTTATTAACAGCCTTTTTTAAGTCCTCTTCAAGTTCTTTTGATTTTGACTCAGTACTTTTTACAAAATCTTTGACAATTTTTTCACCCTCTTTGCTTGAAATTTTTTCATCTTTTATCAGTTCATCAACTGCTTTTTTTAGCTTTTCACCTGTCATTGCGGCAAGGCCTACGCCTGTATAAACAAACTTTTTAAATAAATCTTCTATCTTTTCCATATTCAATTTTTCTTATAAAGATAATGCAAAAGCAATAAAACCACTATTGATTTTCGCTAAATTTCAGTTTGAGTCGGTAAAATAGTTTTATTTTGAGGTGAAGTGTATTGAGCAATTTTTTTAATTTAATTCTTTGAGGGGATTATTGAACTTATAATTGGTGATAGTCAGTCAGTAATTCATAGGTCATTAGTTACTCCTACAAATGACTCAATGTCTATATTTTACATGGCATTCCCATCAAATGGCTGACGATTAATGATTGAGCGACCCAATGTAATCTCATCGGCATATTCTAATTCGTCACCAAATGAAACTCCACGAGCTAAAGTAGTCAGTTTTACTCCAAGTTGGCTGAATTTTTTGTAAAGGTAAAAATTGGTGGTATCACCTTCCATTGTTGGGCTTAAAGCGAGTATGAGTTCATTGATTTCACCATTTTTTACCCGTAATTCAAGACTGTGTATATTTAAATCGGAAGGCCCAATGCCTTCCATTGGTGATAAAATACCTCCTAAAATATGGTATTTGCCTCTAAATTGCTGCGTATTTTCTATGGCTATTACATCTTTTATGTTTTCTACTACACAAATGGTTGAGTCATCACGCAATTTATCGGCACAAATGGAACAGGTTTCAGTATCCGAAATATTGTGACAAATGTTGCAATGCTTAATTTCTTTGGCTAGCTTGATAATGGTTTCACCAAAATATTCAAGGTTTTCTTTTTCAAGTTTCAACAAATGAAGAACTAGCCTTGTAGCTGTTCTCTTGCCAATGCCAGGGAGTTTTGAAAACTCGTTGATGGTATCATCGAATAGTTTTGAGGAGTAGTTTTCTTTTTCCATTTGATAGAATATGTTTTGAAGAACAAAGGTAGAAAAAGATAACTTCCATTAAGGTTATTTTATCTTTTTAAACCTTACAAACTGCGTTGTAAAAGGAGCATAACTTTTTACTTCAAACACATCTTCAGGTTTATCTGCTTTATTTTTTGAAACAAGTGAACTTTGGTCTTTGCCGGTAAATATTTCCATGAATAGTTCATTCTCTTCCTTTCGCAGAATACTCACCAATCTTCTTTCTGCAACTGAAAAGGCACTGTAAAGGGCATTACCCATTAATACATCTTCGATATATATCCCATCATTTTCATCCAGTAAATAAACGTTTTTGGACAGGCTATCAGGCTTAATGAGTTCATAATCTTTTACAATGTCTCTGTATTTTGGACTTTTATAGGTCATTCGGTAAGTCCATTTTTTGTCTTGATTTGTTGCTGAAAATTCGAAAATTACATCAACAGTGTCAATTCTTTCTGAATTTGCTCTTAAAATGTACATGTAGCCCTGATAAGTTCCGAGCCATGAATCAGGGAATTTATTTGTATTTTGGCTAAAACCATTAAAAATAGATCCGAAGATTAAAATATAGCTAAGTACATCCCTGATTTTCATTGTTTTACAGTTTGTTTTCCAGCTTTTGAAGCACTTCATTTTTATAACTTCGGCTGATAGGAATTTCTTTTTTGTTTTCCAAGTCAATGGTCTCATTAGTAAAAGAAACTATTTTATCAATGGAAACGATATAAGATCGATGTGTTCGAATAAATTCGTTTTGTGGAAGTTTTGCTTCAATATTTGAGATGGTTTCTCTTGTTATAACATTTTTTTCTGTAAGATATATTTTTATGTAATCACTGATACTTTCGATGTAATTTATTTCAGAGAAACGCACTTTCACCATTTTTCGGTCTGAACGTACAAAAATATAATCGCTTTTTTCTTCAGTTATTTCATCTTGTACAATATGCTCAATCTGGATATTTTCATCCATGAATTTTTTTATGGCCTGCAATAATCGCTCGAAAGAAATAGGTTTTAATAAATAATCAACCGCCTGTAAATCAAATCCATCAATTGCATATTCCCGATAGGCAGTGGTGAAAATGATCTTTATGTTCTTATTAATCGATTTAGCAAATGACAAACCTGAAATTTCAGGCATATTAATGTCCAGAAAGATTAAATCAATTTTTTTAGCATTAATCATATTAAATGCATCCAGTGCATTTTTGCATAAAGCAAGCACATTTACTCCTTCAATTTTGGATAAATGTTGATCAAGAATTTCTCGTGCAACTGGCTCATCATCAACAATAATGCAGTTAATTGTTTTGGACATCTTTTATCAGGGTTAAATCTAAAATTTTTAAATCAACTATGTACCAATTCCTATCTATCGTATTATTTAATTCGTAATTGCCGGAATACTGTAAATCCAATCTTTTTTTTATGTTTTCGAGGCCAATTCCGTCATTCGTATTTTCATCCTGCTTTGGTTGTACCGTATTTTTAATGGAAAAGCACAAGCTATTATTTTCAACCAATACATTAATTTCAATACTTAAAAAACCATTTATCAAATTGCCATGCTTAAAAGTGTTTTCAACAAAAGGAATTAATAACATCGGGGCCACTTGGATTTCTTCTGCAATCTTACTACTTGAAAATGACACCTTTAGCGTGTCTTTAAATCTTATTTTTTCGAGTTCAATGTATTCCTTTATATGTAAAACCTCCTCTTTCAGGCTTACTTTCGGTTTATTTACCTGGTATAAAATGTAATCGAGAAGGTTTGAAAGTTTCAAGATAATTTCGGGTGTATGTTTCGATTGCTTTAAGGCAAATCCATAAATGGTATTCAGAGTGTTAAATAAAAAATGCGGATGAATTTGTTTTTTAAGGTGGTTAAGCTCCTGATCTTTTAATTGCAACTGTGTTTCAAGGATTTTATTTTGAAGTTCCTTATTTTTTGAAATGGTTTTGAAGTTGTGGTTTAAAATGCTTACAAAGCCCATAAAGCCAACTACCAAGTATACCAGAATTAAAATGAAAATAAAGTTTTTACTCATCGGAGGCATATCAGTTACATCTAATTTTGACAAAAAAATGAAACTACCAATAATAGTAAAAACTATAAAACAGGTTGAGTAAACTAAAGTATAGAAACTATAAAGGGCAAATTTTAAATATTTTCGAAGTAGTAAATATTGGGGGATAAGCTGGTAGACAACATAATAACTTGTTGTCATTGTAACTGGAAGAAGAAAGCTCGAAAACCAGGCGACATAGTCACTATCTTTTGAATTGTAGCTAAAAAAATATATAAAGAAAAACCAAACCCCTATCCAAAAGGCGGTATGAAGAAGAATAGCTTTTGTATTTAAAAATTTTAGCAAATTCACAGTAACAATATTACATATTTTAGATTAATTGATTCAATTTTGTAGATAAATTACAGTTTTTGTCCTTTATTTAGCAGCATTATATGTAAAAGTTTCACTTTACAGACGTTATCTCGTCAAATAGTGAAAGAATATTGTAGGTAATCGTAATTGATATTTTCATGTTTATGCTATGGGTACTTTTGAGCCAGTATTCATTTTTAATTAAAATTATTATGACAAATTTACTTAATGTTGGTGGGCCTTTTTTTATGTACCCAATCCTACTTTTATTTATCTTGATACTCGTATTAATTTTTCTTGGACTTTTAAATAAGAGTAAACCGACGAAGATTATTGCTCTGGTTTCTCCTTTAGGTAGTTTTACACTTGCATGGAGCGTTTTGGGCATGACCATTGGACTAATTAATGCATTTGATTCAATCCAGACAGTAGGCGCTGTTTCGCAAGCAGCTATTGCCGGAGGTTTTAAGGTTTCCTTGATAGCACCAGCAGGTGGATTATTCACCTTTTTAATTGCCCGTATTGGAATAATTGTTTTGGTATGGAAAAATAAGGAAGAATAATAAAATCGGAACTTAGAAATTAGAACCTGGAACTTCGTAAAAAAGTTCTAAGTTCTAATTCCCTATTTCAAATATTTTCCTGTCAAAGATATTTTACAACTTTTGATGGACTTAACATCTCCGGATACGATCAATTCACCTCCTTTATCACCTCCTTTGGGACCTAAATCAACAATGTAATCTGCATTTTTAATTAGAGTTGGATTATGTTCTGTAATTATCAATGTATGACCATTTTGTGCAAGTTTATCAAATAACATAATCAGATGTTTGATATCCTCAAAATGCAGGCCGGTGGTTGGTTCATCCAAAAGATACAAGCTTTTTCCATGAGATGATTTCATGAACTCTACGGCCAGTTTTAATCTTTGCAGTTCTCCACCAGATAAGGTGTTTAATCGTTGACCAATTTTTAAATAGTCCAGGTTCGTTTCTTTTAAAACTTCCAGCTTATGGTGTATTTTATTGTGATTTGCAAAAGTGATAAGTGCTTCATTAATTGATAATTCAAGTACATCAGCAACGGATTTTCCATGTATTTGATATTGCAGGGCTTCTGGGGTATATATTTTCCCGTTACAATTCGGGCAGATTGAATAAATATCCGGTAAAAAGTCAAGTGTTGTTTTTGTAAAACCATGTCCTTTACAGGTTTCGCACCGTCCTCCTTTGCTATTGTAAGAAAAATAGTTTTTATTGATTTTGGAGTTGGTTTTTTTTGCTTCTTTTGCAAATTCATCTCTAATATAGTCAAAAATGCCTGTGAAAGTTGCAATACTCGAAAGGCTTGAGGCCGTTGTCATTTCCTGGTCAACAAATACAATGTTTTCAAATTGCTCAGTGATGTTAAACGATTTGCAATTAGCTGGTTTTCTTTGTTTTATAGATTTTTGGATGACTTCAAAAAGTAAACTTGATTTTCCACTACCCGAAACGCCTGTAATAACGTTGATACAAGAAGAATAAAAATCAACATCAATGTTTTTTAAATTGTTGGCTGAAGCAGCTTTGATTTCCAGCGCTTTTTCTTTGAATTCTTTTGGCTTTCTATAAAATTGAGTCTCTTTCTTGTTTAAATAATTAGCTGTTAATGAGTTTGTTGAGTGAAGTAGTTGCTCGTAATTTCCGGCAGCTACAATTTCACCACCTTTTTCACCCGCTAGTGGTCCCAAATCAACCAAATAATCAGCAGCTTTGATGATGTCTTCATCATGTTCTGCAATGATTACTGTGTTTCCTAAATCCCTGATTTGTTTCAGAATATCAATTAATCCTTCTGTGTCAGATGAATGCAAACCTGCTGTAGGCTCGTCTAAGATGTAAGTTATTCCTGTGAGTTCAGAGCCAAGCATTCCCGCCAAACGTAAGCGCTGGGCTTCTCCACCTGAAAGGCTTACTGAAGGGCGGTCAAGACTTAGGTAGGAGAGGCCGCTTTTACTAATCAGTTCCAGTCTTCGAATCACTTCAATGGCAATGGGCTTAAAAATTGCCTTTTCGGCCAGACTTAAAGAACTTCCATCTTGTTTAAAAAAGTGGATGCTCTTATCAATGGTTAAAGCTGTCAGTTCGCTGATGTTTTTACCTATAACTTTAATCGATAACGATAAGTCATTCAGTCTGTTACCCTGACAATGAGCACATGCCTGTGTTTTCATTAAAGGCAACAACTCTTGGCCTCTTTTATCTACTTGCTTTCGCTGGTATTCTTCAAGAATATGACCTGAAAATCCCGGCCATTTGCTCTGGAAATTATGTACTCCTTCCCTGTTTTTTCTTTTGTATTTCCAATCTACATCAAACAGCTCATCATCACATCCTTCAAAAGCAATCTTTTTTTCATTCTCGTTTAAGTTTTCCCATGAGCGCGAATAGTCAATGCCTTTTGCTTTACCAACAGACAGTAACGCAGCAACGTACTGACCATCAGATTCCCCGTAGAATTTTCCGGTTTTTGTCCCTTTAAGAGCTCCATCAATAAGTGATTTTTTCGGGTGGGTTATTACTTTATCTGCGTCTGGAATATATTGGAAGCCTAATCCTTCGCAATGCTTGCATGATCCCTGGCTTTGGTTGAACGAAAAATGAGCAGCTGTAAGTAAATCAGCTTTTTCCGGATACCTGAGTTGACCAATTCTGGAGTATAATAACCGGTAATAATCGTAGATTTCTGCCAGGGTACCCACGGTGGAACGCTCATTAGCTTTTAATCGCTTTTGTTTAATGGCAATTACAGGGCTAAGACCTGAAATAAGCTCGAAATCAGCTTGTTTTTGTTGTCCAAGCATGGTTCTGATATAAGGAGAGAAGTTTTCGTTAAAACGCTTTTGTCCCTCGGCATATAAGGTGTCAAATAGTAAGGATGATTTTCCACTACCTGAAACCCCGGTGAAAACAATTAATTGATTAACAGGGAGTTTAAGGTTGATGTTTTTGAGGTTGTTGGTTGATACTCCTTCTAAAACAATATGATCTTTAGGTTTTTTAGCAACATTTTCAAGTTGGGTATGTGTCTCTTTTTGCGGATTTAATAATTCATTTAAGGCCTGTCCGGTTTTAGATTTAGCACATTTTATTAACTCCTCTGGTTTCCCCTCAAATACTAATTCTCCACCATCTTCACCACTACCAGGGCCTAAATCAATAACATGATCTGCTGCCTGAGCCATTCTTAGATTGTGTTCTATAAGCATCACTGAGTTGCCATTATTCAACAGCTTGTAAAAGGATTTTAGCAAAATGTTAATGTCATGTAAATGAAGTCCTCGTGAAGGCTCATCCAGAATATACAATGTTTTTCCTGTGGATGATTTGCTTAGTTCTGCAGCTAATTTTACACGTTGTGCTTCTCCACCGGATAAAGTGCTTGAACGTTGTCCCAGTTTTAAATACCCAAGTCCTAAATCAACTAAAACTTGCAAGGGTTTTGCTATTTTTGGAATATTGGTAAAGAAATCATGTGCTTGATTAATAGATAATTCCAATACCTCATAAATGCTTTTTTCTTCGTATTTTACTTGTAAAACCTGTTCGAGGAAACGTTTTCCATTGCATTCAGGGCAAACAACATCCACATTTCCTAAAAAGTGCATGCCGGTTTGCAAATAGCCTGCTCCCTGGCAGTTCTCACATCTACCACCTTTGGTGTTAAAAGAGAAATTTGATTTGCTTAGTTTGGCTTGTTTTGCCTCTTTTAATGAAGCATAAAAATCACGTATTTGATCAAATAACTTTGTATAGGTTGCAGGATTACTCCTGGGCGTTTTTCCAATAGGAGATTGATCTACTTCGATGATTTTGTCAATGTTTTCAAGTCCTTCTATTTTTTCAAACTCACCATGTTCAATGTTGGTTCCGTTTAATTTTTTTCTTAGGTAATTGGCCAAGGTGTATTTCAATAAACTTGATTTACCCGCACCTGAAACACCTGTAATTACAACCAATTGGTTTAAAGGGAACGAAATATCCAGGTTTTTGAGATTTCTGGATTTAGCTCCAAATATGCTGATTTTCTTATTGTTGCCATTGTGTTTTATGATTTCGATTTGCTGTTTTCCAGATAAATAGACTGCCGTTTGAAAATCCTTTTTTTCAGTGGCTAATTTTCTCCAATCAGGCAGAGGTCCATGGTAGATCAATTCACCGCCGTTGATTCCAGCCTCAGGGCCCAATTCAATGATGTAGTCAGCTTTTCGAATGATTTGCTCGTTATGATCGACAGCTATTACAGTATTGCCCAATTCACTTAAACCTTTGATTTTATTCATCAGTTTATCCATGTCAACAGCATGGAGTCCGGCAGCAGGCTCATCAAACACATACAGAACACCTCTAAGTTTTGAATTTATTTGTCCACTTAATCGAATGCGGGCAGCTTCACCACCAGAAAGGGTATCAGCACTTCTGGTTAAAGTAAGGTAGCCAACGCCTAACTCTTCAAGAACCTTTGCCTTTTTTAAAATCTCTTGTTTGATTTGTTCACCTGTTTCTTTTTCTTGAGGACTAAATTTTAAATCATGGAAGTAATTTTTCAGTTCTTTAACGCTAAATGAAAGCAAATCAGCAATGTTCTTACTTTGATGCGTAACACTCAATGTATTCTTGTTAAAACGTGTACCATTACATGCTTCACATTCTACTGTTTTCACAAAACGAAGGATATTGGGGTTTCGATCGCGTTTTAGGATTTCTTCCATCACAGGAATAATGCCTTTGTAATAACCTTCTTCACGCGGTTTGGCTGTAATTCCTTTCCACTTCATGCGCGATTCAAGCGTGTGCTTGCCAAAGGGGATTTTTATTTTCTGGCTACCATACCATACTATATTTTTCTGGTAATCAGTCAGTTCTTTCCATGGAGTATCTGCTGAAAATCCTTCAGATTCACACACCTGTGCCATAACATCCATAGTGACCTGAGAATAAACTATATAGCCGGTAGGCGTTGTTATAGCAAGCACCCCTTCTCGCAATGATTTTTCAGGATCTGAAATAATTAAATCAGGATCAATTTTGTCACTTAAGCCTAGACCTTTGCAGATAGGGCATGCTCCTTCGGCAGTATTGAATGAAAACAGGCTTCTGTTTATATTTAGTTTATTATCAGTCGATTTTCCAAGCCTTGCGAAAAACAAACGTAATAAATCATGGATTTCAGTAAGTGTCCCAACAGTAGAACGTGGTGAGTTGACAAAGTTTTTTTGCTGAAGTAAAATAGCTGGACGTAAACCGCTAATGTGCTCAGCATCAGGCCTTCTTAGCTTGTTTAATAATTGACGGGCATGGATGGAATAAGTTTCCAGGTATCTTCGTTCTGCATCTTTGTAAATTACATCCTCAGCAAGTGTTGATTTTCCTGAACCTGAAACCCCGGAAATTACCGTAAACTGGTTGTGTGGAATTTCAATATCAATATTTTTTAAATTGTGGTGTGTAATGCCTTTGAGTATAATTTTATCCATTGTGTTCAATTATAGGGCAAAGGAATAGAAAATTGCGGGGATAGGCAATATGATTTTTATTGTTACAGATGATAACCAATAATTTCAAATATCGTTCTGATTTATTCTAGTGTCAAGTATGATATTACTGGTAATTAGCCAGGTGACAATACCTGTCTGGTGCACTTGTCAGGTGTTGTCACCTGACAAATTAGCCTTGACATGACACTAGCTTAGAATAATAATTCATTCATTTTTTTGAAGTAGTTAATTGAGTTGTAACCAAATAATTTATTATTTTTCACTTAAATATGAGATTAATTTCGGACTATATTATTTATGATTAGCAGTTGATTAATTGTTTTAAATTAATGCAATATAAAGGGAGTCAGTGTCTTAATGAAAGATAATTTTTAACTAACCATTCCATCAATCAATTAATAAACCAATTAATTTTATTTGAAATAAGCATAAAAATTCCCAACTTTGATAAAAAAAACGAAAAATGAGCATTAACCAGGCCTACTCAAAATGTCCAAAATGTGAAACAAATTACAGTTATCTGGATTTTACCATTGAAAATAAATCAGGAGTAGAAATTTGGTCTGATGGTTTTTATATGGCACCAATGAAAAGGGATGTCCTTTCGTTTGCCAAATGTCCTTCGTGCAATACTTTTTTTTGGCTGAAAAAGAAGGCAATTCAAGAGCCACCAGATTCTGCAATAGTAAAAAAAATAGGAAATTTTTGGTTCCTTAATAATATTGGAAGAAACGAGATTGATCATATTAAAGATGCCTTAAAATCTGGTCTGGCCAATTCTGCGAATAAGGAAATATATTTAAGAACAAAACTTTGGCATGTTATTAATCATGTAATGCGCAAATATGATTCGCAGGGTTTTTTTAGTAAAATAAAACATCAGGTTTTTGAAAGTGCTGAATATAAAAACTCTTTAAAACTATACAATTATGAAGTTTCTCTAAAATTGAGCAACCTTATTCGATTAATGAACTTGTTAAAGAGGGACAAAAAGGAAAACACAAATAATTTGCTATTTGCTGAACTATACAGAGAAATTGGAGACTTTGGTAAAGCAATGGTTTTTGCTCATAAAGCTAAAACTGCCTCAAAAATTGACTTAGATAGGATGACTTTACTTGAAAAGAACATAGCCAGTAAAAATAAAATGGCGTATCGGTTATAGTTTATGATTCTTTTTTTTCAAGTTCCCCTAATTTATTAGTTAAAATTGTTTTTCAAGTCTATAGCAATGGCAGGTTGGGCTATTTGCACAATCGAACTCATACATTTCATCGCTGCAAGTAGCCAAATGATAGGCAGAGTTGTGAACTAATAGTTTCTTAAGCATTATATTAAATCAATTCTTTCCTTTTTGTGTTTATAATTCTTCAGGATTTTTTTTGCAGTTTCGTTACTTATTCTGAAATTACTAATCATCATGGTTCTGTGTTCCTTTCCTCTTCCTTGGCCCTCCAAAAACACATTTTCAATAGAAAGGTATTGTTCCTGCTCATCTTTTAGATAATAAATATGAGTTTTTGAATGACGATTGCCCCATCCCTTGTCGAAATTGCTGATAAATTCAAAAGGATCGTTAACCAATTGTTCTGTAGTACTTTTAACACCTGATATAGACTGGAAATCATTGAAAAGTGTAAATTTGGGATACCACATTCCAAGTTTTTCTGAATAAGGCAATACATTTGCTTTATAAATAGCACTGACGGAAAGAAAAAGTATGATAAACGCCTCAAATAACCAAACCAAGGCTAATCCAAAACCGTTGAAAGTTATCCCGAAAATTGACCATAGACCAAACTTGTTTATTACACCCATGGCATGGAAAAAATTTACCGGATTAAGAAAATACCAAACATTCGCAAAGTAATTTCCTAAGGAAGGAATGCCCTGAGAATCAATAATTAACATATAAGCTGCCCAGTGTATATAAATAGCCATAAAACCACCTATTCCAGCAAATATTAATTGGTTCTTTTTATTTCGGCTATGTCCAACACGTATCATTAACCTGTTTAATAAACCTGCAGATAAACCAAAACCAATAGTTAACAAGAAGTTGACGTAAACAAAAGGATTGTAATAAATTATTATCGAATATAAATAGCCAGCGATAAATGCAAAAAGTAAATTAAGGAGTATGGTGAAAATACTCCCATTTGAACTCATTTGTCCAGAGGGTTTGTAAAACAATGCACTATTATTCATTAGGTGAAATTAGATTAATTGGATGGCGAATATATGTAAATACGTTAAATCATGAAAGAATAATTATTTATTTCCTCTACCACCTGTTTAAAATAAAAAAATAGTCATGCTTTTAGTTTAATGGTTTTACCTGATTAAGAAGTTACAATGGAAAATCATTTAACCCAATTGTTTTTACATTCAGTTTTTCAAAATCATTTATTTTTTGAAGCTTTAAAGAATCCGATTCAGAAACTATCGCTTCATTTATAACTGTCACATCATAACCTCTGTTCAGGGCTGCCTGAATGGTATTATTAATGCAGTATGCAGGATCTAGTCCGCTGATGTATAATTTATTGATATGTTGGCTCAATAATAAACTGTCGAGAGATGAGTTTGAAAATGCATCCAATTTGCCTTTTGAAAATGCGAAATTGGAAGCAATGTGCAATCGTTTATCCGGTTTTGTTCCAACGGTTCCTTTTTCCATAGAATTATCCAGTAAATTAACAAGCCAATTTGTTGTTTCGCTATAAATATAAATGACTGGTATGTTATGATTTTGTGCGGAGTCAATTAACCTGTTTACACTATTAATAAAACCGTTGGATAGTTTTGTATAAGTGTCGTTTAATGCTGCTGTTCCGGTAGTTGCTTCTTGAATGTCGATTACCAGCAGGGCTGCTTTGTCAGTTTCATATTCAGGAATTTTTTCACCCTCTGAGATTTGCGAAAAGCTGTGGTCGAGATCTACAAGGTAGGCAACCAAAACGACAATTATTACTAACACTGCTAATATTATTCTTAGAATTATCCGTTTCATTTACAGTGAATTAAAATCCAAAATCAAAACCAATTGAAGGGATTACAACATCATTCTCATCAGTGTTCTTTGTGTAAATACCTCCTAGTTTTAAGCCAAAACTTTTAATATTTGATTGCCAGAACCCATTCCATGTATTGTAACTAAAGTCACTGCCATTTTTTTCAAACATATAGCCTATACTGATTTTATGAGTCCACTTATCATTAGTTTTAAAATAATAATTGGCATTGACAAAGTTGTAAGTATTTACATTTAAGAAGTCGTCTTTATCAGGCATAAAAAGGAAAGTAGTGCTGAACCCAAATTTTTCGCCTACAGTTCCTTTTATCCCAAATGCAAAGTCAACATTAATAGTTATTTCCGGGGCAAAAGTTGAATTAATCATCTGCATTCCAAAACTAGGATAGGCGATGATATAATCCTGTGCTTTACCAGATTGGCAGATAAATTTTGTATGGTTTTCAAGCTTATTTTTTTTGCTTTCATAGAAGAATAAATAAGGTTTTCTTTTATTCAAATCTTCTGTTTGAATATTGCTCTTGAACTGATTGTAAATATCGTTGAGACTCGTGGCTGCAACTTTTTCAAAATCGCTTAATGAATTAAGAAAAAGAAATACTTTTGATGATAAAGCTACTTTGAACCTGAAATTATTGATTGAACCAAATTTATTACCATTAAAGTAATATTTATCAGATTCTGGTTTTGCTTTAACAATACTAATTGTCGAATTTTCAGTGCGAAATGGCTCGTGTCTGAACTCAATAAAATAATTGTTTTCATCACCAGTATTCATGTTTATATTTTTGAATTTACTGTAAAAATCTTTGTAGATGCTGTCGAGTTCAAGAGGACTATTTTTTTTGGTTACAAAATTTGAATTTACTACTAGTAATTGCCCGTAATCATCTAATTTTACTACTAATGAATCATTTTGTGCTAATAAAGTTTGGGCAATAAATATTCCAAGTACAACGGTCAGTATTGTTCTCATTCTTTTAATATTTGTTGTCTGTTATTTTGTTCTTAGAGTTATTAATCGTGCATTTTCAGCCGGGTTATTTTCTTCTTTTGGTTTTCCAAACAAGAAAACAAACCTTCGGTTTTTCTTTTTCTTTATTGGGCCTGAATTAACCAGTATTTGTTGATTGTTGTCTTCCTCCGTTACATCATTTTTTACAAACCTTGCTTTTTCTTTTTGATTCTTAACATAAACAGTATCAGTTACTTTTACCATGTTTGTAATGGTATCATGAACAATTACCTGCTCGTAGGCCTTAACAGGGAGGTAAACCACTTTTTCGTTGACAATTTTAACGGTATCAATAATTTTCACTACTTTGTAATTAGTTCTGCTAATGGAAGTCAGCTCGGCATTTTTTGCTTGTAGTTGTGCTTTTAGTAAGGCAATTTCATGGTTTTTATTGGTGATTTTTTGATTGAATATAAAACCGATGCTAATTAAAAGAATAATTGAAGCAGCAGCATAAATCCATATCGGAACCACTTTCTTTTTCTTCAGTCGTTCTTCAATTCTATCCCAAACGTCATCTTTATTGTTTTCAATATCAGAATAATGCAGGTCGCCGGAGTTTTTTATCTGCTCCCTGATATATTGATTATACTGCTCGTCTTTCATAATTCAAATCCTTAATTAGTTTTTGCAAAAACTTTTTAGCCCTGCTTAGTTGTGATTTTGAGGTTTGCTCGCTTATGTCCAATTCTTTTGCAATGTCCTTGTGCGAATATCCTTCAATAACATACATATTGAAAATAGTTCGATAACCCACAGGCATGCATGCAATTGCTTTCAAAATCTCCTGTAGTTCCAATGATTTTTCAACCAAACTTTCCTGTTCCACAATTAAATCATCCTCAAAAAATCGTATCTTTTTGTTTCGTCTCAAAAGCATCAGGCTTTCGTTAATCATGATGGTTTTCATCCAGTTAACAAAACTATTTTCATGTCGGTATTCAACAGTATCAATTTTGTCAAAAATCTTCAGAAAACCCTCTACCACAATATCTTCAGCATTGTGAATATTACCGAGGTAACGATGACAAAGTCGAAACATTTGATCGTAATATTTTTCGTACAATGCTTTTTGCGCTTTTCTGTCTTTTCGCTTGCAAGCGCGTACCAGCTTTTTATTGTCCAAAGGTCAATTTGTTTTTAGTGTCTGTTACGGTTCATTAATGCACAGGCAGGTAAAAAGGTTGCATGGTTTTTTGCAAATATATGGAAAGTTGCTTAAAGACAGGAAGGGCTTTGATTTTGCAGCTTTTATAGAGGAACTTAGGTCATTTGCCATTAGAAGTCATTTGATTAATAATGACCAGTGATTAATGACGAATGACCTTTGTGATTTTTTCTAGTTGGTTGGTATTGAATCATTCATTATATCATCTTCTTTAGATTCCGAAACCAGTTTAAACTTAGCCTTTACCGGTTGATGATCAGAGAACTCAAAGCCTAAATCTATATTTTCAATCGAAATATTTTCAATATTTGGCGAAACCAGGAAAAAGTCAATAACAGTGGTTAATGACGTTGCTTTATCAAATGGTGTATCAACTCTTCTGTTTGTTGGCAGATTATTTTTATAAACCCATTTCCATTCTTCTGGAAGATAGTTTTTGTCTATTTCGCTAAATACTTTATTATCGAAATTATAGCCTGGTATTTCAGTTTTTAAACCTGGAGGACATTGGTTCCAGTCACCACCAACAACAATATAATTTCCCTTTTTAAATTCTTCTTGTAAGAAATTTTTCAGGTACTCCATTTGCCCTTTTTTCAAAGACCCATCATCATAAGCAGAATTATGTGTATTAATAATTAGCAATTCTTTACCATTTTCAAGAAAATAACGTTTCGCTAAAAAACACCTGTCGAGCATGAATAATCCTTTCGGAAAACCATAATTACCTGGAAATGAATAGCGTACTACTTCGGCAGTTTCAAACTTACTCAACGACATTAAACCAGAAAGTACTTTTCCATAAGGTTCCAATGGTGGAGTTGGAACTAAAAAAACATCATAATTTTTTCCAAAAAACGATTCATAATCGGAAAAGGCAAGCTTAATACTGTCGTATTCATTAATCCTGTAGCTTCGTTTAGATTTTTGATCGACCTCTTGTAATAAATAGATGTCTATATCATTATGTGATTTTAGGTAGTTAATTACACCATCCAAACTTTTCTCAACATTTTCTTTTGGTGGCCTTACATTTTCTCCTCCGTCATAGAAAAAGTCCATACTTTTATCAAGTCCGCAATAACCAATATTCCAGTCAAGTATTGTAAATTCAAGTGTGTCTGGTAATTTCGATGCATTTGAAGACTGATGAATTAAAGTCATCGGTTCAGGTTCATAATCTTTTACAATGGCTGTCAGGATTAAGCTTACAAATAGCACCACCACAATTAATATCAGGTATAATAACACTTTTAGAACTTTTTTCATGATTAGCTGGTTTAAATATTTAGAAAAATCAAAATTAGTTTATTTTTTATATTTTAGAACCTGAATCTCTGCTAATTTGATTCATACTTTTTTACCTAAAACATATTATGAATATGAAGAAACTTCTTGCACTGCTTACTTTGGCCTTAATGCTTAACTCTTTGCTTGTGGCCCAAACCGATAGCACCGGTACGGAGAAAAAAGAAAAAAGAAAAAAAGGATTTAGCTGGGGAGGTGTACCAGCAATTGCTTATGATACTGATGTTGGCTTTAAGTATGGGGCTGTTTTAAACCTCTACAGTTATGGCGATGGGAGTCATTATCCTGATTATGATCATTCATTGTATTTAGAATGGTCGAGAACTACAAAAGGAAACGGGATCAACCAGATTGTTTATGATTCTAAATATTTAATTCCTAATATGCGATTAACAGCTGAGGTTTCGTATTTTACTGAAAAAAACCTTAACTTTTATGGTTTCAATGGATATAAAGCTTATTACAACGGTGATTTTGAGAATCAGGATCATGAAGATTATGTCTCAAGGATGTTTTATCGGCATTCGCGCAAGCTTTTTTTAATGAAAGCTGATTTTCAGGGTAAACTTGGTGGAAACTTTAGATGGTTAGCCGGAATTTCATTTAATAAAAATACTGTTGATTCAGTTGATATTGATAAGCTAAATGAAGGAAAATCCGGGGATGATTTACTTCCTGATGTGCCAGGATTGTACGATTATTATGTTGACTGGGGGGTGATTTCCAAAGATCAGGCAAAAGGAGGCAACAATACTTTTTTTAAGTTTGGTTTGGTTTATGATTCCAGGGATATTGAGGCCAACCCGAGCAAAGGAGTCTGGGATGAAATAATTTTGTTTGTGGGGCCTAAAGCCTTTGGTTATGAGGATTTTACTACATCGGCACTTTTTGCTCACCGTGAGTATTTTACGCTACTGCCTAATACTTTAACTTTTGCTTACCGGCTGGCTTACCAGACCAAACTTTCAGGAAATATACCATTCTATATGTTGCCTTATTATATTGATTCTAAGCAAACAAAAGACGGCTTTGGAGGTTCAAAAACCATTCGTGGAATCCTACGAAACAGGGTTGTTGGTAATGGTGTCGCTTTTGGAAATTTCGAATTCCGCTGGAAAGCAATTAAAACCTTTCTGTTTAAACAAAACTTCTACATAGCTTTAAGTGCTTTTATGGATGCTGGAAGAGTTGTTGATCCATATGAATTGGACTTATCAGAAGTTCCAAGTACCTTAACCCTAAGCAATGGAATAACTTATACCCCTCAGGAGTGGTTTAATACTGATGATGAGTCAATACATGCTTCTTATGGTATGGGGGTACATTTTGCCCTAAATCAAAACTTTATTGTAGCAGTTGATTACGGACGTGCAATTAAAAAAGAGGATGGAACCAGTGGGATTTATATTAACTTAAACTGGCTTTTCTAAAAAAGAACGTTGTATCAGAACTTTAAAATTAATGTGGCAGCATGCATTGATTTTAAAGTTCCGTTTTTTGTACTTCATCATGCTTCTCATTCTTCTTTAATGATAGTGAATCGATTCCAGGTTTTTGCTGCAAGTATAGGCTGTCAGCCTCCAACTGTTTATGATACCTTAAAGGGTCAATAATACCAAGTAACTCAGGATATTTTGCATAAATAGCCCTTGTCCGCACATTTGAGAATAAAATAACAACAGCATCGTTCTTTGTATCTTTGATGAATAGTGCATTAAAACCGCGCCACCAACCTCCATGGTAAACCAATTTGCTACTGTCTATCATGGTTTTAAGTCGCCAGCCATAACCATAGTTTTCATTAGATTCCTTCTCAAAACTGGTGGGTTGAAAAGCTTCTTCAAGGGTTTCTTTTTTCAACAACTTATTGTTTTCAAGCGCAATGTTCCAATGCCATAAATCAGCCAATGTGGTATAGACATTTTTGTCGCCAACAACAGCATCCTGATAGGTAGGAAGAGCTTCTTCCCATTGATAATGGTAACCAGTGGTTTTGAATGGTCTTCGAATTTGTTTCCCATTTACAAAAACCCAGGTGGATTTCATTCCCGCTTTTTCAAACACCTCTTTTTTCATAAAATCAACAAAGGGAACCTTAGCTACTTTTTCGACAATTGATGCAAGAATAGCATAATTTGTGTTGCAGTAATCAAATCGTTCATTGGGGTGAAAATAAGGTGCCGGAACTGTATCAATCATTAGTTTAAGCACATTATTGTTGTTAATAATGGTCTCTTTATCAGTGAATTCATCGCAAAAATAATTGTAGTTTGAAAGACCAGATCTATGCGTTAGCAGCTGCCAAATAGTAATTTCCGGGTAGGGGAAACCTGCAATGTGTTTGGTAACTTTATCGGTATAATCAAGCAAACCTCTTTCTTTTAAAATCATAATAGCAATGGCCGTAAATGGTTTGCTTATGGAACCAATTTGAAAACTATGATTCAATGTTAAAGTGTCCTGTCTTTTGAAGTTTGCGTAGCCATAGGTATTCTCGTAGATTACTTTTCCATTTTTAGCAACCAAAAGTCCTCCGTTGAATCTTGTGGTAGCATACAATTCCTCAAACCATTTATCAATTTTAGGGCTTAATTCCTCATTCCAGTCAACCTGCAATTTCTGAAATGGGTTGCTCAACTTGTTCGCTACCCTTTTTATTTCAACGTTTTTAAAACTACATCCATTTGAAAACAAACTAATTACCAAACAAATCCTAACTAATTTCAAAGTTCTAATCCCTATTTTCTCCTCTGTATTTGTATTTTGTATTTTATATTTTATTATCCTACTCCACATTCTCTACAATATTTTTTTCAGCATAGTAAACGTATCCTTTTACGTTTGGATAGTCCATGCTTTGCAATAATTCAACATATTCTTTCACCTGGGCAATTGATTCATCGTACTGTTGCCCAAATTTGTAATCAATCACAAGCGTTTCATCTTTGCCAATTAACACCCTGTCAGGAATACGGATTTTTCCATCTTCGTTTAAAATCCCGTCTTCAGTTTTCACTTCCCATTTGTCTGAAAACCAGTCTGAAACAATTGGCCGGTTAATCATTTCTTTTATCTTGCTAATCAGAACACTTTTTTCTTCAGAGCCAATTTTACCAGCATAATAAAGTTCATCAATTAAGGCTTCGACCTCACTACCATCTTTGATCCGTGAAAATAGTTCGTGCATCAACGTACCGTAATTCACTTTTTCCTGAATGTATTCGATGCTTTTCATAAAAAAATCATCTGCACTGTGTTGTATGCTGATTTTTGAGTTCCAGTCACCTGAAGGATAATCTTGTAGCTCGAAAGAAGGTTTTTCTTTAATCTCTTTTACAAATTTATCGCCGTCAATATCGTTGTAATCCTGATGTAACTCAAAAAGATTTGTTTGAGGGTAAAAATGTTTGTTTAAGTCAACCAAACCTTCGTAAATTAATGGCTTTTCAATGGCATCGTACAATAAATCTGCAATTGAACCAGGCGATTTGGGTTTCTTTTCTTTAACTGGTGCCATTACAATTAACTCATCCTTTGAACGGGTAAAAGCTACATAAAGCATATTTAGAGCATCAATAAATGAGTAAAGTACTTCCTCGTAATACTCCTTATAAAAAACACTGTTGACCAGGTATTTACGAAAAACAACAGGGAAATTTCCAAGTTCTGAAAAAGGTTCAACTTGCGAATTGGTCCACATGATAATGTCTTGCGTAGCACTCGGTTTTAAAGGCCAGTCGCAGAAAGGAATCAAGACCACTTTAAAGGCTAATCCTTTTGATTTATGAATAGAAAGTATTTTTAAAGCATCCTGTTGATCGGATAATTGAACAGAGTTGTTTTTTCCTTTTTCTTCCCACCATTGAATGAAAGCCCCCAAATCAATAGCTTCATTTTGACCGAAATCAGCAACCAAATCCTGAAACGACTGTAAATAAGCCAATTGCCCTTTTAATCTGTTAAGTGAAAAGATTCTGCAAAGTTCTTCTGTTATTTCGTAAATATTTGAACTTCTTAGTTTCTCCAATCTTCTGAAAAATTCAAGTGGCAATAGCTGCTTGGCTTTAATTACTTCCTCATTGGCATAGAAAAAGTGCTCAATTTTTCGTTCAGGATCAAAAGCCTGGTTGTAGACAGTAACCAAAGCATGCAACCGAATGCTGTCATCTGGTTTAAAAAGAAAATGCATAGCATTTACCAAAATCTGTATGATTGGTGAATTAGCAAGCATCAGCGATTCTGACGAAATTATTTGATACTTTAATGCATCAGGATTTGAATTCTGATAATCCAGCAATAAGTTAGCAAGTTCTCTTCCTTCGCTATTTTTTCTTACTAGAATTGCCAAGTCTCCCGGATGATAATTTTTTCGGGTTAATAATTGTTCAATAATCTGTGGTAAATCATCAAAAACATCTTTTTGCCAGTCTTTGCTGACTCCCTTTTGATTGTAAAACTGAATTTTCACCCTTCCGCCTTTTTTACCTGGCTTATCAGGTAGTTTCTGAAAAGTATCTGCATAAGCCCTGGAAATCACTTGTTTAAACTGTTTGTCAAAGCCTTCGTCCATCAGGCTTTTATCACCAGCATCCAGTTCACTATTGAAGAGGTTTTGCAAACTTTCAGAAACTATTTTAAAAAACGAGTTATTAAAATCAATGATATTTTTTTTACTGCGCCAGTTGGTTTCCAACGTTTTGTGCTCAATATAGGTATTTCCTATTTCTTCGTCCACTTTCGATAACAGAAGGCTCCAGTCACCACCACGCCATCGGTAAATTGATTGTTTAATATCCCCAACAATTAAATTCGTCTGTCCTTCTGCTAAGCTGTTTTTTATCAGAGGCTTAAAGTTCTCCCACTGAAAGCCGGATGTATCCTGAAATTCGTCGATTAACACGTGTCTGAAACGATTCCCAATTTTCTCATAAATGAAAGGAGCGTCATTACCAGCTATGATTTCTTTCAATATACGTGTGGTATCACTAATCAGTAATAAGTTATTTCGGCTTCGGTATTCTGGCAATAAAGCAGCCAATTTGCGCAAAATACCATAAGCATGAAATGCCGATAGAATATTTATAGCACCAAGATAATATTTAAAATCACTCTGAATTAAACTGATTGCTTTATTTAACAATGGATTTACCTGGTAAAACAATCCATCTACAGTACTTTTTATTTCAGCACTTGCTGATTTTGCAGTCCAGCCATCTAAATCATCCAATAATTTTTGAATGGAAGGAGTAGGCATGTAATCTTCAACTTTTGAGGGCTCTGTAATCTTCCTGGTCAGGTAGTTTCCTAACCATCCCATTTTCTGTCCAAGGTTTTGATAGTCTGTTTTTCGTTTGGTAAATATTTCAATAGTTTGCTTGCCAATGTCAGTCATTTGTTTTTCAAATGACTGTTTTATTTCATTGAGTTTTTCAAAGTTTTCAGCGATTGCTTTATATTGCTCTTCCTCATTTTCATCCAAATCAACAGATTCAAATTCTTCTTTGAAGATTTCACGAGCCAATTTGTTTATTTCTGCCCTAAAATCCCAGTTTTTGCCTTCATCCATCTTATAATTGGCAAAATGAATCAGCCAGTTTCTAAGGTTTTCATCAGTATCAATCTGTTTATAGAGTAGTTCGGTAATGTCAGAAAGCACCTTTTCTGTATCCAGCTCAATGCGGTAGCCACTTTCAACGCCAATTTCGTAGGTAAATGATTTTATTACTTTTTGAACAAAACTATCAATAGTACTTAATGAAAAATAGCTGTAATTATGCAAAATGCTATCACGTACTTGCCTTACATTTTCTAATATTTCAAAAGGAGATTTATCCTTATTAATTTGCCTGAAAACATCATAAAAATCAGCTTTCTCACCTTGTTTTAGAATATCATTTAGCGATTCAAGTATCCGCTGCTTCATTTCTTCGGCCGCTTTATTCGTAAAAGTAACTGCCAAAATTCGTTTAAAATTATCCGGGTACAATGCGGCCAGACTAAGGTATTCCTCAGTTAAAGAGTGTGTTTTACCAGAACCTGCGGAGGCTTTATATATTTTCAGTTTCGACATCCAGTTTTGCAAAATACGAAAGTAAAGGAAATTATTTGATTTGCTGGCTTGGAAATAGTATTTTACTTTTAGCAATCATTGCATATAGTTTATTAATCACTTGTATTATTCTATGAGAACTTTAAGAAAAATGAAACAAGCATGATAAAAATAACTAAACGAAGTGTTCTTACGAGCAAAGCAAATAATCGTACTACAAAAGAATCTGTTTAACCTTGCAAAGCAAGCTCATGAACTCTATATAAATAGTTTGAGAAAAGTAATTAACTATCAATTACTTAACTGAAATTTAAACAAGTGAAATAATCATAAGGTAATTGCGTTAAACAAACAAAAAAGGAACAATTAAAAATTAATGTTTAAAACACCCTAAATTAATTAAGAATGAGAAAGGAATCACGATTTTTGTTAAAGCACGTAATACCAGCAACTTTTTGCTTTTTATTACTCTTTAATGCTTGTAAGCGAGATGATAATCCAGGACCAGGTGATTGGCAAGGAGAAGAGATTACAGGTGGAGATTATTCTTATAAACTACAAGAAAGCATTGATGGGCTCAGCATTTGGACAATGCCTTGTACAAAAAAGGCCAATAGTAGTGATAATGCGCCAGAATATACTTCATCCGGAATAAAAATATGCGCAGCAAAAAACGAGTTCGAACCGTTTCAGTTAATACTTGACAAAGGAGCAGGTTCTGTTACAGTAAGTATTGAGCAATTTTCAGGTTTAGGTACAAACCCAAGGCTCGATATTTCAAAAGTAGGATTTGAATCAGGATGGGCTGAATCATTGAACCCTGTTAATAATGGAGGAAGCATTGCTTTGTCATCCTCAGAATGTTCACCGCTTTGGTTTACAGTTTATGTTCCTGCAGATGCAACTGCAGGTAATCATAGTACTACATTAGAACTTAATGTTAATGGCAGTAATATTCAAATTCCTATCGAGTTATATGTTTTTGATTTTGCTTTGCCTGATGATATCCATTTTGCAACTCAGTTTAATAAATCAATGTCGGGTGAGGCTTCACATAATGAAATGTTTGAACATCGACTAACGCCTAAATCACCTGCCTGGCCTAGTGGTTTTAGTTATAATATTACATGGCCGTCGCCCTACACAACTTTTTATGATGAATCTGATCAAAGCCCGGAATATGGTATAAAATATCTGGCAGCAAAATATTTGAAAGGTGAAGGGTGGAAAGGAAATGGATACCCAAATGGAATGGCATTTCAGTTTGTTGATAATAATACGCCACGACCTTCTACTTTTGCTGGTATAAGCAGAGGAAGCGATCAT
Source organism: Bacteroidales bacterium (assembly GCA_050296515.1). Classification (GTDB taxonomy): domain Bacteria; phylum Bacteroidota; class Bacteroidia; order Bacteroidales; family NBLH01; genus NBLH01. The sequence goes on along the minus strand of JBNKRJ010000012.1, from coordinate 10,337 downwards.
TATGGTACTGCCGGATACAACAACGAGTGGAAAAAATTTCTTTCTGCCCTGAATACTTATCTTGTGAATAATAATTACCAAGACAAAGTGTATTATTATGTAATGAATGAGCCTCAGAATCAGGAAGATTACGATTTAGCAGCATATCTTTCTCTTTTGACCAAAGAAGCAGCACCAAATTTACGGATTGCAATAAGCGAAGAACCTAAACCTGAAATTGCCGAAAACTCGACCTTCGGAGCCTGCACTTATGATATTTGGATGGCCTCTTTACAGCATTTCAATGGCGATTACGCCAAAACAAGAATGAAAAAAGGAGAGCAGGTTTGGTTATACAGTTTGCCGCAAGATCCTGATCCATTTTTTAACCCTACTGTTGTGAGCAATCAGGGAATTCATCAAAGGATTATCCCATGGGTTTCCTGGGCTTGCAGAACAAGGGGCTGGGCATATTACGATGGGGGCTCTTTCTATGACAATGACAAGCCCAATATCCGTATGGAACTGTTACGCGAAGGAATTGAAGATTACGAGTATTTATTCTTGGCAAATAACAGTCAATATCCCCAACCAGATCAAACTTATACCATTGATGCCACGGTTTCTTCGGTTGCAACTGACTTAACCAGTTGGGTTAAAGATGCTGACGCACTTATGGATTTAAAATGGAGATTAGGACAATACATCGAAAATAACGGAGTAAGCAATCCCCCTGTTCTAGAGGTTGATGCAAACCGTGCTCGTGGGGAATATTATATTAATTTTCAGGATGTAAACGGGCAACCATCCAGTGACCCTTTAGTGATAGATGAAAAAACTTACATAAAAGTTGGATGGGCTCCTTACAGTACTGATAACTACTATGGGTGGAGTGGGTCTGCTGTAGGGAATACAGCAAGGACCAAATATGCCTATACGGATGTTAGTGGTTTCTCCGAAATTGAAAAAAGCTGTCTTTATGATGATTATGGACATATAAACACCTTTGAGTTTGATCTTGAAAATGGCAATTACGAGGTAACAGTGGGTGTTGGAAGGCCAAATCGGGAAACTACCGATGCAACTAATGTTACTATTGAAGGTGTGAAATTTTATGACGCAGTTACAGGTATTCCGAGTTGTGACTCGAAAACACATGTTATTACTATTGCAGATGGAACACTTACATTAACCATGGGTACAATTATTAATAGTCAGGGCAACTATACATTTTTGAACTATTTAAAAATTGTACCAGTAAATTAGATAGATAATACCATATATTTTAGTTTACTTTTGGAGTTAAAGCCCACAACTTTGTCTAAAGTTGTGGGCTTCTTAGTACCTATTTGAAAACCCATTGCTTTTTTGACTCCGAGTATTTTTATGGTATAACCATTTATTACACTTCTTTTATTGTAGCAAACACAAAGGTTTGATTAAGAAGCTGGTACGCAATTTCACCAAATGTAATTGGGCCAGTAAAATCTGCTGTCTTTTTCCCTTCTAAATCTGCATACAAATAGTTCAGGATACAGTTACATGTAAAAAACACATCATCACCCGGATCTGATTTCGGAATATTTTGAACAAAATTACCTGTGTAATTTTCAACAGGTGATGCTATTTTATATTTAGTTCCTGTAAATACAGGTGCATAAAAGTTTACAATTCTTTCCTTCTCATCTATTCCCTGAAAACTAATGTTTATTGAATCACCATAAGCATCATTTACCAATGGAAGTTTAGTATCAATACTGTTTTTCTCTATATAATCTGCAAAATTCACTTTTTCACCATTTATTAAAGCCTCTTTCGCACTAAATCCATCTGCAGGGAATGTGATGGTATCACCATTTCCTTGGTTGAAAATGTTAATTATTTGTATATCTGCGACCTTATTTTCGGGCAATTCAATATTAAAGACTACAGCTCCGTTCTCGCTCGCTTCCATATGAGGTCCATAAAAAACCTTTGGTTTTAAAACAGATAGTTTGTTAAGATGAACGCCTGATATCCAGCCAATTAGCGGTTTGGTGGCAAACCCTTTATAATTCGTAGAGTTTAAGGCAAAAGTTAAATGTGTTGGACTCGAAGCCGGGATAATAATAATACTTAATCCGTTTTGAGGGGCATCATTATAAATACTATGAATGTTTTCATCATTGTATTTTCTTACAGTTGAGCCTATAACGTAATCTGGAAGTTGTGTAACAAAAATACTTTCATTGGTTGATTCGCCACCTTTAGGCCCCATAAAATAAGGTATTGACCCACCGATCCAATCACCTGGAGGTAATTGAGAAAGCAAGGTTTCGCACCCGGCAAGTATCAGTTTCTTGCCATCCTTAATTAAATCGACAACCTGGTCCTTTTTTAACATTTGATTCATCATAGCGACACCTCCTTTCCAAAGATTTTAATTAAGTCATTCTGAACTTTAGGGATTTTGATATTCATTTCGAAAAGATGAATTAGCTCATTTATACTTTTACTCGCTAATTCATGATTAGGCTTGGTTTTATAATCAGCAAAAATCTTATTTAAAAGAATTTTTGTCCCCAGAAATTCAATATCTGGTTTAATTTCCCCCTCAACAAGGGCAAGCCATTTTGGGTGATTTGAATTTGGAACTTTCATTTGTTTTAAATTAGTAGATTACTATATTAAAGTTAAGGAATAAGTGTAAAAAATACAAGTAGTGACCAGGTGAGTATCTACATTATTTTATTTTTTAAATTTTCTTTAGAAACCATCAATTTCAAATACCCAGATTTCCAATTTCCAATAAACAAATGTATTTTAGCTTTTATGATAACCGAGTTTCTGTCTCAGTACGAAATATATTCCTGGCAAATACTCAGTATTGTATTTCTTGCCGGATTTCTAGCAGGCTTTATTAATACTTTTGCCGGTTCAGGTACGGCTATTAACTATTTTCTTTTCTCAATTTTAGGAATGCCTATGAACGTGGCTAGTGGAACAGTTAGATTGGGTGTAATTATGCAGGCCTTGGCCACTTCAATAAAGTTTTATAAATCAGGACAACTGGATTTGATAAAAGGAATATATATTTCCATTCCCGTCACATTAGGCTCTATCTTGGGTGCCGAAATTGCCGTAAATATTGACATTAGTATATTTGAAAAAGCGATTGGATTAGCACTGTTATTCATGCTTTTTTTACTTTTTTACAATTCAGAAAGATGGATTAAAGGCAAAGAAGTTGGTAGTACAAAGAAGATAACTGTTTGGAATCTAATTGGTTATTTTGTTTTGGGAATTTACGGTGGGTTTATTCATATTGGGGTTGGTGTTTTTCTGATTGCTGCATTTGTTTGGATTTCAGGATATGATTTGGTGAAAGCAGCAGCCATCAAAATTTTTGTGGTTTTAATTTATACTCCGTTTGTTTTTTTTGTATTTGCTGCAAATGATCAAGTTGAGTATGTGATAGGTTTTGTTACAGGGCTTGGGAATTTAGCAGGAGGGCTTTTAGCGGCCAATTTGGCAATTAAATGGGGGGCACAGTTTGTGCGATATATGCTAATTATTTTTCTTACCATATTTAGCCTTAAGCTGCTTGGCTTCATAGATTTTTGATAAAAGATACAATTTGTTTACCAAAATTTCTTGTGTGCCATTATAAATTACTATATTTTTCAGGAAGAAGAAAATAGTAATTTAATTATTGTAATAACCTGTAATTCATTGACCAATTGGTATTCAACAAACTCTGGTAACTATGAAAAAAACAATTTTTTTAATAGCATTTATTGCTTTCTTTTCAGCACTTTATCAATTAAAAGCGCAGGAAACAAAGGAAAAAAAGGAGAGGAACTACGAGCATAGTACTTTGTTTGAAGGAGATGAAGTGATTCATTTTCAGTTGTTTGCCGATAGTAAGGCGATGCTTAGAGATGTTGGGGATGAACGGAAATATCATAAAACATTCATTCGTTATAAGTCTGGGAATGGAAATCAAAATGAGTTAACTTTAAAAGTTAAAACAAGAGGAAACTTTCGGAGAAACCCTAATAATTGCAACATGCCTCCCTTAAGAATAAAGGTGTCAAAAAAAAATAGGACAAATGATGAGCTATTTAAGGGGCAATATCGATTAAAACTAGTAGTTCCTTGTCGGAAAAACCAGGGAAAATTTCAGGAGTATGTAATTTTGGAATACCTGATATATAAAACATATCAACTTTTCGATGAGGTTTCATACAGAACCAGACTTGTTGATATTGAACTGATAGACAGTCTTAAACCAAACAAATCTTTGAAAATGATGGGCTTTTTTATTGAAGAGACCAGTCAGTTAACTAGCAGGTTAGGGGGAAAAGTTTTAAATTTTAAAAGATTCCATCAGGAAAATGTAAATAGGGAACAAATGACCAAACTTGCTGTTTTTCAGTACATGATTGCTAATACAGACTGGTCAGTTGATGTGGGGCATAATATTAAGCTTTTTTTTAAGGAGAACGATAATGTTCCTTTAGCAGTTCCTTATGATTTTGATTGGTCGGGAATTGTCAATTCTGTTTATGCAAAACCCTCTGAAAAACTAGATATTACATCTGTTAGACAAAGAACTTTTAGAGGATATTTGCGTTCTATGGAAGAATACGAACCCGTAATTAAACTCTTTAACGAGAAGAAAAAAGAAGTTTATAATTTGTATAAAAACTGCGAATGGTTAAGCGATAAAACTAAAGATGCTACCATAAAGTATCTGGATGAGTTCTACGATGTTATAAATGATCCCAAAAAAGCAGATAGAGAGTTTATAAAAAACTGTAGAAAAACATAACAATTTATTATTGATATTTTACTGGCTTGGTGTAATTTTTGATAAATTTGTAAGAGCTAAACCATTCAAAACAAATTGAAATGCCTGATTTCAAAGAAATAAAAGTATTTATCATCGAAGATGATTTTGTCTTTATTGAAATTCTTGCAAATTTACTTGATACTATAAATGAAGAATTGAGTGAAAAGAAGCTAAGAATAAATTACCAGACATTTTATAGTGCTAAAGAAGCCGGCTATGAGTTGAGTTCTGAACCTGATATCGTTTTGTTAGATTACTATATTATGGATGATGAATTAAATACTGATACAGGTACTAAACTTCTTCATGATATCAAAGAGCATGATCCATCTGTAGATGTGGTAGTTGTTTCAGGGCAGGAAAGTGATAAGGTAAAGAAGGATCTGCTTAAAGAAGGCGCTACTGCTTACATTTCAAAAGACGAAGACTCATTAAGCACTCTTAAACCACTTTTGATGGAAATTATTTGTAAACGTTTTGAAAAAGCTAAATAAATTAAAGTTATTTAACAAAGTATTGATATTTAATACATACTTCAGTTCTAAGCGTGCTCGTTTAATTAATTAGATGAGCATTTTTTAAGTAATTCACTCAAAATTCGTCTAAACCTAATTTCAAAATTCGTAAATTTGAAGTAGTACAACTAAAATATTAAGAACATGAAACTGTTTACTATACTTTTATCGGTTTTACTTTTAGGCACATATCAAACTGAAAATTATTACATTATAAAGGTAAAGGGAGATATTGTAAATCAGCGAACAGGGAAACATCTTGCACAAGGAGATGCTATTTTAGCTACAGATGAACTGAAATTTATGGATAAAAGCTCTATGGCACTTGTAATTAGTGATACAAGAGGCAGGTTTAAGTTAGAATATCCAGAAAAGGACAAGGAAAATGATTTTGAATTTACAGCATTTGTTAAAAGTGCCCTGGTTGCAAGCAATAAAGTGCAGTTTAGTACCCGTGGCATTATTACAAATGCACCTATCAATGATTTAAAAGCTTTTCTGGGCGAAGATGAATTTACTGTTATTGGTAACAACCTTGATGTTCAGCTGAATAAAAGCAGGTTTGCAAACCAAAAAGTAGTTGCAAAGTATGAGAATAAAGGGCAACAGGTTGATAAAGAACTGGTTACGGAAGATTATAAGTTGCAGTTATCAAGAAATACTTTGGGGGTAAAAGCTTATGGCGAGGTAAAACTTTTCCATGTAGACTTTTATAAACAAGAAAGTGAAAGCCTGGATTCAGAAGAGAAAATTACTCGCCTTGATGTTAATTTTATTGATAAAGCTGCACTTTCGGATGAATTCAAGACCATTATTGGGGTTTATAAAAAGAAAGAATACACAAAACCCCAAATGAAAAAGTTCTTAATGGAATATTTTGGCGATTTTTATGGCAATACGCATTTATATATGCTTGACAAATTTGTAAATGAGATAATTACCAAAAACATGGAATAATTTACTATATTTCGGGTAAATTTAAATTAAGTTGTTAAAAATCAATCAGACTTTTTTAAAGCGGATAAGTGTTTTATTTCATCCCGAAAAGAAAATTATATTTGGTAAAAAAGTAAAATTTAGAATGCTGGTATTTTTTTTAATCCTGCATTCTTTCTTTTTAACTGCAATTTCAATTTATCTGCTTAATCTTCCTTTTATATACGAGGATGAGTTGTATCTTGTTCAGGCCACTTCAATAATTAAAAAGCTTACGGCTCGCAAGCAAGACAAGCCCGATAGAAAACGATTTTTATTTGTAAATGTAGCATGGGAAAAGCAGCTTATTGACAAGTTTGACGAAGAGGGATTTCCTCTTGGAAATCAGGCAATAACTGACAGGAGCAAATTAGCAAAATTCTTGAGTAGAATCAATAAAGAGCCAGTTAATCACAAATATCTTTTGTGTGATATTAATTTTATTGATCCTTCCGAAAATGATGAAGAATTACAACATGAGTTCAATCAATTAGAAAACTACATTGTTTCTTATACTCCCAGTGCCGAGAAGAAAGATTCGAATACTGTTTTACATACGAAAAGGGCCGTTTCTGGTTATGAAACTTATAATGTAGATAAGTTTATTAAGTTCAAACTTATACAAACAGATTCATTGAAATCAATTCCGCTAAGGATGTACGAAGATTTGCATCAAAAAAAGATGAAAGTTGGGGATTATTTTTTTAGGGTTGGAAAGAAATTCGTTCTTAATTCTTTTATTGTAGATTATAAAATCTGGTCTTATGATTTATCAGAAAGTAGTGAATATAAGTACGATATCATTAATTTGGGTGATTTTGAATTTTTGCCTGATTCTGCATTTAAAAAACTCACCAATAACCGAATAATAGTTATTGGCGATTATGAATTAAACGATGTTCATGAAACAATTTATGGACGAATGAGCGGACCGTTGATATTGTTGAATACATTTTTAGCTCTTGAAGATGAAGATAATGTTATTTCCCCATTTTTTGTGCTTTACCTGTTTATTTGCTTTTTTGTAATAAGTGGTTATTGTTTAGATTTTGAAACCAGGCATAGAAAAAAACTCTATTTGATTAGATTTAAAAACAATTTTGCTGAAGAGGCACTGGGTTTTCTTACCTATCTGTTTTTGTTGGCCCTGGTGTCTTCAGTATCTTTTTTCTTGTTTAATATTCATTTGACTATTTTACTGTTTGCCAGTTACTTGTATTTTCTTGATTTTTGGAATAAACACATGTTTCACAAGCACGAACCAAAACCGGAGTTGGAAAATATCTTTTATTCACTTGATGATTAATAAGCTGGGATTCCCTTGAAAACTCTGTTTTTAGGAGACACTTCCAGTTAAGAAAAACTTCAGTTTTATTAATCTCAAAAAATTTATAATTTTAAGCCTTAGCCAAATCAATACTAACTTAAATCATTAAGATGAAACTCTTTAAAAAAATCCTGGTTACAATTCTTTTATTAATTGTTATAGCTATTATTGGTGGATATATTTTCTTAAACCACATTTCAAATAAAGGTATTACTGATTACAATGGTGAAATAAACCTGAAAAATTTAAAAGAAAAGGTAGTTGTCAGACGTGATGCACATGCAATTCCTCACATTATTGCACAAAATGAGGAGGATTTGTACCGAGCCACAGGTTATGTGCTTGCCCAGGACCGACTTTGGCAAATGGATTTATTGCGCAGGGTTACAATGGGGCGGCTGTCCGAGATTTTTGGTAAGGATTTGGAAAAATCAGATCTACTTTTAAGGGCATTGCGTATACCAGATAAAACAAAAATTATTCTTAAAAATACAGATAAAAATATTATTGAAGCGTTGGAAGCTTTTGCCGATGGAGTAAATCAATATATTGATACCCATAAAGATGAACTGCCTCCTGAATTTACAATTCTTGGCTATGAGCCAGAGCCATGGAAAGCTGAACATAGTGTAAATCTTATTGGATATATGGCTTGGGACTTAACGGCATCATGGAAACCAGAGATTTTTCTTCATGAATTAAGAAGTGTGGTTGATTCTTCAAAATTTTACCAGGCAATTCCAGATATGTCAAATCATAAAAGCTATACTTTTGAGCAGGAGCTTCTTGATAGTTCAGAACTTAGTCTCAGGAACGAATTGCTTTCAGTTAATGAAAAATTAGCAGATTTAGGTATAAATATTTTTGAAGGCAGTAATAACTGGGCTGTATCTGGCAAGAAGAGCACAACCGGATTACCTTTATTGGCAAATGATATGCATGTTGGGTTATTTGCTCCTGGTATTTGGTATCAAATGCATCAGTATGTTGAGGGCAAACTAAATGTAACGGGTTTGGTTCTTCCAGGCGCACCATTTATAATTGACGGGCACAATGAAAATATTGCCTGGGGAATGACTATGATGTATGTGGATGATATGGACTTTTATCGGGAAACGATTAACCCTAAAGACTCTAACCAATACTTGCTGAATGGAGAATGGAAAAATATGGAGGTTAGAAAGGAAACAATATTTACTAGTGAAGGTGACACCATTTATAAAACGAATCGTTTTACTCATCGCGGTCCGGTAATTTCAGGTTTTAAAGGAATTAAGGATGAGGTTATTTCAGTAAGGTGGACAGGAAATGAGTATAGCAGTGAATTACGGTCTGTTTATTTACTAAACAGGGCAAAAAACTGGGACGATTTTAAAGATGCACTTAGGTCATTTAACTCTCTGAACCAGAATATTGTATATGCTGACATAAAAGGAAATATAGGGTTGTTTGCAGCTGGCAATATCCCAATAAGAAAAGGTAAACCCTGGAATGTCTTTCCAGGAGATACAACTGAGTTTGACTGGCAAGGATTTGTCCCTTTTGATTCTTTGCCCTACGAATATAATCCGGAAAGAGGCTATGTGTCCTCTGCAAATTGTAAAACAACACCCCCGTCTTATCCATACTACGTTAGTGCTTGGTACGATTTACCATATCGATTAAATCGAATTCGGGAAATGCTTGAGGAAAAGGATAAACTTTCAATCAATGATTTTAAAGCCATGCTTCGCGATCATAAATCAAAAATGGTAGAGGATATGCAGGAGCAAATTGTGAATAATATTTCTACTATGAAAGATTTGGATAAATGGCAGGAAAAAGCGGTGAATGTATTTAAAGACTGGGATGGTATATATACAACTGAAAGTGTAGGGGCTTCAATTTTTGAATATTTTTATGTTTGTCTGGTTAGGAATACTGTTTATGATGAATTAGGTGAAGACATGTATCAGAAATTTATTTTGGATAAAATACTTGTAAGAAACCTTGTTAAAAACCTTTGGAGTAAGCCAGAATCTGATTGGTGGGATAATGTGAGTACAAAAGAAAAGAAGGAAGATTTTGAAATGATTGTTCATAAAAGCTTTAAGGATGCTCTTGATTCATTAAACCTTAAGTATGGTGCGAAACCTGAGAATTGGCAATGGGGGCTTATGCACACCTTAACCTTAAAACATCCATTAGGGAAAGTTGATATTTTAGACATGGGGTTTAATCTAAACCGAGGTCCTTATCCGGTAGGAGGGAGTTATCATACAGTCTCTCCATATGCTTATGATCTTAATAATTTATTTGAGGTAAATCATGGGTCTTCACACAGGCACATTTATTCCACTGAAAACTGGGATGAGTCTTTAACTATTATTCCAACTGGTATAAGTGGAATTCCATCAAGCCCTTATTATTGCGACCAAACTGAAATGTATTTAAGAAATGAATATCACTCAGATTATTTTGACATTTTGAAAGTGGAGAAGGATTCGAAATTCAGGTTGACGCTGTTGCCTGAGTAAATAATTTAGTACTTTTGACAGGTTTGTTTGTCAAAGTTTGTTTTAAAGTAATTTTGTTTATTAGATAGTTTACACCAAATTGAGGCTCCGTTCTGAAAATCAATTTGTTTACCCCAGCCCTAAAGGGAGCAAATTGATTTTCTTCACTCCCTTTAGGGCTGGGGTAAATGAAGAAAATTAATTTGCGATTG
>JBNKRJ010000011.1:0-20377 GCA_050296515.1 Bacteroidales bacterium | reverse complement strand
ACCAAATTGAGGCTCCGTTCTGAAAATCAATTTGTTTACCCCAGCCCTAAAGGGAGCAAATTGATTTTCTTCACTCCCTTTAGGGCTGGGGTAAATGAAGAAAATTAATTTGCGATTGGTATAAACTACCTTAGAATCATTTTCATTTTCAACGAAGTCGTTGTGATTCATCCCCTTTCGTTAATTTAGCGATAATTGTACCAATAAACAAGTTTTAGAAACTTTTTTGTGAGTGGAGTATTGGTTGAACCTTAATTGTTCAATTCAAATTGCGATTGTTACTTTTCTGGATAGAAATACATATGGTTTAATTCTAATTTCCTTATTTCTATATGTTTAACTGATTTTGCTGATTTGATGTTTTTTAGAAATTAAGTTCTATACCTGCTTTTAACAACAGCTTGTTTTGATGGATGGTTGGTAAATAACCTCCACTTTGCTGGTATAAACCCGGGTGTTGATAATCCTGATTTAAAACATTGGTTACGTTAAGAAATACAGTTAGCCTGTTAAAAATATTCCTGTAATCAGCATATAAATCAAGGTTGCTATAGCCTGATTGTTTTCCTGATGGGTATAAAGCCTTGTTTTTGTTGTTTATTTCTCCTGTTTGTTGATAGCGGATTGAAATAGTAAGATTTTTAATAAGCCCATGGAGGTTTAATCCCAACCAGAATTTGTGATTTGCAATTCCGGCAATATCTGTTTCAACTTCATTTATCTTTGAGGAGCCATCGAGGTATGAATAAGCAAAATAGGCGGAGGCGTATTGACTAAAATTAAACTTTGCATAAATATTTGAGCCGTAAATATACTGAGAACCAATATTTTCGTTTCTTATTCCCAAAGTGTAAACAGAATTGTTTTGGGTACTATAATATTTGTTATAAACAGAGTCTGAGAAAGTTGCTCTTTCAATTAAATCACTTAGTCTGTGTGCGAATACCGATGCAGAAACTAACAGTTTTTCCCCAATTCTCCATTGAAGGGAAATGTCATGTGTTTCTATCTTTTGGTTTTTTAATGTCCAACCAGGTTCAATTTGTTGAACTTCTTGCTCCGAAAGCATAACTGCGCTTGCTGCTCCCCATTGTTCATATTTGTAAAACATTGAAGGAGCTTGAAACCCCGTGCCATAGATATATTTTAAGTTTAATCTTTTAGACAGGTTATAAATCAAACCCATTCTTGGAGTAATAGCTGGATCATGAACGCTGGAAAAGCTATACCTAATCCCGACAACAGGTGTTAGTTTATCAAATAAGGTATAAGAAAACTGTAAAAAACCACCATTACGAATCTCATCAACAGTCAATTCTCGTTTTATCAATTCAGCATTGGCTCCTTCATATTTTACAGATTTGCCTATTACCTGATCATTAGCATAAGGAGGAATACTTGAAATATACTCACTTTCAACCCCAGCCAGAAAAATCAAATTGTTGTTAATCTGTTTGTTATAACTAATGTTTAATCGAATCGACTTATCATCACCAGTCATGTATTGACTAAATGCTGTATCTGTTTTATATGAAGTTTGCCATTTATAAAATTGCGTTTCAGGGTCAATCCTAAAGTGATTTAGATCGATATCAATTTTTAGTTTGCTTGTTGCATTAAACTCGTTGTGATAGCCTAAAACCAAATGTTCATAAACAGAACTCCATTTATATTCTTTGTTAAAAATATTTCCTTTTGGGTTTGTGCCAAGTGCATTTCCTTCATTAAAACTTTGTCTCAAATATCTTGCATTTAGCTTTTTGTATGAAGCATTTGCCATTATTGTATGGTCAATTATTGGCTGCTCAAATTTGTTCGTTTGTGGAGGTGTGTACTGTTTAATAATGTTATAAACGGTGTCTCTGTCAACTAAATCAGGTCCGTCTGATAAATAAAAACGTGCATGCAGATCCAGCTTAAATCCGTTCTTCCCGGAATAATTAAAGCCAACTTCTTCATCAAAAGTATTGGCACTTCCGTAAGATAACCTGGTATAGCCTTTAAAGGGTTTGCCTCCGGTAGAATTATCTGTAACGATATTTATTACACCAGATAGTGCTTCTGAACCATATATAACAGAAACAGGGCCATAAATGATTTCAATTCGCTTGGCATAACGTATTGAAATTGAATTACCTATTGATAAAAATGTGCCAGATGGAGGATTGATTTTATGACCATCAATAAGTACCAGAAATCTGTCATTTCCTTCAATACCCTGAATTCTGTAATATTCGCCAAAACCTCTTGCATTGTTGGTAATATCAAAACCAAATGCATCTTTTAAAACATCAGAAAGGTCGCTATATCCACGATTATTAATGTCTTCTGACGTGATTACCAGGACATTACCAGGAACTGTTTTTAAATTTTGTTTATATATTGAGGCTCCTGTTATTGGTTCTTCAAGTAATTCCTCAATAGACATACCAAGAATTTCTTCTGCAGTAATAGTTGTATCCTCTTGAGCATACGAATTTATAACAGGAAAAAATAGTAATAAAAATGACAAGTATTTCTTCATGTATTTCTAGAATTCTGACAAAATGCTTAACCTGGTTTACTTAAAGTTAACAAATATTTTAATTATTAACTAACATGTTTAGTTAAATATAGAATAAAAAAAATGAATTCTACCATTTAAATTTATGGCCAATAGAATTAGGCAGGTTTGTGTTCCAGTTTGTAATGATAAACAAAAGTGGAGTGATTTGCAAACTATTTATAAGGCAAACCAGGTTTAACAAAATATATTTAGCTCCGTTGAGCGCTGCGTGGTTCGGTACTCTGTACCTTATAAATAACAGCATTATTATTCCTACAAATATTTTCGGTGCGCTGCACCTGATTCTATTGTAATTTTAGCAGCAGAGCTGCGCAATATTTGTAGAAAACAAAAACATATGTACAGCAAAAGGTGCAGCGCACCGCTATATTCGAAATATTCTAAACCCGATTGCCCTAAAACTATTTATAAGGGAAGAGATAGTCTGGCCTTATAATATTAAAAGTCTGTATCCACTGCTGTGAATATTTTCAATTTCAATCTTCGGGTCTTTTTTAAGGTATTTCCTAAGTTTCGAGACATATACATCCATGCTCCGAGTGGTGAAATAATTGTCATCACCCCAAATAGCTTGCAGGGCTTCGGTACGTGAAAGTACTTGGTTGCCAGATAAGCACAACATTTTCAATAAATCGGCCTCTTTGGGGGATAGTTTAATTATTTCGGCCTGGTATTTTATCTGACGCAAAGGGTAATTGAAATTATAATCTCCAATAATGAATGTTTCTTCACCAATAGGATGAAGTTTTTCTGTCTTTTCACGTTTTAAGATTGCCTTGATTTTATATATAAGCACCTCAGAATCAAATGGTTTTGTAATGTAATCATCGGCACCTATTTGATAACCCTGTAATACATCTTCACGTAGTGTTTTGGCAGTTAAGAAAATAAGTGGAATGTTCTCTTCAATTTCTTTTATCTTTTTAGCTATGCTAAACCCATCCACATTGGGTAGCATTACATCCAAAATACAAATCGAGTATTTCCCTTTTTCATATGAATCAATAGCTTTTTGCCCATCATCAATCCAGGTAACCTCATAATTATCCATTTCGAGGTAGGCCTTTAATACACCACCAAAGTTTGCATCATCTTCTACTAAAAATATTTTATCCATTTCTGCCATTTCCGCTTTTCTTTTTTGGTAAACTTATATCAAATCTACTGCCTTTTCCCAACTCACTTTTAACAGATATTTGTCCTGCGTGAGCCTCAATAATTGCTTTTACGTAGCTTAATCCTAATCCGAATCCTTTAATATTATGAATGTTTCCTTTTGTTACTCTAAAAAATTTATCAAATATTTTAGACTGAACTTCTTTACTCATGCCAATCCCATTATCTTCAACCGAAATAATTATTCCATTTGAAGTTTGATTAGAGGTAATTGCAATTTGGGGTGTGCCGTTTGAATATTTCAATGCATTGTCTAACAAATTGTTAATAACATTTGTGAAATGAATTTCATCAACTTCAAAACGATCTTCATGAGCATTTAAATTAAGTTCAATTTTCCCTTTTAACTCACCTGCCTGCATTTGAATATTGTCCACTGCTTTTTGAATTAATTGATGAAGATTAGTGGGTATTTTGTTTAAATCCAGTTCGCTTTTATCAAGCAGCGACATTTGTAAGATTCGCTCCACCTGGAGGTTCATTCGTTTATTTTCGTCTTTGATAATCCTAATAAAATGATTAATCCTTGATTGATCGCCAATTACTTTTGGGTTGACAATGGTATCTGCTGCAAGAGAAATGGTTGCAATTGGCGTTTTAAACTCATGTGTCATGTTGTTTATAAAGTCGGTTTTAATATCCGAAATCTTTTTTTGTTTAATCACCATCATTATGCTTATTGCAAAAGCGATAATAATAATTAAACTAAAAGCCAGTGACGAAGGCAATAATAATGACAATGATTTTACCAAATGACTTTGTCGCTCCGGGAAATAAATAACGAGTTTATCTTTTTTAGGAATAATATCGTTTGGAAAAAGACTGGTTTCGTATTTTTTATTCGTTGTGGTAGAATCAAATGCAAAGGTTTTTGGGAGTTTCTCATTTCCTTTTTTTTCTGAAAAAACACTGTATTCATAGGGAATTTCAACTCCATTTTGTTTTAATGAACTATTTAATAATGAGTCGATCAGCTCGTACTTGAGTTTTTTTCTGTAGCTGTTAAAATTAGCATCTGTTTCAGTGACCATTTTCTCAAGAACAGTTTTTATTTGATTTGCTTTTTGGTCAATAAATTTCCGTTCAATTCTAATGGTTTCATCATTACCAACTCTATAAGTATAAGTAGTTCTTCTGTTTCCTTCGTCATCTACAAAAATGTTATTTTGCACTAAATTGTACTCATCAGAGCCTAATAATAATGAGTCATTCGTGCTAGACCAACTATAAGAACTTACTGTTTTTCGTTTTTCTTTCTCTTTTTGCTTTGCTTTTCCCTTATATTTAACATAACTACGCTCAATTCTATTGGTTCTGTTATTTTCTAATACAATCACTTCTTCTTTGGATAAAGCAGTCCAACTAACTCCACTTTTTAAAATAGTATCTGAAACTACCAGGGTATGAAATAATGAATCGTTAAAATTTACAAATAATAAGCTATCGTTTCCTGGCTGAGTTAACACAAAATCAGATACTTTGTATATTCTTGGTGTTCCGGTAACTACTTCAACATCACTGTTAAGTCTTCTTACCGGTTTAGTTTTAGACCGTCTTTTCCTGCTATTTAACTCTTCATGAATAATATCTACTGTTTCTTTTTGTTCTAATTTATCTACTAAGTCATTTAGTGCTGCATTTACCTTTTCATCAAAATGCAGTTCGTTTTGTGCATAAGCGTTTTTTATGTAGTACAACTGCACATAAATAATGCCTCCCAAAGCAATACTTACTAAAACAATTACAAATATCAACAACCTTCTGCTCATGCGCTCAAAATTAGCAATTTAAAGTGTTACCCCGATAAACTTTAACCTTTCCTTAACCTTTTTTAACCGCCCTTTAACTGAGGCTTAAAAGCTTAGCCCTTAGCTTTGTAGTATCCAAATAAGATGGAAATATCAAAAGTATTTCTGATTCTTAAAGCAAAACTAAAGACACGAAGACAGAAGGAAGAAATTGAAGAAGACAAAATCTTGAAGTTTCAAGCTTCTTTTTTTTCGTTCTTCTGGCTTCGCGCACTAAATTTAATTTTTTGCTATTTACCTATTTGTATTACAGTCCTGTTTAGATATTATACTAAGCCCATTTGAAATATTGTAAGTTGGAATTTTAGAATGGCTTTGTATATGCCAACCGACTGGCAGTTTTGGTTTGAGAGCTTGCGAAGCAAACCAAATACTAACAGCGGTTCTGTATAAATAAGTTTAACTAAATTTTTTATATGATGAAACGATTTTTAATTCCATTTATGGTCCTTTTTATGTGGGTAGGAGTGAGTTGTCAGCTAAATGCCCAGAAAGATAAAAAGGATAAATCAGTAACCATTAAAATTGAGAAAGATGAAAATGGTAAAAAAACAAAAGTTGATACCACTTTCACTTTAAAAGAAGGAGAAAACTTAGATGAAATTCTTGAAAAATATGGGGTTGAGGCTGAAGTAATGCACCTTAATCATGGTAAGAAGTTCAAATTTAATATTGAAACAGATGATTCATTGAACACAGAAAGCCAGGCAATGGTTTGGGTAAGTGTCGACAATGACAATGATATTCATAAACACATCATTAAAAAAAGTGGTAAAAATAAGATTGTTTTTATTGGTGACGATGATGATGGTATTGAAGTGATTGAATTAAAAGAAGATGGTAACATTGATTGGAATGAGCAGGGCGAGGAAGTTTTTATTGAGAAACCTGATGGTGATTCGGTAAAAATCAAAAAGAAAATCGTTATTAAAGGCGATAAAGATGGCAAGCATAAAATAAAAAGCAAAAAAGGGGTTTTTATTATTTCAGATGATGCTACTGTAGATTTTGATGATGAATTTGATAATGAAAGCGTTATAATTAAGGAGCTTAAAGATGGAAGTGATTCCGTTGAGGTAATTATCAAGAAATTGAAAGGTGACAAAAAAGGCAAAAAAGTAGTTGTAAAATCCGATGGCAAGTATGCATGGATAATAGACAATGATGATGATGATTTTTTTGCAACTGATGATGCCAAGTTTAATAGAGTAAAGCTTAGAATTCTGGATGTTGATGAGCAGGGCCTGAAAATTTTGAATCTAAAAGAAGATTATAAAGAGTTTAGAGTTAAAGATTTTGATGTATTTGTAAAAGAAAAGGAGAGTAAAATAGAATTTGAGTTCAAAACCCCACAAAAGGGAGCACTTTCGGTTAAAATTGTTGATGAAAAGGGGAATGTTGTCTTAACAGATTCAAAGAAAAATTTTGATGGGATGTATAAAAATGAAATTGAGGCGAAAAGCGGTACTTACTATATCCAAATCAGCCAGGGTAAAAAGCTATACGTTCGGAAAATGACTTTTGAGTTGACAAAATAAACGATTAAACCATGAATACTTTTTTGTTAAAGCAACGATTTTGGATTTTGATTTTTTGCTCAGTGGGGGCATGTTCTCTTGTTTGGACGATTTGTTGAAATTTTATGAATACATGCGCTTAGGAAAAGTGCTTGATAATAAGCACAATATGCCTTTCCAACGAAGCAACAGTAAACCTTGATGGTTCTGATAGAGGTTTTGAACTTTTTAGCGTTTATTTACTTCCTGATACTGAAATATACCTATTCATGAATCAAATACAAAACAGAAGTTTACTAAGACAATTTATGAGTGCATTGCAACGTTTTGTAAAAGCTGAACATAAAGGAGAAAATATTGTGAAATAGTAAATTTAGGTTTTCAAATACAAATTACTTAATTTTAAATGGCCAGGATACATTACCTGGCTATTTTTCTTTGTAAAACGATTTGGAAAAATGTAGTAATTTTGTCTGAAATAAAATCAACACTATGAAAGTTTTACGAATTATTGTTTCAGTAATTGTGCTACTTAGCATTAATGCCTGTTTTTCATCAAAAGAAGACCCGCTTGAGAAAGAACGGACAGAATTTAATAAATGGCTGGGCGAAAATACCCCACTGGCTTTTTATAAAGGAATAAAAGTATCAGTTCGCTCGCTACCACTGGAGCAAAATTATTCAAATATTGATAGTATTTTGGAAAATGATTCTCAAAATGAGATTCCAAAACATACCTTGTATTTGATAAAAAAGATTTTGGATGTTGGTCAGAATGGTGGCGAAATTTCAATTCTGGAAGGGATACAAATGATGAAAGCCTTAAATGACCTGAAAGGTGAGTTGAAAAATTCGGATGAGGACAGTTATCCAACAATTTTAGAGGTTTTGATGCATGTAGGGCAAAATGGTAATAATTATGGAGATTTTCTGAAGGCACTCAACTGGAACAATCCAAAGGAACATTTGATTTTATGTGGATTGATGATGGCAGCAAAACCATTACCACCAAGTTTTCAGCTTTATGAAGCCTCAAAATTGAATATTGAATACTTTGAAAAGACTGAAATAAAGCCAGTTGGGGCAATTTTGAAGGGTAGTTCATTAATGATGAATGAATGGTATTATTTGTCTGAAGAAGCTTTAAGCCAGGGAATTAATTCATTGGATAATGACCAACTTTATTTTGTTTATAAAAACTATCCAAGCTTATTTGAGGAAGCTAAAGTGAGTAGCGAAGAAGCCCAAATTATTCAGCTTCATGCACTTTCTTGCTTAATGCGTGGTTTTGTAAGATCGAAAATAGATGATGAAGATAAAAATGAGTTGGCATTAGATGATTACGAGTTGTTTTTAAAAGATGCTGATAAAATTGGTATAGATAATGAATTAGTCTGGTTTGCAGGCGCTTATGTGAATATCAAAAAAGAAAAATCTGAAGAGGCAATTGTTTATCTCGAAAAGTTTAAACAAAGCGAATTAATTAGTGATAGTGAGAAAGTAGCTATTGATGAAATTATAACTTATTTAAACAATCGAGAACCAGATAAAGCATTAAATACAGTTTATGATAAACTTTTTATAGGGAAATTAATTTTCAGGCATATTACTCAGTATTTAAAAGAAATTGACTGGTATAAAGAATTGGAAAAATCTGAAACTGGCAGACAATTTTTAAAGATTTCGGAAGTAGTGGGTGAGGAGTACGAAAAAATGGAATCGGGCTTTGATACTGATAAGTTGAAAGAAAAGGGAAAAGAATTACTTAAAGATATATTCTAAAATTATGAGAAAAACCTGGTTAATTTTATTGCTATTGTCACTTGTATTTGCATGTAACATTGGGAATAATAATGAAGATGAAACCAATGTTCAAGATGTTGATAATGAGACACAACTAGGTGCTACAGAAAGTGAAGAAGTTGAAGATGAAAGTAAGCAGGAATCATTGGAAAGTATTCTAAGCAAACTTTCAGTAGAGCAACGAAATGTTTACGATGACATGTTCAGCTTTGTAAAATGGTATATCGAAAATCGTGATTCGTTATTTGCTAAAAGAGAACGAATTGTTGAATCAAATGCAGCCAATGTAGCATCGATTAATCTTGAATATGTTGAAGATTATCTAAACTTTCTAAAACAGGAAGGGAAAAGTTATCTTTCAATGCAGTTTGTTCAAAATGAAGAAAAATATTGGCAGGCAGCTTACAAGGAAACAACTGAAAAACAAATTATTTGGGAAGATGGACCAGATCCATGGAGTTTTGAAGTCGATCCTATTTTTAATGGGCAAGAAAGGCCTGATGATTTTGATAGATGGAAGGAAGAGCAAAACGGAGAATATAGAGAGCTGAATCCTTCCGATATTGAAGTAAAAGGTGACACGGCAACAGTTTTTTTCAATTTAAGAAGAAAGGTTGTAAAAGAGGCAGGCAGATGGAAACTTGTGAGCTGGTAAAATCTGAAAATCAATTTATTATTCTTCTCTTGCTGGTGAGGCAAGAGAAGAATAATTGCCAATTTAGAATACTTATCATAATTATTGCTACAGTTTGGGTTAACTTAACTTTTCTATTACTATAATTGCCTTAAACTAATCATTTCTATTGCTTTATTTAATTTTCAGGTAGAACTTATCAACTGATTTACTAATTTTCGAAAAAAACGATTTTGTAAGTAAAACTAAGTTTGTTTAACCCATGACCAGTCATAATTCTTTTAAATCACTAAAAGTGTTTCTTTTTCTTGTTGTTATTTCTTTTTCATGTAATCAGCAGTTTAGCGAAAAAGTAAGAACAATTAAGAATATGTCCATCTCTGATATTCAGCTAGTTTACGATACTACTGCGTTAAGAATAGCAGGAAATAAGTTTCACTTTGGAATAAAGGTGAAAACCGCTGATGGACTTGAATATTCGACAACAGGATGGTCTGGAGGAACCCTTAGCTGGTCTAATTTTAAAATAAGAGTAGATGGCGGAACAAGGCGCTCAGATAAAATAATTATTAGTAAAGATCTATCTTATTCCGTAAAGGAGATTTCGATAAAAGTAAATGGTTCTAGAAGGCAGAAGATTGATACGACTTTTCACATTTTATTAAACCAGGTTACAGATATTAAACTGGAACCTCTGAACCAAATTGTTAAAGCTCCAGGCAGGTACATTGATTTTGGAATTAGGTTTTATTATGATTGTGGTAAAACGGTTTTTCATGAAAGATGGAGTAAACGCAAACGAGCTTTCAACCAATTTGATATTTTTACTGATGGAGGTAATTTTGATAATAATAAATTTTACATCACGAAAGATATTTTCTCCATTATCGACCATCAGGTAGGAATGTTGATTGTATTTAAAGAGGATAAGAGTATTCGCGACACCTTTGAAATATTACTTGACTACAAGGATAATTATTTAGAATATTTCAGTGGACAAAATGGGTTTGATGGAAATTATGGCTATGATGGTTATGATGGGAACGATGCAGGATGTGAAGGCTGTCAGGGTGAAAACGGAGAACATGGTGAGCCAGGAACAAATGGCTACAGTGGCTTTGATGGACCTGATATTAATGTGTATGCCGAAGCCTATTATGACAACATTCTCAATTGCGATTTGTTAAAAGTAAGAGTCGAAAATTGTATCCAATCCTTCAGTACTTTTTATCTTGTTAACCCTATGGGTGGGAACATCTCAATAACATCAGTTGGTGGAGCAGGCGGACACGGAGGTTATGGAGGCAAAGGTGGAGATGGTGGTATTGGTGGTCCCGGAGAAAGGTATACCATTGATGTTGAAAAATATGTTACAGAAACAGATACATCAGGAAAAGAGGTTAAGAAGCTTGTTATTGAAAAAGTTGAAAAACAAAGACAAGGAGGAAAAGGGGGTAATGGTGGTAACGGAGGTTTAGGTGGAAATGGAGGCGATGGGGGCAATGGCGGACAAATAAAATTGTTTTATACAGGATTAACAAAAAAATATCTTAGCGTTATTAGATTATCAAGCCAAGGTGGAACAGGTGGATTTGAGGGACAGGGAGGCAGCAGAGGAGATGCAGGTAGCGGTGGTAATGGCAAACCAAATGGTAGTAATGGTTATTGTGGCTCGGTTGGTTTTTCCGGGAATTATGGCTATCCAGGCTTTAGCGGAGATATTTACCGTACTCTTTCTAACAACAAAGCATGGGACTAAAACAAAAATAACTAAGGCTCCACTTTGAACTCGCCTTTTACCAATTTAAAGCTTCCATTTTCCTGGTATTTGTAATACGCAAAACAATCCTGGTAAGGACAATATATTTTAACTCGTTGGTTCTTTATATCCAGCTTAAATCCACCGGTAAATTTAGGCAAAGACTTTACCGTATTGTATTTTTGCGTCACATTATCGTAAAGATAATAGTAGTAATTCATTGCTCCGTGCGATGCAGATAAGTCATCAGGTAATACAAAATCGCAGAATCCATCATAATTAAAATCTGTTATAATGACATTTTTTTCAGCTCCTTGCTGGATTTTTAATGACGCAATATTTATAGTGTCAATAGGTTTTTCACCAAGCGAAGGAACTAGTTTACTTATGTAACTTCCCATTGATATTATTTGTAAATTAACAGAATCGCATGTGAATCCGTTTTTTAATGGATTGAACCCTTGTTTTTTGTTTTCAGCAATTAGGTTTACTTTTTTAAGCCTTTTGGCTGGCTCATGCTTTTTATTTGAGCACGAAGAGATGGCAAATAATGTAATTAACAAGCAAATAATTAGTTTAGTCATTTGTATTTTTTTTAATATGTTTTCTGATTTTTAAAAACTTCTTTTTACCCTTCGGGTAAATCCTCCAAAAGCAATAGTTGCCTGGTGCATGGCCCCATCCAGTCCATAATACTCTTTTTTAAAGCCTGAATGAAAGTAGGTATATTTAAGTTTTAGAACTCCTTGAACCATACTCATTTTTCTAAAGTAGCTTGGAGTTTTAAAAACTTTGCTGTAAAAATTAAGACTAATACCTACGTTCCATGATGCATCAGAGTTTAACTCCACTTTTTCAAGCAGGGTGTAATTTTGTGTGTCTTCCCATTGTGGTGAAATGTAAATCCCTGAAACTCCAACAAATGGTGTAAAGTTTATTCTTTTTTTGCTAAGAACTGTGTAGCCAAGTGAAACCATGGGCACAATAACATCTCCTTTTTTTTCCTTACTCCATATAACCGATTCATATTCAATATCTTTCTTTAATTGAGAGCTTCCTATAGAAAACCCTAAGTTTAAGTCGAAGTTATTATATACGAAGTCAAATGACATTCCTAAAACAAAATATTCTGAAAAACTTTCTGCAATTCCTCCTTCAAAATTACCGTATCCTAATGCAAGATCGTAACCCCAGCCAAAATCTGAAACTTTTTCTTTATAGATGATTACTTTCTTTATAAACGGATTATAGGGGCTGGAAGGATATTTTAACAGAAATTTTTCAGATTGGTTATTTAATATTTCCTGGTTGATAATATGATATTTTGAGCCTAGTAAACAATAACTAAGGTGAAGCTGAAGAAATTCTTTTTCTTCTTCTGTAAGTGAAGCATTTTCAATAATCAAATCAAGAATATGTTTATCTTTTCCAGATTTGTCTTTTAATCTTATAAACAAATCATCCTCGGAAGGCCTCATTTGTTTATTCATGTTGCTAGTTTCCTTGGCATCAATCTGATAACCAGTTTGTTTTATGTTGTCTAATAATTCATTAAATTCTTGCGTCCAATAAAGAATAAACCAATATTCCGGAGTATAAAGTGCCAGGTAGTTTTGATTATCAACTTCTTGCTTCAAATAATCCTTAATTTCTTTTACTTTTTGATAGTCATTTGTCTCTAGTCTGTCTATCAACATTCTTCGGGCCTTAGAAATAAGTTCGGTTTCATTGTTCTGGTAGTTCAATATTTGGTTTTTAATGCTGTCGGTTTGCGCAACGGTATTTATTGCAAAAGCAAACATAAGCAAACATAAAATAGCATTTTTCATGGTGTAAAGTCTTCTTAAAAAATCAAAATTAACAAAATGGACAGGATTATCTAATTCTTGCTATTAAAATTCAAAAATACTCGAATAAAAAATAATCAGATTTATTAACCAAGAGTTGACACTTAATTGTTTTAAATCAAATATATCTATTTATGTTTCAGACATTTATTTGAAGCATTGTAACAAAATAATTTCGGAAGAATCTGACAGTTTTTCAAAAAAAATTAGTATCTTGAAACATATGCTATCGAAACTTTTTAATAAGGTATCGATTGCTATGGTTGGCTTAAGTGTGTTGATTGCCGTATTAGTTGGAACAATTAGTCATTACAAATATAAACAAACAATAATTGAAGAGTCTTATCAAAAATTATTGTTTTTGGTAGAGAGTCATGGTAAGGATCTTGAGAAACAGATTAATTTTATTGAGAACTATTCCTTAATTCTGGAATCTGTGTTGAACCAGACTTTTAGCTGGGATTTAACCAAGTCAGATCAGGCATTTGATAAATATGCCCAAAGAGTAATTCCTTTACTTGATACCATTGCTCAATATTTGCGGACCCTAGTTGGTTTAGGTTTAACCATTTCAAAAAAACTGATTGAAATAATGAGAGGTGATATCTGGCTTGAATCAGTTGAGAATAAGGAAACTAAGGTGTTTTTCACGGTTCCATACAAACCCGCGGAGAATATAACCAAATAAATATAACTTTAATTAATGATAGGCTAACTTATACGAAGAATTATGAAAAGAAAACTACTTGTAACAACCACACTTTTTTTGAGCTTTTTTGTTTTTAGTAATGCTCAGGAAAATACAGAACCAGAACAAAAGCAAACTCAGAATTTTCATCTGTCATCTGATGTGGTTACAAATTACATTTGGCGGGGTTTGATTTATAGTGATAAACCAAACCTTCAGCCTTATTTAGATTTTACTAATGATAAAGGAAACTTTTCAATTGGAGGTTGGGGAAGTTACTCATTAGCAGACTACTATTCTGAAGTTGACTTATTTGCAAGCTACTCAGTTGGCAATTTTACTCTTGCTGTTTGGGATTATTTTGTGATGACGCAAGAGCCTAATAATAAGTATTTTAATTACAACAAAGATTCAACTTACCATGCTTTTGAGGCACTGCTAACTTTTACCGGGCCGGAGTCTTTTCCATTAGAACTTACAGCCAGCACCTTTTTTTATGGATATGACAAAGACGCAAACGGAGATAATTATTACAGTACTTATTTTGAAGCAGCTTATCCATTTAAGTGGAAAGCCAATAATCTAAAGTTTTTTATTGGAATGACACCGCAAGAGGGACTTTACGCACCTGATTTGGCTGTTGTAAACATTGGGATTAAAAATACAAGAGAAATTAAGATAAGTGATAAGTTTTCGATGCCTATTTCGGGATCAATAATAGTTAATCCAAATACCGAAAACATCTTTTTTGTTTTGGCACTTACCATAGCTGCAAATGACTAATAAATAATAGTTTATGGAGAGGAAATATCATTCTTTTAAATCAAAAGTTTCATCAATAGTTGCTCTTGGAATCAGTAGTACTGTGATTATTATGGTTGTTTTGAGTGTTTATTGGTTTAGAAGCTATTCAATTGACAGTTCAAC
The DNA here is from genome assembly GCA_050296515.1 of Bacteroidales bacterium. Lineage (GTDB taxonomy): Bacteria > Bacteroidota > Bacteroidia > Bacteroidales > NBLH01 > NBLH01. The sequence goes on along the minus strand of JBNKRJ010000011.1, from coordinate 5,652 downwards.
GCACCTTGCAAAGTCTATAGCAAAGGAATATGCATGGTCAATAAAAAATACTTTTGAGCTTCCTTTTGATAACGCACGTGCTACTGCTGAAATGTATTCAGCCATGAAAAACAGCGACAACCCTGTTATTGTTAGAAGAGAAGATGCGGAAGCAATGGCCAAAGAGGTATTACTCTCTCACGAATCGTTTTTGGGGTTTACACTGATGTGGGAGCCTAATGCTTTTGATGGTCGCGATAGTGATTTTGTAAATACTTCAAAATCAGATCAATCTGGCCGGTTTATCTCTTATTTGACAAAAATGGAAAATGGGGATGTGGATATTTCACCTTTGACCGAATACGAGACTGCTGAAGTTGGTCCATGGTACTGGGTTCCAAAAGAAACAAAAAGGGAGATGATTAACGGACCTGTTATTTATCCTGTCCAAGGCAAGGATGTCTTTATGATTTCATTTATGTGCCCGATTTTAAATAATGGTGAGTTTTATGGTGTCACTGGGCTTGATATCTCGATAAATTATTTACAGGAAATGGTTAAAAAGGCAATGCTTTTTGAAGGAAAGGCCCAGGTTTCAATAATTGCAAACGATGGTATGATAGCTGCCTCTTCAGAAAGTAATGATTTGCCGGGTAAGTATTTAAAAGATATTTATGAAAATCATGCAGAGCTTTTATCCCAAATACAGCAAGGAAAAGAAACTATTCTGAAAAACGATAAAGGTTTAGAAATAGGTGCTCCTATTTACATTGGTTTTACTGATAAACCCTGGCAGGTTAAAATTTCTGTTCCTATGAATCTGATTACTTCGGAAGCTAACCAAATGATGACTTTGCTGTTAATTGTTGGTGCTATTTTAATCGTAATAAGTGTGTTTGTAATATTTATGCTGGTAAAGAACCTAATGGCCCCGTTAAGTAGTGTTGTAAATGTTGTAAAGAGAGTTTCCGAAGGACATATTTATGAAATAACTGGCATCAGTCAAAGAAATGACGAAATTGGCGAAATGGTTGAGGCAACAAAGAAAATGGTAAAACATTTAAACAACATTGTCTCTAAAATAAGATCAAGTACTGCAAATATGTTTGCCGCAAGTACTCAGATCAAAGGCACTTCTGAGGAATTGTCGCAGGGAGCAAATGAGCAGGCTTCGGCAATTGAACAGGTTTCTGCTTCAATGGAACAAATGGCTGCAAGTATTCAGCAAAATACCGATAATGCTAACGAAACCAAGGATATTTCAATGGCAGCTCTTACTGGTATTGATCACGTAAATAACGTTTCAATGAATGCAATGGCTGCAACCGAGACAATTGCAAATAAGATACAGATAATCAATGAGATATCGTTTCAGACCAACATCCTTGCTTTAAATGCTGCAGTTGAAGCAGCCAGGGCAGGAGAACATGGGAAAGGTTTTGCTGTTGTAGCTACAGAAGTAAGAAAACTGGCCGAGAGAAGTAAAATTGCCGCTGCTGAAATAATTGAACTTGCTGAAAATGGTCTTCAGCTTTCATTGAAATCGGGTAATCAGCTTGCAGAGATGCTTCCTGAGATTAAAAAGACCACAAGATTAATTGAAGATATTGCAGCTAGTAGCATGGAGCAGAATAATGGTGCATCAATGGTCAGCAGTGCTATTCAGCAATTGAATAATGTTGCTCAGCAAAATGCTTCAATTAGTGAAGAAATGACTGCAAATGCTGACGAGATGGCCAAGCGGGCAAAAGATCTTACAGATTTGGTATCCTTTTTTAAATTAAAAGCATAGAGATTATTCAGATTCAATGATTACTTGGGGCTGTATCAAAAGTCTAATTCAATGCAATTTTACTTTCAATTCAACAACAAAAAAACTTATTCCAACAAGATTGAAAGCAGATTGACTGGATTAATGCAAGATTGAAAGAAAAATTTATGCAAAACTAGTTTTGATACAGCCCCAAATAATTTAGCAATTATGCTTGTTGTTCTTCAAACACATTTTCCTCTTTCACTTTGGCAAAAAAAGCAAAATAGATTACAATTTCTATGATGGGGATACCTAAAAAGACCAAAAGATGTAATAATTGGCTTAAATACAATGAATTAAAAAATCTATTTACCTGCTTATTTACTTTTTTTGCAACAATTTTAGCAACACTCTTGTCCAAATTATTAAAATCAATTGATTTTATGGTGTTGATTGTGCCTTCTGCTGTTGAGGTTTCAATATCTAATTTACTTGCAGTATAGTCAATAATGCCATCAATGACTCCTTCCATAATCCATTTGCCAGCCTTATTTGCAATTCTTCCAAAGAATCCGGGTTCTTCTTTTTCTTCCTTGTCTTTTGAGAAATACATATCAATTAAATCATCTGTAGAGTAACCAGCTACTGTAATGCTATCTAGATTTTCATCAACAAATTTTTGAAATTCAGGCAGTTCAGGCACAATTGCTTCCATTAATTCAACAGATTGCCTCTCAACAGTTTTGTTAATTGATTTATTAACGCCATAGATACTTCCCAGAATGGCTCCAAATATTGCGAAAATAATGGGGATATAAGCGTAATAAAGTTTTGGAAAGATATTCCAGATTTTAAATCGGCGTTTGAATACTTTCTTTTTTCCAAGAATAATTACCAAAATTATTCCAATAATCAGGAAAATAATCAATCCCAGAAGCAGGGTTCCGAACGCTGCAAATCCTATTCCTGCAGAGTCATTTAAAATTTCACTTAATTTATCATTCATTTATTTTACTAATTAGGGTTAAACGATGTATTTTGAATGAGATGCAATAATTGCTAAAAGTTCATAATTCAAACATAATAATTATTTGCAAGGTAAAAGAGTAGATAATAATCAAGAAAGGTATTACCTTTGAGGCTTATTAGCCAGTAACTGGAACTTGGCACTGTTTACTAAAGTTATAAAGTTTCAGCAGAATTGGCAAAACCAACTTATAAATACTTAATAAATGAAAAACCAAACCAAACTACTTTTTCTCGCGCTATTTAGTCTCTATACACTTTTGTTAAAAGCACAGGATGAATATAAATTTATGGTTTATATTCCCTCAGGTGAGTTTATTATGGGGAAAGATTCAAAGGATGAAACAGACTATAGCCCTGCTCATAAAGTGAAAATTAAAGGCTTTTATATGGATATTCACGAAGTTACAAATGCTGAATATTTAAAGTTCTGTGAAGCAACAGACAGAAATCTACCAGAATTTTGGGGAATTGATAAGTACAAAAGTGGTGAAAATTATCCCGATTGCCCGGTTATAGGAGTTAATTATTCAGATGCAAAAGCCTATGCCGAATGGGTTGGAAAAAGATTACCCACTGAAGCTGAATGGGAGTATGCTGCTCGTGGAGGATTAGCTGGTGAAACTTTTCCAACAGGGAGTGATGTGGAAGATTATCCGGCAGAGCTTTGGAACGGGGATGATACCCGAAGATTATTTCCGGTAATGAAAAGAAAACCAAACGGTTACGGACTTTATGATATGGCCGGTAGTGTGAGAGAATGGGTACTTGATTATTACCAATATGAATTCTACAAAAACAGCCCTTCTGATAATCCGCAAGGACCTGAAAAAGGAAAATTCAGAGTAACAAGGGGTGGTGGCTGGAAATCTGGGAAAATGTGCAAAACTGTTTATGGAAGAAGTGCTATTCCCTCAGGTTGGGTAGATATTTGCGTTGGATTCAGATGTGTTAAAGATGCAAATTAGAGTATTGCCGATTTTTTGAAATTAAGCATACTTACTTTATACTTTTAACTTTTTAACTTTAAACTTTATACTTTTAACTTTAAACTTTTAACTAATTATGATGGATGCAGGATTCGATTTTAGTATAATTTGGTCATTATTTGGAGGTTTGCTCTCTTTAGCTGTTTTTGGAATATGTATTTATTACATAATTGCAAAACAAAGTGCTGATAGCATTCTTTTGGTAATTGGAGCGTTTATTCAATTGCTTACTTCATTGTTTTATTCAATTGGAAACCGAATTTTAATGAATGGTGCTGATTTTTATAGCAATAGTTGGATATTTACATTGGTAGGTGTAATTTCATTTATTGGAGGACTCTGTTTTACTGCCGGACTTATTATCTTGATTATAAATCATGTAAAACAACATAAGGCAAAGCAATTTTAATCTAAAAAATTACATCTAAACTAATGGAAAACGAAGTATATATTTTATGGACAAATGGCAATGAGGTTACTGCCAAAGAAATGATTTTTATGTACACCATTAATTCAAGACTTTATGGATGGTGGGAAAAAGTAACACTTATAATTTGGGGAAATGCCACCCAATTGGTAAAAGAGAATAAAGAGCTGCAGGAGTTAGTAAAAGAAGCTATTGAACACGGTGTACATGTTACTGCTTGCAAAAAATGTGCTGATGATCTGGAGGCATCTACAACTCTTGAAGAACTTGGCGTAGAAGTAATTTATTGGGGACAACCCTTAACCAAGTTGTTAAAAGAAAATAAAAAAATCCTGACTGTTTAGTTTCTTTTGCCTTAAAAATTACACTTATGAAACAGCTAATTATCAACCAACTACTTAAAGTTGATGATGTTTCATTAAAATACAGGGTTTTAACTGAATTTCTTGATTATAGGTCTGATAATGAGAGTATTGCTGGATTAAGGAGGCAAATCCCGGATTCAAAGCCAGTAAGGAAAATCATGGATAAAATGCACCCGGATGGATTTTGGTTGCAGACAAATCCTCGTACAAAAAAGACAGTTGGAGATGGCATAGAATACGGTAGTTTTGCAAGTACACATTTTTGTTTGTCTTACCTTTCTGAGTTAGGAATGACAAAAGAACATCCGGCTATTGGAAAAGCTGCAAACAGGTATTTAAACCTCCAAAAAGAGGATGGCGATTTCTTGAATAATATGTCTTGCTTAACGGGATATAACATTCGAACTTTTATTAAGCTGGGTTATAGAGATGATAAAAGAGTTCAAAAATCAATTGAATTAATGTTGAATACAGAGCGGCTTGATGGTGGCTATTTGTGCGAAATGCATGAAAAGAAATCAAAAAATAAAAAGAGCTGTATACGAGGTGCTGCGAAAGTTTTGCTTGCCTTTTCTGAATTACCTGAGTACTGGGAATACCCAAGATGTAAAAAACTTGTTGACTATTTTCTAAACCGAAACGGAATTTACAATTCAAAACTTACCGAATTTGTTAGCCGCGACATGAATGCATTTTCATTTCCAGTGACCTGGGGAACAAATAGCTGGGAAATATTATTGGCTTTAAGTAAAATGGGTTAAGGAAAAGACAATCGATTAAGTAGTGCATGGAAATTAATTGAAAAAAAACAAGATAAAATGGGATTTTATCCTCTGGATTCTACTCCAGCGCAAAGTCCTTGGAAAGTTGGTAGAAAAGGAATAGCTAATCCTTGGGTAACTTTTTATGTGTTGCTTGCAATGAAATTTAGAGATATCTGCTAACAATATGTTTAAGCTATTCTGTTAGTTTTTAATCTATAACACTTCGTTTGACTTGATATTGATTATTTAGAATTATCTTTTTCAATTAAGGGATTACTCCTTCGAAATTGTTTACTGATGTTTCCCAAGTTAATTTTATGAATAAAATGATACAATTATCAATACAGAT
>JBNKRJ010000010.1:0-10764 GCA_050296515.1 Bacteroidales bacterium | reverse complement strand
TTGCTCCATCGCTGTATCGGGGCTGTATCAAAACTAGTTTGCCATAAATTTTTCTTTCAATCTTGCATCAATCCAATCAATCTGCTTTCAATCTTGTTGAAATACGCTCTTTTGTTGTTGAAATGAAAGTAAAATTGCATTGAATTAGACTTTTGATACAGCCCCGCCAAACTACTTCAAGCCTCTGACTTGCCTATTATTGTGAAGAACACCCAAGCTCTATTGCCCAAGAGCTTGCTATGCAATGTTAGCAATAAAATACTGCTGGCATAATAGGTTCAAGGCTCCATTGCATTCAGTCTTGAGCCATAAGCTGATCATAATTATAATCAATTACTTTTCAGGCTTCACTCCATCATTTGTTTGCTCCACTTTCTGAATTGTCCCATCCGGATTATAATACATATAATCAACACATATTGAACGTCTGTAACTGCCACCTTTAGGAAGTAATCCATTATGATAAAAGAAATAAGTTTTATTCTTATAATCAATAATCCCGGGATGGATGGTAAAACTATTTGGAGCATTATCTGCAATAATTCCCCTGTAAGTCCATGGACCTTCGGGACTTTCTGCAGTGCAATATTCAATCATTTCAGGTTTGTTCCCGGCACCGGCATACACCAAATAATAAAGCCCGTTCCGTTTGTACACCCATGGCCCTTCAATATAATTTTTTGGAATAAAGGTGTGTATAGAATCTTCTATTTCAATCATATTTTCTTTTAACCTGACCCATTTACAGCTGCCATTACCCCAAAAAAGATAGGATTTACCATTATCATCAATAAAAACCGTTGGGTCAATATCATCCCAACTATGTTTCATATCAGTTGTCATTTCATTTACAATTAGTGCTTTACCAATTGCATCTTTAAAAGGTCCGGTCGGTCGGTCAGAAACAGCTACGCCAATTGCTGCCCCGCCTTTACTGTTTTCATTGTTTTGATGAAAAGTTGATACATACCAAAAGAATTTCCCATTTCGAAATACACACTGAGCTGCATAAGCATCTCCTGTTGCCCATGAAAAGGTTTTAGGAGAAAGACAAACACCATGATTTGACCAGTTTACCATATCGGTTGTTGAAAATACATACCAATCAGGCATCTTGTAATTCGTTGCATCAATTGAAGCTGTATCATGACCGGTATATAAAAACAATGTGTCATTATAAACTAATGGTGCTGGATCAGCTGTAAATAAATCCCGAATTATTGGATTTTGAGCCAATATTTTCCCAATGGTTAAAACCATCAATAAAACTAAAACAGAAGCTTTTCTTTTATACATTTTTTCAATTATTTAAATAATTATTTTAATTGAATGGTCTATTATCACTCTCCGGACCTGGCAATAAGAAAGCCATTAACATTTAACCAGTGTATAAAGGCATCAAACCAACGATTACTGGTTCGATTGGGATTTCCCAGGCCGAAACCATGGCCTCCATTTTGGTAAAGATGGAATTCAACAGGTATGCCAGCTTTGTACCAGGAATCAATTACACCAAACTGACCTCTGAAGAGAAAATCATCGGTGGCTATAACATTAAACATAGGCGGAGCGTCCTTTGGTACTTCTACCGGCCCCATGCCGCCATAAATCGGGGCGATAAAGGCCAGGTCCATGGTTTGGGAGTTAAGTGTTGAGTGCATTGTGAGGCCTGCACCGGCAGAAAATCCAATCATGCCTATTCTGTTTGTATCAACACCCCATTCTTCAGCTCGTTTAACAATCATAGCATAGGCGGCCTCAGCATCTTCAAGTTGATTGGAAAGGTCCAGGCTCATTAGATCTGATGGTTCTGCATCTTTAGTAGAATCGGAGGGTTCAGTCGGAGCTGTGAATACACTATTCATCCAGACAGTGAAGTCGTCCAGCGACTCAGGAGTAGGATTGAGTCGATACTTGAGCACAAAAGCAGCAATTCCATGCTTTGCCAGTGCCTCTGCGACTTTCCAGCCTTCATTGCTCATCGAAAGCCATCGAAAGCCTCCTCCAGGAGCCACAATTACAGCTGCACCATTTGCTTTACCAGGTTCCGGTAAAAATGGGGTAAGAGTTGCAGTAGTGATGTTACGAGCCATCGGATCGCCCCACTGCCGGAACCAGGTCTCTGAGGCGGGTTGGTTATCCACGCCACCTGTACCAAGCAGAATAGCATTTGGTTCGGCCGGGGGGACAAGTGGGTAAATTGTTCCATCTTGGGCCATCGTATGTTCAGCATAGAAGAGTAAGAAACCCAGAATAGACGTTTTTGCCAGGATTTTAAGTCTATAAAGCATATTGAGGTGATTTTGATTAGTTATACTGAGCCGCTGTTAGTATTTGGTTTGCTTCGCAAGCTCTCAAACCGAAACTACCAGTCGATCGGCATATACAAAGCCATTATGGAATTCCGTTTTACAATATTCCATACTGGCTTAGTATAATATTCAAATATAGTGTTTTTATAATTATTCTGAAATTCCACTTTATTTTGTTAGGGCAATCGGGTTTAGAATATTTCTAATATAGCGGTGCGCTGCACCTTTTGCTATACGTATGTTTTTGTTTTCTACAAATATTGCGCAGCTCTGCTGCTAAAATTACAATAGAATTAGGTGCAGTGCACCTAAAATATTTGTAGAAATAATAATGCTGTTATTTATAAGGTACAGAGTACCAAACCACGCAGTGCTCAGCGGAGCTAAATATATTTTGTTAAACCCGATTGCCCTGACCTTATCAATCGGTTTTGTTGAACTGTTAAATTTTTTTTAGATTAGCTACATTGGGAAGTGTTTAAGCAAAAGTGTTTAAGAACTGGAGTGGTATCCGAATCAAAGCAAATTATTTTATTCTTTTACCCCAGCCCTAAAAGGATTGAATAAGATTCAATTTGCTTCTATTTGGGGTCGGATAAACAACTTGATTTTCTGCCATTTGCGAAGCTGCTGGAAACAAGTGCCGAATTGAATAATTAAAATGAACCAGGACAAAATGTACCCTAATTATAAATAACAACAACAGAAACATGAAAATCAAAACCCTTCTATTATTATTAATTCTTGGAAATATTTCACTCGCACAAAAACCATTACCTATCAACCAATTTCAACAATTCTACCTGGGAATGGATGAACAGGAATTTGCGGAGATGATTAATGACAATGATAAATACACTGTAGACATTACTCATGAAAAAACTATTGTTTACAGAAACAGTCATCAACTTGCTGACAATAACCGTGTTGATGTGGTAAAAACAATCGACCATAACATACAAGAAAACAGGTATGATTTGATCGGACTTAATTATCAACTCTCCAAAACAGTATTTAACGCGGGAGTTTTTGTTTTTAGGAATGGTTACCTGATAAAAATACTTTTAAAGGCTGACGGTACAATAAAAGAAAAAGATGCTTTGGAGGTATCAAAAACCCTGTTTGGAAATTATGTGAAGGGAGCAGTTACCAGGCAAAGGAATCCGGATAAAAAAGCTGTCAGTTTTAGCGATAAATACAGCGGTTACCGCAAAATATATTCACACCCTGCCCGAAAAGGACGTTATATTGATGGTTACAGCCTGTCGTACAGTTATTTAACAAAGCCTGCAAAAAATACCGTTAATGCCTCCTATATCAGGTTCGAAGACTGTGGCCAAATTGATTATTGGGACGAGTATATTACCATGGGCGAAGACTTCAGGAAAAAAGGATTCAAAGCCTACCGATCGTTTAGAGATGCTTTTTTAGGGATGTCTTTTTCGGAATTTACTAAAAAGTTTAACGGGGTAAAAGAATTGCCTGTTATTGCCAATGATAAATACCCTGTAATAAAATACACCAAAATGTATACGGCTACCATTGAAAAACCAACACTGGCAGATATCCCTGTTTCAAATATGTTTTATTTTTTTTATCAGCAACGCCTGGTTTGTATACTTTGTGTAATGGATGAAAATATCACCGCTATTAAGGAAAGTAAATTTATTGATGATTTACAAACTGTTTATGGCAAATACAATAGTTTGGATACTGATGATAAAGTATCGCCGGTATGGCGTTACAAAACAGATGGCATAGACGTGCAGTTTTCTTATAGTAAACAAAACAAGTTTTTAATATTTGCACTGGAATCGGTTGGCAGCAAGATATTAAAGCTCGACAAAAAGAAAACAAAAAATGAACTGATGAATGATTTTTAAGAAGTAAAAAATTACATTGGTGAAGACCTCCAGTGACTAAAAAAAGGGCAGGAGGCACCGGATGTTTTGGGATGTTCGGTGTTTTTGTTTTTTTACGTAATAGAAGTCGTATCAAAACCTAGAGTTTCTCTGTAAAGTTGTGGAGCTACATCAGTATTCTTTTTAAAAAACCTGCTGAAATAATATTCATCGTTGTAGCCTAATTCATAAGCAATTTCCTTTACGGTTTTGTTGGTCAGGTACAACTCTCTTTTGGCCTCAATAATTATGCGCTCAGCGATTAAATTGGTCAGGGTTTTATTAAAATGAGTTTTGGTTAACTGTGTTAATGCTTTAGGTGTAATTGCCAGAATATCTGCGTAATCGCGGGGAGTATGTTTTGTTTTATAGTGTAATTCAATGGCGTTTTTTAAGTTTTGCAGAATAAATGGTTCTTGCTTTTCGGCTTGTATTTTCTGTTCTTCCGTTTGCCCATCGGCCTTTAGTCTTGATGCTGTAATCAGGAATATTTTTAAGTATGAAATCAGCAATTCATATTGTGCCAGGGCAGGGTTTTGCATTTCGGTTTTAAACTGAGTAATTAACATCTCAAAACTTGTTGTTGTTTTATCATCAATTTGTACAAAAGGCGGACTGTAAATATTATTAAACAAAACACCATTGCAGGCTACTTCTTTGTGGTGCTTGTGAATGCAGAAAAAATCGGGATGAAAATTAATTACCCAACCGCTCATTTCACCGTTGATGTTAAGCATAAAGGGTTGATAAGGTGAAAAAGAGAATAAAACATTCTCTTTAAAAGTGTATTCAGAAAAATCAGCTTTTGCGGTTCCTGTGCCATTCTTTAACCATATTAAAGAATAGTAATTTAATCTTTGAATATGGTCAAACGGATTGTTCTTTTCAAAACCAAATAGTTTGAATGCCAGGTTTCCCGTTTTCGGATTAACAAGGGTAAAACTGTTTTTTTGTATCATTAGCCACTAAAGAATTAAATTAACTTTCTATATGATTGTGCACTTATTTACTACTAAAAGTAAACCATTTTCCTCATTTTATTGTCCGCAGGTTTCCCGGATTTTCGCAGATTTTTGTTACGCTATTTTATCCGCGATAATTTGCATTCATCTGTGGATATAATAATCTCTAAAATATAAATTCTTTCACTTGTTTATTTTATATGGTCATATGGAACATCCACTAAACTCAACTCACATGCTATCAGACAGTTTCTGCTAATAATTATGCTCGTGTGTGATTAAAATTAATCATGGATGTTTCATCTTATAATGTTCGCAGATAGTCTGGGTTTTTATAGATTTTATCCAGATAATTCATTATAAATCAATTTGTTTTAATTTATTCGTATAAACTGTAGCCCTAATGGGACGCGGATATCTTTTTTGTGCATTCATTTTATTTAAGTTTATAAAAGTAGGAGAAATAAATGAATTACTATTTCTCCTTATTTTTAGTTTTATGATTTATACCGATTGGAAATATCTAATAGTTCAATCCCAAATGTATAGGGATTATCAGAATAAATTTAATCGAACTGAGATATTTATCCATTGGCATGTACCAAAGGTAATTTGAAATTGACCTTTGGACTAATTTAAAATTACCTTTGGTATTATATGGCTTCTGCAACCGGGAAATCCACAGGTATTTTTGTAAGATTGTGTAAATAATTCATTGCGGTTTTATCGCTAATTTGAAGAATTAAATCAACCAGGTTTTCCTTGGTATAACCTTGATCAAAAAAGTCTTCCACATTTTCAATATTTGCATTTCCCCTGTTTTCGGTTAAGTCTGCTGCCAGTTTAACCAATGCGTTTAGTTTAGCAGTTTCACTTTTTCCTTTGCGTATATCCAACAGTTGCTTATCGTCAAAACCATTCATTTTTCCTAATACAAGGTGTGCACTTTGGCAATAAACACAACCATTTAGCTGGCTTACAATCAGGTTTACAGCTTCTTTTTCTTTGTTTGATAGCGATGTTTTGGCATTCTGATAATCCAAAAACCGTTTCAAACCATTATCTGAATAAGCAATTGTTGCATAAAGGTTGGGTACAAAACCCAGGGCTTTATTTAAACCATCAAAAATCTCCTGATTGATTGGAGATACTTCCTCTTTTGTTGGGACATTAAATGCTGTTTTTACTAAGTTTTCCATTTTAATTTGTTTTAATTATTGCGTGTCATTATTGACAGTACAAAGGTGATGAGTATTAAGGCTTTGTAAAATGGACAAACTTCGTTTATGGATGGACAATTTTCGTTATTACACAGACCTGTCAGTGTCCAACGCAAGGAGATACTGACAGTGTCTTGCTTTTCAGGGCCAGAACATTGTCATTTTTTACTTCGTTCAAGAGATCTCTCCGTTAAGTTGGTCATTAGGTCATTAGTAAAACCTACCAATGATTAATAATCAGTAACCATAGGCTTAACAGGGTAGGAGACACCGGATGTTTTTGGATGTTCGGTGTTTTTGTTTACTATTGCTAACAGCTATCGTTAAGCACTAGTTGAAAACTTGCGTCAGCCGGGAAATCTATGTCCCCCTATCTTTTCCAAAACATTCGCATCTACATAATTACGCAATACATCCTTTAAAGATTCATACTTATCATTTATTTCTCAAAGTATTCCCTATTGGTAACCCTATCCCACCAACCTTTTTTTTCGTTGCGGAGTATAGCGTAAAATGAGTGTGTAACCCGTTCTATTTTATCATAATACACATCTTTATCACGAGGAAAAATACCTACTTTATTTTTTTTATAATAAAAAATGAGACCGTAATTATAAATAATAGAATCATAAACCACCGGTAATACTTCTTTAAGATCTTTGAAATCTGGCAGATGATTTACAGTATGTCCTTTCCAATCTTTTATAGTGTCTAAGGCTAAATCATAAGAATGCTCATAATCGCATTTAAAAATTCCATAGCGTTTACCTCGTTTAACCTTCAATAATTCCGGATATCCGTAGTAATTGCCCATGTATTTGTCATTATCATCCCACGAATAATAAGATGTATCATTTAGAAATGTGATTTTATCCCTTCGTTTTTGCTTTTCAAAATAAAACTCATATATATTTTGTACTTCAGAAGCCATACCTCCAACTTGCATTTTGATATTACAACTTGATTTATACGTAATCATTTCATAAGTAGTACTAAAAACAGTACCACACAGAGTATAATGCACAGCAGGAAACTTCATAATAATATTAAAATCAGCATCCAGGTAATAGGCCCCGCTATCGGTCAAAACCTCTATTCCGGTGCGATAAAGATATGCTGCTTTTAGTGAGTTAATTTCAACTTTTTCGAAGCATGCATTGTAAATGTCCGTTTTATCGCTGTCTCTTCCTATTACAAAATATTCGTTGAACACTATGGTATCGTAGGCTTTATCAATAAGTTTCCGGCCATAACAGCTTATTAATTCATACTTATCATTTTTTGGCCTCAGCATCTCATAATCATGGTGATGGTTATAATGGGAAAAACCACGGAACATGTCATCATAATCAGGTTTATACTTTTGTGTTTCAGTTACAGAGCTGAAACCATCCCCATCCGTAATATAAATACTGTCTTTCATAGGTATCAGTCCATAATCGAAATACTTTCCCCGATATAGTAACCAGATATGTTTATTGTTGCCAAAATTTATTACAACAGTAGAAAAGAAGGTTCTGTTGGCTAATCTAAGTTTTATCTCGTCGTCATTGTCTCTCTCTATATAACTTCCAAAACCACCACCACTTTCAACCTTCCTGGTCTCATAACGTTGCTCAGACGCATACATTTTATTTAAAAAAGCAAAAGCCATCATACTGCTATCATCCACTCTTCTGTTCCATTCTTCTTTTACTTCGAATATTTTACCAATAAATTCTGTAGCAGAGGTTTCCTTTAGCGAATCTACATAAAACACAAAAGAATTTTCACCAGTTATTTCTTCCATAGTTTCAAGTTGTGTGTACTCATCAGTATCCACTATATTATGCTTGCTATCAACATTGTCAGGTGTTAGCGGATCCAGATCAAGATAGCAATGTGCATACTGATTGGTATTTTTTTTTATATAAAAATCGACAACAGATCTGTTTTTAGAAAAAACAATCAGATCGACCTTTGGCAAATCAACAACAAACTGAGCATAGTTGTTTTCTGATTTTATTATCAAAACAAATAACGACAAAACAAAAATTCTGAATTTCATATAGATTGGATTAAAGTATAAGTGTTTAGAATACGGGCGTGGTTAACCAAAACCCTGCCAAGCTGCATGTAGCCAAATTTAAAATTTTGTTTCTATTTTCATTTATCTTGAAGTCAACTTTTTTCGTGAGCACCATAAAAATATTTGATAATGGCGCAAGTAAATTTTTAATTTGGCGGTGTTTTTCAATGCTTTGCATTTACAACAAGCTGATAGTCAGTCTGATGTTTTAGGCGATGTTAGCTATTCGTTTTTTTTCTAATAATTCTCTAATTAATTCTAGTCCTAATGTGTAATTAATATTCTCAAATGCTAGTTCAATTGTTTTTATTGACTCTCTTGTTAAAAGATGAATTTGGCTACTAATCTTTTCTATATACATGGGATGACACAAATAATAACCTGCACCTAGAATTATCAACTTATCATCTTGATATTTAGAATAAATTGAAACTATATCTTTCAAGCTATATAACTGTAGAATCTTTATTAGAAATTTTTCAAAATAATAAAACCCATGCCATAAATTATCTAAGGTTCCCAAAGACTTCAACAGAGATAATATTTGCAAGTCCATATTAGGTAATTCACTTGCTAGGTCTTTTTTCAAATTTTCTAATAGGTTCACGTTAGTGAATTCAATTTGTCTATTATTTAGTTTGGAAAATAATTTAGGAGAATCTTCTAACCATTTATTAAATTCTTCATCTTTGTGGTAATCCAATATTCCTTCCTGCAAATCTAATTGAAGCGGACCTTTCAGGCCTTCGTTAAATAAAAATTCTAGAAACTCTCCACTTTTCTTTAATTGTGCATCCCTATCCCAATGGTATTTTCTTATCATAAGACCGTGATTAATTGTAAATACGGCCTTTGTTTTACGTCCAGATTTTAATTCAAATGTGAAATCCGGTTGTTTCAAATTGTGAAAATTTAGCTGTGCTGAGCCCTTTGGGATTTATGTGACCATGTAATGATTTTTTTCATTTTTTTGCGTGCTAGTCCTAAAATATGGCTACAGAGTAAGCTACATTTTTAAATACCATATTAGACTTTTTTGGCCTAAAGATAAATGTAATCTTTTATTGTTATAAATGTCAATTGCATTTTTTTCACTTTACAAGTATAGCTTGTATCAAAGAAACACTGGTCAAGGTAAAATTCATCTTTTAAAATTCTGTTAACTCGTTCTGCAATAACGTTTTCATAACAATGATTTTCTTTTGTCCTACTCTTCTAATATTTCGTTTCATAAGAGCTTCTACCTATTGGTTGCAATAATATTGAATACCTCTATCAGAGTGATGTACTAACCCGACGGCAAGACGGAACTGCCTCAGAGCTAGTTTGAGGACTCGTAGGCAAGTCCGTCAGTCCCTACTGTTTCAAGTCTGCTCCGCCGCTGCGTCGTTCAGGTTTATTCCCTTCGGTCATGAGATTGGCTGTGCCTTAGTTGCAACCTTTTCACGCAGCGAAGCGAGTAAACCTGAACCATGGACTAGGGTTCACATGCTTGGAATAGTTGGGGATTCGTGCGGCAGTGTTTTTGTTTATTAAAACCCCAAAATACTCCAGTTATTTTTTCGTGCATAATCTTCTGATGTGAAATTTCTAAAATCAAACCATCTAAAATTTACATCTTTTCTTTTGGTTCCATCTTGTTTAGGTGTGTTAATATAGTCAATATATACTTGTTCTACTTTTTGTGATAGGACATCGTATTCATAAATATAATAGTCAACTTCCGAGCCTTTTAAATTTACTAGTACTGTAAAAAGTTGTTCATTATTTTTCCTGGTACAGATATCAGTTCCTAATCTCCATCCTTGTGTATTTCCTTCAGACATTGTTTTAACCTGAATGGTAATACTCCTTGATGCATCAGGAGTAACAGCTACAATGTCAAACAATGGGTTATTTTTAGGAGTTAATAGTGCTAACACTCCTTGTTTCCCTAATTCAGCACAAACTAAATATTCACCTGTTACACCTACTAAATTTTTGTTTTTACTATTCATTTTTTGTCGTTGATCTTTTTGTGTTTTTTTTCTATTGCTCTGTTGTTAAGCGAAGTGTCCACACTTCGTTTTATTTACTCCGACCTTTGGCCAAATAAACTAGACTATAACAGGCAAGATGCCTGGTTTAAAAACAACATAGCGGGACGCTATGCTCAGCGCGGGGCATCCAACCATATTTTTCTCATAAACCTAAGTCGTAAAGCAATGATTGTATACGGCAATGGGAAAGGTGTGCCCTTTTTGTCCCCAAAACGGTCGCTTCTATATAGTTTTTAACATAGAGGCAGGAATTGAATAAAAA
>JBNKRJ010000009.1:0-16592 GCA_050296515.1 Bacteroidales bacterium | reverse complement strand
GGGGCTGTATCAAAAGTCTAATTCAATGCAATTTTACTTTCATTTCAACAACAAAAGAGCGTATTTCAACAAGATTGAAAGCAGATTGATTGGATTGATGCAAGATTGAAAGAAAAATTTATGGCAAAACTAGTTTTGATACGGCCCCGGTGCACTTGTCAGGTGTTGTCACCTGACAAATTAGCCTTGACATAACAATAGGTTATTTTTTTCGACTGCGTGTTGTGTGTTTTTCTTTGTTTTTTACAAAAATCAGTGTGTTCTTACTTTTTTGATTTTCTCTGTATTCTATTTCAAACTTTCCGGTCGACTTAATGAGTGGAGTTAATTTTTGAAATCCATAATTCCTTGGATCAAAATTTGGTTGTTTTTTCTGCAGCAGACCACCAACATCACCTAAAAAGGCCCAACCACTATCGTCGGAAAGGTCTGTTATGGTTGTGGCAATTAGTTTAATCTCCTTTGCGCTAATTTTATCATAGGTTTCCTTGTCTGTTTCCTTTGCATCTTCAGCCTCTTTTTCTTTTGATTTTGCTTTCAGAATTTCAACATATATAAATTTATCGCAAGCGACAATAAACGGGTTTGGTGTCTTTTTTTCGCCAATCCCAATTACTTGCATTCCTGCTTCTCTTAAACGGGTAGCTAACCGGGTAAAGTCGCTATCGCTTGATACAATGCAGAATCCGTTTACTTTACCTGAATACAAAATATCCATTGCATCAATTATCATTGCCGAATCAGTTGCATTTTTACCTGTAGTATATCCATATTGTTGAACTGGCGTAATTGCGTTTTCCAAAAGTATGTTTTTCCATTTCGACAAATTGGGCTTGGTCCAGTCACCATAGATTCGTTTTATGGTTGGATTACCGTACTTGGCAATTTCTTCCATCATTTCTTTTACATGTGCTGATGGTATATTATCGCCATCAATCAGTACTGCAATATTTATGCTCATTGATTTGTATCTTAATATTTATGATTAATGCAATGCTGAGGTTCTGCATTAAACCCTCAAATACGGTATTAACTTACCAAAGCTATTAATTTAAAATGAGATATTCGCCAGGTAATCAGTATTCTAAAAGAAAATCGTTCTCAAGCAACATTCTATTTCTTATTCGATACTTTATCAATAACAAATTTAACACATTTTTCAACTTCCGATTTGTCAAATTTCAGGTTATCTTTTGCCTTAAGTTCTAAGATCAATTCGTTTTCTGTTTTCTGAATCTGAAGATCTTCAAGCTTTACATATTCTCCTGAAGGGCAGTCACATTTACCATCCTTGCAGGACTGAAAATTACTCATTAGTTCATCGTGATTTGAATCAACTTCAGATATCTTTATTTTCAAACCATTAACTTTGTCTTCAATTGTGTGTTTCACAGCTATGTTTTTTTTGATTTAATTTCCTGTAGTAACTTGACGATAATTCAACTTCAACAAAGTTACAAATCATAAATGAATTACTGTAATCTTTAAGTAAGCCAAACTTGTTCAGTAAAAATAAACCTCCTTTTAAAAATAGTTAAGGTTTGCAGAGATGAGGTCTATTATTTTTCTACGAAATATATGGGGAGCTGCAAAATAATTATTACTTTTAAGAAAATCGCAAAACAGGAAAGTATGGGCAAGAAAATTTTTTACATGGTGATGTTTATTATTGCATTGACTACTTTTTACACATGCACTGAAAATATAAGCAAAGGAACTAGAAATAATGAAACCGGTTATGGAGCTGATGATGTTCCACCTGCTAATATTAATCCGCAAGTAGATGTTAAAGAGGTGATTCAAAGCCTGCCTTCCCCCATTGAAATGGCTGCCCTTATTAAATCAAGTGGAGTACCTTTTTCAAGAAATTATCTTGCTAACACGGAAGATGTTGATGATTTTGAGACAAATTTCAAAAAAGCCCTGGGATTAGGCGTTTTAAGCGCTGATTTAGGCTACCTGAATGTTTATGCAAAAAACAATGAAATTGTAAATGTCCTTGCATCTATCCGTAAAATTTCTGATGATTTAAGTGTCGGGCAATTTTTCGACTTTCACACATTAAAAAAAATAGCTACTACCGGTAATGATCTGGATACCCTTATTTTTTTATCTCAAACCAGCTTTCGCGATATGGATAATCATTTGAGAAAAATGAGAAGGAGTAACCTGAGCGCATTGATGGTTACCGGTGTTTGGGTTGAAGGTTTGTATCTTGTTACCCAAATTGTGAAAAAAGATGAGGGGAATTCGGATCTGAAAGAAACAATTGGTCAGCAAAAAGCCTCCCTTGGAATACTCAATAAAGTGGTTCAGTCGTATAAGGAGCTTGATAAAAATTTTGCTGAACTGGCAGCTGACATTAACAAATTACAGCAAATTTATGAGCAAATTACTATTGAAGAAACAGAAGGGGAAATTAAAACAATACAGGTTGATGGTCAACCAGTTGTAACGACCACTGGCGAAAGCATTTTAAAAATGACAGACGAACAATTAACTACAATAATCAGGTTAACAGAAAATATCCGTGAGAAGTTGATTTCGATTTAAATCAGTTGTAGTAAAAGATGTGAGGTTTTTCGTTGACAAATTGCAATAAGACGCCTTTTTCACAAAAGTTTAAGTAACAACGGGAACTGAGTTTAAAAGCAAAGATCAGTAATTTTGCACTTGAAATTAATGTTCTCTAAACTTAAATTCCTGATAATCATTTGTTTTACTTAACCATTGATAAAGAGCCATTTCATACTTTTGCTCTTTTACATTATGGTTTTCATCTTTGTAAACATTAACTGAGTAACTCTTTCCCTGCTTTTTGAAATGGTTAACTGTTTCGATACTTTTCTTTACTGGTCCGAGCTTGTCTAAGGTTTCATCACCAAAGATCCAAAAAATAGGAATATCAAGCTTTTCCAGATAAGGAACTGAATTGAAACTGTAAATAGTTGCATACCATTTCCGATATTCAACCAGGCCTTTAGCAAATGGATCTGTTCCACCATATAGCCTCGAAAACCATGATTTATCCTTATTTTTTTCATAAAGACGGGTGAATTCATCCTGCTCTTTCTCTTTTAAGGTGGTTTTAGTTTCAACTTTCTGCATTTCAGTGGATTAAATAATATCTGTTTCAGAAAAAGCTCCTTTTTTAAGTCTTTCAGAGCGTTTAATGTTATGATATACGTTATTACAATAAATGCAAAAGTGCAATAGGTTTCGCACGGGGCTACTGCTATGTCAGAATTTTAGACAAGGCTTTAGATTGCTTGAAAATATAGGATAGAGAGTGAATAGCAATTCTTTGGAAGAAATATTATTCTGTTTGCCAAACAATAAAAGTTTTTTAGCAAACAGAATTTTAGATAAGATTATTTGGCTTCGGCCAACGCTTTTTTTACAGACTCTGCCATTGGAGTGGTTGCTCTGCCAATAAGTTTTGAAAGTTGTTGGGCATCATCAAACAAGTCCCCTTTTGATGCGCTGGTATCCCAGCTGGCAAAGGCTTCAGCAAAACCTTCGGGCAAGCCTACCTGTTTCAATACACCAGCATATTCTGCTTCAGGCAGGTTTTTATAAGGGATGTCCTTATTCGCCTGGCGCGAAATTTCTATTGCCAGTTCATTTAATGTGTAGGCATTATCGCCAGCTAATTCGTAGACTTTACCTATATGACTTTCGTCTGTTATGACAGTTGCTGCTGCTTCGGCATAATCAGCACGTGCTGCAGATGAGATTTTTCCGTCGCCGGCACTACCTAAAAAAGCTCCACCAGCCAATGCACCGGGGATTGATGCGGTATAGTTTTCGGTATACCATCCATGGCGCAATATGGTGTGCTGAAGTCCTGACTCCTTCAACACAACTTCGGTTGCCAAATGTTCACCGGCAAGGCTTAATGATGAGGTGTTTGCATGCAACAAGCTGGTATAAACAATCCATTTTACTCCTGCTTTTTTTGATGCTTCAATCACATTGGTATGTTGTTGAGTTCGTTGCCCAATTTCGCTTCCTGAGATTAATAGCAGCCTGTCAATGCCGTTGAGAGCACCTGCTAAATCTTCTGGTTTGCTATAATCAAACTCACGGGCTTCAATCCCCATATCGGTTGCCTTTGCCGGGGTGCGTACCAAAGCTACAATGTTTTCTGATGAAGTTTTTTTCTTCAATTGTTCTATTACTAGGCGACCCAATTGACCAGTCGCTCCTGTTACTCCTATTTTCATGATAACTTATTTTTAATTAATTACTTTTTACTTCTTGCTTACTAAAAGTTATTAAGTTACTTTTGTATTGCAAAGGTAAAGATCAGGTTGCTAACAAACAATAAGTTACTTTTAAGTATGATACTTACCTCAAGGTTAGAAATAATGAAAATCAATACAATATGGCTGAAAAAAATTTAGATAAATTTGGAGATCCCGAAGAATGTCCAATAAGGAATATTATTGACCGAATAGGTGATAAATGGTCTGTGTTGGTACTGATGGTGTTGGAAGAGGGAGATGTGTTAAGATTTAACGAGTTATTCAGACATATTAAAACCATATCTCAGAAAATGCTCACTGTCACTTTAAAAACACTCGAAGCAGATGGCTTGGTTAAACGGACTGTATACCCTCAAATACCTCCACGTGTAGAATATGAATTAACTCTGCGTGGAAAATCCCTGCTTCCTCATTTGCATGGGTTGGTAACCTGGGCTAAAAAGAATATGGAACCTATTAAAGCTTCGCGGAAAGTTTTTGAAAAGGAGACAAGTAATTAAAACAAGCGGAAAAAAGAGTCTTTTGATTCTTTTTGTTGAAAGCGATGGTTATAAAAGAACATAGCCCGACACTATGTTCAGCCAGGGGTAAAGATGTTTTTGCCCGCTAATTCCTTTAAGCTTAAAACAATCACTTATTTTGGGCAAATCTCTTATATTAAAAAGTTCCTTTCTTTTACCAGAGGTTTGCCAGGGTATCGCTATAGTTGTTATGTGACAAATATGGATTTGCCTTTGGTGCAAATTTGGAACATTTACAATACAAGAGCCGATGCTGAAAACAGGATTAAGGAACTAAGGTGTGATTTTGGGCCTGATGCTAACTAATTGCTTTCTAGTACACTACAGCCAAAAGGGTTTAAGTTTAGAATGATTACTATCCGTTTACGAAAACCCTTTCTCTTGAGTCTCTAAAATACAGAGAATGTTATTCGGATTTTACCCAAAGCCGTTTCAACTCTGCATTTGCTCTTTCCATCGCATGATCAAACGAATCGTAGATATTTTGATACGTTATGATTTTTTCAAAAGAAGCTTTGTTGAAGTCAGTCATTACCTCATTGTTTACTCCCGAAAGTAATACTACAATTCCCTTATGTTGCAGTGATTTCAAGGTTTCTTTCAAATTGTGTATTCCAGTTTGGTCAATAAAAGAAACATGTCGCATACGGATGATGAACACTTTACTTTTGATCCCTACTTCTTCTAGCACCTCTGAGTATCTGCGTGCTGATGCAAAAAACAAAGGGCCACTTATTTCGTAAATGGTTATGCCAGTTGGAATATTGGAGTAGTCTTCAATAATATCGGTATCAACAATGTTATTGATTCTTTTTTGACTAATGTCCGACATGCGTTTCATAAATAACAGGGCCGACAAAACCACTCCAATTTCAATAGCCACCGTTAAATCTACCAGAACAGTTAATGAAAAGGTTGCAAGCAGTACAATGATATCAAAGTAAGAGCCTTTTAAAATAGAAACAAACGAACGCCATTCGCTCATGTTATAGGCTACTACTATAAGAATACCTGCCAGACACGACATAGGGATTAGCTTGGCCCATTTGCCTAAAAACAACATGATAAGTAACAAGGTTATAGCGTGTGTAATACCTGCTAAGGGAGTTCTTCCACCGTTTTTAACATTGGTTGCTGTTCGTGCAATGGCACCTGTTGCTGGGATTCCTCCCATAAAAGGGGTAACAATATTGGCAATACCCTGGGCAATAAGCTCAGTATTAGAACGGTGCCTTCCTCCAAACATACCATCTGAAACCACCGCAGATAAAAGTGACTCTATACCACCTAACAATGCAATTGTCAGAGCTGGGGCAAAGTATTGATGAATGCTGCCAAACTCAAATTTAGGAACAGCAGGCTCAAAACTATTGGGGATATCTCCAAAAAAATCTTCAATGCTTGCAACAGGCAGATTGAAGGCTTGAACAGCTATTGTTACAAGAAGAATAGCAATGAACGAACCTGGTATTTTAGAAGTGATTTTCTTAGAAAATACAGTAATCAGAATGGTTACAACTGTGATTAAAAGTGCAACAAGGTTCGTATTTGTTATGTTCTTGGCATAAAGGGTCCATTTTTCAATAAAATCTGAGGGAACTTTTGGAATATCTAATCCCAAAGCATCTTTCACCTGGGTTGAGAAAATTACAAGTGCAATACCACTGGTAAAACCGACAATAAGTGAATGCGGAAAATACCTTAGCAAGACTCCAAGCCTCAACACACCCATTAAAACAAGCATTATTCCCGCCAGGATGGTTGAAATGATAAGTCCATTTAACCCATATTGTTCAACAATTCCGTAAACAATTATGATGAATGCTCCTGTCGGACCTCCAATTTGTACTCGACTCCCTCCCAGAAAAGAGACGATAAAACCGGCTACAATTGCTGTTATTAATCCTTTTTCAGGCGATACCCCTGAAGCTACTGCGAAGGCAATGGCCAGTGGGAGGGCAACCACACCTACAACTATTCCTGCCAGGATATCTTTTGTAAGCTGTTCTTTTGTTATGCCTAACTTAAGAACAGAAAACAATTTGGGTTTAAATAGATGATTCATCTGCTTATTTTAAATTATTTTTTAATACCAGATGAACCCCGAAGGGCTCAGCATAGCTAAACCGCATAACTAAAATTGCTGCTGTGTAAGCCTGATTACTTTGTTAAGTTATTTAATTATGCTTGTTTCACCAGAGTAATTTAATTTGGCCGCAAAAGTATAATGATTTACTGATTTACAATCGATATGGACTACTTATTTTTTTTATGGACTTTGTAGCTATATATTCAATTGGGAGTCAGCTGTTTAATTTCAGCCAATAAAGTAGTCTGTCAAAGTCCAGTTGGATTCCTAATTCTTACATTAAGAGTATGGTAACCCGGTAGATATTTGTGTCGGGAAATTCCTATGTTACAATTTTATGAGATCAAAAACATCGGCAAAATAGGTCAACAGAAATGCTAAACTAAAAGAAATGATTGGGGCAACTATCCACATCACAAAAAATTTATTTACTTCTGTTTTTCTAAAAATATTGCGAAACCCCAATTTGGCTACTCCGATTCCTAAAATTGCAGCCACATTGAGCTGCACCAAAGAAGTAGGAATGCCTTTAATTAAAGAAGCGGTAAGTAAAAGTGTTGCTGAGATGAAAGCAATGATAACCGCCTCAATGCGACCAAATAATACAATTTCTTTGCCTGTGTTTTTTACAATTTTATGCCCGAAAAGCGAGCTGCCAATTCCAAAACAAGGGGCTACAATTAAAGTTGCCAGAATTAAAACATGTATCTGACGCATTTCTGAAATACCTAGTTCGTTGAATGATAAACTGGCAATAGGTCCCACAGCATTGGCTACATTGTTTGTGCCAATTGAAAAAGCTACGTACAGCGACATTATTACTATAAGACCTTTTAATACATAGCTTTCATTTATTTGTCTTGAAATAGTATACCCCATTTTTCTGAATGGCTTGTAAATGTACTTTCCAATTAGCAGGGAAATAATAAATGAACCAATGGGCATTACCAGCCATGTGGGTAATATTTCAAAAAGAAGCTTGTGGGTGTTAAGCGAATTGAAATAGATAGCAGGTGCCACTACTGCCATCACCGTAGCCTGGCTGGTCGATTGAGGAATACCCAGTATATTTGAAATAAGTAAAGAGATAGCAACTGAAAAAAGTATCACTGAGACAATTGTAAAAGTCATCATACGAGGCTCAAGTAATCCTTTTCCTATTGTATTAGCCGTTTCTTTTCCTCCAACAATGGCACCTATAAAAACAGCAATACCAAATAGACCAGGAATTAAACTTCTTTTAATAATGTTAGCTCCATAGGCTGCCGAAAATGCAGGTGCAGTCCCACTGCCACCCATATTAATAGCAAGAAACATTGCTATTACAAAAGGAATTAAAAAAGGAATCAACATAAATCATCTGATAAGGGTAAACAAAAAATTAATTTAGGTATGAGTAATAGGTGGATGCCAGACTTTCAGGTCTATCCCTTCAATTAGCAGTTTGTCAGCTTCAATATTTACAACTACTCCTGAATGTACTTTTTGCATCATACAGTGATTTGGTAAAAATCGAATGGTTTCACCAACTTTTATATTTTTGCCATGATATCTGCCTTCAAACCCTATTACCATACAAGGGCCAATGTTTATATAGTTTGTTTCAGTATTTAACCGCTGGCAAGGTCCTATAACATGCACTGTAATAAGTTGATTTTCAGTTTTCAAAACTTTCGCGTAATGAACTATGGGGCAGCCGAGTGGCCTGTATTCAACCATATTACCTTTTTTTAGTTGCAGATTGGTAAATGGCAGTAACACTTCGCGACAGGAATTCTCCCCTTTTAAGGGTTCAAGTACAATATCTGCCTTGTATTGATCTATTACTCCACTTATTGTTTTTGTACATTGGCTCTCGGTGCCATACGATAATATTTTTTGAAGTTTTACTTTGTTTTCTTTAAATCTTTCCTGTTCAAGAATAGAACAAGAGGAAAGCTTTTCCTTTTGATTTAAGAGAGCAAAGGCAAATTCATTACAATTTTGATAATTACAATTTCCACAATTAAAACCTGGAAGGGCATTTATAAGTTTAACCAGCATATTTTTATTCATTTATTCACCAACATACACCTGCAAACCATCCATTTTTCGTAATAGTCCTCTGTGGTGGCTGCTGTCCACTCTTTTTTCTCCAGCACAAAGGGTACAAATCGAAAACGGAGCATTGTGCCTTAAGGTTTCATTTTTAGCTATTTCTTTTTGATTATTTATTATGAGTGCCGCCAATTCTGCACATCCCTGACCACTTAAACCATTCGCTTCTATTATTTTACAACCAGGGTTTGTTTCAAGTATCCGTTCGCGAAAAATTTCCCTTTCGGCTTGTGATATCATATCACCTTTGGTAACCACAACTACATCAGCACAACTCAAAAACGGACCCACTTTAGTGGGATTATTGGGACCTGCAGTAGCATCTGTAACACATATTCCCTGACAATTTTCAGTGTAAGGCGCACATCTGTGGCACAATCCAGCAGTTTCAATAATCAGGCTGTCTGATTTATTGGTTTCCGAAAAGCGTATCATCTCATCAGTATTATAAATTGAAAAATGATCGGGGCACATGTCTTTTGATAATCCAAGTAGAACGGGAACGCCAGTTTCGGAAAAACGTTTATGATCATCAGTATTAAGACAATCGATTTTAACTACCGATGGTTTAAAACCTTGTTTGAGCAATATTCTTAAAGTATGCATTAAAACTGCGGTTTTTCCGGCTCCGGGTGTTCCTGCTATGATATCAACTTTCACTTGTTTATTTTTAATTATTCCTGTGGCACTTATGTGTATATACCGTATGGTAATGCAGCTCTTTTGGTACTGAATCAAATTGAATTTACAGATTCCTTCGTAAGAGTTCTATGAGTTCTTTATGGTCGATAAATTTTTCTTTAACCATTCTTTTGGGTTTTATTCGTATTGGAGTACAGGATTATCTTCATAAAGATTAAATTCATGTGCATGAATCATTAATCCGGCCCTTACTTTTTCTCTTAACTGCAGAATTTTATGATCGATTTGACTAAGTTGGCGCGATATTAATTTTTCTTCTGCTGAACTTGATATGATATGCTGCATACCACCATGTTTCATAATTATTCTCTTGTTTGAGCTAAGAGCTAATACCGGATCATGAGTAACTACCAAAACTATTTTGCCTTGTCCGGAGAGCAATTCCAATGCTTCGTGCTTTTTGATACCAGCGTTTTCAATTTCATCAATTAGAACGACCGGTGATTCACTGATTACAGCTACATCAGCAACCATTAATGCTCTGGTTTGACCACCACTTAAGATAGTCAGGTTATCTTGGGGTTTAATGGGTTCTCCTGTAAGCTTATTTGCCAGCCTGATGATTGAGTTTAT
The DNA here is from genome assembly GCA_050296515.1 of Bacteroidales bacterium. Classification (GTDB taxonomy): domain Bacteria; phylum Bacteroidota; class Bacteroidia; order Bacteroidales; family NBLH01; genus NBLH01. The sequence goes on along the minus strand of JBNKRJ010000009.1, from coordinate 6,342 downwards.
ATCAATATTACATTTATTTCGGCATTTGGCATGTAATTCTAAGAAATCGCATACAGCCATATCTGCAAAAAAATTCATATTCTGAGATAACTGTGCAACAATCTTATGCCTTGGATCAGTTCTAAGATTGTTACTAGGTATTTCCTTATTAATCAACACTTTCCTACCAGTCGATGTGTCTCTTTGGGCAATTTGTTCAATATCAGAAATTAACTGGCTTTTGCCGCTACCTGTAAGACCAACAATACCCACTATTTCTCCCTGGTTTATTACCAGTTCTTGCAAAGGTTCATGATTTCCTGATTTATCAACACCTCCCAGAATAGTTATGTTTTTTATGTCTATCATACTTTTGTAATTAGAAGATAAAATCAGGGCAAAGGTCGTAAATGGGAGATTGATACGGAGCCGCTTTTAAACGTAATTTTTGAAATAGGTGTTTATACGTATTTGGGCTTTTTCTCTTGGTCCTAATTGGTAGGATAACTTTTTCGTATCTTTTTTTAGCTATTTTTGGAATAGTTTACAGCTCGAAGTATTTATTTTTTATTGCATAAACAACCAATTCGGCAGTATTTTTTGATTGGGTCTTTAGCAGGATATTTTCACGGTGTTTGTCAACAGTTCTTTTGCTAATAAACAATTGTTCACTTATTTCCAGGTTCGAAAGTCCTTTGCAAATATTAAATAAAACTTCTATTTCACGCTTTGACAACTCGTCATTTTTAAGTAGCAAAGGCTTTCTGTTTAAATTATTGATAATTGATGTCAATATTTCAGGTGAGAAATAATTTCTGCCTTCAAATACCTCTTTTATAGCAAATTGAACATCTTCAAACTTGGAATTTTTTAGCAAAAATCCTTTTGCCCCGGCGTCAATCATATCACTATAAAAACTTTCGTCAGCATACATCGAAAGAGCTATTACCTTTAGTTGCTGCATATTTCTTAGAGCCTCCCGGGTCGTGTCAATTCCGTTCAGCTCGGGCATTTCTATATCCATTAGAACAATATCTGGCTGTAAATTGAGAAAGTTTTTCAAAAACTCCTTTCCACTTTGGGCTTCAAAAACTTCTGTAATAAAACTACAATTTGAAAGCAAAAACTTTAAACCTTCACGAAAAAGGGTGTGATCATCAACAATATATACTTTTAAGCCACTATTCATAGCGGTAGTTCAATGTTTACAAAAACACCTTTATTTGGTTTACTTTCTATTGTTATGAAACCGTTTAATGATTTAACTCTCGACCTGATATTGGTCAGGCCCATTCCTTTACTATCCTGCCTGGGATTAAATCCTATGCCATCATCGTCATACTTGTAGCTAATTTTCTCTGGATAGGCAGTTATTGAAATTGCCGCCTTTGTTGCTAATGCATGTTTTAGGGTATTATTAATTAATTCACAGGTAATACGATAAATAATCACCTCTAAATCATAATTAAATCGCTGTTTGTCCAGGTTTGAGTTAATTTTTAAATCAACTGCTTTATTTATAATTGTATTTTGGATAAATGTTTTTATGGCTTTTTCCAATCCATACCGTTCTAAAACATGAGGATTTAAGTGATTTGAAATTTCTTTTGTGGCAACAATAGCATTATCAATGGCATATTCTGTTTTATCAAGTATTTCATAGTTTTTGCTTCCTACTTCTGTTTTATCAATAGCTGAAAGGGTCATTTTAGCTGATGAGAGAATAGGTCCCAGGCCATCATGTAATTCTTTGGCAAAATGTTTTCGCTCATTTTCCTCGGTAGAAATAATAGCTGAAAGCACACGGGCTTCATTTTCTTCACGTAGTTTTTGCAGGCGATTTAATACACTAAAAATCTTTCTAATGTAAAAAGATGCAATAAGCATTGCTACTGAAATAATTACAGCTGTCCAGTTGCTCAATTGCGTTTGTATGTTATCATTACTTTCCGTTAAAATTAAGAACAAATCATATAATCGTCTGAAAGCCATTAAAAGAAAACCTGTTGAAATGCTAATCCAGGCAATACTAAAACGAGTTTTAGGAATCAGGCTTATTGTAATAACAAAAGCTGCAAATTGAAAAACAACAGATACTATTAATGCAATTTGAATTAACATATTGCAAAACTACTCCAAAATTTCCTCAACCAGATACGCCTTTTTGCGTAATTAATGAGGAAAAGAAATTGTGATTGTGTGCTTCATCATCCTTCTGAAGGCAAATTGGATGATTTTATACATTGATTAATAAATTTACTCGATAAACAAAAATGAGCGAACTCCATCGCTCATTTTCTGTTTTCCACCTTGCAGTTATTAACTGAAAACCAAAATTATAATATTGCAAAATGGGTAATCGACTATGTGTTTTAGTTCTATGGTAGTTTACACCAAACACAAATTGATTTTTTGACCATGTCATTGGCCTAAATGTAAACTACCTGCCAGGTGTTTTTATTGTTTTTTTGATTGCAAATTAATGTTTCCATTATCATCACAGTTGTATTTTTCCCAATAACCATCAGCTGTTTCAAACTTAATCAAACCGTTGCAGGCATCACTACCTTCCCAGGTAATCTTTGACCAGTTTTTGCTCCATCCGGGGTGATTCAATAACAACTGCATATTGCCACTCTTATCAATACGATAGATTTGACCAATTCCGGCATCTTTGTCATAGAACAATATTTTGTCATCAAAGTTTGGCCCTAAGCAACCTATCCTAATAATTGTGTGCCAGTTTTTCAGCCAGCCACAGTGTTTTTTCAGGTAAATACCGTTTCTGTAAAATGTTCCGCAACCGGCAGATCGATCATAATCAACAGTAACAGGCACTACTTCTGCATTGGTAAGTTCCCATTTAGCGCTTGCCCAACCAGGTTGGATGGCTGTACATTGTAACTTGCCACTTTCAACATTCAGATAAGTTCCTTTCCAGCGGTTTTTTATCCTTACAAAATTGCCCTCGCGTAAAATTTCCCACATAGCACTGTGCCAACCAGGTGCAATTTGCGTGCATTGCAAATTTCCAGACTCTACATTTAAATAGGTGCCTTTCCACCTGTTTTTTATTTTTACATAATTACCTTCTGATGGTTCAAATTCCCACATGGCACTGTGCCAACCTGGTAAAATATTTCCGCAGGTAAGGCCTTGTTCAATATTGATATAGGTGTTTTTCCAAAGGTTTTTAATTTTATTAAACCCACCTGCATTATTATTGCTGGTTGCAGTAGGTATTCTGCTGTTAATTAAGCTGTTATAGAGTTTTTCTTTTAATCTCAAATATTCTTGTTTTCTTTCAACGATTTTGGCCCTGAATATCCTGCCTCCATCTTCAGCCCACTTTTGTTCAACAAAGTAGCCAACATAATCTTTGTCTTCCATAATGTTATTCCAGTCGGCTTCAATGTTTTTGGTCAGTGTTTCCCATTCTGGTCCAAAATATTCTAAGCGCATCCTTTTTGTATCAGCCTCAGTTTCGCCATAAATTTTCACTAATTCACCAATAACCCTGTCGTGGAAAGTTTGAATTGAATTTATAGAGTTCGGCAGTACTTTGTCAACGAGAAAATTCGCCCTATCTGGGACACAATGCCTACGACAGTATTTCTCACCTAATTCATTGTTTTTGGCATATTTCAAGCCTAAATGACCATGCTGAGCTTTAGTGAGGCCTAAGGTTACATATTTTTTCACCATGCTTGAACTTTTGCCAATAGCTGCGCTTGCTACTCTACCTGCTTCTTTCACCCCGGTACTGACTGCATTAATAACTGCTGCTGCTTCCGGCCCTGTAACTTTAATTATCTCTTCAATTATTTTATCTTTAATGCTCTGGAAGTCCAGCGAACCTTCAAAGGCAAACTGAATATCTTTGCCTAATACCTTAAAATGACAATCTGTTTTTCCAGCTAATACTAAGTCTTTCGATGCTTCGAGGTGGAGGTATACCTTTCGTACTTCAAAAGTGCTAAGTACTTTTCCCATAATTGGTGCAATAACTTTCACCTTTCTGATTTCTTTCATTATGGCCTCCTTAAAATTGGCATCCATTTTAAAATCTAAATAAAAACCATCATCACCATTCATTTTAAAGTCAAGCTCCCCTTCCATAGCGTTTAGCAATTTTGCTTTTCCTTTTATGGCAAAGCCTTCTTCAATCTCAAACTCACCAACTTCACCACCAGTTGGGGCAAACTGTACCTTTGCATCTTCAATGTACATATCTTGTGGAAATACATCAGGAACTTTTAATTTAAATCCTTCACGTAAGATGCGTGTAAAGTCATTCATGGTTAGTTTATTTCGCTTGGCTATTAAAGCTACTGAGCCATCTGCCGGTGATACTGACAGTCCCATAGCAAATTCTAAATCGAAAAACTTCCCTTGTTCCAAGTAAAATCCAATATTTGTGGGGGTAGGGGAACCAGGTATCCATCCAATTTCCAGGGCTGTGTTGGTCATGCTTATCGAATTATCCGGCAGGAATTTAGATAAACCTATTGGGTTACTCCATGTATCCACCATTGAACCAGCTCCGGTAATTTCCTGACTCACTAAATCGTATTCAAATTCTGTAATTATTTTCAGGTCGGGATCTGAGCTGGTCGGACGCATTCTTAAATGGGTGGTTACATATATAGAGGGACTAAATTCAACTTTACCTTTTTTGTCCTTCTTCTTTTTTTTGGCGTTTGTTTCATGTGCCTGCCTTTCTTCTGGAGCTTTTTCTTTACCAGGGTATTCAATACCCACATTTGCACCAATTTCTATGCTTTCTAAAGTCATTTGTGTACCTATCTTAGGTGCAACATCAATAACAATAGGGGCTTTTGAAAAATCCAAACCTCCTGACAAGGCAAAAGCATTTTTGGCTATAAGAGTACTAATGTGGATTTTAGGTTCGGTAATTTTTAAAGCCTCACACAAGGTTTTTAAAGCTCCTCTAGTATTAGCATTTGCATCCAGAAAAAGTCCTTCAGAGGAAACCTTAATTTTTAGATCTTCAAGACTGAGTTTTGAAATAATCTTGTAGCCTTTAATGTTTTTCAATTGTTCCATCTTAACCTCAGTTTCAAGGCTAACCGGATTTAATGTTCCTTTAAAGTCAAGTTTCCCAATTTTATCAAAGGTAATGCTAAATTTCCCTTTATTTTTAATGTAAGGTAGATTCCCAAAACCAGGAAGATTAATGTACTCATCCTGAGCGAAAACTGTTGTTGCAATTGCAACAACTAATACCAGAAATTTTAAACGCATAAATTGAAATTATTTTAGTTGTTAAACATTGAAACACAAAGCAGTTGATTATTACAACATGAAATTGTTGTTTTATCAATACTTAATAGGTTCTGTTTGTTGGGATGTTTGTTTTGGTCAGATTTGACACTAAATTAGAAACTAATGAATATATCTACAAGGTTATATTTATGTTTTAAAACATGTCCACACAAGGATAATTATACTTGCGAGGTAGGTATAGAGTGCATTATTTGACTGTAATAGTTATACTTAGCCAGTTTGAAATATTGTAAACCGAAATTTTAAAATGGCTTTGTATATGCCGATCGACTGGCAGTTTTGGTTTGAGAGCTTGCGAAGCAAACCAAATACTAACAGCGGTTCTGTATAACAAGGGTCACAAGTTACGTTGTCACTAAATTTGCGCCATGAAGGGAACTCCATGCTTATTAGGTAACTAATTTCATAACATCTTTCTTTTATCCGTTTTATTGATTATAAAGAGTAGTGAAAGAAGATTAACAATTATTGGTAGTTGCCAAGCAGCAAACAGCATAATTGTAGAAAATAAATCGGGAGGAGAAGTAAAAACGAAAATTAGCAATCCTGTAAACTCTAGAATAAGTATCACTTTCCACCAATTGCTCTTATCAATTTGCCATTTAGTTGCAAATACTGAAAGTAGAAAGGGTAAGGAAATCGATGTGAAAAATACAGAAAAACACTGAATTAGAATTTTGTAGTGAAAATGGACTTCAACTTTTTTTACAATTTTATCATCAATGACATATTCTCTGGAAAAATCTGCTAAAAATTGATATGTCCAAATACTTAAAACAATAACTATTATAAAAGGCAAAATTATTTTAATCAATTGTATATTTTTCACTTGTTTAAACTTTAGTTAAGTTGTTGAAATTTATTCACTTTTCTTAAATGGAATTGCAAGGAAAAAGTAGACAAATTTTCAAGATTTATGCGACATTTTTCATTTTTTTCAAATAAAAGAAAAAATGTTCAAACTCTTTGGGTGAACGATATCCCAAAGCGGAATGCAACCTTTTAGTATTATACCAAGTTTCAATGTATTCAAATACTGCAAGTTCCGCTTCATCA
>JBNKRJ010000008.1:0-81871 GCA_050296515.1 Bacteroidales bacterium | reverse complement strand
TGCCAATGTGGCATACGCCCCTTCAAATTTTTCAACAGGCATTTCTGCATCCAGCATTCCAAGGTCGTGTTGATCCCGCATTTCTTTGTGAGATGATAATAATCCATTAATGGAATCAATACAAACGTTCAGGTTGTTTTTCACTTCATTAAAGTCTCCGTTATAATTATCAGTGATTTTAGGTGGGATATTCCCATTTGCAATCCTGTCAACATATTCAGCTGCAACATTTAAGGGGCCAATAACTGCATCAAGCGTATTATTAACTCCTTCAACAATTTTACGGAAATCACCTTCGTGTTTTGAAGCATCGGCACGTGTAGCCAGTTTGCCTTCAACAGCAGCATTTACTAGTAATTGAGCATCTGAAATAAGCAAGTTGATTGCTGTCTGAGCTTTAGTCAGGTTCTCGTTGATAAGCGTAAAATTTTTGAATTCGTTTTCGGTATATTTATCGGGCATTTCAACATTTGTGTCAAATTCGAGATTTCCCATAGACAGCTTTTCAAGGTTTGAGGCAAGTCTTTTTATCTCAACAGTGCTATAATCATTTATTCTAATTTGTCTGGTAATATCCTGCACAATTTCTATGTGTCCAACCTGATTGCCTTGCATATCAGTCAAATAGGCGGTATCTACCTGGAAGTTTTTGTTTAGACCCGGTTGTTTGAAATTGGAGACCAAAGTCCCTTTTTTCATCAGGTTGATTCCGCAATTTTCAGTTTTACAGATATCGGCACCCCAATGGTTGCATTGTTTTCCAATCATATCTTTTCTTGATTGCCCGGTTATCTGTTCAGCAGGTTTGTTGAAAAATGTCCAGTTCATATCCATGTCTGTAACAGAAATCGGGAATGGAATTGAATCAAGCATCGATTCGTACCAGTATATTTTATCCACAACCGTATCTAAGGTATTATTTACACCTTTAACAATTTTTGCATAATCACCTTCGTGTTTTGAAATATCGGCCCTGGTTTCGAATTTACCCATAGTTGCTGCTTCTGACAATGAGATTGAATCTACAACCAGGTTGTTTATTGCATCAATACATAAATTCAGGTTGTTTTTGATTTCATTGAAATCGCCGTTATAATTATCAGTTATTTTAGGCGGTATATTTCCTTTTGAAATCCTGTCAACATATTCTGCTGCCACATTCAATGGGCCGATAACTGTGTCTAATGCCTTGTTAAAACCTTCAGGAATTGCTCTGAATTCAAAATTAACTTTTTCGATATTTGTACGAGAACCTAAAAGACCTGCCATCGTATTTTCGGTTAATTGGTTTACCTCTTTCACTACTGTCTTTATAATATTCTGGATATTAGTTGCGATAAAAAAGCCCAGGGCTGCGGCCACAAACACTATAAAAAGAAGCAGGACTATCATAAATGTGGTTGATGAAGCAGCTGATTCCTGATTTTTTTTTGCCGAAAGGCCAGCGGAATGAATTGATTCTCCTATCAATAGATCCATGGCTTTTTGCAGTTCTTCATTGATAGGTTCCATCTTATTGTCAATAATAGAATTTGCCGCAGAATCATTATTTTGTTGTGCCAAGAGAGCAACTTCGTTAATAAATCCGACATATGCCGATTTTTTGTCTTTAACATTTTGAATGTTGGGCCTGTTCATTTCATCGGTATCAGAGCCTTCAAACTTTCTCATTGCGTCATCAAATTCAGAACTTCTTTTTTTAGCATGATCAATGTACATTTGAATGTCCTCAGTTTTATCTTTTTCGACAAAAGTCCTAATGTCAAAACGCATGCGCTGAAATAATATACCCATGTCTACACAGTGCTCAATTGGTACAGTGTGCTCATTATATAGAATCTGATCTTCATCTGCCAATTCATTTATGCACCTTATTCCTTCATACCCCACAATAATTGCAAGTATTGCAACAAACAGGAAACTTACAGTTAGTTTCGTTCTTATTCTTATATTTTTAAACATAACTTATTGATTTTGAATTAATAAATCTTCTTTCGTACTTTCTTTAAGCATTATAATTTCATCATCTGAGAATACTTTCTCTACATCTAATAGCATTATAAAACTTTCATTGAGCTTATATATGCCGTTTATAAAATCAGTATTAAAATTGCCATTCATTTTAGGAACTGGTTTAATTTCAGAATCATCGATGCCGATTACATCCCTGACTCTGTCAACAATAACTCCAATTCTAAATGGTTCGCCTTCATCCAAAAGGTCCAGAACAATGATAACATATTTGTCATCTTCACGCTCAGGGAGATTGAACTTAATCCTTGCCTCGAATAGTGGAACAATCTCTCCTCTAAAATTTATTATCCCTTTAATATAATCCGGGACATTCGGTACCTGTGTGATGTGTTGATTTTGCAACACTTCAAGTACCTTGCTTACATTTACAGCGAATAATTCACGGTAAACAGTAAATGAAAGGAATGTATTCGTCATAATATTTAATTTTTATTTATTATTTACTTTTAGCCGATCATCAAATACTAATTAGTAGTAGAATGAGTTTTTATTAACTCTCCTGTATCCAACATAAACGCCATGCTTCCATCACCTAGCTGACTGGCTGAATTTAAATAGCGCTGTTTGCGTAATGCTTTTGTCAGAGGCTTTATTACTGCCTGGTGTTCTCCTATTATTTTGTCAGCCAGAATCCCAATTATCTTTTCATTGTTTTTAAAAACAATAAGTTTAATTTTCTTCTCGTAACATCCATTTAATCCTAAAATTTCCCTTGTATTTATTAAGGGGATAAAAGAATCTTCGTAGGCAATTGTTGCGGTGTGTTTGTGTGATTCGAGTTCCGAATCACTAATATCCATACAAGATGAAATATTTGCAATTGGGATTGTAAGTAAGGTTTCTTCAGTTTTAAAAAGTAAAGTGTCGATAATTGAAATAGATTGTTGTAATTCTAAGGTGAACACAGTTCCTCTACCTTTTTTGGAATCAATATAAACTTCTCCTCTTAGTTCGTGAATTTTGCTTCGAACAACGTCCATTCCGACCCCTCTCCCTGAAATGGATGACAAGTTTTGAGCTGTAGAAAAACCTGGTTTAAATATAAAATTGATCAGCTCCTTTTCCTCAAGAATGTCTGTCGGTTTTAATAAACCCAAACTCTCTGCCTTTTTTCTGATTTTTTCAGGTTCAATACCGTTACCATCATCTTCAACCTTGATATAAATATTTGTTCCGTTATTTTGAGCAGAAAGCTTTATAACTCCGGTTTCAGGTTTACCCTGTTTAACGCGGTTCTCTGGAAGCTCTATGCCGTGATCAATACAGTTCCTGATAATATGTACCAAAGGGTCGGATAATTTATCAATGATCGATTTGTCAACTTCGACATCCGTTCCAAAACTCTGAAAATCAATTTTTTTCCCCAGGCTTTTTGATAAATCCCTTATTAATCTTTGAAATCGTAAAGTCATTTCGTTAAGTGGAACGAGCTGCAATTCTAATGCACTGGTCCTGAACTGTTTTGATAATGTGTTAAGTTTTTCACTACTTGATTGAAGAAGTTCACCATTATTTTCTTTTATAGAGAGGGAGAATTGGGAATTTAGAGTAATTAGTTCGCTAACCAGGAACATTAAATGATCCAGTTTAACAGAATCTACTGTAATTCGGCGGACATTATTTTTCGCACTTTTTGGTGAGGTTTCAGGTATTGAATTATTTTTTGGAGTACCGATTGTATTAACAGCATCGAAAATTGATATTTCCTCAGTATTTGGAATGTTTTCTAAACTTTTAGAAATCTGTGTTATAATGCAATCATCTTCAACAAAAAGAAAAACATCAGCTATTTCTTGTGCTGGAGAATTGGTTCTTAAAGTAATACTCCATGTATCTGTTTTTGATGATGAATCTTTTTCAACCTTGCTAATCGAAAATTTCCCAAGTTCGGCTAAATCCATAAACAGGTTTGTGAAATTGATGCCTCTGAAATATTGCTCTTCAGTTGTGTTTAGTAAGATATGCCATAATGAGGTTTCATTTCTAACAGATTCATTATTTTGATTATCTTCAACTCTAATGAGTGGTTGGGCATTGGAGAATTCCTTTATCGATTTTATCAAAGTGTTATGTTCATGGCGCAATGTAGTATCTGATAACGATTCATCGGATAGTAGTTTCCGGATATGGTCAATTGAAGAAAATGTTAAGTCAAACAGAATTTTGTTAAATTCCATTCTTCGGTCCCTTATTTCCTGAAAAATTGATTCTAAATCATGAGTTAGCTCATTTATATAAGTAAAGCCATACATTCCACTGGTGCCTTTCAGAGTGTGCATACTGCGGAAAATTGAATCAATTATTGATGTTTCAGAAGGTTTATTTTCCAGGAGCAATAAGTCAGATTCACAACTGTCAAGTAACCTGGAAGCTTCTTCAAGAAAAACCTTTTTAAATTTTAAAATAGTCTTGTCCATCTCAAATTAATTTATTTCTATAATCTCATTCTTCTATTGACATATTATCAGGTATATAATATTCACCCTCCATCACAGTCAGGATAGCTTTTTGGAGACTATCAAAAATATCTGGTTTAAACACACAGCCTTTAAATCCGGTCTGAATGAGTTTAACAAGAAAAACCTTTTCTGAATGCATTGTAACAGCAATAATTTTTAATTGAGGATAGCGCCACAATGCTAATTTAGTTGCTTCAAATCCATCCATTATCTCCATAGCAATATCCATTAATATCATTTCTGCATCAGGCAAATTTGGTAGTCCAAGAAAATCTACGCCGTCTGAAGCTTCTGCAATTACTTCGTATCCAAGTTTATTTTCGATATAGTCTTTTAAACTTGAACGAAATGAAACATTATCATCAACTATAATTGTTTTCATACCAACTAGATTTTAAACGTATAACAAAATTACGACTGAAACGGACCCCATTTCAAGAGGAGAATTACTCAAATTAGTAGGTGTTGGTAATCAAAATTAGTAGGTAGTTGTTCCTTTGTTGATGTGAGATTTTACTAATGAGATCTTACTAATTAATGGAAAGACTTTCATCTATTTATTTTATACTATTTCAAATTGTTAGATGGAACCGCATGATAAAAAATAATTATTGTCGTGTGTGTTAACAATTACTCGCAAGCTTGCAAGAACACTTTGTTATAATATTCAAAAATATGCCTTGTAAATCAGCTCTTTATTTCAACCGAGGACAAAGGACGAGCTCAGTGTACCTAATCTGAGCTATAAAATTTACATCGAACTCAGGTTAATAGTAATTGGAGTAGTATGAAAGTATTGAGATTTGATTGTTGTACTCACTTGTATCCATGTAAAGCTCAAAAATTAGTAAAGAGAAGCATATCTTTGAACACAGAAGCCAGCAAGTCTTACATGACATATCATTTATCATTAATGAGCATAGATAAGGCATATTTCACAAAAGCCAATTCTGTTTTTGCGGACCATATCTTATCAAATTAACAACTTCTTTATTTTAAGCAAATTTTAAGAATTACTTTAGGAAGCCTTAAGTTAACAACTCTACTTTTGCACAAATAGAATTGTAAGAGTTTGAAAAAGAATCAAATGAAAGAAACATGATTTTATTTCGCTACCCTTGTTGTATTAATTTTTACAGGAAAAAGAAAGTTTTACACCAAGCACAAACCAAAAAACTGATAAAATTTGCAGGATGCATATGTTGTTGAGTCTATCATTAGTGTAAAATATGCTGCATTTGCAAAAAGAAACTCTGAAAATGGATACTTAAGAGTTGCACTCCTGCTTGCAGCAGCATCAAAAACAGAGAGCGTTCATACATCTATTTATAAAGCTATTTTAAAACAAATAAGTGGAAAGTGCTTAAACTAAACCCTCAGGTTGAATTGTAATCAACCATTGAGAACATAAAGGAACGTTTTATTGAATCTTTACTCTAAGGGCTGTGTAAAATTAGGTTTAGAAAAAGAGGTTATTCTCAAAATAATCTCTCTTAACCAAATTTTTTACTTCACTTCTACATTATTTTTAAAAGTGAAGTAAACTTACATGCAGTAATCTTAAAACTTAAACAATTATGAAAACATATATATGGACATTTCCAACAAGAATTTTTCACTGGTTGCTCGCTATTGGATTTGTGGCTGCGTATTCATTAGGAGATTTTGACAATTTAAGAAACCTTCACTTCGCTTTTGGAGCTTTTGTGACAACCCTGATAGTTTTCAGACTTCTGTTTGGCCTGTTTGGCCCCAGATATGCTAATTTCAAAGACTTTCCCTTCAGTTTGAAAAATCAGAAAGAGTTTATCGAGAATTATTTTTCAAAAACAAACCAATATGCTGGTCATAATCCGGCCGCATCATTAGTTATGTTGTTAATTCTTGTGGTTGGGCTATTGTGTGGTGTTTCAGGATACTTATTGTATGCTACAGAAAATAATGTGCTGGGCTTAAATATTAACGAAGATTTTCTTGAAGAATCTCATGAAGCCCTGGCTAATTTTTTTCTTATTTTAGTAATTGTTCATTTACTAGGAGTTTTGGCTGACGCTGTGCTTCATAGTAAAACGGGGACACTTCAATCAATAATTACGGGTTATAAAAACATTGAAGGTAAAAACGCCGGGTTAAATGGGTTCCATAAGGTGTTTCTACTATTGTGGTTAATAGTTCCGTTCTACTTTTTCTATCTGGCTAATGGATTACAAATTACTAAGTATGAGAAAGAAAATTCAATTGAAAAGACGGAACGCCATGAGCATGATGATGATGACAATGATGATGATGATGATTAATTATGAAATTATTTAATGTGGTGATGAGTTGAAATAGTGAGTGAAAATCACATGATACATAGCCAGATTAGGCATAATTGAAACTAAAATTAAATATATTTGCACCAAAATATCCTGATATCTGAAATATTTTTATTTTTTATTCGTTCTAAATGATGATGTTCGAAATACGATAATTATTAAAAGTCTATAATAGCCATATTTCTATTTAAATTAGCGGTTAATGAAAAAACTAATCCATACGACTGTACTTACTTCTTACGTCATAATTATTCTCTTTACAATAATATATCTGATTTATTCAGGGTTTAGCTACTACAATACATCTCTTGAAGAACGTTTTTATCATGCCCATTACGATTGGTTCAAACCAAGTGGTGTATTTGGGCATGGTCTTGGGATTGTAGGCACACTCCTAATTTTAATTGGAGTAACTCTATATATCGCGAGAAAGAGATATAATTTCCTGGCAAGGTTTATCAGGTTAAAATATTTACTTGAATTTCACATTTTTCTTTGCACACTGGGACCGATACTCATCCTTTTCCATACAGCCTTTAAATTTGGTGGAATTGTATCAATTGCTTTTTGGAGTATGGTAATGGTCGTTTTAAGTGGAGTAATTGGCCGTTTTATATACATTCAAATACCAAGAACAATTGAAGGAAGGGAGTTGAGTTTGACTGAATTGCAAGGCATGAAAACTGATTTAGCCGAGGTTTTAAATAATGAATTTAAGCTTGGTGAAAAAATCAAAGAACAGATTGCAAGCCTTGAAGACAGTGAGAATAAACTAAACAAAAAGGCAATATTGAAGAATTTAAAGAGGACGTTAAAGAAAGAAGCTTTGGCCAAAGAACAAAAAACTTCAATCCTTAAAATTGTCAAAAATGAGATTAGTCTGTCAGGAAAAATTGCCAGATTACAAACCATGCAACGTTTTTTCAAGTATTGGCATGTAGCCCACTTACCTTTTGCCCTGATTATGTTAATTATTGTAATCATACACGTTGGGATTACCCTCGCGTTTGGATATAAATGGATATTCTGATGGAAGTAATTATTGAACAAATAGCTGTATACGGAACTGTATTTGTGATTTGTGCAGTCACAGTGTTTTTTTATTTAAGAAAGAAGAAAAAAGATTCTCAAAAAGTGGCAAGAAAAGTTGCCATTGCTAAAGAAGAAGGATTGTTTGAGCCCGTTTCACTTCATCCATATATTGATCTAAAAACTTGTATTGGAAGTGCTGCCTGCGTTGCCGATTGTCCCGAAAAGGATATATTGGGGATTGTTGACGGTAAAGCAACAGTTATTAATACCTCTAATTGTGTTGGTCATGGAGCTTGTTTTCATGCCTGTCCGGTAGAAGCGATATCCCTTCGGATTGGAACTGAAACAAGGGGGGTAGATTTACCACATGTAAACGAAAATTTTGAGACCAATACAAAGGGCATATACATTGCTGGCGAATTGGGAGGTATGGGTTTGATAAAAAACAGCGTTGAACAGGGACAACAGGCCATTGAAAGTATTGTAAAAAATAAAAAGCCGACAAAAGAGAATGTCCTCGATGTAGTAATAGTTGGGGCAGGCCCTGCCGGTATCTCGGCCACTCTTGCTGCTAAGAAAAATAACCTGAAAAGCATTACTTTGGAACAAGACTCGTTAGGAGGGACAGTCTATACATTCCCAAGGGCAAAAATTGTAATGACCTCACCCATGAATTTACCCCTTTATGGTAAAGTAAAGTTATTTGAGACTTCAAAAGATGAATTACTGCAATTATGGACAAAAGTTATTGCCGAACATAATTTACAAATAGTCGAAAATACAAAGGTTGAACAAATCACCCCTATTCAGGATGACACATTTAAAGTAATTACAAACAAAGGGGATGAATATATTTGTAATAATGTATTGCTTGCAATAGGGCGCCGGGGAAGCCCAAGGAAATTAAATATCCCGGGGGAAGATTTGTCAAAAGTAGCCTATCGGTTATTAGAACCTGAACGAATCAGCGAAAAGAAAATAGTCGTTGTAGGAGGTGGAGACTCTGCCATTGAATCTGCTTTGCTCCTAAAAGATGACAATGAAGTTATTCTTTCGTACAGGAATGATAAATTTTCAAGGTTAAAACCAAAAAACAAAGAAAAAATTTTTAACGCAATCAATGATAATTCTATTAAAGTTCTTTTTAATTCAAATCTATTATCAATAAATGATAAAAGTATTGTAATGAAAAATGGAGCGGAGCAGGAGGAAGAAATAGATAATGACCTGGTTTACATTTTTGCCGGAGGTGAATTACCAACAAAGTTTTTGGAAAAAGCAGGTGTGGAAATTTCAAAGCGTTTTGGCTATATTATTAAAAAATACAAATAATTGATCTTGAGAAACATATTTATAAATCTGATTTTTATCTTTTTTGTAACATATAGTTATGGGCAGATATCCCCGGGAGATTTAACTCAGGCACATGCAAATCTTGAAGGGATGAGCAATTGTACCCAATGCCATGATTTGGGTTCGAAAGTGTCAAATAGCAAATGTCTTGATTGTCATGATGAAATGAAAGCCCTTATAAATCAAAAAAGAGGTTATCATGCTAATCCATCTGTTGTTAATAAAGATTGTTTTAGTTGTCATAGCGAACATCATGGACGTAAGTTCGACATGGTGAGGTTCAATAAAGATGCTTTTAATCACAATCAGGCTGGTTTTATTTTAGATGGCAAACATGATAAAATAGATTGCCGGAAATGCCATATTTCTGAAAACATTCAAAATCCTAAAATAAAAAAAAGAAAGAATACATTTCTTGGATTAGATCACAAATGCCTATCTTGTCATGACGATTTTCATCAAAAGACATTATCCGATGACTGTATAAAATGCCATAATACAGAGTCATTTACACCTGCTTCAAAATTTGATCATGACAAAGCGAATTTTAAGCTGAAGGGTGGCCATAAATCGGTGGAATGCAAAGAATGTCATGCAATTACTACTCAAAACGGTAAAAAATTTCAAAAATTTACTAATATTCCATTTGGTGATTGTAAGGTTTGTCATAAAGATCCTCATAATAATCACATTCAGGGAACATGCGCACAATGTCATACTGAAACCTCGTTTTCTAACTTTGTAGGGAAAGGACGATTTAATCATAATACCACGCATTTCAGGCTGAAAGGGAGCCATAAAAAAGTCGATTGCTTTAGTTGTCACAACAAAACCAGCGATCCTAAATTAGTTTTTCAGGATAAAATCCAAAAAAAAGAGAATGACTGTATTAAATGCCATGAGGATAAACACAATGGTAAATATGGCTCTGAATGTGCCAAATGCCATAACGAACAGAGCTTTTTATCACTAAACTCTTTGAAATCATCCTTTGATCATAATATCGCCGATTATCATCTTGAGGGTAAGCATCTTAATGTTGATTGTAAAAAATGCCATAAAGAAAGATATTCAACCCCAATTGATTTTTCCGCTTGTAATAAATGTCATACGGATTATCATAAAGGCGAATTTAAAAAAAATGGGGTTTCCCCTGATTGTGCCGAATGTCACTCGCTCAATAATGGGTTTGATTATAGTTTGTATACATTAGAGAAGCATCAAAAAACTAAATTCCCCCTAGAGGGTGCTCATACTGCTACTCCTTGTTTTGCCTGTCATGTTAGCAAAACTAAGTGGACTTTTAAAAATCTTGGATCTTCTTGTAACGATTGTCACCAGGATATCCACAAAGGGTATATTGCTGAAAGATTCTACACTGGCAATAGCTGTAAAGCTTGTCATGTAAATGATTCATGGTCGGCAGTGAATTTTGACCATAAGCGCACCAAATGGCCATTAGAAGGTAAACATTTAGAAGTAAATTGCAGGGAGTGTCATTTTAAAACGATAAAAAACAGCACTAAATTTACTCAGAAATTTAATAAGCTTGAAAGTAAATGCATATCATGTCATGAAAATATTCATGGTAACCAATTTGCTATCAAAGGAGTAACCGATTGTAAAAGATGTCATTCTCCAAATAACTGGAACCCAGATAATTTTAATCATAACGCTACAGGTTTTCCGCTGGAAGGACGCCATGCAGAGGTAGCATGCAACAAATGCCATAAAGCACAGATAATAAATGGGAAAAAGAAAACATACTACAAAATTGAAAAACATGAATGTAAGGATTGTCATAAATAATTCGCGTGAAATTTGAAAGTGTTTTTAAATTTATATAAAGACTTGTTAGAAAATTCATCTTCTCATAATATAATTTATAATAATTAGTTTATTATAAATTGAACTAATTAGGCAGAATTTGGCTTTTCAAGTCTTAGTTTTTTTTCATAAAGTCATTGTTTAAAAATTACATGCAACTTTTTTTCGAAAAAGTAGTCTTACATAATAATTGATTTGTTAGCTTAAAATACAAGATAAAAAGGTCCAGATGTGTAAATTATCATTACTTATGTTGCTTTTATTGGGGGTTTTGCCAATATTTGCTCAATCACCACATGGTGAGGATTTAAAGATAGATTGTGCTCAATGTCATAATCCATCTGGTTGGTCAATTGATTATAAAACAATTAAATTTGAGCATAGCAATACTGAATTTGAACTTGAAGGGTTGCATGCTCAAACTGACTGCAAGCAATGTCATAAAACATTAATTTTTAAAGGAGCTCCATCAGAATGTGTTGCATGTCATACAGATATGCACAGTATGTCAGTAGGTAATGATTGCGCAAGATGTCATACACCACAATCATGGTTGGTCGATAATATTTCGGAACTTCATGAAGAAAATGGGTTTCCTCTTGTAGGTGCACATAGCAATTTAAGCTGTGAAGATTGCCATATATCTGAAACTAATTTACGATTTGATAGAATGGGAACTGAATGTATCAGTTGCCACCGCCAGGATTTCCAGAGCACTCAGAACCCGAATCACATCAGCTCAGGATTTTCTACGAACTGTATTGAATGTCATAATCCGCTTGATTTTGGCTGGGAATCAAATATTAATCATGATTTTTTCCCACTTACTTTAGGGCATGATGTGCAAGATTGTAAACAGTGTCATAAAACGACTAGTTATTCCGATGCTTCGCCGGAGTGTGTCAGTTGCCATCAAAATGATTACAATCAGACAAATGAGCCTAATCATTTATCATCCAATTTCCCAATTGATTGTGCATCGTGTCACACAACAAACCCTGGCTGGTCGCCGGCTACTTTTGACCACGAGTTTTTTCCGCTTACTTTAGGACATAATATACAGGATTGTAAACAATGCCATAAAACGGCCAATTATTCTGATGTGTCTTCTGAGTGTGTAAGTTGTCACCAGATTGATTACAACCAAACAACTGATCCAAATCATCAAACAGCAAATTTCTCAACAGATTGTGCATCGTGCCATACTACAAACCCAGGTTGGTCGCCAGCAGAGTTTCCCCATGATTTTTTCCCACTCACACTAGGACATGATCAACTGAGTTGCAAACAATGTCATACAACAGGAAATTATAGTGATGCTTCGCCTGAATGCGTAAGCTGTCATTTGAATGATTACAATCAAACAACGGATCCAAATCATAAAACATCGAGTTTCCCAACTGATTGTGCTTCGTGCCATACCACTAATCCTGGTTGGTCACCTGCTACGTTTGATCATGACTTTTTCCCACTTACTTTAGGACATAACCAATTGAGTTGTAAT
The DNA here is from genome assembly GCA_050296515.1 of Bacteroidales bacterium. GTDB lineage: Bacteria > Bacteroidota > Bacteroidia > Bacteroidales > NBLH01 > NBLH01. The sequence continues at coordinate 69,344 of JBNKRJ010000008.1, read as the reverse complement.
CAATGTCATACAACAGGAAATTATAGCGATGCGTCACCAGAATGCGTGAGTTGCCACTTAAATGATTACAACCAGACAAGTGATCCAAAACATCAGGCACCAAATTTCTCAACAGATTGTGCATCTTGTCATACAACAAATCCAGGTTGGTCGCCTGCTGACTTTAATCATGATTTTTTCCCGCGCACTTTAGGACATGATATTCAGGGTTGTACTAAATGCCATCCAACCGGAAATTATAGCGATGCTTCTCCGGAATGTGTGAGTTGTCACCAGGGTGATTATAATAATACTACAAACCCGAATCATAGCAGTGCCCAGTTTCCAACTGACTGTGCATCGTGTCACACAACAACCCCGGGTTGGTCTCCTGCCACTTTTGATCATGATGGGCTATATTTTCCGATTTACAGTGGAAAACATAAAGGTGAATGGAATAGTTGTACTGATTGTCATACAAATACTAATAATTATGCAGATTTTACATGTTTAACCTGCCATACGCAATCAAAAACTAACAACAAACATGATGGCGTTAATAATTATGTTTATGCGAGCAATGCTTGTCTGCAATGCCATCCGGACGGTAGAGACTAAGATATATGAAAAATAAATTTAATCTATTGCTTCTTTTGGTAATTATTAGTTCGAATATTTTCGGACAGGATAAGGATCAATTGATAAAAGGGAAAGTAACTTTTATTACGTCGAATAATGTTTACGTAAAGTTTAGTAATACTGAAACTATTAATGTTGGGGATACATTGCAATTTGCAGGAAATAAATCACCTTGTTTGGTGGTGGTTAATAAATCCTCAAGTTCATGTGTTTGTGCTAAAATCAGTAATAGTGATATTAAAAAGGATGATGAGGTATCTTTTAAATATTCCCCAAAAAAGTCTGAAAAAAATGAAAGGAGTAGTGATGAACAAAATTTGCCCAATAAAGAGATAATTGAATCTGAAAATCTCAAAGCGGATAATTCAAAATATAAGGAATATATTAGTGGGAAAATTTCTCTCTCTACCTATAGTACTTTGTCAGATACAAGAGATGACAGACATAGGGTAATGCCAAGTTTTTCGTTGAATGCTGAGCATATAGGCAATTCCAGATTTTCTTTTGAAACTTATTTAAACTATCGGCAAAATATTCTTGTTGGAGATAGTGTTGTTTCGCAGAATCTAGAAAATTTAAAAGTATATGATTTAGCATTAAGATTTGATGTTGACTCAAGCATGTCAATTGCCTTTGGTAGAAAAATAAACGATAAGATTTCATCAGTTGGTGCTATTGACGGGCTACAAGCGGAGAAATATGTTGGCAATAATTATTTTGGATTAATTGCAGGGTTCAGGCCTGATATTTTTAATTATGGTTTCAACTCTAATTTATACGAATATGGTGTTTATTATGGCAGGATGACTGACATGGAAAATTTTCGTTCGCAAACTACAATTGGAGTTATAGAGCAAAGAAATAGGTCCGAAATAGATAGAAGGTATACCTGTTTACAACATACAAGTACAGTATTAAAAAAAATATATGTTTATTCTTCAGTTGAGCTGGATCTATACAATAAAGTAAACGGTGTAACAAGTAATGACTTGAGGCTTACTAATTTGTATATTTCTGCACGATACAGATTTAACAGGAAATTGGATTTAACACTTTCATATGATTCCAGGAAAAGAGTGCTCTACTACGAAACTTTCCAGACTGAAATTGAACAACTTATTGCTGAAGAAGCACGGCAAGGTTTAAGAGCAAGAATAAATTATAAGCCAATAAGGCATTTGATTGGCGGATTTAGTTATGGTAGAAAATTTCAACTTAATAACAACAATAATTCTGATAATTTTTATGCTTATGTAAGTTGGTCAAAAATTCCATTTATGGAGGGTGGTTTATCTGTTTCATATAACAGAAATACATCAAATTATCTGGGTAGCAATATGTTTTCTGTAAGACATTCCAGAACCTTAATTGACAACAAGTTATATGCTGATTTTTATTACAGATATGTTGAATATAACTATCTAAATAATGATGGAAATCAAGGGCAGAATTATTATGGAGCCAATCTTTCGTATAATTTTACCAGGAAACTGATGTTGAGTGTGTCTGGCGAATTATCAAACTTTAATAAAGAAAATAATTATAGAATATATACTAAAATTATAAAACGATTTTCCACTAAAAGAAAATAATAAATTATGGATTTAAATTTTAAATTGGTGTTGTTTATTGCCTCTGTATTTGCTGTTTTAAATGCTTGCAATAGTGATCCGAAGGTAATTTCTGCATCAAGTGAAAATGGGGACCCCGAAAAAAGTACAGGGATATTTTCAACAGAACCTACAATGTCATCTGTTGGTGAGGCAAATACTTCATTTGAAGATGATTTGCATGCCGTAATTGTAAAGGAAGTGCTACCTGCTACGCGATATGTTTATCTGAATGTAGAAGAAGGTAACAAACAATTTTGGATAGCCACTACTAAACAAAATTATACTAAAGGCGAAACGTATTATTATAAAGGAGGGCTTCTTAAAACCAATTTCGAAAGCAAAGAGTATAATAGAATGTTTGATACAATTTATTTGGTTTCAAATGTGGTGGCTTCAAATCATGGAACTGATATGAATAATGATGCTAAAACAGACATGGAACCTCAGATGAAAGTTAAGCCTGTAGTAGATCCCAATTTGAAAATTGAAAAAGAGGGTTCGATAAAAATCTCAGAATTAGTTAAAAACAAAAAAAAGTACGAAGGTAAAACTGTGCAGGTAAGTGGGAAATGTGTGAAAATAAACCCGGGTATTATGAACAGAAACTGGATACATATTGCAGATGGTAGTCAAAATGATTTCGATCTTGTAATTACATCCGACGCTTTTGTGCAGGAAGGATCAATAGTAACAATGCGTGCGGTTGTTGGTCTGAATAGAGATTTTGGGGCTGGTTATAAATACGATTTAATTTTAGAAAACGGTACTGTTGTTCCTTAAATTATAATTTTTATTCATTCGGGGTTCCATATTTTATTATTGTAAACCAACTATTTACCTCCAGAATATCCCGAATTAATACCATATTAATTTGCATTAAAAACAATTTTAAAGTGCAATTTTGGAATATATTAATGATATATGATGTAAAGTAATTTACGCTTTATTCCTAAATACTATGATAGATTTTTATTGATAAAGCGAGGCCCGTGGCATTTTAAAAAATAACGAATTTTTCGAAGCAGAACCTTAGTAAGACCGGGAAGCTGAGAACTTGTTCGAAGATCACCCGGCCGCACTTAGGTTCTGGTTAGTAAAATTTGATATTTTTTAGATAGCCTTGACTTTTTTACTTGTTCTTTCAGAACTTCGTGAGATCGGCCTTGCCTAAGTTGTTTCGTTTTTGGGTCAACCGGAACGAAGTGGAGATCATGAGCAATTGCGAATAACCCAAAAATGAAAAGCCCTGCGGCTTGAGCAATTATATGAAAGAGTTAGCTGCTATGACATATGTGCAATGAATTCAATAAATACAATTATCACGATATTGGGGAATAGAACCATAATTTATATCATAAGCCATTTGGTCAATTCCTGAAATTGTCGTACTTAATTCAATGTTGTTTAGTGAAGGCGTAAAATTAATGATCGTTGTTGCGAGCGTAAGCGAAACAACTATTCTCACGACTGCAAGGAGTAATCCTTTGTTATAGAGATTACTTCGTTGTTCCTCTTGGTAATGACGAAAGAAATGCTAACAAAACGACATTGATACTTAATTTTGAAATAGTTTTTGAAGTCCAATATTACTTTTAAATAAATACATATATTTTTTTATGAAGAACCTATTTGTTACAATTAATAAGATTTTACGCTCTTTAGTAAATATGAGAGCTGCAGGAATTTACCTGTTGTTATTTGCTGTATCCATTGGTGTTGCCACCTTTATTGAAAATGATTTTGGTACCAGTTCGGCACAAAAAATTGTATACCAATCGTGGTGGTTTGAGTTATTGCTGATTCTGTTTGCAGCTGCCATAATTGTAAACATTTTCAGGTTTAAAATGATTAAACTAAAGAAATGGGCGGTATTACTTTTTCATGCTTCAATAATAATTATCCTGATAGGTGCAGCTGTTACCAGATTTTTTGGAACAGAAGGCATAATGCATATTCGTGAAAACAATACTTCAAACAGTTTTTTATCGAGTAATGCATTTTTAAAATTCAGGGTAATTAAAAATAATGAAATCTACAATTTTGATGAACCGGTGCTGTTTGCAACCCTGGGAAACAATAACTGGAATGAATCGTATCTTATTAATAACGACCTTGTTGAAGTTAAAGTAAAAAAGTTTATACCCAATCCAAAGCAAATTATTACGGAGAGCAGTGACGGATTGCCAACATTAAAAGTTGTTGTGTCGGGAATGAATGGCAGAGAGGAATACTTTATCAGTGAGGGAGAAGTTAAGCAGTTTGGTAATGTTACCTTTAATTTTACCAGCAATATATATCCGGGAGCTATAAATATTAGCTATAAAAATGACTCTTTATTATTTAATAGTGATCGAACATTTACCCAAATGGTTATGGCTACACAAAAAAAGGATACGATTTATCCTTCAGGTGGTTATAAGCCATTGATGTTGCGTTCATTATATTCTGATGGTAAAAATAATTTTGTAATGCCTGAATTTAATAAGAAGGGGAAAATAAGTATTGAATCTCAGGGACTCAAGGTGAAAAACGAGAGCATGACTGCCCTTTTAATGGACATTTCTGTTAATGGAAAAACACAGGAAACAATGGTTTACGAAAGTAAAGGTGCTCCGGGAGCACCCAATGAACTTAATTTTGATGGTTTAAGCCTTTCAGTTGCTTATGGGGCCAAAGAAGTTGTTGTGCCTTTTTCAATAAAATTAAATGATTTTATTATGGACAAATATCCCGGAACAAATAGTGCATCATCTTATGCTAGTGAAGTTCAGTTGATTGATGATAAAAATAATGTAAAAAAAGATTATCGTATATACATGAACCATATTTTGGATTACCGGGGATATCGTTTTTTTCAATCATCATTTGATCAAGACGAACAAGGCACTTATTTAAGTGTAAACAATGATTTTTGGGGAACATTAATTTCGTATATTGGCTATGTTTTGTTGACAATTGGAATGATTTGGACCTTTTTTAATAAGAAAACAAGGTTTCACCAGGTAATTCAAAAGCTGAATAAGCTTAGAGAAAAAGGTGCTGCTATTGCAATATTGATACTTTTATCATCAACAATTTCATTTGCACAATCTGAGCGAAATGATGAATATGTTCAGCATGCAGTAGGTGCTGAGCATGCTAATAAATTCAGTAGGCTAATTGTACAGGATTTTAGAGGAAGAATGAAACCTGTACATACTTTGTCGAGGGAGATTTTAAGAAAAATTTCGAGAAAAGAAAGTTTGTTTGGATTAACCGCAGATCAAATACTATTGAGCTTATTCGTAAATAGTAATGAATGGGTTGATGTTAAGATGATTAAATTGGGCAAACATCCTGATGTCCAGAAGGTTCTAGGTGTAAATGAAGGGTATGCTTCGTTTAGGGATTTCTTTTCTGAAGATGGCGAATATAAATTAGCCAATGAAATGCAAAAGATAAATGGAATGCCCCCAACAGACAGGGGGGTATATGAAAAGGAATTATTGAAAATAGACGAAAGGGTCAATATTTTAAGTATGGCATTTTCGGGAAATTTGTTAAAAATAATTCCCAATCCTGATGACCCTAATAATACGTGGCTATCATATCATAGTCATAACCAAAAGGATGAGCAAAATAATACCCTGGCTGAGAAATTTTTCAGTGCATATGGCGCTGCACTTAAAACGGCAATTGCAACTAATAATTATAGTTATCCCGATAGCCTGATAAACGAACTCAAAGATTATCAATATAGAAATGGGGAGAAGATTGTACCTTCACCTTCAAGAGTTAGTGCGGAAATTTTTCTTAACAATACTAAGATATTCTCCCGCTTAGCCATATTATATATTTTACTTGGAATTGCTTTTCTATTCTTTTTATTTTTATCGGTTTTTAAACCCAATGTTAAATTAAACAAAATTCATAAGGTACTGTTTTCACTGGTTATACTTGGTTTTGTTTTTCATACCATTGGCCTGGGGTTAAGATGGTTTATTTCTGAAAGGGCTCCATGGAGCAATGGTTATGAATCGATGATATATATTGCATGGACATCGACCCTTGCAGGCATACTCTTTACAAGAAAATCGTTTGGAGGCCTGGCTGCTACGATGGTTTTGGCAGCTACAATATTGTTGGTATCGATGCTAAGTTTTCTTGATCCTGAAATTACGCCACTGGTTCCTGTTTTAAAATCCTACTGGCTCACCATTCATGTTTCGATGGAAGCGGGGAGTTATGGCTTTTTAGTTTTAGGGGCTATTATAGGTTTGATAAATTTGATATTGTTGATTTTTATTAATGAATCGAATAAGGACAGAATTAAAAGAATTATTCAGGAAATGACTTATATTAGTGAATTAACTATGACTGGTGGTTTATTTATGCTTAGTATTGGCACCTATCTGGGAGGTGTTTGGGCCAATGAATCATGGGGACGATACTGGGGCTGGGATGCAAAAGAAACCTGGGCTCTTGTTTCGGTACTTGTATACGCATTTATCCTGCACATGCGCATGATACCTAAATTAAAAGGGCTGTTTGCTTATAACCTGGCATCAATTTTTGGATTGGCTTCTGTAATAATGACTTACTTTGGAGTAAACTATTATTTGTCGGGTTTACACTCTTATGCTACAGGAGATCCGATTCCGATCCCTGGCTGGGTGTATATTGCATTGGTTGTGGTGGTAATAATTAGTTTGTTGGCATACTTAAAAAAGAGGAAATATAAAAATGTTTTATCGTAGATAACTAAACGTATTAGGATTTTACTTTGACTTAACCCGGAAAATCCATGAAATTTTCAACGATTAAGTAATACTAACAATTTTGTGCATTTCCAATAGCCCAAATTTGAGTATTACTAAATCGGGGTTTCCCACATTGTATCCCTTTAACAGGAATACTTTCAAACAATAGACTATGTTTTTGTATGAATAATGAGGCTTAATTGTTTTCTAATCGCAAATAACATAGAATAAAGAATTCTCATCTGTTTGGTATTTAACCATTTCATTAGTGCTGTCTTTTAGCCTATCAAAAGAATATATGATCGACATATTGTCGAATTCATTATCAGGATCTGAGTTCTCCACACCTTCAACGTAAAACTCTGCATCAATGAAAGCCCCTTTTTCTTCATTAAAAATATAAGTCCCGTTAATATCTCCTTCAAATAAATTATAAAAAGGATTAAAATAAACCTTGTCTTTTTCTTTATCCTTATGGATAAAATCCATTAAAAACCTTATATCTTCATCATCTTCCTCCAAGGGGGCTTTTTGAGAATAATTCCCATCACCAAAAAAGAGTTTGTTTTCTTTAAATGTTGCAAAAAAAGGTTTGCTGGTATTTTCATCTTTACAAAAGTAAAATGCAACAAAATCATTGTATCCGACAGGGTTTTTAAAAGAAATAACAGGGGAGCTCTTTTTATTGTAAGCTGTGGCCATAAATGATATATTATTTTCAATCGTCCCAAACTTGTGTACATAAGGATAAGAAAAACAATTTGCACCTGGGTTAAACACTCTTTTCATGATAATATTCTCATTTTCATTTTTTTTGCCTGTACTAAAAAATGTCTCATTTTCTTCAAAGCCCATAAAAGATATCCTGGTACTATCATTCAGGTCTTTATTATGCCGTCCAAATAATTCAAACTCCTGCTCTTTGATATTAGGAGTAAATTTACAAACCTTATCATCAATAAATTCCCAATGTCCAACTTGAATGCCTCCAAAATAGATAATGGCATATTTTCCGTTTTCTAATACTATTAAATTACTACCTCCCTCAGGAGATGAAGGACCCAGGCTATATATTCCGACTATGGTGGGATCGTTTTGAGCATTCATCATGTTTATTATAAAAATTGTTACTATTGTTAAGAATTTATTCATTTAACTACCCTGCTAGACAATATTTTCAGTGATTTTAAGAGACTTGCTTTTTCTATATTTCCCATAGTTGAGCAATCTTTTTTCTCTATTTGATATTAGAAGAAAGGACAATAATGAAAAAAGAATTATATGCTCAGCAAAATTAATTCTTTTTTAGTAAGCGTTGTTAAATAACGAAGAGTTTTCAGATAATACGGCTATAAACTCTTTCAAAAATGCATTCAGCGAACTATTTTATCCAATTTTCGATAAAACATCAGAAATTGCCTTTGCCAAAGATGTTGTAGGGTGCCCTATTAATTTAAAAAGTTGATGGCCATTATCAAAAAGGTCTCCTTTTTCAGTTGAAACGTGCGAGCCTGCTAAAAAATCAGCAAAAGGTTCTGGTACATCACCTGAATTAGTGCTTTGGCACAATCTTTTTCAGGAATATTCACTTACGGGATATCTTTTCCGGTTTGGAATGAAATATTTCCATCTCCCAAACTTTATTATATTCTTAGAGAACCCTTAATTCATCTTTCTGCATGAAGTCCAATTCTATTTCCTTCTAGATCAATAATTATGGCAATAATTTCAAAAGCCATTGAGGACTTTGACTCCAAAATTTTTCCACCAGCGTTTTCAACTTTGTCTAAAAGTTTGTGGATGTAAGAATTGCACAAAAATCCAGTTGAAATTGTCAGAGCCAGTATCCCCATTTTCAGTGATTTTTTATTTCCCTATTATTGGGGATGTGCAATAAGAATCCTCTTAATACTTTTGCTATTTACAATAGCTCTTGTCTGGTTATTATGAAACCTGCCCGTAAAATTCTGACTGGAGTGATATAGTTTAACAAAGCATTGAAACAAAGACAGATTTAATTAAAAAAGATAACCATGAAACAAGAAATAGCTAAAATACTACAACAAGTAAGCCTGTTTTTTTTATTGTTTTTTTCCACAATTTCTGTCACCACCGCCCAGTATACCCTAACAGATGCTGATGTAGTAGTAACCGGGGGCGTCATACAAAGCTGTTCTTACGATTTTGCAATTAAAGACGTAATCATTCCCGCAACACTTGACGGACAAAGCGTTACTGGGATTAGCAATGCGGTGTTTTATTATAAAGGCCTTACAAGCATAGAATTGCCTGCCAGTTTAACATACATCGGTGATAATGCTTTCAGCTATAATTCCCTTACTGAAATTAATCTGCCAAACGGCCTAATACACATAGGTGAGTCTGCGTTTAATAACAATCAAATAACTACGGTCAATGGTACAGCATCCGATGGGATTTTTTATGCACGTAACGCTGATGCCACTATCGATTATACCACGATTGTTTCTTACGGAGGAGGGGCGGATGGTGTAATTATTCCATCTCAGGTTGTAATTATTGGAGCATTTGCATTCATTTCAAACACTCTTACAAGTGTAGATTTTAGTGCCTGTACCGCCTTAACTACTATTGGAGAAGGTGCTTTTATGAGTAGTTTTTTTTCAGGCATATCTCTCACAAGTATAGATTTAAGTGCCTGTACCTCATTAACTACTATAGAGAGTAAGGCTTTTTGGGAAAATTCTATTAACAGTTTGAACTTAAACGGTTGTACAGCCTTGACTACTATTGGAGCCTATGCTTTCCGTGGAAACAATCTTGCAAGCTTAGATTTGAGCACCTGTACTGCTTTAACTAATGTTGATTTTGAAGCTTTTCATGAAAATAGCCTTACTGAAATTAAGTTGCCGAACAGTATTACCAGCTTAGGTGAGTCTGTTTTTAATGGTAATCAAATAACTATATTCAATGGCATGTCACACAATGGGATTTTTTATGCACGCAAATCGGATGCTACTATTGATAGTACAATCATTGTTTCTTATGGAGGTGCATCAAAAGAAGTTATTGTTCCTGCTCAGGTGGTGACTATTGCTACTCAGGCTTTCGCCTATAATTCTCTTACAAGTGTGGATTTCAGTACTTGTACTGCCTTGATCGATATTGGAACCAGGGCTTTTCAGTCTAATTCTTTTACCAGTGTGGATTTAAGTGCCTGTACTTCTTTGACTTCTATTCAGAGTTGGGCATTTGCTTATAATGCTCTTGCAAGCTTAGATTTAAGTGGTTGCACTGCCTTAACTACTATTGGCTCATATGCTTTTTATAATAATTTGTTAACAGAGTTTATGCTTCCAACTCCTGATATTCCCGATTATCAATTTAATTATTGGATTGGGGGTGGTAATATATATGCCGGAGGTGAAACGGTAAGCAATTTATCTATTACTTATGGTGCAAATTTAACGTCAACTTTCAAAGTAGTAACATTTACCGTAACAGATGGTGTATACCCAATAGAGGGGGCCAATGTGCAACTTGGCAGCAATGGGACAGTTACAACCAATGCTGATGGGATAGCTGTTTTCGCAAAGGTGTTTCCGGCAAACAATATCGCGTATACAGTATCGGCACTAAATTATGATAATGCAAGTGGCACAGTTTCGGTGATAGATAGTGATATTAGCAAAGAGGTAACGCTAAATTTAACTACTTATAATGTAACTTTTACAATTAATTCCGGTACTGATGCCATTGCTGGAGCTACAGTAAGCTTAAATGGTTATGGTACTGTTACAAGTGATGCTTCAGGGATAGCCACTTTTTCCAATGTTCTCCCTGCAAATAATATTATTTATACAGTGTCGGCATCAAATTATGATGGCACAAGTGGTACAGTTTCAGTACTAAACAGTAATGTTAATGAAGAAGTGACCTTGTCTTTAGTTTATAATGTAACTTTTACAATCAATTCCGGTACTGATGCCATTGCCGGAGCTACAGTAAGCTTAAATGGTTATGGTACAGCAACGAGTGATGCTTCAGGGATAGCCACTTTTACCAATGTTGCCCTTGCAAACGATATTGCTTATACAGTATCGGCGTCAAATTATGATGATGTAAGTGGTACTGTTTCAGTTGCAGACAGTGATGTTAGTGAAGAAATAACTCTGTCTTTAACTACTTATAATGTAACTTTTACAATTAATTCTGGTACTGAAGCAGTTGCTGGAGCTACAGTAAGCTTAAATGGTTATGGTACAGCAACGAGTGATGCTTCAGGGATAGCCACTTTTACCAATGTTGTTCCTGTAAATAGTATAGCGTATACGGTATCGGCACCAAATTATGATGATGTTAGTGGTGCTGTCTCAGTTGGAAACAGTGATGTTAGTGAAGAAGTAACTCTGTCTTTAACTACTTATAATGTAACTTTTACAATTAATTCTGGTACTGAAGCAGTTGCTGGAGCTACGGTGAGTTTATCAGGTTATGGAACTGCCACCAGTGATGCTTCAGGTATAGCTGTGTTTACTGATGTTGCGCCTGAAACAGACATTGCTTATACAGTAGCTGCAGGAAACAACGGTGATGCAAACGGGAGTATTTCTGTAGTGGATAGCAACGTTAGTGAAGATGTTAATTTAACAACAACTGGCTTCAATGACTTGATTAATAGTGAATTAAGAGTGTTTCCAAACCCGGCAACTGATCTTGTATCAGTCACCCAGGCTACTGAGGATAAAATTACAAACATTGAACTTTATACCCTTGGCGGACAAAAGGTTTATCTAAAGTCTTTCAATAAGAATCAAAATAGGATAGACCTAAATGTCAAGGAGCTTAAAGAAGGGGTTTATGTTTTGAGGCTTTTAACTCAAAGTAACCAAATATTTTCTAAAAGGGTTTTAAAGAAGTGAGGATGGGGATAAGAGGTTCTTGTTCCAGTGGAGTAGAGTAGTATATAGTTAATTAATTGATTAGAAAGGGCTTTGGGGATTCCCAAAGTCTTTTCTTTGTATTTCTAATTGTTAAAATATCTGCAACCTCAAAGCCTACATCCCCATTTACAGTGATTTTTTATTTCCCGACTATTGGGGATGTGCAATAGGAATCCTCTTGATACTTTTGCTATTTACAATAACTCTTGTCTGGTTATTATGAAACCTGCCCGTAAAATTCTGACTGGAGTGTTAAAGTTTAATAAAGCATTGAATTAAAGACTGATTAAATTTAAAAAGATAACTATGAAACAAGAAGTAACTAAAATACTAAGGCAAGTAAGCCTGTTTTTTTTATTGTTTTTTTCCACAGTTTCTGCTACCAACGCCCAGTATACCTTGACGGATGATGATGTAGTGGTAACCGGGGGCATCATACAAAGCTGTTCTTACGATTTTGCTATTACGGACATAATCATCCCCGCAACACTTGATGGACAAAGTGTAGAAGGGATAAGGGATGGAGGTTATGTCAGCGATGGTGTGTTTTATTATAAAGGCCTTACAAGCATAGAACTACCTGCCAGCTTAACACACATTGGCGATTATGCTTTCTGTTCGAATTCCCTTACCGAAATTAACCTTCCAAATAACCTGATATATATGGGAGAATTAGCATTTAATCACAATCAAATAACTACAGTTAATGGTGCAGCATCCGATGGGATTTTTTATGCGCGTAAGGCTGATGCTACTATTGATTATACCACTATTGTTTCTTATGGAGGGGCTTCAAAAGACGTAACTATCCCTGCCCAGGTAGTAGTTATTGGAACCGATGCATTCATTTTGAACTCCCTTACCAGTGTCGACTTTAGTGCATGTACAGCCTTAACTACTATTGGACAACGTTCTTTTTGGGATAGTTTTCTTACTAGTATAGATTTAAGTGCCTGTACTTCATTAATAACTATTAAGAGTATGGCTTTTTGGGGTAATTCTATTAGCAGTTTAAACTTAAGTGGTTGTACTGCATTAACTACCATCGGAGCCCTATCATTCCGTAATAACCAACTCGCCAGTATAGATTTGAGCACCTGTACTGCCTTAACTAATGTTGATTTTGAAGCCTTTCGTAATAATAATCTTACTGAAATTAAGTTGCCGAACAGCATTACCAGCTTAGGTGGATCTGTTTTTAATGGCAATAAAATAACTACGGTCAATGGCATGTCACACAATGGGATTTTTTATGCACGCACAGCTGGTGCTACTATTGATAGTACAACCATTGTTTCTTACGGAGGTGTATCCAAAGAAGTTATTATTCCTGCTCAGGTGGTGACTATTGGTACTCAAGCTTTCGCTTCTAATTCTCTTACAAGTGTGGATTTCAGTGCTTGTACTGCCCTGGCCGATATTGGAACAAGGGCTTTTCAGCTTAATTCTTTTGGCAGTGTGGATTTAAGTGCCTGTACTTCCTTGACTACTATTCGGAATTGGGCATTTGCTTATAGTGCTCTTACGAACATAGATTTAAGTGGTTGCACTGCTTTAACTACTATTCAGAGTTGGGCCTTTTATGATAATTCTCTTGTAAGTGTTAATTTAAGTGGCTGTAATGCGTTGACTGCTATTCAGGATAGGGCTTTTAATAATAATTCTCTTGCAAATATAGATTTAAGTGCTTGCACTGCACTAACTTATATTGGCTCAGATGCTTTCTCTGGTAATCCGCTAACAGAATTTATGTTACCTACTCCAGATATTACAGGTTATAAACTTAATTATTGGAAAGATGCTGATAATAATGAATACTCAGGGGGGGCAACTGTAACTAATTTACAATCCTTTTATACTGCAAACTTATCTCCTGCTTTCAAGGTAACATTTACCATAACAGATGGTGTAAACCCAATAGAGGGAGCCAATGTACAACTTGGCAGCAATGGGACTGTCACTACCAATGCCGATGGGATAGCTTTTTTCGCAAAGGTGCTTCCTGCAAATGATATCGCTTATACGGTGTCGTCTGCCAAATACGACGATATAAGTGGTACTGTTTCAGTAATTGATTCTGATATTAGCAAAGAATTAATGCTCAATTTAACAACTTACGATGTAACTTTTACAATTAATTCCGGTACTGAAGCAGTTGCAGGTGCTACAGTGAGTTTATCAGGTTATGGTACTGCCACCAGTGATGCTTCAGGGATAGCCACTTTTACCAATGTTGCCCTTGAAAACGATATTGCTTATACGGTATCGGCACCTAATTATGATGATGCAAGTGGTACTGTCTCAGTTGTAGACAGTGATGTTAGCAAAGTAGTAACCCTGTCTTTAACAACTTATAATGTAACTTTTACAATTAATTCCGGTACTGAAGCGGTTGCTGGTGCTACAGTAAGTTTAAATGGTTATGGTACTGCAATCAGTGATACCACGGGGATAGCCACTTTTACCAATGTTCTCCCTGCAAACAATATTGCTTATACAGTATCGGTACCAAATTATGATGATGTTAGTGGTGCTGTCTCAGTGGTAAACAGTGATGTTAACGAAGAAGTGACTTTGTCTTTAACTACCTATAATGTAACTTTTACAATTAATTCCGGTACTGATGCTGTTGCTGGTGCTACGGTAAGCTTAAATGGTTATGGAACTGCCACCAGTGATGCTTCAGGGATAGCCACTTTTACCAATGTTCTCCCTGCAAACAATATTGCTTATACAGTATCGGCACCAAATTATGATGATGCAAGTGGTACTGTCTCAGTTGTAGACAGTGATGTTAGTGAAGATGTACAATTAGCCAAAACTACAACTGGCTTTGACGAACTGGGTGATTATTCCATAAATGTGTATCCAAACCCGACAACAGACATCCTCACAATCACACAGCCTGCAGGTAGCCCTTTAGCAAGAATCGAGTTTTATACTACATCCGGCCTAAGGGTTAAAGTTGAGGACTTGCAAAACAACAGCGAAAAAATAACACTAAATGTTTATGACCTGGTAATCGGTAGCTACATACTTAAATGTATTACACGAAATAATCATACTTTTATAAGTTTAATAATGAAAAAGTAAGTTACCGGCAGCTTAGCCAAAATTGCCGATGTTTTAAGAAATTATCGAATAATTGAAAATTTTAAAGAGGTTTCGTAGAAAAATAAATATTTAAACAAGAGAAAGGAGAATCAAATGAAGTATACTTTTATTGATGAGGCATTACAAAATCCAAAAGATGTTACAGAACTCTATTTAAGCGGAGAAGAATGTAAAAAGGCTAATACCGATGAAATAAAAAGGTTGGTTAATGTAAAAAAACTCTCTTTTTTCCCAAAAACAGATCAATGGGAAAAACTACCTGGTGGGTTCAAAGACCTATCTTTAAATGAAGTATGCATCAGCGGCGTTCGTGTAAATGAGCTGATAGGGCTGAATTTAAAAACATTGCATATTACAATGGCAAATATTGATTTTGTTCCGCTTTGCAAAAATTTTCCCATGCTGGAAGAATTGGCAATTGCAACTGATCTGGTTTTTGATATACCGGACGAAATTGCGAACCTTCAAAATTTAAAAAAATTAACACTTCGCTCAGGGAAGCTTGGAACAGTCTCCCCGGAAATTTCAAAACTGGAATCATTGAGAACATTATCATTAACCAGGCTTGGTTTTCGTGAGTTTCCTGTTGAGTTCTCCATGATACCTCAACTAGAAGAGCTGGAGCTCAATTACTTTCCACAACTTATGCACCTGCCTGAAGAATTTGCAAATTTAAAAGCTTTAAAAAAACTTCACCTTATTGATATTTTTAAAAACAGAGAAGCAAGCAACAGCTTTGAGGAGGAAATGGATGATCTTTTCGAAGATCCGGAATCGGTTAATTTTCCTAAAGTCATTGGTAGCTTAACAAATCTTGAATACTTCGAATCATCATTTTGCCCTTTTGCAAATTTGGATGCTTTAAGTTCATTGAAAAAACTGAAAACAATTATTATCAGCCAGGCACAGCTTGAAAATATAAAAGGGCTTAAAAACCTGGAAAGCCTTGAAAAACTGGATCTTACCAACGCATATAATATTAATGAAACAGAAACCATTAGTACATTAATTAACTTAAAATACTTGTCTTTAGGTTCAACAAAAATTAAGGATCTAGCCCCATTACAAGGTTTAAAACAACTGGAATATTTGAATGTAAGAAGCTGCCCCTTTGATTCAGGCAAAGTGAGGATAAAAGCAGCCCTTGCCCCATTGTTTGGTTTGGAGAACCTTAAAGAAATAGAGTCTCTTCATTTTTCAATAGAGGATTGGGAAAACAGGGACAAAAGCGAAGTAACAAGCAATAAGCTTTCTAAAGAAGAAATCCTCTTCATACTGAAAGGCAACACCGCTAATTTGGATAAAGTTGAGCAGGCCTTAAACAGCATAGATGACGTAGAAGGTATATTTGATGTTGACAAATATGATGCTGATGACAGTGCCCTTGAAATTGAACTACTGGACAATGCAATAAATATACATATAAAAGAGCTTAGTGAAAAAACATTGATTCGCCTGGTGCAGGTCACCTTTGCCGATGATGGAATGGGCGACAGCTATAACGCGACCATATTAGCAATAAAGGAACTCATTGAAAGAAAGTCAATTGAGGGACAACTGGCAGTAGTTGAGGCATTCAAAAACTGTTCAGAATACTACGATACAGGGCACAGGTATTGGGGAAGTACAGTTCAGGACCAGTTAATTGACGACCTGTTCCCTTCATTTGAGCTGGAACCTCTGGCGCAACTTGTCCTTTGGTTGGATGGAAACTTTCTAAGCGCTGAATATGGCGATTCTATGGAGGACTTGTATGTACCTTTATTTAAAAAGATGAAGAACTCCAAATATGAAAGAGAGGTACTGGAACATTTTAAATCGTATGTATTCAAATACAGTGATAATGACAGCTTTGATGGTCTTTTTAAGGAGATCCTGGAACAGGATTTATCAGAACTGTTAAAAGCAGAAGTAGAATCGCTTAAAGGCACTATAGAAATTATAAAAAATGGACTGACCACTGGCGATGCAGGCGATTTTAATAGACTGCTGGCTGAAATTGGAAAATCTGTCCCATTACATATTTATAATGAATTTGATATAAGGGACGGATTTAAAAAAATAAACATCAAAGAGTGCCCCTTTTCGCTTTTAGCAGAAACGTTGAATAAAGTAATTCAATTAGAAGAAACAAATCATATTTCGGCCATAATAAAGGTTATGTTTGAGATTGATCAGGAAAAAACAAAATCGATATTACAACAATTTGCTGAAGAAGGTGAAAAGTCAAAAGAAAGGCTTATTGAACTATTAAATGTTGATGTTTCAAGTAGGGAAGAAGACTATATCACCAAAGAAACTTATCAAGATTTTTCTAAAAGGTTCAGCTATACCTTAATGGGGAAAACAGAAGAGGATATCCGGAAAGAACTTGAAGAAAAAAAAGCAGCAGAAGAAAGAAAAAAACAACTTGATAGTGAGAAAAAAATTCTTAAAGATGAATTTGAAAGTGCCATATCGTCTTTAGAATATGAGCCTTATATTTCTATTAGTGAGAAGATTGCAGATGAAAGCAAGTATGCAGAAAAATATTCTTTTGATATGGCAAGCTATGTGACAAAGTTGATAATTAATGCATTACAAAGAAGTGAATTTGAAAAATCAAGACTTGTTATTCTCTCTTATACAAACACCATTCTGCCTAAAGTCGGGACCTCGCATAAAATATCAGATGTGGCATCTAACTCGCTTGTTCATGCTATTATCGCAAGGGACAAAGAAATTGAAGAGCTTGTATTTGCAAAATTGCTTCCCCAAGACCTGAAGGCCGAAGATGTGGACAATGAAATGCTTGCATTCAACCTTTCTTGTTTTTATGCATTGAAAGATAACAAAGAAAAGCTGTTGCCCTATGTTAAACAGTCATTAAATTTAGGAAAACCCAGTGAGCAGTTTTTATCTGATACTGATTTTAAAAAGTTTTGGGATGACGAAGATTTTCTTGCAATTCTAAAGCATTGACAAGAGATCTTTTGTAAAAAATAAAATAATAATTCAAATTAGAGATAGAAATTTATTAATTGTCCCTACTTTGGCCTGCAGTTCAATAGGAGATATTAAACCAAAATATTAGTAATTCCTGGCAATAATTAATAGAGACAGATATAACAAGCAATTATAATCTTTAAAAAAAGAGTTAATATGAATTATTCAGAAAAATTGAAAAACCTGTTAATTAGTTTATGCAGTACAGATGAAGATAATGAAATTCTCAACAAGCTTTGCAGTTTTGTAGTTAAGGTTGAAGATGGAAGTGTTGAATTTGAAGATTTTGAATTCAATTATCATAAAAATGAGAAGATAGAACCCAATCCAGGCTTGCCTGAATCTTTTAGGGAGATTGCTCAGGTTGCAACCTCAATGCTATGGGATGGCGGCGGTCCTGAAATAGGGTTTGAATTGACCGAAGACGGGAATACAACAGCAGATGATTGGTTATTAGGTGAATTAGATGAAGAGTTTGCCGGAGCAAGTGGAGCTAAAGCGGCCTTTTTAGCAGGGCAAAACGGATTATTTTTTGATCCATCGCGTAAGCTGGCCAATGGCGAACCGGCTTTAAGTTTTATCAGTCATGAAGAATGTGAATGGGTTGAGGTAGTATCCATGGATGCGTATAATTACAAACAAATTTTTCTTAGGATGCTATCAGATAAAGCACTTGAAACAGATTTTATTCCTGAAATTTATTTTTAAGGTGGCAAATTCATTTCCAGCAAATACCGAATGGTTATCATATAACAGAAAATAAATTTTCTTAACATGCTAATCCTTCGGTATTACCCAAAGCCTCTTTTATTATCTTGATAGCGGTTTGGTATAATGTCAATAGTTTTTACTTAAAATTAACATCAAAAAAAGAAATAAAGAATGTTACAGATAAAAACAAGTATAAATAGCCCTGAAGAATTAAAAAAGAGCCTGTTGGAACTGATTCAATTCATTTCTACACAAGAACAGCTAAAAAAACACCTGGAAGAGTATACATTCATTTATCCGGAATTTGGTTTTGTTGTGGATGGCGAATTTAAGGAATATAACATCGAAACGGAAAAGCTGCGTGAGGAGGCACAAATTGAATTTGACAATGACGGCAATAATTATTGTTTTGAGCTCCCTTATTTTACATCAGAGACCCTCTTTTTTAGAAGAGCTGCTTCATATAAAGAGCTTCGCCCATTGATTGCTGAATATGTGGATAGAATAATCCAATATGCACAAAGTGAAAAGCTGTTATGGTCGCATGATGAGTTGCCTGCTGGCACCGATGCGATTGAGTCGCTTGTTTTTATAGACAAAAAATATATAGATAAGTATATTGAATTCTTGAGGATCAATGATATGGATCATGAGGTCCATCAAAACTATGGCATTGGATACATAATAAAAAAACATGGTTTGGATGAGGATACTTTACGTTTAGTTGCAATGAGATTAGGAGAATGCATTGGCCAACATGGTGACGAGAACGTTGGTATGCTTCTTGAAAATACGAATCTTGGTGAATATCTAAATGAACAAAAACATGCCGCACAATTCTTGAGACTACTTGCCAGTTAATACAAAAAAGTGCTAAATAAATATAACAATAAAGAGGAATTTAGAGAAACCTATTGCGATATCTACGATGAAGTTTTTGGAAGCTATCCAGTAATTTTAGATGGAGTGGCGAATTTAAGGGTATTATGAGGTGCTGAATTGCTTTGACACCTGGCACAATCAGGTTTTATTATAGATCTTAAAACCACTTCCTTTGGGAGTGGTGACAGGGCAATCGGGTTTAACTTTTTTTGATGAACAAATAATACAACTTTTACCTCCTCCGATGGTAAAAGCAGCCCTGCCCCATATAGGGGCATTTTCAAATCCACATCATCTGGTTGTGGATTTTTACTCAAAACACAGATTGGGCCAAAAATAAATGAATTAAAACTTCAGTCAAATCCATGGGCAAATAATTTAACCCCAAATTTGTTGCATTATTAATTTCAACTTGTGTCCCAAACCCTTTTCATATTGCCTCTTACTCATAAAAAGGAAAAGGTATATTATCTGAAAAATTAAAATCGGCCATTTTGTCTCATTCAAAATAAACATGTTCAAGCCTCCCTGCCATAAACTATTAATTAACAGCAATGTACCGGCAAAATAACTTCCCCATATAATTACATTGAAGATTCTCTTTTTTTCAAGATGCACCAATGCTATTATTGAAATAGAAAGGCTCATAAAAATTACCCTTAGAGATGCATCATGGTAGTGGTGATAGGAAACTTTTAGAAAGTACCAGAATACGTTAAAAGTTAAAAAATACAGACCTATTATTATAACAAACAGTTTTAAAGATTTCATTGTAAATGATTTTATGGGATTAGAATATAGCTGAGGATTAAAAGAATTACTAAAAGGCTTGGCTTCAGTCGAAAATATGAATGAGGTGTTCAGATTGTCAGTTGATCGTTCTCCTTTCTAGATGATTAAGAACTGCCACCGATTGCAGACTTGGTACTAATTACTTTCTGAAGTAAAAAACAAGGCAACAACAAAAATTTAGTATATTAATTTGGATGAATGACTAAAAAGTTGAATACCATTGGTATTTGCAAACATAGTATATCAAAGCATTGTCAATGCCAGCTTAGTTTTATAATAATCAGCGTTTATGGATCAAAAATATGGTTTTTGTTAAAAATCAGAACTCAGTAAGTTACTAAGTTCTAATTTTTAGGTGTAATTTTTAAACCCCATGAAAAAGAATAGAAGCCAAAATTGTCCAAAAACCAACAGCAATACCTGCCATTCCAAGCCTCCCCTGGATTGGTGCTAATTTGGCAAGTAATTGGGCGCCTTTTTTCTTTGCTTCTTCATTTTTTGCAAACACGTATTTTGAAATCATACCATAACCCAGCATAAAACCTAAAACAGCCTGCATAAGATTAACTGCCAAAAGGGTTATCCAGTATATTGGCCAGGAGGTCATCCAACTTAACCCCAAAATACCGCTAAAAATGACACCGTATACACCCCAAAAGGTGAAAACCAGTCCAATCCATCCCTGATAAGGGGCAATTTTGTCTAAAAGTTCTTGTGCGTTTGGTTTTTTTGCTAAGATAATCGAAGGTACTGCAATAAGACTGAGTACAATAAGTGTAATTCCAGTAATCATAACTTTTTATTTTAATATGTTTATTAAATTTGTTAATATAAACAGTTGACCTAAAGCTGTTTTAAATATTATCTATCCGAGACTAAAAACATAAGAAGGCTTCAGGTCAACTATACTTTCTATTTCTTAATTAATTTTAGCAATTCATCAATGGTTTTAGCCATTGCCACTCCGGGTAACTTTACTGGTGCGGCAACCTCTGCTAAAAAAGTACCATTAACTTCACCTTTTTTGTAAGTTGTGAATCCAACCCTGTAAAGTCCGGCGACTAAAGCTTTTGCCGGGTTACTGACTTCGCTTTTATATCTTAATAATGAGTTGTAACTACTGCCGCTAGGCTGTTTAGGCATTTCTCCACTATCGTCGTTTCTTTCAAATACTACCCAGTTTGCGTTTTTTACTCCTTCGTCACTGATTTTATCTACACTTATAATATCCGAACGTTCAAGGGTAATGTAAGTATCGAAATAATCTTTTGAACTTTCATTTTTAGTGTATTGTTCAGATTGTATTGCCTTCTTGTTTTTATACTTTGCAGGTACAGGAGACATCATTCTTACACCTAGCTCAGGAGCAGCAAGTGGAATCCATACATAAATGTAGTAAAATTTCTTACCGTCTTTTACTTCATCCTCTTGTCCAGGTGAGGCATAACCAAGGTAGCTAATAACATCGGTGTATGGGACTTTGATAGTTTTAGGTCCAATTTTTTTTTCAATAGAGCTACCAAACTTATCCAGTTTTTGGGCAGAAACATTTACTGTAAACATTAAGGCTAAACAAATAATGCCAGCCAACATGATTGTTTTTTTCATTTTTCAAAATTTTAATTTGTTTATAATTATTATAACACTGCAAAAGTAATTGGATAAAAAATTTTGTACATCACCAGAAAAAGGGAAATTAAAACTCACGGGAAATAGGGATACTTGTTGGTTGTAATTTTTATACTTTTGAGACTTGGTTTTATTAGTTAATTCTGTGATGTTAATATATTTTAAGCTTCGGGATTAAATTATATGAAGCTTCTTTAAAAAAAACGTACTGGGACTTTCTCCAAAAAACACCAAAATGGCACAAATTAAAAAAATATGGCCCTCTATTTTTATTACACTTTTGTTTGTAATTGTTGGAGGTTACGCAAAAGCCCAGGTGACTTCTAATTTAGAAGATCTTGACAAGGAAATTGTCCACCTCTCAAACAAAGAAAAAGCTTCAGTTTACCTGCAATGTTATGACTATTTTATAAATACAGATATCCAAAAAGCCTATCAATGCACGTTAAAAGCGTATAACATCCTCAAAGAAAGCGATAACCAGATGTATCTTGCACTTTGTTATCATAATTTTGGTTCCATAAACAAACTGCGGGGCGAATATCAGGAAGCCATTGAAAACTTTAACAAAAGTGTTAGTTTATTCAAAAAAAACAATAACAAAATAGGGTTATGTGAATGTTACAATAACCTGGGCTCAGTTTACAAAAACAGAAATGAACTGGATTCTGCTATGAAATATTATACCAAAGCTTACCACATAGCTGATGAAGCTAACTATAAAAAAGGTATAATTAGCAGTATGAACAATACAGGCCTTATATTTCTGCGACAAGAACATTACGACAAAGCAATTCAGTATTTTGAAAAAAGCCTGACACTGCAAAACGTTCCTGATTATTCAGTCCTTAATAATCTAGGTGCTGCTTATAAAGAAAAAAAGAATCTTTCAAAAGCCATTGAATATTATCAACAAAGTTTAAAAATTGCTGAAGAACATAATAGCCTGCAAAACCAGGCACCCCCACTCGGAAATATAGGGACTATTTATTTTGAACAGGGAGAATACAAAAATGCAATTGAATATTACAAAAAAAGTCAGAAAATAGAAGAAAGATTGAACCTTAAAGCTGGCCTGGTAGCCACTTATTGCAATATCGGGCATGTGTACAGGGCACAAAAAGAATTCGACTCATCATTAATTTATTATAATAAAGCATTAGAATTAGCCATAGAAACTTCAGCCAGGCACACTTTGCCCAAAATATATACTGGCATGGCACTTTCTTATGAAGATATGGGGCAATATGTAAAGGCAATTGATTATCTATATACAATAATTAAAACAAACAGAGAACTTTTTGATATTGAGAAAAATGCACAGATTGAAGAATTGCTGACAAAATACGAAATAGAAAACAAAGAAAAGGAGTTGATTATACTTAAAAAAGACAAAAAGATCCAGAAAACCGAACTTGCGAAAAAAATGGCAGAGCTAGACAAACAAAAACTGTTAAGAAGACTTGAAGCCGAAAAAAGCAAAAATGAGATCTTATTGTTGAACAAGCAAAATGAATTGCAAGCCCTTAACCTGCAAAAGAATAAAATTGAAAAAGAAAAGAAAGAAGAAAAAATAATTTCATTGACAAAAGAATCAGAACTACAGCAAATTAAGTTCGAAAAAGAACAGTCTGAGCTCCGGCAAAAAAGCCTTGTGAAAAATATTGCAATATTAGTAGCAGTAATCTTGATTTTAGCTGCTATTATATTAATTGTACTCTATCAGCAAAAACTAAAAGCTATTGAACTTTTAAACTTAAGGACAGAAGAAGTTAACAAGCAAAAAATCTACAAACTATTAAGTGACCAGGAATTTCTGGCTATGAAAGCCAGCATGGAAGGACAGGAAAGAGAGCGTAAGCGGATAGCCCAGGATTTGCATGATGGAATTGGGGGCAACCTTGCAAGTATAAAACTAAACCTTGCAAATATTATTAATGATACAGATGATGAGAAATTACGAAAAGTAATGAAGAACATTGACGAAACATACAATGAGGTACGATCAATATCGCACAACCTTGTCCCGTCCAGGCTTATGGATGCTGCTTTTACTGGTCTAATAATTAACTTCGTAAACGAAATTCTGAATAAAAAACATATCAAAGTAAATTTTGAGGCATTTCCTAAAGATGAATTAAACCAATTGCCGACCGAGATAAAAGTTGAGGTTTACCGGATAATACAAGAGCTAATGAACAATATTGTAAAATATTCAAAAGCAAAAAATGTTGACATACAGTTGATTAAAAGGAGTGGGCAAGTGAATTTAATGGTTGAGGACGACGGGGTTGGCTTTGATGTAAAAAAAGCGGCAACAGGTATTGGTTTAAGGAATATCCAATCAAGAATTGAAGAAATGGATGGCGAAATAAGCATTGAATCTTCCATTGGTAACTGGAGCCTTGTAAATATTGAGATACCTATAAAAGGCAAACTATAATAAATTAAAAGCACATGACAGACAAAAAAACAAAAATATTCATTGTTGATGATCATTTTATGTTCCTGGAAGGTTTGCAATCACTTTTAGGAGGAGAACAAACTTTTGATATTATTGGTGTAGGATCTAACGGTAAAGAAGCCATTGACTTTTTAGATAATTGCAATGCCGATATTGTGATTACTGATATTAGTATGCCCGGTGTTGATGGCTTTGAGCTGGTTAAAGAAATTCAAAAAAGATGGCCTGCAATCAGCATTCTTGTGCTTAGTATGCATAGCGAACCGACAATAATTTCAAAGCTGATCCAACAAAATATTAATGGCTACCTTTTAAAAAATGCCGAAAAAGAGGAACTTTTAAAAGCAATCCGTCTATTAGCACAAGGAGAGAACTACTTTTCGGAAGATGTTAAAAGGATTTACATGGAAAATTCATTTAACAAGAAAAAAGATGATTATCAACCAGAACTTAGCCGGAGAGAAATAGAAGTACTAAAACTTATTGTTGAAGAATATACTGCCAAAGAAATTGCTGAGGTGCTGTGTATCAGTCAGCATACAGTTGAGTCGCACAGAAAAAATATTTTTTCAAAACTTAACGTAAAAAATGTAGCAGGAGTAGTAAAATATGCCATTGAAAACAATCTAATTGGCGACTAATACCGAATGGTTATCATGTAACAGATAATAATTTTTTTAACATGCTAATCCTCAGGCATTACACCAAAGCCTATTTTATTATCTTGATAGCGTTTTAGTATTATAATACTAAACCATTGGACTTTACCAAGTTTGTAGATCGAATCTTATTATAGCTTAATAATTTATACTAAGCCAGGTTGAAATATTGTAAATTGAAATTTCAAGATGGCTTTGTATATGCCGATCGACCGGAAGTTTTGGTTTGCAAGCTTGTGAGGCAAACCAATTACTAATAGCGGTTCGGTATAATTTTTTATTGAATAAAGTTGTAAATTACACAAAACCAACTTAAATGCTAAACTTTAGAAAAACTATTCATTTTTAAAATCAATCTGTTTTCATTAATCTCACACCGTATATTCCACCAGCTAAACTTCCTGGCATTGAAACAAATTTGATTTCAACCAGCTTACTTTTGCTTTGTTCAATTACATTTTTGGAAATCGGATAATCTACATCTACAAAATTGTCCCCCAACGAGCCATCAAGTTCAACTTTGGCAACTACCTTGTTATTTACCAGGATATTAAATTTTCTGTCTTTATCCCCTCCATAATAAGTTATTCTCAATAAGCATTTTTGATTACCCGGATTCTTAAATTGATACGAGAAGAATCCTGCTGCATGCCTCCAGTGCCTATTCCTAAAAACACCAGTCTCTGAATCCTGAAATTTAACAAAATGGTCGGATTCCGGTTGTTGCTCTCCTGGCCATACCAGATCAATTGTTCTGTTCTCTAACTCTTTATTCTGCAACTCTTTTCGGACTATTTCTTTTTTGTACTTTTCATATTCAACTTGAGAATAAACAGGCCAATAAAGAATGTACCTTGATTCATGAATTTCATAAAAAGGTTGTAAAATCAAATTCTTACCATTCGTGTTTTCAAGATTTGAAATAGAAAATCTAAATTTCTGAGAATCAATAGGTTTTATTACACTATTAATTTCATCTAAATTTTCTAAAATTATGGCAGGGACCTCATTTAGTGGGTATTTTGGTCCCATTGCAACATGCCCCATCCTACTATCATCAGCCCAGAGCCCGTCAAGATTTGAAGAGTCAGTTATTGCCCCCAAAACAATTGGACCATGCAAAAAGGATACCCACGAAGAACTATCTGGAAGAAATTCTGCATAAGTTTTCATTTCAAAACTAAATTTTAGCGTATCCTCGTTTTTCCAAAGCTTTTCAATATTTACATAGCCATTTACATCCCTTTGTACATCTACTACTTCATCATTAATTTTAACCTCAAAATTCTCTGTTATCCATTGTGGCAAACGAAGTTTTAAATTGAATTTTACTGGCGAATTTGTCTTTACAATAAACTTTGTAGATGCCTCATAAGGAAACTCGGTTTCCTGTATTATTTTTACATCCTTATTTTTCCATTCCAACTCTGATGCGATAAATAAGTTAACGTATAAATCATTGTTTGTTTGACAGTAAATCATCTCACCATATTTACCAGGATTTTCAAGTCCGGACCCCACACAACACCAAAAGCTGGTTTGAGGTTGTGAATAAACCCTGTAGTGCATGGGGCGCATTGGTGTAAAATAAACAAAGCCGCCTTTTTCTGGATGCTGCGAAGATAAAATGTGATTAAACAATGCCCGTTCGTAATAGTTGATATATTTTTCATCCGGATTGGATAAAAACAACAGACGGGTCAATTTCAACATATTATATGTATTGCAGGTTTCAGGTCCCTCTTCCGATTCTATCATAGAAGTGAAATCATTTGCAGGATGAAAATGTTCCCGGACACTGTTTCCTCCGATTGATATGGTCCAATTATTGGTAACAGTTTCCCAAAAGAATTCAGAAGCATTGGCCCACTCTTTATCATTATTTGCCTGTGCATATTTTTCAAAACCAATTACTTTAGGTATTTGTGTATTTGCATGCAAACCTGTCAATTCATTTTTATGAGCAAGTAAAGGATCAAGCAAAGCTTTGTGTGAAAATCGTTTTGCCATTTCCATGTATTTTGATTCCCCGGTTATGTTTGCTACATCAACAAAAGCTTCGTTTAGCCCACCATGTTCACTAATTAAAATTGTTTGAATTTGTTTATCACTCAGGTTTTTTGTAGTTTCATAAAACCAGTCTGTAAGTTTTATCAAAATAAGTTTTGCATCATCAAGTTTGGTTATATTATATACATCTATTAATCCGGCAAATAATTTATGAATATTATACAAAGGCACCCATCGGTCATTCAGTGAAAATGTCCCTGCATTTATTTGACCCTCAGAAATTTCCTTCCACATGGCTTTCCCATCAGGAATACCACCAACATAACCATTCCCGTTTTTTTCCTGGCAACGCCTAAGCCAATTTATCATGTATTTTATGCGCTCCATTAATTCTTTGTTTCCGGTTGTAGCATACATTAATGACAATGCTGACAGATAATGGCCACCTATATGACCATCGAGGCCGGAATTCTCCCAGTTTCCGTAATTTTCTTTGATGGGTTTAAATCCTGCATCTTTTAAAAAGGGTGCTAATAAGCGATCGGGATCGAGTGCCAGTATATAATTCAAATCGGCTTGTTGCCCCTTATAAAAGGGACCTTTTGTAATTTTAACATTAGACAAATCAAAACTTTCCACTGAAACATTATGATTGTTCTGACACCAGCTATTAATAATTATTGATGTCAACATTAATATGGTTAGCTTAATTTTCACTTGTTTAAATTTTAGTTAAGTAATTGATATTTAAACATATTCTTTTGTAGAGCGATTATTCGCTTTGCTCATGAGATCACTTCGTTAAGTTAAGTTTCTCTATAAATCCCTCTATGAGGGTTTCACTTGTTTAAATTTTAGTTAAGTAATTGATATTTATTCACTTTTCCTAAACTTTTTATATGGAGTTCATGAGCTTGCTTCGCAAGGTTAAACATATTCTTTTACAGAACAATTATTCGCTTTGCTCATAAGATCACTTCGTTAAGTTAAACTTCCTTAAAAACCCCGAAGGGTTCAGTGTAAGCTAATCCCTCTGCGCCTCCGCTAAAGCTTCAGCGGCACGCGGAATGAGGGTTTCATTTGTTATAATGTTTAGTTTTTCTTAGAAGGTCTAATAGTAAAACAAAAAGGTCATCCCTTCCAAATTGATGACCTTTTTAATGCTTATAAGAAATTAATTCTTGATTGAAAACTTATAACTACAAGTATGTGTGTATGTTTCGCCCGGATTTAATCTCACTGAAGGAAAACCAGGTTTATTTGGAGAATCAGGAAAATGCTGGGTCTCCAAACAGAAAGCACTACGATACTTATATTTTTTGCCAGATTTCCCAGTTAATGTTCCATCAATAAAATTGCCTCCATAAAACTGTATTCCAGGCTGATCAGTCAATATATCCATATTTATTTTTGTAATTGGCGAATAAACAGAACAAATTAATTCTTCTCCTTCTTTTTCTTTATTAAGCACCCAATTATGATCATAACCACCTCCAAATTTCAACTGAACATTTTCTTCATTCACTTTTTTTCCAATTTCTGTTGGCTGATTAAAATCAAAGGGTGTATTAGCAACCTCATCAATCTCTCCTGTTGGAATTAAGGTACTATCAACCGGGGTAAAACTATTGGCCTTAATCATCAATACATGATCATTAATTGTTTCAGCACCTTCTCCTGATAGGTTAAAATAAGAATGATGTGTTAAATTACAAACTGTAGGCTTGTCAGTTGTTGCTTCATATTCTATTTTTAATGCATTATCTGCAGTTAATTCATAGGTCATTGTAACATTCAGGTTTCCAGGGTAGCCCTGATCGCCATCAGGAGAAAGGTATTTAAAAATGATTTTTGAATCGCTTACCTGTTCGGCATCCCAAACTACATCAAAAAAGCCTTTCGCCCCTCCGTGTAAATGGTTCGCCCCGTTATTCACAGATAGTTGATATTCAGTACTATCCAGAGAAAATTTGGCTCCTCCGATACGGTTCCCGTAACGACCAATGGCTGCACCCAAATAACTCTCAGGGTTATTTATATATTCATCCAAGGTATTATAACCTAAAACTACATCAACAGGTTTCCCTTCTGCATCCGGAACACAAAGTGCTACAACTCTTGCCCCAAAGTTAGTCACTTTAATTCCAATTCCATTTGTTCCCACAAGCGTATATAGTTTTACTTGTTTGTTGTCAATTGTCTTTGAAAAATCTTCAGTTTTTATGCTATCTGCAACTTCTGTAAAGACTGATGAAGTTGTTTGAGGGTTGCCACAGCTAAATAGCATAGCAGATAAAACCATAATTCCCAATGATTTTTTTATAAGTTTATTCATTTGTCTATTTTTAATTGTTTTTATCTGCCAAATGGAACATCCACAAATTAAAGCACTTATACTTTTTCAAATTCTTTATTATAGTCATGCCCGTACGCGATAATTAATTATCATGGATGTTTCATGGTCCATTTATTTTAATTGAACAAGCACAACCGAATGTGCCGGTATTTCAATTGTTAATTTTCCATTCCTTATTTTTTTAACTTCAAAATCTTCAATATTGACTTTTTCCTTTTTCCCAAAATCATTGTAGTCTGTAATATCTTTACCCGAAATAATTTGGCCACTAACCAACTTAAAGTTTTTTCTTAAATCGCAATCAATGGTAATGGCCTTATTGGGGTTCGCATTTGATAAAGTAATACTAACAACGTTGTTTTTAATTGAAGCAGAAGCTGTTATGGCTGGGACTTTTTCTCCTTTGTATTCATAGTTTTCACATTCAAGGTCAACCGGAATCATGGTTGCATCCTGATGGACATTGTACATTTTAAAGATGTAATAAGTAGGTGTTTTTACCATTTCAGTGCCTTTTGTCAGGATAACAGACTGTAACACATTAACTATCTGGGCAATATTTGCCATACTAATCCTGTCGGCATGGTTATTAAAAATATTCAGGTTTATCCCTGCCACAAGTGCATCGCGTACCGTATTTTGTTGCTGTAAAAAACCATCTTTAGTACCAGGTAATTTATCGTACCACGTCCCCCATTCGTCAACCACTAGTTTAACTTTTCCTTCGGGATCGTATTTATCCATTATCTTTAAGTGGTCGGCGATATAATTCTCAATAACCATGGTGTTTTTAATGGTCTTAAACCACATTTCTTCACCAAAGTCGGTTGATGAACCTTTGTTCCCCCAATTGCCTGATGGCAATGTATAATAATGCATCGAAACACCCTGGGTTAGGTGCATTTTATCTTGTAGGCCGGCAAGTATTTTTTCGGTCCAGTTAGTATCACCACCCGATGGCCCGCATATTATTTTCTGGAGCCCATTTCCACGGACAAAACATGAGTAGTTTCTATAGATATTTGCATAATAATCGGGGGCCATTTCTCCCCCACAACCCCAGTTTTCGTTGCCAATACCCCAGAATTTTACATCCCATGGTTTTTCGCGCCCGTTTTTTTTGCGTAGCTCTGTCATTGGACTTTCATTAGACGAAGTTACATACTCTACCCATTCTGCTGCTTCCTGCACAGTACCCGACCCAACATTAATACTCAAATAAGGTTCTGCTCCAATTAATTCACAGAAATTTAAAAATTCATGAGTGCCAAAACTATTGTCTTCAGTAACTCCGCCCCAGTGCACATTCACTATTGACGGACGATCCTTTTTGGGTCCAATCCCATCTTTCCAGTGATAAGTATCAGCAAAGCATCCACCCGGCCAACGCAATACAGGGACTTTTAATTCTTTAAAAGCCTCAACAACATCAGTTCTATAGCCATTAATATTGGGGATATCAGAATCTTCACCAACATAAATACCTTCATAGATACAGGTCCCAAGATGTTCAGAGAAATGTCCGTAAATTTCTTTGTTAATTTTGATACGGGCTTCGTCAATTTTCAGGCTTAGTTTGTTTTGTGCTTTTAAACCCATCGTGAGCAACAAAACAAAAACGGTCAATAAATTAATAGTCTTCATATGCAAAAGTTTTAGTACTCTGGCCAGAAATAAAACCAGCCAGATGTAAATTATAACATTTTAGATATTACCCAGTGCCAGGTATTTCTTATAAATTCCAGCATATATTTCAACATTCTTTGGATTGGGTATATATGTTTGTTCGAAACCTGATCCCATTGCTTTTTGTGCTTCTTCTATTGTTTTATGAACTCCTGAAGCTACAGCAGCAAACATGGCCGCCCCTAAGGCTACACTTTGCTCAGACTGAGCAACTTTTATTGGCATACCCATCACATCTGCCAGGGTTTGCATTACAAAATCAGACTTTTTAGCAACCCCGCCAATAGCAACAACGGAATCGACTTTTACGCCGTTTTCAAGAAAACGCTCTGCTATGGCTTTTGAGCCAAAGGCCGTTGCTTCAACCAATGCGCGAAATATACGAGGAGCTGTTGAACCCAATGTCAATCCGGTAATGGTTCCTTTTACATTTTGGTTGGCATCCGGTGTTCGTCGACCATTCAACCAATCAGTTGCTAATATTGTTGATTCTTCGATTGGAATTTTTGCAGCTTCAGCTGATAATGCCGGAATGATTTTATCTTCGATGGCTTTTGCTTGCTCTTCATTATCAAGAAATTGCAATGGCCATGCCAGGACATTTTTAAACCATGCGTATACATCGCCAAAAGCCGATTGTCCTGCTTCCAATCCAACCATTCCTGGGATTACAGAGCCATCTACCTGTCCACAAATCCCTGGTATTAATTTATCACCAACTTCATTTTCATCGGCCACGATAATATCACATGTTGAAGTTCCCATAATACGGACCAGGGTATTTGCACTAATTTCGGCACCAACAGCTCCCATGTGTGCATCAAATGCACTTACACCGATTACCACATCTGTTGACAATCCAAGCTTTTCTGCCCATTCCCGGGTTAATGTTCCAAATACCTCATCACTGGTATAGGTTTCTTCAAATAAATTTTCACGAAATCCTTTTAGTTCAGGTCCTAATTTTATCAAAAAATCTTCCGGTGGAAGACCATTCCAGTCAGTATGCCATAAAGCTTTATGCCCTGCCGCACAACGGCTTCGTTTAACCTCTTTGATTCCTGTTTTGCCTGTGAGTACTGCCGGTAACCAATCGCAATATTCAATCCATGAAACTGCAGCTTTTTTTATGGTTTCATCTTCGCGAAGTACATGCAATACCTTTGCCCAAACCCATTCTGAGGAGTATATTCCGCCTTCGTATTTAGTGTAATCTTCTTCCCATTTGCGGGCCAGTTCATTTATTTCATCAGCCTCTTTTACAGCAGTATGATCTTTCCATAAGATAAACATTGCATTTGGGTTTTCTTCAAAATCTGGCAATAAAGCCAAAGGAGTACCATTAGCATCTGTTAATGCCGGTGTACTCCCTGTTGTGTCAAAAGAAATACCCACTACATTTTCTGCAACTGAAGCGTCACACTGGCTCAAAGCTTCCGTAATAGTTGCCTCCATCACCTCTAAATAATCTTTAGGATGCTGACGATATTGGTTTTTTGCAGGTTCGCAATATTTACCCTCCATCCAGCGAGGATAATACTTTACCGAAGAAGCCATTTCCTGACCATTCTCTGTATTTACAATTAATGCACGTGCTGAATCACTTCCATAATCCAGTCCTATAACATATTTACTCATAGTTTTTTGTTTTTTTCAGTATTCTCAGCCTTCAATTTCCAGTAACTATCATTCAAAAAAGATTAAACATAATCATCTAATATTCAGCCTATTGTAATTTAATTCATTGTCCATAGTAGGCATTTTTCCCGTGTTTACGATAGTAATGCTTATTCAACAAATAATCTTCAAGAGGATTTTTATTGCCCAGCATCTCGTTTCTAAAGGCCATTTTTGCAACTTCTTCCAAAACTACAGAATTATGAACTGCTTCCGCCGGGTTTTTACCCCAGGTAAAAGGTGCATGACCATCTAAAATAACTCCGGGAACAGCATTATAGTCCTTATTTTTAAAGGTTTCAACAATTACATGCCCGGTATTTTCTTCGTAAGCAGAATTTACTTCTTCTTCCGTAAGCTTTCTGGTGCAAGGTATCTCTCCATAAAAATAATCAGCATGAGTAGTCCCATAAGCCGGGATCGACCTCCCGGCCTGGGCCCAACTGGTGGCCCATTCACTATGGGTATGAACAATGCCCCCTATATCTTTAAACTTGTTGTATAAAACCAGGTGGGTTGGGGTATCAGAGGAAGGTTTTAGGTTACCTTCAACAACATTTCCATTCAAATCAAGAACTACCATATCATCAGCCTTCATATCAGTGTATGCAAGGCCGCTGGGCTTTATCACCACCAGACCCTGCCTCCTTTCTATACCACTTACATTTCCCCAGGTAAAAATCACTAAATTGTGTTTTACAAGGCTAAGATTTGCTTCTAATACTTCTTCTTTTAGTTGCTCAAGCATTTTTTGTTATGATTTTAATCCGTTTGAAAGCATGTAATAGATGTCGTTCCACCTAAGTTCTTTCTTAAAGCTAGAAACATTCGTGTTTTTATCAATAATAACAAATTCAACATCTGCCAGTTCAGCAAAATTTTCAATGTATTCAGGGGTTAATGCCAAAGTAAATGCTGAATGGTGGGTTCCTCCTGCATAAATCCAGGCAGCAGCACCGTCAGCCAAATTAGGATGTGTTTTCCAAAATGCAGAAGCTACTGGTAACTTAGGCAATGCTGCCAAAGGTTCAATTACATCCAGGGTATTTACAATTAGCCTAAACCGGTTTCCCATGTCAATTAGGGTAACATTCATTGCGTCACCGGGGGCACTTTCAAAAATTAACCGTGCCGGAGCGTCTTTTCCTCCAATTCCTAGTGGATGGACTTCTAAACGGGGTTTCGCGGCTGCAATGGACGGACAAATTTCCAGCATATGTGCGCCTAAAACTCCTTCATTAGCAGGATCAAGATGGTAAGTATAATCCTCCATAAAAGTACTCCCCCCTTTCATTCCCGCAGACATCGTTTTTATGATACGAAGTAAAGCTGCTTGTTTCCAATCACCTTCGGCGCCAAAACCATAACCAGCCGCCATCAAACGCTGTGAGGCCAGTCCTGGCAATTGTGACAACCCAGTTAAGTTTTCAAAGTTGGTAGTAATTGCCTTAAAATTACCATCTTCCATAAAACGTTTCATAGCAATCTCATAACGTGCCTGAACCCTGACATTTTCATAGTATTCTCCTCCAGGTTTACAGTTTTCAGCAACCTGGTAAAGAGCCTCATATTCTTTGTAAAGAGTATCTACTTCCTCATCAAGAACTTTATCAACATACGCTACTAAATCACCTATGCCATAAGCATGTATTTCCCATCCGAATTTGATTTGTGCTTCAACTTTATCGCCTTCAGTAACGGCAACATTGCGCATATTATCACCAAAACGTGCAACTTTGAGACCTTGTGAATCTGCCCATCCTATTGCCGTTCTGCACCAAAGTGCTACCTGGTTTTGAACATTTTCATCTTTCCAGTGACCAACTACGACTTTTCTATTTTTTCGCATTCGTGAATTAATAAACCCAAACTCTCTCCCTCCGTGGGCACTTTGGTGAGCATTCATGTAGTCCATGTCAATCTTATCCCACGGAAGATCTCTGTTAAACTGGGTATGTAGATGCATATAAGGTTTATTGAGTACTTTCAACCCAGCAATCCACATTTTAGCAGGCGAAAAGGTATGCATCCAAGTGATAATCCCGATACAGTTTTTGTCGGAATTTGCCTCAACACAAATGTTCAATATCTCCTCCGGGGTTTTAACAACCGGTTTAAAAACTAACTTAACAGGTAATTTGCTACTTGCATTTAATCCTTCAACAATTGTAGAAGAATCTTCATCAACCATTTTTAAAGTGTCAGGACCATATAAATGCTGGCTTCCTGTAATAAACCATATCTGATATTTTTCTGAATTGTTCATTTTTAAGCTTATTTATTATTAGTAAATCCTATTTTTTAATTATTGACTATCGACTTACCAGAAGAAAATGTAGAAAGCTATTGTTAACCCGATAATTATAAGTGTATTAAACAAATCCCATTTGGTCCAGCTTTGTCTTGTCGCCAGTCTTTGCTCCCTTGTTGCCGAACTAAACGTTAAACCTACAATTTGAGCTGCTGGTGCGGGTTTCGTAAATTTACTTACTATCATTATTACCAAAATACTTAAAACCAACATTCCTCCACTAAAAAACAGCCAGTTTACTTCGTAAAAAAGTTGATAAAAGTAATTGTTCACCCCATGATCTGCTGCCCACAGTTTCACATTTTCATAGCCAGCATCACCAGCAACCGTGGAATAATAAACCCTGGCCCCAAGACGGACAATTCCAATAATAAACCCGGAAATCATTCCCCACATTCCACCTTTAGGTGTTGGTCTGGTAGAGAGCACTCCAAGTAGAAATGCTGCTGCAATTCCCGGTGATAAAATGGATTGTACATCCTGCAAGTATTTATATAAAACGTTACCAATACTCCTCATTATTGGAATCCATAAAATACCAAGAACAACAACTACAACTGTTGCGACACGTCCAATATACAACAACCTTTTTTCGGTTGCATCTGGTCGGTACCGTTTATAAAAATCAATAGTAAACAACATAGACGAAGAATTAAACAGAGATGCTAATGAACTCATTAATGCAGCCAAAATACCACAAACCACCAGTCCTTTTACCCCTGCTGGAAGTAATTTTGCAACCAGAGTAGGGAATGCTGCATCAGCACTTGACAATGAAAATACCTCACCATTGATAACTACTCCTTTTTGAGCCAATGCAAATGCTATCATACCCGGGATCATAAATAGGAACACAGGGGTTAATTTTAAATAGGCTCCAAAGATGGCACCTCTTCTTGCTTCTCTTTCATTTTTACCTGATAGAACTCTTTGTACAATGTATTGATCTGTACACCAATACCAAAATCCAATTACGGCTGAACCTATAAGCACTCCCAGCCATGGAAAATCTTCATCCTGGTTGCTTCTAATTAAGTTGAGCATTGTATCTCCATATTCGTTGACTTTAACTACTCCTGTAATGGACATTAATTCATCCCATCCTCCTAAAGCTCTTAATCCAAGAACAACTATTATTAAAGAACCTAATAAGAGAATTGGGGTTTGAAGAACAGAAGTATAAAGCACGGATTTCATTCCACCAACTATAGTATAAATTGCTGTAAGCAGAACAAGTCCTATGGCTGAAATCCAAAAGAAATCAATGCCCCACATACTTTCTATACCAAAAACTTCTTTAAAAACCAGTCCTCCGGCATAAACTGTTACAGCAACCTTTGTTAAAACATAACTAATCAACGATATAATAGATAGTATTGATCTGGACTCTTTGTTGTATCTTTTTTCCATAAATTCGGGCATGGTATAAACCATACTCCGGGTGTAAAAAGGTACAAAGACCCATCCCAAAATCAATATCATCCATCCCTGTATTTCCCAATGTGCCATTGCCATTCCGCTGGAGGCACCAGCCCCTGCCAGGCCAATTAAGTGTTCTGAACCAATGTTGGATGCAAAAATTGAGGCCCCAATTGCCAGCCAGGTTGCATCTCTGCCTGCTAAAAAGTAGTCTCCGGAGGTATCCTGTTTTTGTTTGAATACCCAAATTATTATTCCCACTAAAACAAGTGAGAATGCCACAATTATTACCCAATCTAAAATTTCCATATTCCTAAGTCTAAATAATGTTTTTGATATTAGTTTATCAGTAGATTAAGCGTATTTTTTACATTTAAAAATACATGTACTTACTAGTTAGCTTTATACAACGAGAAAGCTAATTACTTTCCTGTGTCACAGTAATTGCTTTGTTTTAACCGACACGAGTTCTAACCTTGTCTATTCATGGGCTCCAGTTTTTCACTTGTTTAAATTTTAGTTAAGTAATTGATATTTATTCACTTTTCTTAAGCTATTTATATGGAGTTCATGAGCTTGCTTCGCAAGATTAAACATATTCTTTTGTAGAGCGATTATTCGCTTTGCTCATGAGAACACTTCGTTTAGTTAATTTTCTTTATACCCCCCCCCCCCGAAGGGTTCAGCGTAAGCTAATCCCCCCTGCGCCTCCGCTAAAGCTTCAGCGGCACGCGGAATGAGAGTTTCATCTGTTTATTTTTTATTGCTTCAATTTGTCAGATGGAACATCCACTAAACTCAACTCACATGCTGTCAGACAGTTTCTGCTAATAATCATGCTCGTGTGTGATTAAAATTAATCATGGATGTTTCATTTTACAAATAATTTATCGCTTTAGAAGCATGAGGAGGCTAAAACCACCACAATTCATATCAAATAATCACTTTTAAGTTAATAAAATTATTTTATACTTTTTAGATTATAAATGTAATCCTATGTTATTTCTCTCAATAGTAACTTGTCTACTAAAACTTAATAGAAAACAGGTAGTTATCTAAACAACTTTTGAATGAATGGTTTTATTCTATTTCACTGATATCATTGATTCAAAAGGTTTGTTGATGTGTTAACTCCATTCATAAAAAGTTATATCTTTCCGACAAATTGATTTCACAAATCAATAAATTATAAAAATAATTTAGCAAAATTT
Source organism: Bacteroidales bacterium (assembly GCA_050296515.1). Classification (GTDB taxonomy): domain Bacteria; phylum Bacteroidota; class Bacteroidia; order Bacteroidales; family NBLH01; genus NBLH01. The sequence goes on along the minus strand of JBNKRJ010000008.1, from coordinate 31,546 downwards.
AAATAATAACACTAAAATAATTGCCATTCTCTGTTAGTTGTTTATACTTTTCAACATTAAACTTATAAAAATGAGCGCCTTTCTTCGAGGATCCTTTTTCCTTTTCTTCTAACTTCTGAAGAACATCGAAACTAAGCATGCTTTTTCTGAAATTTCTATTGTCTATCTTCTTTTGATAAATAGCTTCATACAACTGATGTAGCCTTGGTAATGTGAATTTTTCAGGAAGTAGCTCAAACCCTAAAGGTTTTGTTTTTGCCTCCTGTCTTAATTTCTTCAGTGCCATTTGAACCATTGTGTTATGATCAAAAACAAGTTCAGGCAATTTTGAAACAGAAATCCATTCGGCCCCATATTCTTTAACCAATTCATGATTTTGCTCCTGAATATTGATCAATGCAAAATAGGAAATAGATATGACTCTGGCTCCTGAATCTCTATTAACATCACCATGTGCATAGAGTTGTTCTAAATACACATCTTTCAAACCTGTTAATTTATAAAGAATACGTTTAGCAGCATCATCTAAACTTTCATCTTTTTTTATAAAACTCCCAACTAAGGACCATTGATCTTTTGCAGGTTCAAAAATCCTTTTTATACATAAAAGTTTTAATCCCTCATCATCAAAACCAAATATTATACAGTCTATAGCAATTAATTCCTTAACTCCATCTGCTTCGTAATTCATCTTACAAGACAAAACATCCTCTTTTTTAAATGTAAAAAATACGCTTCTTCTTTGCACTGCAATATACGACAAAAAATTAATAAACGTATAAGAAACGCTTATTTTTAGCGCATCTGTTTCACTTGTTTAAACTCTAGTTAAGTAATTGATATTTAATCACTTTTCTTAAACTATTTATATGGAGTTTATGAGCTTGCTTCGCAAGGTTAAACATATTCTTTTGTAGAGCGATTATTCGCTTCGCTCATGAGATCACTTCGTTAATTCCAATTTGTCAGAGAAATCGTATACCTTTGATATGCCAATATTCACTCACTCCAAACCACTACACCTGCCGGTTTCAAAACTTTTTCACCTACAAGAACTTCAGCATTTTCAGCTAAATTTATTTGATATTCATCAGATGAATAATTCACTGCAACATTAAAACCATCCCGCCAATAAACATAAATACCATCCGGATAATTTTCTGTTGTTACCCCGGCTTTAATATATACACTGCGCAACACATTCTTTTCCAGTTTTGAATCGTCTGTATCTACACCAATGTAGGTGACGGATCCTTTGCCAATTTTATGCTTTACTATAGCGGCTTTACCTTTGTAAAATTGGTTATTGTATGTTGCAAGTACTTCTGTATTTTTATCAGTATCAAGCAAATCGGCCCAATTGTTCCAATTATAAAGGGTAGAGTTCATCAATATTTCGCCTTTGTCATAATTCGAAAGCATATCGGTTGCTTTCACATGGGCCCCTATAAGATCTGATATTGGTGCGGCTTGTTCTGCTTCCCAGAAATGCCCCAAGCGGTTTTTTATCGCTGTGCGGCAGGTAATAATCAAGTTTCCCCCGTTGGCTGCATAGTCCTGCCATTTTTTTATCAAGTCCTTGTCGGCCAATTCATAAGCTGGTACTATCAAAAAGTTGTATTTCGAAAAATCCGCTGTTTCCGGGATAACATCCACAGGCGCCCCCAGGGATTTTGCCATTTCCATGAACTTGATAGGGTAACCCCAAACATCCCACTGGAAGGTTTGCTTTTGCCTGTCGAGGCTCCAGTAGTTTTCAAGGTCCCAAAGGATGGCCGTTGACCGGGCGGCCAGCTTTTCGGGCATTTTGGCCCCTGGCTTGTACAGTTCGCGGAGTTTTTTTATCTCTTTCATAAACTCAATGTACTCGTCGCCACCTTGCGAAGGAGTCACCCCATCGGTTTTTATAATGCCGGAATGGTATTGTTCGCAACTATACAATATCTGGCGAAAACGATAGGAACAGGCCAATTTGCCCCCTGCGGCAAAAGCGTGGTATAGCCACATGCGCACAGTACCAGGCAAAAGAAGGGGGTTATAGTTGCCCCAGTTCACAGGGCCGGGCTGTATTTCCATCACTCCTGTAACGCCTCCTGTTGACTTATAATACTCTGAAGCAAAAAGTATTACTTTGCTGTCTCCTAAACGAAAACCTTTTGAGCCAATATTTGCACTCCCTCCATTGGGATATGCTGTATAGGCAGCAAAATCGAGTTTTGTTGTCCGTCGTGGATCGGAACTGATGCACTTTGCAGTATAATTCGTTGTAATGTATTGATTATTAGAAATATACTTTCGGAGTATACTCGCTTGTAAATCAAGAAAACCGGCCTGGCTATCAGCCAGATAACGTTTAAAATCGAGCAGGCCATGAGGGTTGTTGCCCCACCAGCCAACTAAATTAGTGTTAGGAATAATAACCTCATCGAAGCTATTGTACCACTGGCTCCAGAATGCTGTTCCCCAGGCTGCGTTTAATGCATCAGTTGTGCCGTATTTATCCTTCAACCATTTTCTAAATGCTTCTTGCGAAGAAAGGCTATAGTCATCAATTGCCGGAGGCTCGTTATCAATTTGCCAACCTGTTACATTTTTATTTTTTCCATAACGTTTGGCAAGCTCTGTTACAATTTTTTCCACAAACATGCGGTATTTTGAATTTGTGATAGAATTTAACCCACGAGTCCCATTTTCGCCACGAATGTAATGCCCATCCATTCTAAATGTTTCAGGATAGTTTACCCGCATCCATGCTGGTGTTGTGGCAGATGGGGTACACAAAACCACCTTCAGGTTATTTTTGACACAAAGATCGACCACCTTGTCCAGCCATGTAAAATCATATTTCCCCTCTGTAGGTTCCATTTTAAACCAGGCAAACTCGGCAAGGTGTACGAACTCGAACCCCATATCTGCAATTTTCTTAATATCACGGCCCCATTGACTTTCGTCCCAATGCTCTGGATAATAATATATGCCTGTGGTAATCAATTCTCTTTCTGGGAAAAAGCGGTTAACATCTTGTGAATAAACAGACATGTCGACTACTAACATTATCAGGATGATTAGAATCTTATACATTTTCATAACATTTTTATTTGATTTAAATTGAATAGTTCTTCATTATACTTTTTTAATTTTTGATTAAATCGGCTTTTGAAATGATTCCCTGCCTACCCAAAGGAAAATTGATCTGAGTAAACAAACCTGTCTGCCATGATAAAACCAATGCAATAATCATTTTAGGGCATTCGGGTTTAAAAAATAACCATGACTAAACATCGGATCTTTTAAAAATATCCGATGTTTTTCTTTACAAATGAACGATAAATGTATTATTTGTTCATCGAAAAAAGTTAACCCCGATTGCCCTGTCAATTAAAACCACATTAAAATCAACTACAATTTGTTTTATAATTTTGGCCCGTTTAATAATTCACGGATCAAAAGGCTTAACACATCCGGTTTTTAGATCCAAGATATCGTTTACTGCCTTTTTTCGAGATCGCCCACCGTATCTCCGCAAAAGCCCTGCTTTATAAATGAAAATCATACTGTGGAAAATCTGCACCAATCCGGCTTGAAAAAGTAAAACAGTAGCCATGTCCTAAAATAGGGTTTGGGTCATCGTTCCGGCCCCGGTTACCATCTGTAATCAAATCGCCCTGAAACAAAAACACAGGTTTTCTTTTTCAGGTTTCTTAAATATCGACTTTGCATTTATGCAGGATGTTGAAAGCCCTGTAACAGCCAAACCTGTCACCGATGCAAATTTAATAAAGTCACTGCGAGATGAATTCTTTATTGTCATTTTATTTAGTTTTTAAACTTTTGGAAAGAAAAATTTTTGCCTTTTGTTAATTCCTACTCTCGTAATATTTATTCATAATATACCATGCTTTTTTCTTTTGTCCCTTTTCAGATATCAATCCTTTACGGTTATAGCCGTTTTGATACACCTGGTTCATTCGTCCCAACGACCTATAATCGAACAATAACCACGGACAAACGCCACACAGATTGGGAATGGTATTAAACATTTCTATCTGATTTTTATAAATATTCGCCTGGTATTCTTCTGTCCAATAAGCCGCTTCATCAGTTGGGCCTTTACTGCCAAACAATGCCTCGCCGCCAAATTCAGAAATAAAAACAGGTTTGTTGGGGAATGCTATATTCCATTTGGTTTCAGATGGCTTGCCCTGCCATGGAATGTACCATCCAATGTATTCATTGAGAGCAACCAGGTCGGAATAGTTATAGAGCGGATCCCACACTTTAAATGTGTTGTTTGCATAGTCCTGAGTATTTATCACATGCACTATCAAGCGGGTGGAATCCAATGCTCTGCACTTTTGGGTAAGCTCAATTAGTGCTTCGTTGCGGTTAGGTGTTCCCGGATAGGTTTCGTTGGAAAGGCTCCAAAGAACTACTCCACAACGGTTTTTATCCCTTCTAACCATTTCATTAAGCATGGTTTCCAATTTTTTTGGGACAACACTATCTGCAAATTGGATGTGTTGATATACCGGAATCTCGTCCCATACCATCAGTCCCATTTCCTCAGCTAAGCTCACCATGTTTTCAGAGTGCGGATAATGAGCCAGACGAACCAGGTTACATCCCAATTCTTTCGCGGCATTCAGCAATATTTTGGCATCATCAATGGAGTATGCTCTTGAGCCTTTATAGGGGTTCTCTTCGTGAATGTTTACTGCTTTTAAAAAAATTGGGCTTCCATTCAGCAAAACCTTATTCCCTTTAACTTCAATACTGCGAAACCCAATGTTATCTGTTATGGTATCGGTTTCACCTTCTATGATTACCTTATAACGTTTCGGATTTTCAGGCGACCAAAGTTTGAAATCTGCTTTAAAATCAACACTTGCCAGTCCGGCCTTATTCGATTTGGTTTTTTGGGATATCTTCAGTTCAGGAATATGTACTGTCAGTTTTTGTACTTTTTTTGTTCCATCCAGTTGAATCCATCCCAAAACATTATTAAGGCTTCCCTTTTTTAATTGAAGGGAATAATCTTCAACGTAGGTGTTGGCGGTTTCAATTAGGTCAACACTGCGTGTAATGCCGCCGTAATTGAACCAGTCGTACCCGTAGCTGGGCAAACCATTTCCTTTACGGTTGTTATTAGCCTTGACGATAACAGTATTTTCCCCCTTCTGTACTTTATTGGTAATTTCGAACTGAAAGGGTGTAAAACCGCCTTCGTGGCTGCCAATTTTTTCGCCGTTTAAATAGACTTCAGCCCAATAATTCACCGCTCCAAAATGCAGAAACAATCGCTTGTCGGATTTAAGGGTATAATTGAATTGCTTTTTGTACCAGACAGTCCCTTCAACATAAGTTAATTCGCATCGTTGAGAATTAAAATCTCCCGGCACTTTTAGCATTGGCCCACCGTCAAAGGAATATTCAATAAAATCGGTTTTCTTTTGTGGCTTTTTTTCCTCCCAGACTTTTCGCCAGTCGCCACCACCGCCTGGATCAATGATTACCTGCCAGTCACCATTTAAACTTTTTGTATTTCTTGCTATTGTATTAATCATAGCTGTTTGGCCAATTACATAATTGCCATTAAAAACGATAAGGATCATTAGTGCTATATATCCTTTCAAAAAGGTGTTTCTTTGATGTTTCATTTTTAACCTATTAAACATGGTTCATTATTTTGTTAACCTTACAGTAAATGATTGATATTTATTCAAACTAATTTTTAAAGGTTTCTTTGTTGTCCCTATATTCTTTTTTTTGTAGATATCCCTGATGTTGAATATATTGTCCTTAGTTAAAACAGCTTTTATAGCGTTAATTTGATCTTCAAAAGTTGTTCCTTCCCAATTAAATTTAATTTGTTTGGCTGTAGCTGAACGGTTTAAAAAACACACTGCCCATTCATTGTTTTTTAAGGGCTTTACCCATACATCGACACTGTCAATTGTAGTATATTTAAATCCCTGTATTCCAAGTTCATCCTGGTTAATAGCAATGACTTCTTTGTTGGTTAATATATCAAGAGTTTGTTGGCTCATTTTTCTAATATCATTACCCAGAATAAGTGGTGAATTTAATAATGCCCAAAGCATAAAATGACTCTGATCTTCGTCAAAACTCATACCTCCATTACCCACTTCAAGCATATCCATGTCGTTCCAGTGTCCGGGACCTGAATATTTTCGTAGTGTATCATTATCCCGCATGTCCAGTATTTTATTTACGCCCCACGATGACCAGGTTCCATGATCATATACGCAATCAAAACAATCATAAATATCTCCCGTAGTTCTCCAGCTATGCCCTACTTCACCAGCCCATTCCCATGGATTTGAATTACCCCATTCGCAGATACTGAATAAAACAGGCCGGCCGGCAGCAAACAAGGCATCCCGCATTGTTATATAAGCTTCAGCAGGATTTAACTTATCGGTATTGCACCAATCGTATTTTAAATAATCTACATCCCACTCTGCATATTTTAAAGCATCCTGATATTCATGTCCTCTGCTACCAGGATAACCTGCACAGGTTTTGTTGCCGGCACAATTATACAATCCAAACTTCAATCCTTTAGAATGCACATAATCAGCAAGATGTTTTATTCCGTTTGGAAATTTCTCTGGATGTGCTACCAAATTTCCTTTAGCATCCCTTTCCATAGCCATCCATCCATCATCAAGCACTATATATTCATAACCTGCATCTTTTAAACCAGTGCTAACTATTGCATCAGCAATTTCCATTATCATTTGTTCATTTATATCGGTCCCAAAAGTATTCCAACTGTTCCACCCCATTTGCGGTTTTAATGCCAAATTATCAAACTTTTGAGCCATTGAAGCTAAACTGATACCTGCTAGAAGTATCGAAAAAAATATTCTATTCATTTTTGTTTTTTAAATTATTATCTAAAACATTATTTTTAATTCATTCTATTTCGCTGGTTATTATAGTACTAGCTCCATCTAATCCTGACGATGATACAGTAAGTTTGATATCTCCCGCCTTGTGAGCGCTCTTTATAACAACTAATGCCTTCCCCTTCCAGCATTTTCGGGAATTGCCAACATAAGAGTCGGTGTCTTTTAAATTGGCATTATCAACTCCAACAATGGTGCCTTCACCTTCAATAGTAAATTTAAGTAGGTTGTCTGCATTGGGTTGAATAGTTCCATCTTCATCTGTTACTTCAACCGTAACATAACACAAATCCTGTCCGTTGGCTTTTATCTTCTGCCTGTCAGCGCTAAGTTTTATCGATGCAGCTTCACCTGCTGTTTGTAATGAGGTCGATTCGACTTCCAGATCATTCTGCACGCCAACCGCCTTTAGTTGACCCGGTGCATAAGGCAGGTTAAATGTTGCTTTAAATTCCTGATCAACCGTTGTTGCCTGTTCTCCAATGAGTTGGTCGTTCAGGTAAAGCCTCACTTTCGGATACTTTGAATAAACTTCAACCTGAATGTCCTTTCCCTCAAAACCCGGCCAGTTCCAACTTTCCCAGGTCGGCCATACCGACCACCAGGTCAGTTTGATTTCCAATGGTTCCGGTTCCGGTTCGCGTACAGCCATATAGAGCTTTTCGGTATTGTTGTATAGCATGCTCCTATAATGCGATATTGGTTTTCTCCAACCTATCACATCCATGTCGCCACAATAGGCACCATGCCACGGAAAGAAATCGTTTTCCCAATGCTGACCAGGAGTTTCTCCAGAATAGTAATAACGTCCAATCCCTGATTCGCCCAGATAATCAATAGCAGTCCAAACATAATCGCCGATGACATAACTATTCTCTTGTACCAGTTTCCAATTGGCAAAAGCATCCTTCGGATACGATTCGGTATGAACGATAATCCTTGAAGGAACTCTTTTATGATCATCGGGGGCACTATTTAAATGATAATTATAACCGGCTACATCATGTTCCGCAAATAGTGAGTCAAATACGACCCAATCATCTCCCCAACCAACGACAGCTGATGTAATCGGGCGTGTATTATCTATTTTTTTTATTGCTCCAACAAGCATCTTTGCAGTTTCAACAGCCTGAGGCTCTTTTCTTTCAGGTATTTCATTACCAATGCTCCACATGATAATGGACGGGTGATTTTGATCCCGTTTAACCATGGCCTCAATATCACACTGCCACCAATCGTTAAAATAGTTGGAGTAGTCGTAATCGTTCTTGCCCACTTTCCAACAGTCAAATGACTCATCCATGACCAACAGGCCTAATCTGTCGCAAGCATCGAGGAATGCTTCAGATGGCGGATTATGCGATGTACGTACCGCATTGAAACCACCTGCTTTCAACAACTCCACCTTCCGCTCTTCTGCCCGATCGTAGGCTGCTGCGCCAAGGCAACCATTATCATGGTGTACACAACCGCCATTTATTTTCACCGATTTACCATTTAGCTGGAAACCATCTTCAGCCGTAAATCCAATGGAACGAATACCAAAACTTGTCTTAGTGGCATCAATGATTTTTTTGTCTTTTAAAATCCGGATTTGAGCTTCGTACAAATAGGGTGTCTCAGGTGTCCACAAGAAAGGCTTTTGCAGCTTAACAAGCTGTGTAACTTCCTTTTCGCTATTGGCTGCTATTTCTACTTTAAGCTGGTTTGCTCCGGCTTTTTTAGCGTTTTTATCTGTTAAACGGGTTTCTACAATTATATTTTCAGATGCGTTTGTTTCATTCTTAATCACAGTTTTTACCAGAACTGTAGCTTTTTCAGGCGATACATCCGGAGTTGCGATGGCTACGCCCCAATCAGCGACATGCACCCTGTCTGTTGCAATCATCCAAACATGACGATAGATGCCGGATCCACTGTACCAACGACTGTTTACCTGTTTCGAATTGTCTACCCGTACTGCAATAACATTCTCTTTTCCGAGATTCAGGTAAGGTGTTAGGTCGTAACTGAATGATGTGTATCCGTAGGGATGCACCCCTAGCAATTTTCCGTTAATGAAAACTTCGGAATTCATGTAAACGCCTTCGAAATAAACAGAAACACATTTGCCGTTCCATTCTTCAAGCGCGACAAAGGTTTTTCGGTACCAGCCAATCCCTGACGGAAAGTAGCCTCCGGCACCTCCCATCGGATTTTTAGGGTTAAGTTTCCCTTCAATGCTCCAATCGTGTGGCAAATCGAGTTTGCGCCAGCTCTCATCATCAAAATCGTTTGCTTTAGCTTCAGGAACATCGCCCAAAAAGAATTTCCAGTCGTAGTCAAACAGCTGTTTTCGTCCTATACCGTTTTGCGAATAGCCAGCAAGAGAGCTTAGAAATAGAATGAATGCCAATGCTGATTGTTTTAAAAAATGATTCCTTTTGTGTGAATTTAAGTTGTACATCTTGTCAATTTTTATATATCCTGTTAAATTATCTCTTTGTAAGCTACTGTTTACCTGCGTATTCCATTATAAAACCACAGTAATAAGGTTGATTGCCCGGATTTGTATATTTATCCAATGTTCGTGCCCCCCAGCTATCATTCCCTCCAACACCGTGAATATTCAAATCGATATTCAGGTTGATAAAATCCCTTTGCTGTATTTCATACGGATGTCCGGCCTTCTCCAAATCGTCTTCGAGATATGGCCAGGCACGAAAACAGAGTGGTTGTAAACCTGTTACTTTTACACTACCTGTTTTTTGATCAGAAAATTTAAACCACCGTACATCACAACGGTTGGCATTATCCTGGGGAACTACATAATTGGTTATAAAATTTTCTAGTTTCAATTCATATAAACCAACCAGGTAGCCGGTTTTGCGGTCGGGATAATTCTCGAAAGGCCCTCGCCCATACCAATCAACCATATTTAATTCTGATGGTAGCCTTATACGCATACCAAACTTGGGTATCAGTGGAATATTGTCAGATTTTGGAATATATGATGCTTCAACCTGCAATTTGCCAATCCCGTTTACTGTATAGGTTAATTTATAGGAAGCTCCAATAGCAGGAAGGTTCATATCAAAAGTTATAATTGTTAATCCAGGCAATTTTTGAATTTGAATATTTTCTACCTGCCTGGTAGCTGCTGCATTTTTCCACTTTCCAAGCCGTTGTTCATAGCCATTATGTTTTTGGTTATTGTTCGTTGGTTTCCAGAAATAAGGTTCCAGGCTTCCCATGAGCAACTCTTTACCGTTCGCCTTCCAACTGGTTAATGCCCCATTCTTCTTATCAAAATTAAATTTCATACCACCCGCCTGAACCGAAATGTTTGCCCCGGTTTCGTTAACAACAGCTGTATTTCCCACCGCCTCAATTTTTTGAGTTTTTTCAGTTTTGAGTAAAAACTGCTCGCATGCTACAGTAAAACCGGTTTCAGCCCACAAAGCAGGTTTTCTTAAGCGGGCATAAACATTCAGAAAAACTTCACCGCTCCAATTGTCATACTCTTTGGGCATATCAATTGAAACCTTAAACGATTGCCCGGGGGAAACCGGCGGACAATTTAATAATCCGGTTGCAGTTACTTCCCCGTTCACCAAAAACGTGTATACCAAATCAAACTTATCAGTAGAAGTAAAATCATACCTGTTGGTTACTTTTAGTTTAAGAGGAACAGTATTTTCCAGTGCAAAATCAATGTACTGATATACTTTCTGTACCTGGTAGTAATGCGGATGCGGAACCCTGTCGGGCCCAATTAGCCCGTTAATACAGAAAGCCCCATCATTGGGCTGATCGCCAAAGTCGCCACCATACGCCCAAAATTCATCATCTTTAAGGCTTAAATCGGCTGGCTGCCGGCCGTAGCGAACCGGAGAACCGTCTATTTTTTTTGCAATACCCTGGTCCACCCAGTCCCAGATAGCAGCACCAACTATGCTGGAATCAGCATTAATAATATCCCAGTATTCTTGCAAATTCCCTCCCGAGTTCCCCATGGCATGGGCATATTCACGCATAAAAACAGGTTTGTCGTCAATGTCTTCAGCAAGTTTCTTAAAATTCTCAGGTGTTAAGTAACCTTTATCATAAATGGAAGAAACGTTGCGCTGTGTATCTGAAAATACCAATCTTGACGGGTCGAGCTTTTTTACAGTATCAGCCATGGCAATAAGGTTACGACCACGGCCTCCTTCGTTTCCGAGTGACCATAAGATGACGCATGCATGATTTTTATCGCGTTCAACCATCGAAACAGCCCTTTCGACATGGGAATTTTCCCAGACCGGATTATCACCTAAAGTGCTATTGCCAATTCCATAGCCGTGTGATTCCTGGCTGGTTTCGTCCATCACATATATCCCATACCTGTCGCACATCTCATAGAATATTGGATCGTTAGGATAATGGCTTGTCCGGATCATGTTAATGTTGGCCTGCTTCATCAACTGAATATCTTTAATAACAGTTTGCAAGTCAACATACTTACCGATCCTGGGATGATGCTCGTGCCGATTTACCCCCTTCAACTTAATAGCTTTCCCATTTACATAAAAAACCTGTCCCCGAACTTCAACTTTACGAACTCCAAACTGCCAGTGTATGGTTTCGAGTACTTCATTTTTATTGTTTTTGAGTTTTAGGTTCAACCCGTATAAATAAGGTGTTTCAGCCGACCATAAGTGTGGGTTTTCTAAATTTGCACTTAAATCAACTACGTTTTCTGATTGCTTATTCAAAATACCAACTTTTTTATCTAACTGAATGTCAATCACATCACCTTTTGTTGAGTATCCTGAAATTTCGGCTTCAATATTTAAACCTTTCCAGCTTTCTTCAGAACGATTGTCAATATTCATCCTGATATTTACCGTGGCAGTGCTGAAGTCACTTGTGGGCAGGGCCTGTACTGAATAATCGCGAATAAACAATTTTGAATGAGCAACCAGGTCGACATCCCTGAAAATGCCACTCAACCGCCACATATCCTGGCCCTCGAGGTAACTCCCATCGCACCAGCGGTAAACTTCTACAGCCAGCTTGTTTTTGCCACTATGAATATATTTTGTAATATCAAATTCGGCAGGGGTCATAGAACCTTCGCTGTAACCTACTTTTTTCCCGTTTACCCATACATACATGGCAGACCGCACGCCCCCGAAGTTTAAAAAAACCAGTTTGTCCTTCCAGTTTTCGGGTATTGAAAAAGAGGTGCAATAGCTGCCCACCGGGTTTCGTTCCTTATAGGCGGTAAAGTATTTTGGTGGTTCGCTGGTAACTTTTGGTTCATCTTTTTGAAAAGGATAGGAAATATTTGTATAAATAGGGGTATCAAAACCCTGCAATTCCCAATTACCAGGCACAACAATATTATTCCAGCTTTCGACCGAGTAATTTTCTTTATAAAAATCTTCAGGTCGTGATTGCGGATCGGGTGACCATTTGAACTTCCAAATTCCATTAAGCGACTTGACCAGCACATTGTTTGCTTTTTCACTGGCTAAAAATCCACAGGCATGTGGCTTTTCCTTATTAATACTATTGATAATGGGATTTTCCCAGTCGTTGATGTTTTGTGCACCAATACTATTTGATAAGGCATGAGTTGCAAGAATTATCAAGAACTTTAAAATAACTTTTCTTTTAACTTGTGAAAATTCCATATCATTTAAAAGATCAATCCTCATCTATTTTATTTTCTGTTTTGATACACCGCCATCTACAAAAGCCCATACCCCTGGCATCTCAGCACCATAGCGCATACCCAATTCTCTGTAACCATTTATGTCGAAATGGGCATTATCAAATCCAGTGCAACCTGGAGAAAAAATAATATGTGCTGTTGGAATTATTTCAGCCAATAGTAACTCTCCCGCTAAAAGGGGTACTGATTCAGCATTTAACGAAAGGTTGGTCAACATATTGATGTCAATTTTCTTTACATACGACTGCCATTGCCCTTGTCCTGCATTCATCTCATCCTTGTGTAAAAATATCCCTTTAATAACCCCATCACTTTGGGCCTGTTTGCCCAAACCTATAAGGTATTGATAAGGGTTCTTCCCATCGTAAGATGCTATGAGCGGGGTAAACCAATTCTCCTTTTCTACCATTCAATATTCTTATCGATAAACTGAACCAGGCTATTGGCCATTTCTTCCTGTTCTTTTACTGATGGGTGTCCCGGAGTATCTTTAAAAGGGAAAAAATGGGTGTATAACTTGTTATCATTCAATCTTTCAACAGCTTGTTTAATATAACCAGGCCATTTAGAACCTTCACGGGTAGCATCCATACTACCAAGGGCGCATATAATACTGGCATCAGGATAATGGCTCCTGATCTTTGCAACAAATTGCTGGTAAGCATTAATTAAATATTCATCGCTCGGAGCTTTGGTTCCAAAATTCGCTTTAAAATCATCTCTATCAGGTAAATTAACCAGCCAGGAGTCGTTCTGAAACAGGTTTATTACGACAATATCCGGTTGATATAGCGAAAAATCCCATTTACTAGTTGAGTCCGCCGGTGCCAGGCGATCATAAATATCGGGCATAATAAAAGAAAACCAACTAATAGTTATCCCTATTCCACTTTTACAGATACACTGGTATTCAGCATCGAAATGGCGAGCAGTTATTGCTGAGTAGCTTAGATAATTATTAGTAAAAGTACTGTCAGGCCGATCTCTCCCGGAAGTATCTTCAACAGCGTAACCAGCAGTTATTGAATTTCCATAGAATTCGATTTTCCGCTTTTTGGGGGCAGCTTTTGGCAATATCTCAGCATTATTATTAATCCTGAAACCATAAAAAGTTGTTTTTCCCCTGTCCCATTCTGTGCGTTTGAAAATTTCAATTGAGTGCTTTCCTTCCTGCAGGCCCAAAGCTAATTGATAATATTGTTTAGTGGTGTCAGGCCTCAGTAATGAAATGCTGTCGTTATCGATAATAACATTGTAATAATTATCTCCGGTTTCGTCCTTCATCACTGCGCCAATCTTCTCTCCTTCGAAATTCAATTTTATCGATGTGCCAGACCAGTAAAGCTCGGCCCCTGTGTTCGTAACGGTATCAATTCTACCCCAATATTCTATTTCAGGGTTCGAATAATTTACAAACAGTTCATTCTTATTAGTGCAACTTAATAAGATAACCATAAATGTTACCAACAACATGCTAATATTTTTCATTTGTTTAAATTTTAGTTAAGTAATTGATATTTAACATATTCTTTTGTAGAGCGATTAAGTTTCTCTATAAATCCCTCTATGAGGGTTTCATTTGTTTAAATTTTAGTTAAGTAATTGATATTTATTCACTTTTCTTAAGCTATTTATATGGAATTCATGAGCTTGCTTAGCAAGGTTAAACATATTCTTCTGTAGAAAGATTATTCGCTTCGCTCATGAGAACACTACGTTAAGTTAAATTTCTTTAAAAACCCCAAAGGGTTTAGCCTAAGCTAATCCCTCTATGAGGGTTTCAAGCTTATATCCTACATAGGAAGACCAAGCACAGTGCCATAAAGGATATTTCCTTTCTGATTGTAACGAATGTCTTTAGCTGATAATTTAACTTTACCTTTAATTGGATATATTTCTTCAACGGAAGGACACTCTCCAACTACCATTTTATCTTCCTGTGCAAACGTATTAAACGATAGCAGGGCAAAAGCAATACTCAAAATTGTTGAGTGCATAACTTTATTGTTTGAAAATTATTTAAAAATTAATTTGTTATATTTTTTATTTGCGTTTTGCTATTTTTAATCGTTCAATCGCGTTGCTATTAATACGAAGCTCAAAATCAACAATGATTTCAGTCTTAATAACATATACTCTTAATCCAATTTATTGGCTACAATAATTTTATTGAGTTTATATTGCATTTCATTGCTAATTTTAACCATATATACACCATTGGACAAATTAATTGGGATATGCAAAACAGGTTCTCCTCTTGTTGCAAGGTTGAGCAGCCGGTTGCCTCTTACATCAAAAACCTCAATTCTATTGTGTTGAAAATCAACAGAATTTACAATCAACTCGTTTGATGCAGGATTTGGATAAATGATTATATTCGCTTCAGTAATTTTTTGGAAGCTCGTTTGTGTGCCGTTAATATCCATGTAATTTAAGTTAAAACCGGCCGTTGTTGCTACTATTTTTAAATAGTGTCTTCCTTCTTCGATATTAATATTTTCAGCAACAGATTGGTAAACCTGCCAATCGCCCGTTTTTGGAGCAGTAACATTACCAACGTTTTTATCGTCAATATAAAAGTCAATTACCCCCCCTGTTTCTGGTGCCGCAATTCGGAAAGAAATTTGATAATCGGTTTTAGATGTGTTATTTTCAATGGCATATTCTACCCAGCTACCGCTACCAATGTAGCCCAGGTTTTGTCCACCTCCTTCATCCCCGGTTGTTTCGGCTTGCATTCCTGAAATAAAGGTGTAGTTTTCAGCCTCTATTTTACCCGGGATAGATATCCAGGCTGGTTCGCTTACCTGGTTTGTAATGTCCAAATTGCTAAATGCTTCCAGGGGACCATTATCAGCGGCAGTTATTTTTCCAGGAGTGTAACTTGCCTTTACAACATCATCGTAATGAATACTTTCCAACAGTGTAAGCTCTAACGTATTATTGATAGCAGAAACAGACTTAATTGAAATAGTATTCCCATTAACATCAAGGGTTAAATTATCGGGTTGACCTGACACCTTTGCCATTGGCTTTGAGAATTCCAATGAAAGCGTGATACCATCGGTTTTTAATTCTCCGGAATTAATATGCACTGGTAAACCATTTGAATTGTTGGTTACCTGCAAACCAGAAAATGATTTCAGTATACCGTTATCTTTTGAAATAATATTGCTACCTGCATAAGTTAATGAAAGTGCATAGTCTCTATAAACCTGATCACCAAGAGTGAATACTAAAACGGTAGAATCATTATTAAGAAATGAACTTTGAAGAATAGGAACATTTGTTTGACCGTTGTATTCAGCATTTAGGGCCAATGTAGAAATATCAGAAGGATTTTGCATCTTCATATTGAACCTTGCCGCAAGTGTGTCGCCATTTTCATTGGTTGTTAATTCAACTATCCTTGGAGAAGCACCTTTAAGCAGGTTATCAACCAAAGTATCGCTAAAGCTTATCAGTTGCTTTCCCGAAGTAGAAAATACATTCCCATTACTATACGATAATGTAATGTCATTGTCTTTTTGTAAGCTATTCCCCAGATTTATTATTAACTGATTTGTATTGAGCATAACAACATTATCAATTGTTACGGACGCATTATCAACGTTCACAGCAAAGCCATGGAAGTAACTCGAATCTGCAATCTCTTCACTTAAATTTACCTGAATTTGTTTAGGATTACTTTCGGTTACAGAAGCATATATGAATTCAGGAACCCCCATTTTAAGTGAAAATTTCTTACAAAAGTTCCAAATTTCCTGGCTGGTAAACACACTATTAGGATCATCTTTATACCAGTGGCCTACACCTTCTAAGCTTATAAATTCAATTTCAACCCCTTCTTTACCTGGTCCCCAATGTTTCTTTGATGTTTGGGTTTCTGTATTGTTTGCAGGATATGGCTGTATAACCTCAGGTGTCGTGGGGCAACCGTTCCTTTCAATCCATGCATCCAAACATTCTTGTACCCTGCTGTATGGTACATATGTATCGTCCATACCATGTACATGAATTATTGGAATTGGCCTTGAGCTATTGGTATTTGGCCCATCCATTAGAAACCCTGTTACTGGAGCAAATGCTGCAATATTATCTGCTATTTGGGTAGCAGCATAATAAGTCATCATACCTCCCATGGAAAAGCCGGAAAGGTAAACCCGGTCACGATCAATCCCATAGCGGGTATTCATTTCATCAATAATGGCCAGAATAAAGTCGGTGTCGCCTGTTCCCCAAAGCTGCCAGGAATTGTCTATCGCCTGTGGAAAAACAATGACAAAGTTATTCGCCTCGGCAACCTTTTTAAATTGCGTTTGATTTACTTGATCATTCATTGTTTGACTCAGCCCATGCATAGAAATAACCAGCGGCCTGTTCTGTTCAATTCCCGGAGGTGCATAAACAATCATCTCACGCGTTGTCGAGTTCACCTGAATAGTTTCCTGTGCGTTTAAATTAAACGACATCAGGAAAACTACTAACAATACTATTAAATGAGATAGGTAAGAATCACCTTTTTTAACAGCTGATCTGACCTTAGTCAGATATTTAATGCTTTGAAATAGTTGACAGTACATTTGTATTTGGTATTTGTTTAATTATTAATAATTAATATTTTATCATTATTTTCTTGTTACATACTCTAGAATAAAGCCATACTTATATGGTTTGTTACCCGGATAAGTGTATCTATCCATGGTTTTAGCTCCCCAGCTATCATCGCCACCAACACCGTGTATATTTAAATCAATATTCAGGTTTATAAAATTCCGTTCAGGCAATTGGTAATCGTGGCGAGTTTTTTCCAAATCATCCTCGGTATAAGGCCAAGCACGGAAACAGAGTGGTTGTAGACCTGTTACTTTTACACTACCTGTTTTTTGACCAGAAAATTCAAGCCACCGTACATCGCAACGGTTGGCATTATCTTGGGGAGCTACATATTTGGTTATGAAATTTTCTAGTTTCAATTCATATAAACCAACCAGACAGCCAGTTTTTCTGTCGGGATAATTCTCGAAAGGTCCCCGCCCATACCAATTAACCATATTTAATTCTGATCGTAGCCTCATACGCATACCAAACTTGGGTATCAGGGGAATATCGTCAGATTTTGGAATATATGATGCTTCAACCTGCAATTTTCCAATCCCGTTCACTGTATAGGTTAATTTATAAGAAGCGCCTATATCAGGAAGGTTCATGTCGAAAGTTATAATTGTCAATCCCAACAATTTTTGAATTTGAATATTTTCTACCTGCCTGGTAGCTGCTGCATTTTTCCACTTTCCGAGCCGTTGTTCATAGCCATTACTTTTTTGGTTATCGTTCGCTGGTTTCCAGAAGTAAGGTTCCAGGCTACCCAAGAGCAACTCTTTATCGTCCTCCTTCCAACTAGTTAATGCCCCATTCTTTTTATCAAAATTAAATTTCACGCTGTCTGTCTGAACCAAAATGTCCGAACTGGTTTCAATAACAACAGCTGTATTTCCCGCCGCTTCAATTTTTTGAGTTTTTTCGGTTTTGAGTACAAACTGCTCGCGTGCTACGGTAAAACCGGTTTCAGCCCACAAAGCAGGTTTTCTTAAGCGTGCATAAACATTCAGAAAAACTTCACCGCTCCAACTGTCATACTCTTTGGGCATATCAATTGAAACCTCATAGGATTGCCCAGGGGAAACTTGCGGACATTTTAATAATCCGCTTGAAGTTACTTTCCCATTCACCAGAAACGCGTATACCAAATCGAATTTATCGGTAGAAGTAAAATCATACCTGTTGGTCACTTTTAGTTTTAGCAGGGCCGCATTCTCCAGGGTAAAATCAATGTACTGATATACTTTCTGAATCTGGTAATAATGCGGATGCGGAATCCTGTTGGACCCTATTAGCCCGTTAATACAGAAAGCCCCATCATTGGGCTGATCGCCAAAATCGCCACCATACGCCCAAAATTCATCATCATTAAGGCTTAAATCATCTGGTTGCTTGCCGTAGCGAACTGGAGAACCGTCTGTTTTTTTTGCAATACCCTGGTCTACCAAGTCCCAGATAGCAGCACCGGTAAGGCTTGAATCTGCATATATCACATCCCAATATTCCTGAAGGTTTCCGCCTGAATTGCCCATTGTATGAAGATATTCGCGCATGAAAACAGGTTTGTCTGTTATCCTTTCGCCCAATTTCTTTAAATCGGCAGGATGAAGGTAGCCTTCGTCGTACACAGCAGAAATCTCGCGGTAGGTATCGGAATAAACCAAACGGCTACTATCCAGTTTTATAATGGTATCCGCCATAGCTTTAAGACATTGTCCATGGCCTCCTTCATTTCCCAACGACCAGAAGATAACACAGGGATGGTTTTTGTCGCGCTGTACCAACGAAACAGCCCTTTCGACATGGGATTTTGTCCACATTGGGTTGTCTCCAATCACTTTATTCCTTATCCCGAAACCATGCGATTCCTGGTTCGCCTCGTCCATTACATAAAAGCCGTATTGGTCGCAAAGCTCATAAAATAAGGGGTCGTCTGGATAATGGCAGGTCCGGATCATGTTGATATTAGCCTGTTTCATCAGCTCCAAATCACGGATCATGATATTCCTACTCAGATGTTTCCCTGTACGGGGGTGGTGCTCGTGCCGGTTCACTCCTTTGAGTTTCACAGCTTTGTCATTGACGTAAAACACATCTCCCCGGACTTCAATTTTACGGACGCCAAAATAACATTCGGCTTTATCTACGATCTCATTCTTTTTATTTTTAAGCTTTAAAGTAAGATGATATAAATCGGGCTTTTCGGCTGACCAAAGCTGTGGCTGTTTTAGTAATGCGTTCAACTCGAGCGACGCTTGTTTTGACTTTTGGACCACGGGAACTTTTCCGGCAAATGAGAAATCAATCCAATCGCCTTGTGCGGAATAACCTGTAATCTCAGCATCTGCATACAAGCCTGAAACAGCATTTTTCGAGCGGTTGTCAATTTTCAGCTCAACAGAAACATTTGCGTTTTCAAAAGAACTGCCAGGCTCAGCTTTCACAAAAAAATCGCTAATAAAGGTTTTAGGACGGGCAATTAAATCAACATCCCTGAAAATACCGCTTAACCGCCACATGTCCTGATCTTCCAGATAACTTCCATCGCAATATTTATAAACTTCCACGGCCAGATTGTTTTCGCCATTTCGGATATAAGCTGTTATGTCAAATTCAGCCGGTGACATGGAATTTTCGCTATACCCTACTTTTTTCCCGTTCACCCATACATAAAATGCCGATTGCACTCCGCCGAAATTTAGGAATACCTGCTTATTTTCCCAGTTTTTGGAAATGGTAAAGCTTGTTTTATAACTACCAATAGGATTTCGTTCAAGAAAACTCGTATAATATTTTTCTGGTTTACTGGTAACTTTGGGCAGGTCGGACTTGAAGGGGAAAGCTATATTTGTATAGATTGGTGTGCCAAATCCCTGTAGCTCCCAGTTTCCGGGAACCACAATGTCATTCCATTTCTCAACCGAATAATCTACTTTGTAAAAATCTGCCGGTCGTAATTGCGGGTCGGGCGACCATTTGAACTTCCAGATACCGTTAAGCGACTGGATCATTGGATTGTTTGCCTTTTTGTCTGCCAGAAAACCATAGGCATGAGGCTGTTCCTTGTTTATCCCGTTAATATCCGGGTTTTCCCAATCGTTGAGCGTTTGCGCTTCAAGTTGGGGGGAAGTAACTGCAAAAACAGCAAATATGAATAGAAATTTTTTTATCATGTTTATAGTCTGTTTCATTAAATTCATTCTAATTGATAAATTGAATAATTTCAGAAACATGATCAAGTATTAGCTTAATTTACTTGAAGATACCAGCACCCGGTAGTCTTGCTCTGCCCGTAAAAGAACGAAACATTGATTTTATTATCAGGGATGAGACTGTAATAGCCAGGCTAATTCCCTTAACGGAACTCTAAAGTATTAAGCCCGATACAATAAAAAGTCTCTCAAATATAATAATTTTAAACTTCTAAGAAATCTATATTTAGATAAATCACTACTCCTCTATTTTATTTCCAATAAACCGTTAAAAGCATAACTATTTATGGAGTCACCACGCCAACACATGATTTTCCCCCATACCTTAACCAGGAGTGAGCACCAAAACATCTTTTAAATCGTATCTATTCATTGAAAATATGACTGATAAAAAGATACAGGTTGTTTGCCCACTCGGTATCGTCGTGACCGTTACTGTCCACGTGCCAAACATGTGGTACCCCTTGTTCTTTCAGGTACCGATGCACTCGTTGGCTGACACTAAACAGGGCGTCCTTGTTGCCACATCCCAGCCAAAGCAACTTGAGTTGCTCTTTGGCGGCATCCGGGTCAGACAACAGAGGGGAGTTGGAAAGCCCTCCGAATTGGTTGGTATTCGGGGCAGATGACATTCCCGCTACATAAGCAAACATATTGATATGCGAAAGGCCGATGTTCAGCGATTGACCACCGCCCATCGACAGCCCTGTGAGTACACGGTGATCACGGTCGGTATAAACTGAATAATGCGACTCGATGTAAGGAATAATATCCTGGAGCAGGTCGTTTTCAAAAGATACGCCATATCCTTTGTAGCCGTTTTCTCGCTCCTCCTTCTCATCAGGCTTGGGATTATCCACTGTCATATTTGTATTGCAATTTGGAAATACCATGATCACCGGTCCGATCTTGCCATCGGCCTGTAGGTTATCGACGACATAGTCAGCCCGGACCCAGTATGGCCATTGACCAGCATCCGAATTCAGGCCATGCAGCAAATAGATTACCGGATACTTTTTGTCTGCCGAATAACCTGGAGGGGTGTAAACCAGCATTTCTCGCTGTGTAGCAAGAGTCTTGGAGTCGTATTGTACTTTTGCAATGGTACCATGTGGAACATCTCGTTTGTCGCGGAATCCGGCAGGTGGATCATCAAAGGCAGGCTTATCGTCTGGTCCCAGCTCTACCGGTTCGCCAAAACCGCCTCTTCTGGCACCAGGCGCATCATCGCGGAACAGCAAAGGTGCAAACTCGTGTAAACTGCGCCTCCAGCTCTGCCATTCGTGAGCAGTATTCGGCGATACATAAAACGTGCTATTGACACCGGCTTGTTTGAGCGCATCGGTGTTCACCTTGGGATCACCACCAAAAACATGATGGTCTCCGTCAAGTTCGCGACTCCCGTAACTCACAAATACAAGTTTAAACTTGTCCTTGAACCCGGGAACTTTATCCATATCTTCTTTGGAAATGCTACCACCACTGAATAGACCAATATACGAAAACATGTCGGGATTGGCTAGGGTGATGTTTTTGGTTTGCATACCGCCCATTGATAAGCCAGCCATTGCCCTATGCGATTGATCCGCTATGGTGCGGAAATTGGAATCAATATACGTAATTACATCTTCAAGAAGAATGTGTTCAAATTTTCCCCAATCGAATCCGTCCAATCCCCCTTGTTTGCTCAAATCGTCCGTGATACCACCGTTTTCCGTCACAATTATAAATGGGTTGGACCTTCCTTCGGCAATAAGGTTGTCCATAATCAGGCCGGCATGCCCCTGGTCGCTCCAGCCGCTTTCACCCTCGCGATAACCGTGTTGCAAATACAGCACCGGATAGCGTTTGGTCACATCCTTATTATAATCAGGTGGGGTATATACAAAACAATGCCGGATGGCCTTGCTGGTATTGCCATAATAGTATATTTCCCGTAACTGGCCGTGTGGTACATTTTTCAGGGCATAGAAATCCTGATCTTCAGCCGGTATTTCGATATTGTTTCGCCATGCACCGGAACCAAAGATGAAGGTGCTGCCCGGATCAGGCACCTCAGCGCCATCAATGACAAGCCCGTAATAGTGGTTGCCTTCGTCCAGCGGTTCCGATGTGCCCATCCAAACACCTTGTTTGTCTTTGGTCAAGGGGTATTTGATCCCACTGACATTTAATAAGACACTTTTAGCTTCAGGGGCTTTAATGCGCACCCTGACACAACCTTCTGAGTTTACCTGAGGGTATTCACTCTCCATTTGATTGGTAGAAGCGGGTTTAAAATCTTCGACCATCACTGGTGCCTTTTCCTGTGCCCAGGTATTTAAGCCAAACAGAAACATTAAATGTAAAAGGCCAATTTGGGCAAAAGTATTGATTCGTTTCATCATTTAAACTCAACTTTTAAGATGGTTGCAATTTCATCCATTAAGTCTTTGCCAGGCATTGCAACTGTTAATTTATTTCCAGTAATCGACCAATTCAACTTAGCTCCGCTTCCGACCACACTAACACGTTTGATATCCTGTCCCTGATTTGTTTCAAATACATGTTCCAATTCAATTTCTTCATCAGGGTCGGGCAAACCCAACAAATAAACATATAAGATATTTTCATCTTTCGATTTGGTAAACCGAACATCGTCCTTAGTGTATTTTATGGTAGCTGATTGTCCACCAAAATGTCCTTCTTCAATATCTGCAATTCCATAGCCAAAAATAGAATGGACACGCGTGTTGTACACGGCTTCTTCGTGTTTCGTTATCCATTCCCCAATTGTTATTAAAACGTCTTGCTGTTCTTGCGGAATAAGGCCATTCGCCATCGGGGATACATTTAACAGCACCACTCCTTTTTTACTCCACACATCGATCATATTGCGAATTATCAAATCGGCCTTCTTGTATTTCAAGCCATTGGTGTAGCACCAACTACCATCGCTAATGGTTATATCGGTCAGCCAGTATTTTTCTGAAATATCGGTTTTCCCACCCTGTTCAATATCAACCAATGCAACACTGTCAGGTAAGTCTTCCTGTTTATGAAAAACTATAGGTTCCTGACCACGACTAATTGCTGTATTATAATGGTGGGCAACCATTTTTTGCAGATATTCTACGGGAATCATATGTAACCAAGAATCGAACCAAATCATATCCGGCGAATATTTATCAACTACCTCGTTAACTTGTCCTAACCAATATTCATTAAACTCATCCACCGATATGTTGCCATACAAATATTTAAGCTTTTCGTCTTTGGTACTTGTAACAGCATCGGGATCATATGCATAATGACTATTCCAACCAATTTCTCCACTATTTGCCCAAAGAGTACTATCATCAGCATACCGTTGCAAGTTTCGAGCATGATGAAATGTTGTTATGGTTTTCATGTCGCGTTTTTTAAGTTCCGTCAGAAGCTCTCCGGCAATATCCTTTTCAGGTCCCATATCAGCCGCATTCCATATATTGATTTCGCTGTCCCACATCGCAAAACCATCGTGATGTTCCACAACAAGGCCGGCAAATTTGGCCCCCGCTTTTTGAAACAGGTCAGCCCATTCTGCAGCATTAAAATGTTCGGCCTTAAACATGGGTATGAAATCATGGTAATTAAATTCAGCTCCATAGGTTTTAAGATGGTAATCGTGAACACCTGCTGCCCAATGTCCTTTTTCAAGGTTTGTATAATACATCCATGCCGGATACCATTCTGATTCATAGGCGGGTACTGAATAAATTCCCCAATGGAAATAAATTCCAAGTTTTGCATCTTTAAACCATTCTGGTTCAATATTGTTTTTAGCTAAGGATTCCCAGGTAGGCTTAAACTTACCCGAAGCCCTGGGTTCGCTATCTGTTCTGACTGTTATTGTCTTGTTCTCTTGAGCCTGTATGCCTAACGATAACAGAAAACATGCAACACTTAGTAATTTTATTTTCATTGGTTTCTTATATTCTATAATATAAAACTTTAATCTTTTTTGATCCCTGATAAAAAACCGTTTACTTCAAGCCATTTGCGACAAGCTTCGGGCCAAGCTGATTGTGTGCCGGCCCATTGCGCAAGGCCATATCCATGTCCACCTGCCTGATAAAGGTGAAGCTCGCTTGGAATTTTATATTTCCTTAGGGCTAGCCCATAAACAATGCTATTCTGCACAGGAACAGCATCATCGTCAATTGAATGCACCAAAAATGCCGGTGGGGTTTGTTCATTTACCTGCAGCTCGTTTGAAAAATGCTTTATTTGTTCTGGCGTAGGATTATTGCCAACCAAATTCACCCGTGATTCCATATGGGTAATTGTCGAATCCGTGGAGATGACCGGATAAATAAGCAGGGAAAAATCCGGACGGGCGCTGGTCGTATCTTCGGGTTCATAGACCATTTCATTGAAATGTGTTGAAAGGGTGGATGCCAGATGTCCTCCCGCAGAAAACCCCATAATTCCTATTTTGTTCGGATTAATTCCCCATTCTTTGGCATGGCGCCTGACAATCCGTATTGCTTTCTGTCCGTCCTGCATGGGGGCTATCGATTTGTTTTCCATGATGGCATCATCAGGCAAGCGATAAGTCAGCACAAAAGCAGTTACGCCAAAACTGTTGAACCATTGGGCCACCTGTAATCCTTCATGTCGGATAGCCAGTCCTACATAGCTGCCTCCCGGGCAAATAATGACTGCTGTACCTGTTGCCTTTTCAGCAGGTGCAGGATAAAAATAGAGGTTCGGCTTGACGATGGAATGCTTATCGACCCAGCCTTCTGTTGTATCTACATGCTGCTTAAATTCGTCACTTTTAATGGAGCCGGGAACCTTTCCGTTCCAAACATCAATTACTTGAACTTGCGCCGAAAGACTGCAGATTGTGGCAATTACGCAAATCAATGCCACGACTAATTTTTTAAATGCTAATATTCTCATTTTGTTTTATAGTATTCGTTCATAATGTACCAAGCTTTCTTCTTTTCACCGTGTTCAGAGATCAGACCTTTCCGATTGTAGCCTTTTTGATATATCTGGTTCATTCTTCCCAACGACCGATAGTCGAACAACAACCAGGGACAAACGCCACATAGATTCGGAATAGTTTTGAACATTTCTATCTGATCTTTATAAATATTCGCCTGATATTCTTCTGTCCAATAAGCTGCTTCATCAGTTGGGCCTTTACTGCCATACAACGCCTCGCCGCCAAATTCAGAAATAAAAACCGGTTTATCGGGGAGTGCAATATTCCATTGTGTTTCAGTAGGCTTCCCCTGCCAAGGAATGTACCACCCGATGTATTCATTGAGGGCAATTAGGTCAGAATATTTATAGAGTGGATCCCACACCTTAAATGTGTTGTTTGAATAGCCCTGAGTATTTACCACGTGTACTATCAAGCGGGTAGAATCCAATGTTTTGCATTTTTGGGTAAGCTCAATTAGTGCTTCGTTGCGGTTGGGCGTTCCAGGATAGGTTTCGTTGGAAAGGCTCCAAAGAACAACTCCACAACGGTTTCTATCCCTTCTTACCATTTCGGAAAGCATGGTTTGCATTTTGTTGGGGACAAGACTATCTGCAAATTGGATGTGCTGATAAATCGGAATCTCGTCCCATACCATCAGTCCCATTTCCTCAGCCAACCTTACCATGTTTTCAGAGTGTGGATAATGGGCCAGGCGAACCAGGTTACATCCCAATTCTTTCGCGGCATTCAGCAATATTTTAGCATCATCAATGGAGTAAGCTCTTGAGCCTTTATATGGATTCTCTTCGTGAATATTTACTGCTTTTATAAAAATGGGACTTCCATTGAGTAAAACCTTATTTCCCTTTACTTCAATACTGCGGAACCCAATGCTATCTTCTATGGTATCGGTTTCGCTTTCTATGATTACTTTATAGAGCTTTGGATTTTCAGGCGACCATAGTTTGAAATCTGCTGCAAAATCAACAATTGCAAGTCCGGCCTTATTCGATTTGGTTTTATAGGATATGTTCAGTTCAGGAATTTGTATATTCAGATTTTGCACTGTTTTTGTTCCGTCCAGTTGAATCCATCCCAAAACATTGTTCAGGCTTCCCTTTTTTAATTGAAGAAAATAATCTTCAACGTAGGTGTTTGCTGTTTCAATCAGGTCAACATCGCGGGTAATGCCGCCGTAATTGAACCAGTCATAGCCGTAGCCGGGCAAACCATTTCCTTTACGGTTGTTATTAGCCTTGACGATAACTGTATTTTCACCCTCCTTCACTTTATTGGTAATTTCGAACTGAAAGGGTGTAAAACCACCTTCGTGACTGCCAATTTTTTCGCCGTTTAAATAGACTTCAGCCCAATAATTCACCGCTCCAAAATGCAGAAACAATCGCTTGTCGGATTTTAGGGTATAATTGAATTGTTTTTTATACCATACAGTCCCTTCTATATAAGTTAATTCGCATAGTTGGGAATTAAAGTCTCCCGGCACTTTTAGCATTGGTCCACCTTCAAAAGAATATTCAATAAAATCGGTCTTCTTTTGTGGTTTTTTCTCCTCCCAAACTTTTCGCCAGTCGCCGCCACCACCTGGATCAATGATAACTGTCCATTTTCCGTTTAAACTCGAGACATGTCGGGCTCCAACATTTACCATTGATGTTTGGGCGCAGAGATAGCTCACGGAAAAAATAAATGACAAACAAGCCAGTAAACATCTCTTCAAAACATTAAAATCAACCATATTATTTTCTACTTTATTAATATTCAAGTTTTATTTTAGAATAATCGTTTGTCTTGTCAGTACTGATTTCATTGGTGGAATCAGGATCGTAAATTCATGCTACACAAAGTGACATCAGATTCTTTAGATGAATATAGTGTTTAATATTCTTCATTTCATGAATTTTTCAGTGGTCACTAAATTTGTATAATCTTTTGCTTTTATGATATATTCACCTTTAGGCATGCTGTTCGTTGAAATTACAACGCTATTTGAATTACAATCCAACTTTTTGATTTGTTTGCCTGTGATATCAAAAATTGCAATTTGCTTAATAGAATTGTACGCCTTTATAGTCATTAAATCTGAAACTGGGTTTGGATATAGTTCCAAAGCAGAATTATAAAAATTTTCAGAAATTCCTAGAGGTGTTTTTAAGGAAACTAATTTGGCAGGTTCATAATCATCAGCATTCAACCAGTGGTTATTATAATTTGCTTCCGGCACCCAAACTGATCCGAAAAAATTATCCCTCAATCCATCGTTTTCATCATTATCACAATAGGCTAGTGATAATCCCATTGTTTTCCCTTCCTGCAACTGAACCCTTGAAGATTCCGGATTGATATCAGTATAGGTACTATCATATACTTTTACTGAAAATTCACGTGTATAAAAATTATTTGCACCTTTTATGGCAAATTCAGGGAAATTATCATCACGTGGTCCAGGGACGTCTTCAACTACCGGTATTTTATTAACTTCCCCATCTTTAGGAAAATCAGCATAAATGTGATAGGCAAATGCATTCTCAATATTTTTTCCTGTCAATTGATTCGTTACATTGTTCGGTCCTTTCGACCTGTTTTCATCAAGAAATACCTCAATAATATCATAGTTATAAATAGCAGCAGTTTTGCCTGATATGTACCCTCCTACAGGATAGTCATCCCTAATTTCAACTAAAAAATATAGCAGGTTTTCTTTTTTTGACCATACCACTTTGTATCTGCCATAGTAATCCAAAGAATCTATTTTTTTTCCATAATTAATCCAGACATTATTGATACCATACCAATTGCTGTTTTTCCAGCATTCATCATCTCCTATTCCATCAATAACAGGAACCGCAGTTATTTCATTTATATATGTTGTGTCAATAATGGCTGAGGTGCTTTTAATTTCTGCACGAACAGGAGATACAATAAGTATTAATGCCAGGGAAAATTGAAAAATAAAAACTTTCTTCATGCTTTTAATTTTTTTTTATATCATCAACTAATTGATGACTAATTAATGATATGTAAATATTCCTTCAGGACTCTTTGTTGGAAACATTAAAAATGATTCTTTACTTCGTTAACCTTACAGCCAACGATTGATATTTATTTAAATTAATTTTTAGAGGCTTCTTTGTTGATCCTACATCCTTTTTCTGGTAAACATCCCTGATTTTAAATACATTGTCATTATTGAAAACAACTTTCATGTCATTAATTTGATCTTCCAAAGTGGTTCCTTCCCAGTTGAATTTAAATTGTTTAGCTGTAGCTGAACGGTTCAAAAAACACACAGCCCATTCATTGTTTTTTAAGGGTTTTACCCATACATCGACACTATCAATTGTAGTTTGTTTAAATCCCTGTATACCAAGCTCATCCTGGTTAATAGCAATGACCTCTTTGTTGGTTAATATGTCAAGGGTTTGTTGGCTCATTTTTCTAATATCATTACCCAGAATGAGTGGCGAATTTAAAAATGACCAAAGCATAAAATGACTCTGATCTTCATCAAAACTCATACCTCCATTACCAACTTCTAGCATATCCATATCGTTCCAATGTCCTGGACCTGAATATTTTCGTAGCGTATCATTATTTCGCATGTCCAGTATTTTATTTACGCCCCATGATAACCAGGTGCCATGATCATATTCACAATTAAAACAATCATAAATATCTCCGGTAGTTCTCCAGCTATGCCCTACTTCACTTGCCCATTCCCAAGGATTTGAATTACCCCATTCGCAGATACTAAATAAAACAGGCCGGCCAGCTGCATGCAAAGCATCCCGCATTGTTATATAAGCTTCAGCAGGATTTAGTTTATCGGTATTGCACCAATCGTATTTTAAATAATCTACATTCCACTCCGCATATTTTAAAGCATCCTGATATTCATGTCCCCTGCTGCCCGGGTAACCTGCACAAGTTTTAGTTCCAGCACAATTGTATAACCCAAATTTCAAGCCCTTCGAATGCACATAATCAGCAAGATGCTTTATCCCGCTTGGAAATTTCTCCGGATGTGCCACCAAATTTCCCTTAGCATCCCTTTCCATCGCCATCCATCCATCATCAAGCACGATATATTCATAACCTGCATCTTTTAAACCTGTGCTAACCACTGCATCCGCAATTTCCATGATCATTTGTTCATTTATATCGGTCCCAAAAGTATTCCAACTGTTCCAATCCATTTGCGGTGTTAATGCCAGATTGTCAAACTTTTGAGCCATGGAAACGATACCGATACTTAAAAGAAGTATGGAAAAAATATTTCTTTTCATTTTTAATTAATTTAAGTTTATTTTTGAGTAATTCCCTTCCAATTATCTGTTCTAAACGGTATAGCAGGAAGACCTTCCGAGTTAATTAAATTACAATCAGGATTGTCGGCCCAGGCATATCTCACAGCTATAGGTTCTGAAACACTGTCGGAATAAACAACAATTTCATTTCCATCAATTATAGCTTTTGCCCAATAGAAATGCTTGTCGCTTCCGGCAATAGCAAAGCCGGTTACGCCTTTTCCATCTTTTGTCGAAAGTCCGGACGCGGTGCTTGTAAATCTGATGCGAATGCGTTTTCCTTCTGTTTTGAAACTACTGTACATAGGACCGGATGCAATGCAGTCTTGTTTATACACAAGTTTTTCTGCATTTAGAGCCAGGCGCCGGCCCACTTCCTGTTTATTTTTTGGATGAATATCATTTGCTTCACCAATGTCGATAATACAGGCCATGCCGGTATTGGGCAACGATAGTGTTAACATTTGGGCTTCCCGAAGCTCTGCCCACTCACTTTCTGATGGAATATCAAGTCTTTTTTTATAATTCGCCAATTGCACAAATAAAAATGGAAGGTCACCCTGGTTCCAACGTTGCCTCCAGTCGGTTATCAACATCGGAAATAGTTTTCGGTAGTTATAGGCTACCGTATCATTCGCTTCGCCCTGGTACCACAAAAACCCTTTGATACCATATGGAATAAGCGGATTTATCATAGCATTATACAATAATGTTGGATAATTTTGGTAGTTATGTATTTCAGGTAATAACTCCAAATCCTTTTTATATAACCATTTACCCGTTAATGAAACCTTTGAATCGCCATCGGTAACATAAATCTGATCAGCTGGTGGGTTTAATCCTCCCCCTCCCCATATCATCGCCATTCTGAGTGAAACAGTATTTTCTCCTTTTTTTACAAGGTTTGCCGGAATGGTATAAAAATGAGTCAGATTGGCATTCCAGATGTTTTTGCAAATTTCAACTCCATTGAAATAAAGAGAATAATTCATTTCAGGATGACCTAAATTCAGCGTCAGATCTTTCCCTGAAAAGGATTCAGGTAATGACACCTTTTTGCGAAGCCATACCATCCCCTCGTATGATCCAATCCCGAAATCCTTCATTACCCTGGGCATTTCAATTTCAGTCCAGCTTGAGTCATTATATTCAGGTAATGGAACCGTTTTATTGGTATTATTCTGCGGATTTAATACAATGTTCCAAAAACGGCTCAAATTCACGCTGTCCTTTATAAAATGATTTGGAGTCAGGGTATCATTTCCTGATAGCCTGTTTCGGGTAATTGGCGATGAAAGTAACATTTCCTGACTTGTCCATGCTTCAATAGGCGTTCCTCCCCAGGTACTCTGAATGATGCCAATGGGAACATTTTGTTCCTGACTTATTTTACGCGCAAAGTAGTAAGCAACAGCAGAAAATTGTTTTACACTGGAAGAATCACAAATCTTCCAATTGCCGTTAAGAATATCAGTTTGCGGTTTTAATTTCTTATCCTGTTGAACAATTATAAAATGGATATTTGGGTAATCGGCATGTTTTATTTCATTCTTTGCATCCTGCGCCTGCTGTACCTGCATTTCCATATTTGATTGGCCTGAGGCAAGCCAAACATCGCCGATTAAGATTCCTTTTAGCTCAATAGCTTTATCCGGTTTTCCGGTTTTATATATTTTGAGGGTATAAGGCCCACCAGCGCTAAATTTTGGAAAATTTACCATCCATTTTCCCTCTTTATCGGCCAGTGCAGTTTCCTTTGCAGTTCCAAGTTCAGCCGTCACATTTGTTCCAGGAGCTGCATTCCCCCAAACCGGGAT
>JBNKRJ010000007.1:0-14107 GCA_050296515.1 Bacteroidales bacterium | reverse complement strand
GCAAAAAGTTAATCCGTCCCTTAATACAAAGAAAAAGGATGAGTACTTCACATAGAAAATCTTTTCTACATTTGTTAAAAATCGATATTTTGTCTAATATGTCAATAATCAACACTTTATAAAACTCATTATTCCTGATAGTCATACTTGAATAGATTGCGGTGAAATCCATTAAAATACTGATTATCAGAGTTTTAATCAAACAGAGTCATAAATTATTGTACTCATTTTCAGAAAGTTATCAACATATTTAACGAAGTATTGATTAAGTAAATGGATTAAATTGGATAAATTAGTGTTTTTGTTCAATGTTATTGTGTTACAAGCCATTGCTTTTTTTTAAAGCTGCTACTTTTTCGTTATTTGGACTTAATGATTCCAGTTCTCTTATTGTTTCAATCGCATCACCTTTAACACCTGCACTAATTTGCATTTCGGCAATTCTAAGTTTATCATCAATACTATTATTAACTTGATTATTGAAAAGCGTTTTGTCGCTTTCTAATTTGGTTGCGCCGCTTTCATAATGAAGGTTCTCTACAAGTTAATTAAGCTGTCGGCAATGATTAGATCATCTATATTGCTTGATCCAGAAAGGCTATCAACCAAAGTAAGTTGTTCGTAGAATATTTTACTTATGCTATCCAATCTTTTGCACATTGTAATTCTTTCTTCAATACCTTCGGTGGTATTTCCTTCAAGAATTGAATCACGCAAGTACATGTATTTTTGTAATGCTATTTCATATTCTTCTTTATCTATATATTCTTTAGCGTTTTGCATATTCCCTTTAATTGAAAGTTTTTTGGTTCTTGCTTGCTCACTTCTGGCTATTTTCATATTTACAATACCAAAAATTCCAAAACCAATTGAAAAGAAAGCTGCCACAACTATAATTGCATTCACTTTTCGTTGTTGCTTTCTCTTTTTTTCATATTCTACCTAAATAATGAAATTTTAAATATTGGGCAAAATCTTGTCACTTTTATATAATTAGGCAAATAAAATCCTATGATTTTTTGATTGAATTTTTAATTTCATTATTTAGGTTATACACCTTTTTTAATCGGTATCCATCCGCTAAAGTCATTTTGATACTTTGCTGATTGATAGATTTTTGAAATTAAATAACTATATTTAAATCAAAATTAAGACACCAAACTAGGAGATGTACATTTGAATCATTAATGGGAGAAGTAATCCCTGAAATAAATTTTAACAGCTTCTGGAGTAGGCGTAAAATCTGGCTTAGTGTTAGAATCACTTGAAAAGATATTGTAATAGGTTATTTACCGGATTTTATAAAAGATTTGCCCTCGATGAAAGGACATTCTTTTGGAACATCTGGAAAAGGATGGGAAATACGAGGCGGATGTTGACTTCAAAAAGGTACAACTTCAAACCTTCAATGAAATATGAGAAAAAAGAGAATGCACTTATTGTAAGCAATAATAAGGAAGTACCTTTTGGTTTAGTTGGTCATAAAATTAGAGGGAATAGACTAAAAATAATTGATTAGCTAAAAAATTTCTAGGCACAGTATTTTATTTATAAAAATAGTAAGTATGGTAAGTTTTGATAAAAATGAAGTCCTTTCTTTTTTATTAAAAAAAATACTTGCCTGTTGTGTATATAGGTTGTTGTTTTTCTTACTGTCATTTATTTCCATTAAGTAGTTTATATAGAGGTGTTTATAATGAATTGAAGGATCGTGGTAAAATTATTGATAAGTCGATTTCATTTGAGTATAAATCTTGCAAAAGAAATAAAAATTAAGTCGGACTGAGATGCTTTCAAAGGATTGATATACAATCTGGTTGAAAATGCAATTAAGTATACTGAACAGGGGAAAGTTGAGTTTGGATATCGCATTGAATTTGAGCAAAATACTGAAATGACCCAATTTGAAATAAGTGATAAAGAATCACCTTTTAAGCTATTTCTTTTTGTAAATGATACTGGCATTGGAATCCTGGACGAAAGTAAGCAGCTCATATTTGATCCTTTCCACAAAATTGAAAATTCAAATAAAAAGCTTTATCGGGGAACTGGGGTAGGGTTGGACCTGGTAAAAAATCTTACTGAGATGCTGGGTGGAACTGTAAATTTAGAAAGTAAAGTAAATCAAGGCACTTCAATTACGATTGAAATGCCTGTTTCACCGACTTAATTTTTAAAAGTTTCATAAAAAACGATTTCTTTAATTGCTTTTCTTTTTTCCTGATGTCTTTCTTCATCTACAATATCATCAGGATAGCCTAATGGTAGTATTACAACAGGTTCATAATCAGTTGGTAATTGGATGGTTTTTGTTAGATCTTCCTTGTTGAAATTGCAAACCCAGCAGGTTGCAAGGCCAAGACTTGTTGCTGCAAGTGTCATATGATCTGCAGCAATGGCAATGTCAACATCAGCGTGATCTTTTTCATCATACCTTTTCCATGATTGACTATGGTTGGCGCATAAAACGATATACATGGGAGCAGACTTAAACCATGCTCTGTGATAGCATGCTCTGAGATTATCAACATTTTCATTTTTGACCACAACAAATACCCATGGTTGATAGTTTACTGCTGAAGGTGCTATTCTGCCAGCTTCCAGAACTAATTGCAGTTTTTCATCTTCAACTACCTGCGCTTTATATTTTCTACATGAGTAGCGTAGTTTTGCTAATTTAATAAAATCCATAGGTTTTTGATTTTCGAGTTTTGTACATTAAAGATACAGAATTTTGTTAACTTCGCGTCACTTGACTTGCTTGTTTTAAAACTTTGCGAGTCCCTAAAAACAGACTTAAAACATTGAAATCATTTTTACAAGAAACCGCTGAAGATTTAGTAAAAAAATACGGAACCCAATTAAAGGGTATCGAGATTATCTATCCGAACAAAAGAACGGGATTCCACCTTAAAAGTGCACTTGGTGCTGCTGTTGGTAAAACCATCTGGTCACCAAAATCATTTACTATTCAGCAGTATGTGAGTGGGTTAACTAAACTCCATACAATCGACAAGTTAAGCCTGCTTTTTGAGCTCTACGATTCGTTTAAACGAGTTGATACCAATTTTAGTTACGATTTTGACTCATTTCATAAATTGGGTGAAATCATTCTGAGTGATTTCAACGAAATTGATAATTACCTTGTTGAAGCGAACCAGATATTTACCAATATTAAAAATCTGCACGAAATTGATCAAAAGTACGGAGGGCTTGAAGAAGAGCAGATTAAGATAATCAAGCAATATTGGATTAATTTTTCAATCGAAGATAAAAGCAGGGAGAAAGAGCTTTTTTTGCAATTGTGGAATATTCTGCCCGAAGTATACCAGCATTTCACAAAAAAACTGCTGCTGAAATCAAAGGGCTACGAAGGCTTGATTTATAAGCACTTAATAGGATTATTGCCAAATAACCTGATAACTGATAGCGAAAATGTAAAAGTTTTTATAGGGTTTAATGCCTTAAACATGGCTCAAAAGAGGCTGTTTAAGCATCTGAAAAGCAAAAATAAGGCGATTTTTTATTGGGATAATGATGCTTATTACCACAACAATCCTATACAAGAAGCTGGTGACTTTTTAAGAAAAAACTACGAAGTACTTAATGAAGATAAAAAGCTGGTTCCCAATAACTTTAAAACCTATAATAAAGCAATTAAGCTAATTGGCATTCCCGGGAATATAGGCCAGGCAAAAGCATTGCCTGAACTCCTTAAGGACTTCTCAGATGAAGATGGTAAATTGAAAGCTCCTGAAAAAACGGTGATTGTATTACCTGATGAAAATATGCTTTTCCCGGTGCTTCATTCCATCCCCGATTCTGTGGAAAAACTCAATATAACCATGGGGTATCCCTTAAAAAATACAGCATTGTATAGCTTATTGGTGTATTTTTTAAGAATTCAGGATAATATCAATAATCGGCAAACTGAAAAAATCAGTATTTATCACAAAGAGGTGTTGTCTGTCTTGAATCACCCTTTCATTAAGCCACTTTATCCTCAGGAAGTCAAAGATATTGCAGGTCAGATTGTTGATCAGCAGATGGTGTATGTTAATAATGAGCTGCTTGTGAGTGAAAAACTGACTCTTTTCGAAACCATTTTTACTCCCGTAGCTTCTGGTAAAGCAGAAGATGCAACTACAAAATTGCTAAACCTTCTTTTTCAATTGTTTACAAATCGACCAGAAAGGCTGACTAACGAAAAATCTTTAGAAGATGAGTACATTTATCACACCTACTTATCGGTCAAAAGATTACATGAAATCTTGCAACAGGAAAAAGGGAACATAGAGTTGAGTTTTGCAGTTGTATTTCAGTTTATCAGGCAGGTTTTAGGCAGTGTAAGAATTCCTTTTGAAAGTGAATCTACAGATGGATTGCAGGTAATGGGGCTGATTGAGACACGAAATATTGATTTTGAGAATATTATCATACTAAATGCTAATGAGGGGGTGTTACCAAGTCTTGGGCGTCCACCCAGTTTAATCTCTGAAAGCCTTCGCCACGCTTTTGATTTACCTGTCTTAAAATACCAGGATGCTATTTTTGCCTATTTCTTTTATCGCTTGTTGCAAAGGGCAAAAAATGTGAGAATCGTTTATGATAATTTGGGTAGTAATAATCGCTCTGGTGAGCTGAGTCGTTTTATTTATCAGTTAGAACTTGAATCTGGTTTTGAAATAGAAAAACTTCAGTTAAATCAACAGTTGGAATTGTCTGATAATCATGGGATTTCGATAAATAAGACAGATGCCATTTTATCAAAATTGAATGAATTTATTGTTAACAAAGGATCTTCAAAACGACAGTTTACGGCTACCTCACTGGATACTTATTTAAATTGCAGCCTACAGTTTTATTTTAAATACATTGCTTCGCTCAATGAACCTGAGCAGGTAGAGGAAGAGTTTAGCCAGATGGAAATGGGAATCATCATCCACTTAGTGATGGAGCTTTTCTACAAAAACTTAATTGAGCAAAAAGGTAAGCGAACCATTGAAAAAAGTGATCTTGAAAAACCTGAAGAAAAGCTGGAGTTTTTCCTTGAAAAAGCGTTTCGACAACACCTTGGAATAGCTGAAAAGAATACTTTTGAATATACAGGTAATTTGTTGATTATTAAAGAAGTAATAAAAAAATACCTTGGTTATATTATTACTTACGACAGAAAAAGAACACCCTTTGATATACAACAATTGGAGGACGCTGAATCGTTTAGGGCGTCACTAAAAGTGGAGCTAAAAGGAAAAACTTTTGAAACTGGGCTAAAAGGAATAATTGACAGAATTGACAAAAAAGATAATTTCTTGCATGTGATTGATTATAAGACTGGTAAGGCCGACAAAGAATTTCAACGCATGGAAGAGCTGTTTTTGAATGATTCTACTAAGAGGAAAAAAGCAGTTTTACAGGTATTTTTATATGGACTTTTAGTCAAAAACAATCCCGATTTGGCTAAAGAAACGATTTATCCCGGTATTTACGATGTTAAGAACATGTACAAGAGGGATTTCAGTCCTTCGGTTGTAGTTAAAAACGGTAGGGAAAAAACTGAACTTGCTCCGCATGACTACAATAGTCTTATCAGTGGTTTCAAACTTCAATTATCTACTTTAATTGCTGAAATTTTTAATTCGGATATTGATTTTTCTCAGACAGAGCATGAGGATAATTGTAATTATTGCAGTTTCAGAGCAATTTGTGGGAAAGAATAATAGGGCTGGTGGCTGGTTCTTGATTGCTGGTTGTAGTAGCATTGGCATGCCATGAATAACAAGAAATTAGCTACTAGATGATAACCAGAGACAAACAAAAAAAGACCGCCAAATAGGCAGCCTTCTCTTCTCAATTAATTAATCAACTACTTATTTATGGAAACAGTATGTTCATAGGTTTTCTTATCACTTTTCACAGCGATAGTGTAATCACCAGCTTTTTCGAAAGAATAAACTCTTCCAAGGTCTACTCTTCCGGTTAAAGTTTCATCATGAACAACATCATAGTTATTGTTATAAATAATGACCCTCATTGGTTCTTGTTCTGGTGAAAATTTGCTTACATATACATGCTCTCCTTTTTTATAAACTACTGGTTTAAAGGTTTTTGCGTTTGCAATTTCATCACGGACAATTTTGTTGTCTTTTACTGCCAATGATAAGGTTACAATTTGCAACTCATCTTCAAGTTCAAGTTCATAAGGACCATTAGGTAAAGCTTGTAAGCTAAATTTTTTCTGATAAGTAAGTGCATCTTTATCAACATTTTCCTTGTAAAGTTTATAGCCATATTTGTCAGTAAACTTTACTTTTAGGTCTGAAGTTAGTTTGTTTACATTTAAGATAAATGCATTGTCACTTACTACGTGTAAAGTTGGTTGAGCCGTTTGGGCTACCACTAAGTTTGTCACTGTTATTAACAGTACAACTGCTAGTATTGATTTCATTGTTGTTTTCATAATTTAAAAAATTTAGTTAGACTTTTGTTTAACGATTAAAATTAATTACATGACAAAAGTAGGGGCAATTTTTCGAGTACCCCAATTTTTTTAATTAACTAATTGTTAAAAAATGGTGAAAGTGATGTTTGACCCCCTTGAAATTTGAATTATTTATGAAAAACTATATTTTTTTGGATTGATGGTCGGTTTTTGTCAAGATTTGATTGAAAAATATTTTTTGATAGTGATTGTATTATCTGGCCATCATTAACATTTTTTTACAATTTGACTTGAAAAATTGAAATTTATTTAAGTTGCTTATTAATAGGTGTTTACTGGTTTTTTTTGCACGAAATGTTAACAAGTATTAAATAATAGAAGTCTTATTTAGACATTTGACTTCAAATTTCGAGTGTATTTGTTTCTCTTATTTGATGAGTTGTTTTAGTGTAAGTTTCTTATATTTAGTAGTTTATGGCCATTTTTAATTGTTTTTTCAAGGAAATCTGAAATTTTAACCTTAATGGGTGTTTTTTTCAAAATAGTTTGTTTTTTATCTTTTTAATGAAATTCTGAACATTATCTTAAAGTTAACTCAGTGTTAATTTAATGTTAAATTTAAAGTTTTTTTTTGCCAGTGTGAAAATAGTTTATATAAAATTGTTATTTATTCAGCCATTTTCTAAATCCGCTCATTCGGTTAAAACTAACTAAAGTTTCATCATCAGGTTTCGGACTTAATTTAACTTTTATACGACTTTTGGTGAGTGTAAACATTTCATTAATCGATTCGATGTTAATTAGATAGTTGCGATTGATACGAAAAAACGTCTCCGGATCAAGCAGGTTTTCCAATTTATCAAGCGAAAAATCAATTGCATAACTCGAATTTGAGAAAGTATACAGAAAAGTTCCTTTGTCGCTGCCATTAAACCAGGCAATTTCTTCGGTTTTAATCATTTTAATCTTCTGGCCAGCATGAACAATAAACCTTTTCTGATACTCTTTGGTAGGTCTAAAAGACTCTAAAAGTGCTTGTATGTCAATCGCATTTTCCTGTTTTTTGTTTACCAGGTTTTTATATTTCTCAATGCTTTTTTTTAGTTCATTTAAATCAATGGGCTTAAGCAGGTAGTCAATACTGTAAACTTTAAAGGCTTTTAGGGTGTACTGATCATAAGCAGTTGTAAATATAATTGGAGTTTTTACCTCGATCTGTTCAAAAATGGAAAAACTTAGTCCATCGGAAAGGTGAATATCTAAGAAAATAAGGTCAGCAGTATTACTCGTCAGCCAGGTTACCGAATCCCTGATGGAATCAATTTTTGCTAAGATATCAGCTTCAGGTTCTACTTTTAGCAATTGTTTTTCAAGATTGTCTGCAGCAATTGCTTCATCCTCAATTATTACAACTCTCATCAATGGTTATTTTAACTTTCGAAACCAAGTTAGAAAATTATTCTTCTTTTATCAAGGGAACTTTGGCAATATATTCATTATTCTTAATTAAAAACTCTGGTTTTAACTCTGTAAGGTGGTGGTAACGCTCTTTCAGGTTTTTTAGCCCTATTCCGGGAGAATCTTGTTTGGTAAATTTAAGCTTTAAATTATTCGTAACGGTGATATACTTGCTATTACTAAATATTTTGATATTCAAGGGGTTAGTTTTTGAAACTTCATTGTGTTTAATTGCATTTTCAACTAAAAATTGCAGTGATAGGGGGGGGAGGAAGCAATTTAAGCAAGATGCATCTATTTGTTTTTCAATCAGCAAGTTGTCTCCGAAACGTATTTTTTGTAAATAGCAATAGGAGTCTAAAAAATCAAGCTCATCTTTTATTTCACAAACAATTTTATCCTTAACCTCAAGCACATAGCGATAAATCTTTGAGAACCTGTTTACAAACTCAACTGCTTTCTCTGGCGATTGAGGAATTAATGATGACAGAGCATTCATACTATTAAAAAGGAAATGAGGGTTGATTTGATTAACAAGGGCTGAATATTGCGACTCAATACTTTGACGTTTGTATTGTTCTGCTTCTATAATGGAGTTTTTCCATCCAATAATGCTGTAACGCAAAATCATTAAAACTCCAAGGGTGAAATTTGCAATGATAGCAGTAACAATATTTT
The DNA here is from genome assembly GCA_050296515.1 of Bacteroidales bacterium. Classification (GTDB taxonomy): domain Bacteria; phylum Bacteroidota; class Bacteroidia; order Bacteroidales; family NBLH01; genus NBLH01. The sequence continues at coordinate 5,529 of JBNKRJ010000007.1, read as the reverse complement.
CGAAAATGACCGCCTGTATCCCTTCTTTTTCAACCATATGGTTAATTCCAAAGTCTTTGAATACTTTATAAAATAGTAATACCCAGGTGGATATAATTAGTGATGCAGTAAATGAAGTGACAAGAAAGCCAAGAGTTAGCCTTTTGAAAATATCTATCCTGATAGGAAATTGAAACTTCATTTTCTCAAAAATTGGGAAATTAGCAAGTGAAATGCTAATGGTCACTAAGGCAGTAAAAAAAATACTCCATGTGATTGAAACGTCATGATCTTCGGGTGTGATTACTGATTTTATGGTAAAGAAACTAACTATTACAATTGTTACAATTGGTACTGCAATGAGAATTTTTTTATATTTATTTAATTTCATCAGACTTGCTTAAAAGGTATTCAAAAGTACAATTAATCAAACAATGGTTAACATTTTGTCTGTATTTAACTGTAGATTCAGCAGAAACAGAAATTTTTTTAAGTTTCAAAATCCGGGGCTGTATCAAAACTAGTTTTGCCATAAATTTTTCTTTCAATCTTTCATCAATCCAATCAATCTGCTTTCAATCTTGTTGAAATACGCTCTTTTGTTGTTGAAATGAAAGTAAAATTGCATTGAATTAGACTTTTGATACAGCCCCAGGCTTTGTTTATTAAAATGTAATTCTGTACTGCATCATTGGGAAAAGGCCTAATTGATAAACAGTTTTAATTGCACCACTATCAGCATCGTACTCATTATACAATGGGTTTTGACTATCTGTAATGTTCTGAATATCAAATGCCCACTCCTGTGAAGTCTTTTTTCCTTCTAATTTAAATGCCAGGCGAATATCAGCCCTAAAATAATCTTTGAACTTTTCGCTAAACGCTTGGTCTTCAAAGTACTTTGTGCTGTTTTCTAGTCTTGAGTGATCTAAATCAATTGGGGTGTACTTTTGTCCGCCAGCAACTGTTACCCTACCATCAAAGGTTAGCCACTTTCTGTATTTGGCGTTTTGTTTACGGAAAATTTCAAACTCGTTTCCTGCCAAAAAGTTAACCACATATTTTGAGTCAAAGGCTGTTGATCTCCATTCGCCATCACTTCCTTTATACTTTGAATCAAATACAGAAGTGGTAAGCAAGAAATAAAAACCCTTGTCTAAGAATTTTTCAAGAGTTAACTCAATACCATAGTTTCTTCCTGAGCCACCATTTACAAGTGAATCAGGTAATTCCCATGTGAAAGATGACGCATTTAGCATAGAATAAGAACTTGAGTTCGCTTCAACAATCGATTGATAAATATCCTGATAATAGGACTCAACTTTTAAATGTAGTGTTTGACTTATATTCCAGTCATAACCAACTACAAAATGCTGCGATTTAATAAAGTCTAAATCTTTATTGGGTTGAATATTAACTCCTGGCGACAATTCCACTTTTTTAAAGAATATGTACGTAGCAGCAGGTTTACTATGAAGCCCATAGCCAAAGTTAAGCGATTGTTTTGGTGCGAAATACCATTTTATTCCAAATCTTGGCTCAATCGAATAGTTGTTGGTAAGCGACATTTGTTGTATGTGCACACCTGTGTTAAATACCAGTGCATCAATTGGTTTGAACTGCCATTGAGCATATGCACGATACATCATTAGGTTGTCTTTTTCGTCATAACGGTTTCTAAACCTGTCTTCGGTATAAACAAGCATGCTGTCGATGTATTTAAAATTACGCTGCATTGCTTCAAATCCCACTCTCATGTTGTGTTTTGAACTGAATTTTTTGTTTATAAAAAAATTGGCCGTATAGTCGTAATTTATATTGTGTTGTCGCATTAAATCAATGGTTGATTTATCGGTTGCAACAGAATCAATTATTGTATGATTAGAAATCCTGGCTCCTGAAAGGCTAAATCTGGTGTAAGTGTTGTCATTAATAATATAGGTGTGATTAAGGCCGGCAACAGCCATGTCGTTTTTTTCATAAATATCGAAATATCTGTCACCATAAAGACTTTCGCGTAAATCTGCTGAATCTTTTTCGCTGTTAATAAAGTCGATGCTGTTAATTCCACCTAATCCAAAAACATCAAAAGTTCCCAAAGAATTGGTTGGAATGTGTACTTTGAAGGTTAAATCGGTATATTTGGGAATAGCAGTACCTGTTCCAAAGTTAAATCCCATAGCCGACATAGCTTCCAGGGTTGAGTACCTGGCATTTACCAGGTAAGATGCTCTTGAGTTTTTTGACAAAGGGCCTTCAGCACCAAATTCGAAACCATTGAATCCAATTTGGCCAACGAATTCATGTTTTTCATAGTTTCCGTTTCGCATTTTTAAATCAAATACTCCCGAAAGTGCATTCCCATATTCTGCTGGAAAAGCAGAAGTCATAAAGTCTGAGTTCGATAACACGTTGTTGTTCAGCATACTAACCGGGCCGCCAGTTGCACCCATTCCTCCAAAATGGTTTGGATTTGGTATTTCAATACCTTCAAGACGCCACAGTAGGCCGTTTGGCGAGTTTCCACGGATAACAATATCATTTACCGCATCATTGGCGGTACTTACACCTGCATAGTTTGAGGCCATCCGGGCAACATCATTTCTTGCACCTGCAAAGCGCTGGCTTTCTTCAATTGTGAATGTACGAGCACTAATTGTAGCCATCTCGTTATTAACCTGCGACTTATCCCGGTTTGCTTTTACAACAATTTCTTCAGTTTTTATTACTTTTTCTTCCATTTCTATGTTAAGCACTAGTTCTTTTCCAGTGCTTAAATTTAGGTTTGAAAAAGTGAGTGGATGGTATCCAATGAAACGGACCTGGATACTAACCCTGCCAGTGACCACATTATCTATTCTAAAATATCCATCGGTATCAGTGATTGTACCAATTTGTGGATCGGTGTTCATAATTACCACATTTGCTCCAGGCAAGGGCATTTGGGTTTGATTGTCAATAACTCTTCCCTTAATGGTTTGTGTAAATCCTTGTCCCCACGCAACTTGATTGACAGTGATGATGATGATAAAAGCCAGTAATAATCTGCTGGCTTTATAAACAATTTTTATTTTCACTTGTTTAAATTTTAGTTAAGTAATTGATATTTATTCACTTTTCTTAAACTATTTATATGGAGTTCATGAGCTTGCTCCGCAAGGTTAAACATATTCTTTTGTAGAGCGATTATTCGCTTTACTCATGAGATCACTTTGTTGAGTTAAGTTTCTTTATAAACCCCTCTATGAGGGGGCATCTGTTTATTTTTTAATTATTTTATATGGTCATATGGAACATCCACTAAACTCAACACACATGCTATCAGACAGTTTCTGCTAATAATCATGCTCGTGTGAGATTAAAATTAATCATGGATGTTTCATCTTTGAATTGTTTAATTTTCCTTTCATAACATTTGTTTTAAGCATTTTGTTTGTTTTTAGTTTAATGGTTTAATCTATTTTGGTATTGATGAAATTTCACATAACAAAGAAATTTAGTATTAAATAAATGGAGAAAAGTAAATCTGTGAGTGTGGAAAATTTGAAGTTAAGCATGGATTTTTATTCTTAGTTCTGTTAGATAGTTTATATTTTTATAGCATACAAAAGGCCAAACCCATCTGCCTTATAATCAGCATTGTGGATCCTAAAACTGTTAATGAAGTTTTGAAATTGCACCAATATGAGGAAGTAAACTTTACTAACATAAACAATGCCTGGCAGATGGGTTTGCAATTGAAGGTTAACTTACTTAATAAGCAAAATCTGCTTACAACTCATCAATGACAACCTATGAAATTAGTTGTAGCAGAATTTCATTTTAATTTGTTTATGGTTTAATCCAGGTGGCTGAGTAATTTGTGTTTTCATTTGTTTGTTTTTGTTTTATGGTTTATCTGGATATTTGGTTCTTTAATCCCGCTCAGCATTAAAGTAATAATAAGTTACCTGGTGTGCTGAACTTGTATCGTGTTTGTTTATAATAATGACAATAGAAGTTTGGTTTACCCCTATTATATATTGTTTATTTGTTTGCACAAATTAACATGAATCGTGAATTAAAGTAAAGAGGTAATCGATAAGCAGAGAAAAAAAGTGGTTAAGAGAAATAATTTGGCAGGTGTATGAAGAATAAAATGAGGAAGCGAAATTGATAATTTTTCACTTCCTTTCTAACGTTTTTCCACATTTTTTAATTTTATTAAAAAACTATTTGAAATCTTTAAGGTTTTCCATTAATCGCTGACGGGCTGTATGAATGCGACTTTTAACTGTGCCGATATTTATATTTAGCTCGTTTGCAATTTCACGGTACTTAAAGCCATCTACATACATAACGAACGGTTTTTTTAATTCTTCGTTAAGAGATTCTACCGATTTATTGATTTCATTCTGAGTGTAATAAGATTCAGTAGATTCAAAACCAGAATCAAGGTGCTTGGCAATTGCCATTTTTTCATTGATAATATCGCGTGCTTTATTCTTTCTGCGATAGTTGTTAATGAAAATGTTTTTCATTATCGTCATCACCCAAACCCTTAAGTTCGAATAATCAGAAAGTTTTTCGCGATAAGAGATAGCTTTTAAATAGGTCTCCTGAACAAGATCTAATGCTTCATCTCTATCTGAAACTAAGCTGTAAGCAAAACGCTGAAGTCTGTTTTGATAGCTTATAATTTGATGAGTAAATTCAATTGCTGTCATTGTTTTGTTTTTTTATATTTTGTTTAACAAATATAATTAAATATTCAACATTAAAAAAATATGTTAAACAAATATATTACAAAGATGGATTAATGTTTAAATAACTTATTTTTATTAATTATTTATATGTTAGGTTGTTATTGGTTAAATTTTTAAATGTGATAAAATTATTTCTAAATAAATATGTTTAATATTATTGTTGTAATATTAAACATATTTAGTTTATTTTTAATTGAATGGAATAAGAATTCATTTAGGACTTGAATCTCTTTTAAGCAAATTTTATTGGAATTTGTAAGAGGTTTTAGTTGTGCTAAATGCTGTAGCAGAATATTATGATAGGTGAGTTTTACTAATCATTTAGAAATTAGCTAGATGGTTAAGCCTGCCATTACAGAAATAACAAACTAGTGTCAAGTCAAGTATGATATTACTGGTAATCAGCCAGGTGACAACACCTTGCTGGTGCACTTGTCAGGTGACAAAACCTGACAAGTGCACGGGGCTGTATCAAAACTAGTTTTGCCATAAATTTTTCTTTCAATCTTGCATCAATCCAATCAATCTGCTTTCAATCTTGTTGAAATACGCTTTTTTGTTGTTGAAATGAAAGTAAAATTGCATTGAATTAGACTTTTGATACAGCCCCATTACCAGTAATACCATACTTGACATGACACTAGTGTCATGTCAAGTGTGATACTTCTGGTAAAAAATTATATCTTTGAGGAAAAAACATGAAAAAATACAAGGTAACATTAACTGCCTCAGAAATTGAATTATTAAAAGAAATTACCAGAAATAGCAAACGTAGTGCGATGTTAATTAGAAATGCCTATATTTT
>JBNKRJ010000006.1:0-12174 GCA_050296515.1 Bacteroidales bacterium | reverse complement strand
AATGCAATTACAAAACGTTTGCCTCCGTAGGAAAGGGCCAATTCCTTGTTAAATTCGAGAAAAGCAAAAGGTTTTTCAAATTGTTGTCTATACCTTTGTTCCTTAAATTTTCCAAAGCGGGCGAATTGCAAAAAGTTAATCTGTCCCTTAATACAAAGAAAAAGGATGAGTACTTCACATAGAAAATCTTTTCTACATTTGTTAAAAATCGATCTCTTACCTAATGTGTTAATAATCAATGTTTTGCAAAATTCATTATTCCTGATAGTCATACTTGAATAGATTGTGGTAAATCCATCAAGATGCTGACTATTAGTGATTTAACTAAGCAGGGTTGTGGATTATTGTACTCATTTTCAGGAAGTTATCAACATATTTAACAAAGTGTTGTTGATTTAATCTGAATAATAATCAGAGTTAATCCCAAAATAAATACAGTTGTTGTTAACTTTTTAGTATCAATTTTCATCCAGTATTGTGCCAATCCTAGTAATAGATTTATCAGGATTATCATTATCACGATGATGAAAATATCATAGTTGTTCCACCACCAGAGATCTCCATTGCCTCCAATATATGTTTTTGAAGGCCAAAATAAATTTACGCCACCCCAAACACTTGATGGTGTTGGCATATCCCAAAATAGGTGAATTATAAATCTGGCTAGAAATCCTATGAATATTAACTTTTGCCTTACAAGACTACTTATCAGGCCATTAAAAGATTTTTTATTGTGCCTGTAAATAATAAAATACGAACATATGCCAATACAGATTGCTATCAACACTCCTGCAGAAATTGAATGTAAAAATGTATGATGCGAATACCAAAATTTAAGAGAATATTTCTTTACCTGTATGTTCCAACCTGAATATTTTCCCGATTGTTTTGTCAAATCCTGACCATAAACTAAATGCATCTATATCAGGAAGAGCAGCACCAAATCCGGAAACAAAGATAATACTCATTTTTTCAAGAAATTTCCCTATTGAAAAACTCATCACAACTGTCCCAATTGCAACTCCTGAAAATGTTGTGTAACTAAATCCATAAGTCTATTTCAGCACTCAGCCTTTATTGGCCATAACATATGTAGCTAAGAAACATCCCTCAAACATGCGAATATTTCTGTGCATATGCAAGTTATTTATATAATTTCGTTTATTTTTACATTATATCTGTCTTAAGTAAATTTTCTATCATTGCGTACAAATCCATAATATCACTGCTGGTGCGAAGTTGTCAATTCTTTATTATTTGCACCTCCCTAAAACTATAAACATTTCTCTATAAAAAAGGAAAATCACTCCAAATAAACTACAACTCCTCTTAAACTATAGCTCCAGCCTTTACTTCATTTACCCATTATCTCCTCCAATTAATTCCGAAATACATATTTAGTAATATTAAAGGTAGGGTCTCATAGTTTAAAATGATCATTTTTTGCTTCTGCATTATTCAGCGTCAATGGTGTAAGCCTTTTATATGAAAAAAAACAAGCATCTTATCTCAATAAACGGGTTTTTCACAATACAAAGCTGGTGAATTGTCATCAATATGATTAAGTTTAATCAAAATCCCAGGCACTAAATCTTAGTGTACTTTACCTAAAGCACTGGTATTATGCAATATAATACAGATTGACTAGTTTCATTTTTTTTTTGCTGTAATTAAAAAAAGACTACTTTTGCCAGCTCAAAATTTTGTTTAGGTCTTCTCCTTTTAATTTTATTTGTGAACTGTTGTACTTTGGGTTAGAGGTATTATTGTGTCATGTTGTTTAGAGGTGGATATTTAAAGTTGGAATCAAATACAAAAATTAATTTAATATTTAATAATTCTAAAAAACAAATTGTACTATGAAAAAAAGTAATTTAATCATTGTTTTGTTATTAGCCTTTGGTGCTATTTTCTCAAGCTGTAAAAAAGAGTTAGATAACTCAGCTGTAGTTATTGATCTTGAAAAGAAAGCACAAGTAACAATCGTTGTGAAGAATCAACCTGATTTAACCTTGGCCAAAACTACTTACAGTGCTATTCCTGCTGGAAACAAAGTGACTTTAACTATTAACAATAGCGATTTTAATGCAAATGCTACTGGTGTCTGGTCTCAAACCTTTGACACTGATGCATCTGGTCAGGTGATTGCTGAAATACCTGCTACTATCAAAGGTGTAATATTAACTGTTCAGGTTCAGGCTTTTCAAGGCACTCAAAAACAATTTGATGTAAACCTTGATCCTGTTACATTAAAAGGTTATTATTCTCATGCAGGCACCACTTTAGGCCTTAAAGTAAATGATGACAAAGTGTTGGAAATTAATAATTTCGATTTTGTGCCTGCCAACAACTAAGCACACATTAATTTTAAGTTTAAAACGTGTTAAACTATTTATTCTGTTATATGTTGGTTTGCACAAGTTACAATAACAAAAAAAGTAAAAAATGAAGAAAATATTTATTGTCTTTATTGTCGCACTGCTTCCTCTTGGAATGTTTGCACAACAGGATTCAACAATTACTACACCTACTAATAATTTAGTTAGTAAACATGGTGTACCTATATTACCACAGGCAGGAGATTTCGCTATTGGTGTTGATGCACTGCCATATATCAATTTTTTTGGTCGTTTCTTCTCTGGTTCAAATGAATTACAAATTGGTGATAACAATACTCTGTATGGAAAATATTATTTAGATAATAATACTGCTGTAAGGGTAGAAGTTTATACTTCGCATGTAAACGCTACTGATAGAAATTATGTTGTGGATGATGCTGCTAATTTGGTTAATCCCAACTCATTACGTCAGGTTGGTGACATTTTGAATACGAATGAGCATGAGTACGGAATTGGTGTAGGAATACAAAAATACCGTGGTTATGGACGCTTGAGAGGCACCTATGGTGGACAAATTTCTTATTACAGAAGCAAAACTACTGAAGATTTTACCTGGGGAAATGAAATGAATGCCTTGAATCCTACTCCAACAAGTACAAATTGGAGTGACCTTAGAAATGCATACAACCCTGCTTCAAGAACAATGAAAGGAGCATCAGGTGTAAATAACTCTATAGCAGTTACTGCTTTAGCCGGTGTTGAGTATTTTTTCTTGCCTAAAGTTTGTATCGGTGGCGAAGTTGGAATAAGCATGTTATATAGCAAACAAGGTCAATCTAATTATACTTTCGAACAAGTGCAGGATTTGAGCGGAACTCCAACCAGAATTGAAATGGATAGAGCCGTATCTCCAGGTGATTCAGAATTTTCTATTCAAACATGGCAGTATGGTGCCCCTGCCGGAAGAATTTATGTATTGTTCCACTTCTAGAATAGATTAATTTTTATTGAATATATTTTTTTGATAAATAACTAAACTTATATTTAAGTATACAAAACCAACCCAAAACAGCAGGTTTTAAATAAAGCCATAGTTGTTTTGGGTTTTTTCATTCAAAATATGAAATAAATTATCAGAATAATAGAATACAAAAAAACAAATGGAATTGGCGGTGTTTCAATGGTGTGTATACTGACAATATTTGTAAATAGAGTCTACTGAAAAAGCACAATTATTTTGATTATTAGCAGTTTATAGCGAAATTTAGGCAAAAAAGTGCAAAGAATTATGTTAAAACGAAAGAAAACCCATGTACCAAAAACACCTTATACTAGTTCCCGACAGCTCACACTGGATGGTTTTGAAACACCCTTTGAGAATCAATTAAGTGCCAGTAACCGTTGGGTGGTTCTTTCCAAATTAATCCCATGGGCCGAGATCTGCAATGTTTACCTGAAGCATGTAGGTACGGCTTCCACCGGGAGGCCGGCATTAAGCCCTCGTATTGCACTTGGCTCGTTGATTATAAAACACATTTGCAATCTTGATGATCAGGAGACTGTTGATCAAATTTCAGAGAACATTTATATGCAATATTTTCCTGGCTATTCAAGTTTCCAGCCTCAAGCCCCATTTGACTCATCTTTGTTTGTAGAAATCCGCAAGCGCTTGGGTATGGATTGCATCAATGAAATTAATGAGCAAATTCTATTTCTAAAAGAGAAAAATGACCAATCCCAACCAGGGGCAAAAAACAATGGCAAAGGGCAAAGCCACACAACAAGGGGAGTGACCAATAATCAAGACAGTGAGAAACTATCAGAAAGCGTGGAATAGTTAACTTTGCGTAGACAAATTTCTAAGGCAGAAAACAATAAAATAAATACCTTAGAATTATGGAAAACAAGAAAAGATTTTACAGCAAAGAATTTAAAGAGAAAGCTGTGCAGCTAAGTTATCAGGGAGAGAATTTAAAGGAATTGGCCGGGGAGGTATCCTTTTATCAAATTTTCAAAAAGGAGATTACCTATTTTCAAAGAAAAATGAACACCATTTTAAACAGTTTAGGTTTGGTTATTTTTGGTGATGCAAATGTTTGTTTCCGTATAGCCAAGCCTACAAAGGTCTTGTGAGTTTTTCAGTGAGCCCTAATTATTTGATAAACATTGAATAGGAAATAAAGCCAGCTTAAATGATATCAATACCTTTAGCATTTTTTAATTATTATGGATGAAAAAATGAGTGAATTAGAAAAACTAATGGAACAGCAAATAAATGATGGCGGTCTGCCAGCATTGGATTCCATAATGGAACGTGTCTTGTCCGAAGGTTCCAATGATGAGCGAGAAAAACTGGCCGATGCTTATATCTCTTACTTCGGGATGTGTCATTACGATTACATGTGCGGAAAATATAACCATTTTGAATGGATTCAGGAGCTGGAAGACATTCCTGACAGAGTTAAACAGCTGTGGCCTGAATTTAAAGACTATTATTATTTCAAGGCTCATGTTTTTGAAATGTTTTCAACAGTAAGCGAGCAAAAAGAGGATAAAATCAATTACATGAAAAAATGTTTGGAGTTGCTTCATAAACAAAGAGAAGTTAATGACAACGATGTTCGTTTGTTTCTTGATATTGCAGAAAACATTTTAGCGCTATGTGAACTTACCGAAAACTATTCACCCGAATTAATTGATGAAGCAAAATTGTGGTATAAACAGGCTATTCATCTGGAGCAGAAAACAGAGAATCAAGATCGTTTTTTTGCGTTTAATGGTACCGCAATTCACGCTTTTTTAAATGCCGGCTATCAGTTTTTGTTTTTGCCCATAGAAAACAGCGAAAATTTCTATCAGGAATACGTTGCTTCATTTAAAGAGACAATAGCACTTTATGCCAAAGATGATGCAATGATATATTACCATTGGGTGGATACATTAGTAGGTCTAGCCAAAAGGGATGGGTCAGACTCTCAAAAAGGACTTTCTGAAAGTATTAAAACTGAAATATGGAATGAGGTTAAACAAATATTGCCATTTATAACAAATTTAAAGTCTGAAAATGAATTTTTTCTGACCAGCATTGGACATTTGTTTTATAACATAGCAAACCACGAAGAGGATTTAAGTTATTACGAGGTTTCATATAACTATTATTACCAGGCACTTAAAATAAATGATAAAACCTGGACAAATCCTACTTATGTTTGCCAAGCGCTTAAAATGATTGCCTATATGCATCTTAAAAAAGGTGGTTTTGAAAAAGCAAAAGACTTTTATTTGCAAGGTTTTGAAGTATTTAATCAAGCACAGCAAAAGGTAGATGATTTTCAACTAAGCTTAAATCATGGTGAACATTTGTTTGAGTATGCAAAGGTTATTGAAGATTTTTTTAATAAAGAAACCTTAAAACAAGCCCAAAAACAGTTTGAACATAGCATCTCACTGGCTAATGATTTCTATACCCAGCCTTATTATGGTTTAGCTAAAACATTCTTAAAATTAGGCGATAAAGAAGAGTGCTTAAAGGTTTTGGAAAAATGCGGAAACGTTTTTACAGAAGAATATCATACCCACGATTTTAAAGAGATTGCTGATGATGATGATTTTGAAGAAATACATGAATTTATTCCTCAGCTAATAAATAAGCTGAAAAAGGGGAGCTAGTGTTGTGTCAAGGCTAATTTGTCAGGTGACAACAACTGGCTGGTGCACTTGTCAGAAGTTGTCACCTGGCTGATTACCAGGAATATCAAATTTGACTTAACACTAGTTGCCTTTCATTTTTATTCCTCAATACCTTTTAAATATTCTTCATAATTTTCAAGAAAGAATGTGCTTATGCATTCTTTAGTCTGAGGGTATCTATCACCTTTATGTTGATGAAGTAACCGGGCCAGGTATTCAGGCACGATAGACATAGTTCTTTCTCCTTCAACTTTTTTGTAGCCGTTTTTACAAACAGAATAAAACATTTTTTGTATTTTATCCAGGAGCGGTAACTCCAATTCTTCCAAATCACTCAATTCATAAAAGTAATGACTTAAAAATTGCAGGTAGCCTCCTTCTTTTTCAAATAAGCTGATATAATGCATTTCGCCATGTTTTTCTTCAGCCTCATTAATGCACCAAAGGATTTCATCAATAATTAATTTGTTATTAGCAGGCCTGTTGTTAATTAAGTCAGTTAGATACGTCTCCAATAATTCTTTTGAAATGATTGAATCATTTTCTGAGCCCAAATGATACTTTCTAATTGCTGCCAACCTACCCTCCATATCATTGCTTTCTAATGATAATGAATGAATCTCAGTAACAGGCGTAAAAATTTGTTCTGCCAGTTCTTTGGGCACTGTTTGTAGCATATAATTTGTGTTTTCTTCTTCCGAAAGATCCCAAAGGCCTACAACATACGCTACAAAATTTTCAGTTATATTTAGTGTCCTGATGTGGGGCATCAATTCTTTCAGGCATTCTATGTAGAGTTCCATCATCAGGTAAGAAGTATTATAATACATTTCTTTTATCTTTTTCTTTTCTGCATCAGAGAGCTCGTCATTATATTCGTATACATCATACATTTCATCGACAACCTCATTAACTTCAACTCCTATATCAGAAAGTTTTTCAGAGCCTTCCCACCGTACGCGAAAATCATCAACACCATATTTTCTGCCATAGATTCCGTTAAGGCTACCTGGTGAACAATTGCTTTGCTCAAGAAATTCTTCCCACGATTTCTCATTGTTAATACCTATAACAGAGTAGTAATGCCCAACCCTTACATCAACAATAAAGGCATAGATATTTTTGTTTACTTCATGTGTTTTTACTTTTTCAACTAGTTCAAAAATATCAGCTTTAATTTCTTCTTTCCATTTTTTTGCAACAGCATTCCATTTCTCCAACAATGTTTTGTATGTATTCATATTTTTAGCTTGTTTAAATTTATTGAGCCCTGGTACAAAATAATATTCAGTCGGGTCATTTCAAATAATGTCTAAAATAGTCAGGTAATCAAGCAGGACATTCAGTCAGGGTGCAAATTTAGACTTTAAAAAAAGATTAAATATCCCCATTTTCAGGGATGTTTAAAATCCCCATTTTGGGTGCTTTATACGAACAATTATATCAGTAGTTTTGTATACATAAACATTATTGACGTTTAAAAACTTTTTATATTATGAATGATACTTTGAATTCGGAATCTCAACTAGCAACTAAAACTGATCAAATGACATCGTATGGATATTATTTATCAGTTGGTAATGAATTTTACCAGGTTGCCCCTTATGATATTCAGATGGAATTTGGATTTAATAAATTAGGGAAAGTTCAGTATGCCCCAATAGATGAGTCAGTAAAGTTGTTTGTGTACCGTCCTGACTGGAAATATGAGCAAACCTCATTTTATGCCCAGGAACTGAATGTCGTAAATCATGATTACACAAACCTGATTGAACCCCAAATTATCAAACATAAAGACGATTTGTATGAATTGCTTTTTCCCGGACTAGGGGCTGGGTACCTATTAGTAATCAGGGATATAAACAACCTTTATGCTATTGGCCTGGGCCGTATCTCAGAGCATTTGGTTAAGTTATTCAACACTACTGATGCACCCGTTCATGCAGTTTTGGATGATGTTAAGCAGGCATTAAAGTCGTTCCCTGATAACGAGCAGCTTCAAAATGCTAAAGTGCTGTGGGAAGAACGTTATAATAATGAAAAAGTCAATGAAATTTGGGAAAACATCCTCAGCAAACATAAGAAATTTGAAGACCACGAGAATAGAGGAGATAAACTAGTGTTTGCCAGGGACACCTTACAAGAAATTAATTACTACTTTTCTTTAGAAGGTGAAAAAACACAAATCGATTCAGTTGAATCAATGAAAAGCGAACTGGAAGCATATATAGATGATGCACCTCCTGTTCAGGAAAAAGCACCCCTTGATAAATCAAAATTAAGCCCAAGCCTTATAATTTATCGTTCGCATCAGTTTATATTAACTATGGCAGAAATTGACAACGAATATTTATTGCGGTTTAAAGGCATAACAAATGAATATAACGGAAAAGTTGTAAGGCACACTAAAAATATTCAGAATGAATCTACGGGGTCATTTATTCTTAAAACCGATGAAATTGTTGGCAAGGAAAACTGGAACACCTTTAGTTACGAAAATGATGGATGGGGAGGTAGCCGCTCTTTTGTTTATCCTCCGCTAATTAATGAGCGGCACGATGTATATCAGGTGAATGAGTTTGACACAGAAATTAAGATTGAAGATACAACAGAAAAACTCTTTGATGATTATAATAAACAGTAAAAAGGTTATCAATAATCTACTAAAGCTGGTATTTATTACACACTAATAAATACCATTGATTTAAGCAGGGGCGCGGTCTCCTGTTTAATGCATATTCATAAACTTATGGATAATTACAAAACCCTGTGAGGCTTGCTCCTGGGCCAATGCCCAGTTCCGAGTCGGTAGTGATACCAACGCAATTGGTGGTACTTATGATGAAGAGAGCTGCATCCTTTATCTGGCAACCCGAAATGGAGATAATTTGCAAGAAGGTAATCCTCCTGTTTTTGTTGCCTACAATTTCAATTAGTCCATAAAGACCTCTAACTGTGTTATACCAGAACTTTGAAATTACGTACTTTTATTGGAAAAACATTTTTAATTATTATAAGAGAATGATGAAAAAATATTTAGAATACAATGACGAAAAATCATCAAAATTCTGGGAAATTCAAGTTGATGGTAATATTCACACTGTGAGATATGGAAAAACAGGTGTTAGTGGTCAGGCAAAAACAAAAACTTTTACAGATGAAATTGAGGCTATAAAAGATGCGGAAAAACTTGTCTCTGCCAAAGTGAAAAAAGGATATATTGAAGTATCTTTGGATGCCAGCACTACAGATTACACAGAAATTTGGAAGAAAATTACTGTTGCTAAAAATCTAAAATCAGCACTTGTTAATCATTTTTCATTTCTTGCAGACACCAAAGGTTTTACAGAAGTATTAAATGAAATTATGGAGTTAGCAACTTCTGCCCGTATAGAAAAAGATCATCTCGTGATCGCTTTCCAGGAAGATGATTTAGTCTTGGAATGTTCTCCTCCTGATAAGCAGAAGTATAAAAACTATCCTGCTTCTATGCAGCGGATTTCATCTTTTCATGGACAAATAAATTGTGGAGAAGATCTTGTTTTTGGTGACTTGGGACTATTAGATTTGGGAGCCTATGAAAAAGAAGATACTGTATATAAGTTATTTGCTGGTGATTATAATAATGTAAAAGAGGCCATTTGGGAAATGGACAGTAATACAATCTGGCTTTTTCACCCCACTGAAAAAAATTCGAGTGGTAATGATGCCCTGTTCTCAGTTTCTCATGAAATGGAAAATGAAATAAATTTAACAGACAATAATCCCGGTAGCATTTTCCTTGATCGTTTAATAAAACTTCAGCAATGGCCTATAATTTTACCAAAAATGGAAGAAAAAACAGAGACAAATGAAGAAACAACAAAATGGTGGGAATGCATAGCATATGCCTTGAATGAAAATGACACCATATTTCACTATGTTGATAATGAGCCATTAACCGAGTCTTTTTCTGATGCTGTACTAGCAACTATTATTGAATTAGCATTAAATAATTTAAGTAGTTTTAAGGATTTGCCCTTGGAAAAAATGACTTCATTGAAAAAGCTTTCTGTATCCAATAAGGATTTGGCCTTAAAAAAATTAGATGGAATAGAAAAAGCAAAAAATATGAAAAGTCTGACGTTAGACAACCATGAACTGACAACTCTTGAACCTTTAATGGAACTAAATACTCTGACCTCTATATCATTATGTTCCAATAAAATAACGGACATTACTCATTTAAAGAATTGCGTAAATTTAGAATATATTTACCTTTCTGATAATCCAATAAAGAGTATTGATGTGATGAGCAATTTCCCAAACTTAGAAGTTTTGTGGATAGATGATACAGCCGTAAAGGATATAAGCATTCTTGAAAATGCTAAAAAACTAAAAGAACTATCACTTCCATCGAGGTTATCAGAAAAGAAAGTAGATGCATTCGAAAAAGCCATGCCAGATGTAGAAATTGATTATTGAGCCTTGTATATGAATACATCATAAGGTATTGTAATTCTGAATTTTAAATTTCAATTTAAAGGAAAGCTACATGGATAAATTTGCAAAGAGATTATTAAAAAGAGAAGAAGCAATTTGTGATTGGTTAAAGAAAAAGAGCCTTGATTCGTTATTGATTAAAGCGGATCAAATACTTAATAGTTTGCCAAGAGAAGAGATTAAAGAAGAATATCAGAATTCAATTAAAAAGGCATTGGAGCATTGTGTCGAAAACGATGAAATTAAGGCACTCGATTTTCAATGGTATTATGGTGGTCATGAAGTAGGTGGAGCATTAGCTTATGGATTAGATAGTTGTGTGTGTAATGGTCGTTTATCCAAAACCGATCTTGGTCCTGATGAATTGCCGGGCATTGAATTGGAATTAGAACATGGGGATTTAATTGATGAAGATTTTTCGGAAATTCCTGTTTATCATGCTATTAATACATTGGTAACAGAAATGAATCCAATTATAGAACAATCGGAGAAAGAGTTAGGCAACTTGTTGGGGGATACAGAACAATTAATAACCGAATACTTTCAAATTTGGAATTATAAAGTTGCGTATGAAGCCTGTGAACAGTTAAAAGAAAGTGATGTAGTAGAAAAATTAAGAAGCAGGGCACCCTTTTGGGTTACTATGACGAGACACGAAAGATGGTCGGTTGCCATTATGTTAATAAATTGAAAACACAATACAGAATTGAATCACACTAATAAAGAAAAAGCAAAATGATAAACCTATTTTTGATTTCAGTATGCTGTTTAAGTTTCAATAACACTAAATACCTTAAAGAACAAACAATGATTAGAGATAAAAATTTTGTAGAGATCTCAAGTCTGATAAGTTTTGATGACTTTGAAAGGTTAAAAAACTTTATCCTGAAAGTAGGTGACAAAAAGACTCATCGGAGTTTTGATTGTGATAATCCTCATTATCGATTTGACAATTTTGATGTTTTTTTGGGGGCGGATATCGGACAAAGGAATCCTTATAATGATCCGGAGATTTCAGATTTTAATCAATTAACAATCTACGATCCTAATTCTTCTATCATGTACTACGAATTAATTATTGTGCGAAAAGGAGATATAAAAAACAATAAATATTGGATTGAAGATGGTATGAAAGAAGGTAAAGTATACCTTGTAGATGTTTATAATAAAGGCTTGGCTACTATGAAGAATAATCTTCCGGCATATTTAGAGCAAATGACAAAGGAAATGAAAAGCCACTAATACTAAAAGCATTGCTCTGGACTATTTTAGCTGAATATCCCGATTAAAATGCGGAACAAGGTTGTGCTTTTTGTTGAATTTAAGCGATATAAGCTATTATAATGCTGAATTTTAAATTTCAATTTGAAGAAAAACTACATGGATAAATTTGCAAAGAGATTAATAAAAAGAGAGGAGAGAATAAAAAATGGAGAAAAAAATGACATATTGGGTATTATTTCCACAAATTCTTGATGATGGGGCAGTTTTATCAGGGGTACCAAAGGAAGGGCCGAAAGGCTATAAATATAAAAAAGGTATAAATTTACTTCAAAATTATCCTGAACGTGATCGAGCAATCATGGTTTTTGATCAGGTAAATTATCCGGATCAAAGCAAGCTCTACGATATTCTGCCAGCTTTATCTAGCGTATTGGTAGTG
>JBNKRJ010000005.1:0-34506 GCA_050296515.1 Bacteroidales bacterium | reverse complement strand
GTTTTGGAAGCAGTTCTATGGTTGAGCCATAGGATTTCACTCCCAACTTACAAACCCGCCTACACGCTCTTTACGCCCAGTGATTCCGAGTAACGCTTGCGCCCTCCGTATTACCGCGGCTGCTGGCACGGAGTTAGCCGGTGCTTATTCATATAGTACCGTCAGGGGGTTACACGTAACCCTTTTTCTTCCTATACAAAAGCAGTTTACAACCCGTAGGGCAGTCTTCCTGCACGCGGCATGGCTGGTTCAGGCTCTCGCCCATTGACCAATATTCCTCACTGCTGCCTCCCGTAGGAGTCTGGTCCGTGTCTCAGTACCAGTGTGGGGGACCATCCTTTTAGACCCCCTAGACATCGTTGCCTTGGTGAGCCGTTACCTCACCAACTAGCTAATGTCACGCATGCCCATCTATAACCACCGAAGTTTTAACCTTAATACCATGCGGTATTTAGGTACTATGGGGTATTAATTTCCGTTTCCGGAAGCTATCCCCCTGTTATAGGTAGGTTGCATACGCGTTACTCACCCGTGCGCCGGTCGTCAGCAGTATTGCTACCCTGTTACCCCTCGACTTGCATGTGTTAGGCCTGCCGCTAGCGTTCATCCTGAGCCAGGATCAAACTCTTCGTTGTACATAGTTCTTTAACCAATTGCTTGGTTGTACTTTGAATTGACTTTTTCTTATAGCTCAATTTCGCTAAAGTTTACCTCTTACCTTTTCTTATTACAATTCTTTCAATGAACTTATTCTTTCTGCTCTTAGCTTTCCCCTCATTTTTTTTTGGGACTGCAAAGTTAAAAACTCTTTTCGTACCCTCCAAATTTATTTTCAAAATTTTTATCAGAACTTCTCGCTTTTTCCTTCCCTAAATATCTTCCCTCAAAAGCGGCTGCAAAAGTATGAAACTTTTTCGTTTCTGCAAAATTTATTTTCAGTTTTTCTAAGAACTTTCGCTTTAACCCTTTCTGATTGTGTCATCTCTCTGTCAAAGCGGGTGCAAAAGTAGTGACTTATTTTTAACCTGCAAATCTTTTTGCAATTATTTTCAATAAAAAAATGAGATAAATTTATAAGTCGTTGAAGATTAAATTGATGAGAAGTAAAAAAAAATCAAAACAAATAAATACTTGATTATCAATAAATTAATAAAACATCTATCTAAATCAATGTTTTTATACATTTAAAATCAAATCGTTAACAAAAATGCTTTTGCAAAGGTAATGTTTCGTAAAATTGAAAAATAACATTGCTATTTTTTATTTCATCCAAGTGATCTTACTTTTACATTTTAAAATATAAATCGCAAGAGCAATGAAAACACTAATTGCAAATACAACAATTATAAACGAGAACAAGAAGTTTGAAGGACACATTCTAATTAATGATGGTAAAATTGATACTATATATAATAGTCTGATAGAAGTTTCGAAAATAGCGCATGATAAATATATTGATGGTAAAGGGAAACTATTGCTTCCCGGAGTAATTGATGACCAGGTTCATTTTAGAGAGCCCGGATTAACACATAAGGCTGAGATTTATACAGAAAGCAAGGCCGCAGTTGCAGGAGGGGTGACATCTTTTATGGAAATGCCTAATACTAAACCGCAAACGACTACACAGGATGCATTGCAAAACAAATTTGAAATTGCTAAGGAAAAATCATTGGCTAATTATTCCTTTTATATAGGGGCTACCAACGATAATATTGAGGAATTGGTTAAAACCGATCCTAAAACAGTCTGTGGAATCAAAGTATTTATGGGTTCTTCAACCGGGAATATGTTAGTTGATGACGAGGAGAGTTTAAACAAAATTTTCAGTCAAGCTCCAGTGTTAGTAGCTGTTCATTGCGAAGACGAGGCTACAATTAAGAAGAATTCCGCTGTATATAAGGAAAAGTATGGAGAAGATGTTCCGATTAAGTGTCATCCAGAGATACGTTCTGATGAAGCTTGTTACAAGTCATCCTCATTTGCTGTTGAATTGGCCAAAAAGCATAATACTAGATTGCACATTCTCCACCTATCATCAGAAAAAGAACTGGAACTATTTGATAATACAATTCCATTAAACGAAAAAAGAATTACTGCTGAAATTTGTGTGCACCATTTATGGTTTGATAAGGAGGATTATGATAAGCATGGTACCCACATTAAATGGAACCCTGCAGTGAAAGAAAAGAAGGACAAAGAAGCACTATTTAACGGACTGTTATCAAACAAGTTAGATGTAATTGCAACAGATCATGCTCCGCACACCTTAGAAGAAAAAGATAATACTTACTTTAAAGCACCCTCAGGTGGTCCGCTTGTTCAGCATTCATTACAAACAATGCTTGAATTTCATCACCAGGGTAAGATTAGCCTTGAAAAAATAGTAGAAAAAATGTGTCATGCTCCTGCAGATGTATTTAATGTGAAAAACAGGGGATATATAAAAGAAGGTTATTGGGCTGATTTAGTGCTAGTTGATCTAAATGCAACTCAAAGGGTTGACAAATCGAACATTTACTATAAATGTGGGTGGTCTCCATTTGAAGGGGTTACTTTTCATTCTAAAATTGCATATACTTTTGTGAATGGAAACCTTGTTTATGATAATGGCACTTTTAATGAAAGTGTAAAAGGTTCGGCATTGGAGTTTGACAGGTAACTAGATTGAGGAAGATTGAATGAGATTGATAAAGATTGAAAATGGAATAAACTGCATATAGTTATTTAAATACTCAAAAATCAATAAAGATGAAGAACATAATTTATGGTATTATCATTTTATCCCTCTTGGGATTTATTTCTTGTAATAATCAACCATCTGAAAATGATACAAATGGTGCTAATAAAATTGAAATAAGAGAAGGTAATTTTTACAGTACTGACTTAAACTCGTCAAACGCTGTTGTTCTGGCAGATACTATTGCGTATGATGTAACCATTAAGAACCCAAACCCTGAGGATAACTGGACGGAGGAAGATCTTAAAGGAATGGATGAACTAGCATTGGCTAATATTATTTTAAATGCCATCTACAATGGACGACTTACTGCCTATGATTTTCAAACTGAAGAGCCAATGACTATTGAGCAGGTAAAAGAGCTCGAAGCTGAATACCCCAGGGATAAAATTGGACGAATGAGATTTATCGAAGAATGGTATTTCGACGAGAAAAATCTTCAATTTGGCAAAAAAGTAAATACTATAATGCTGGCTTATGAAAGATTAAACAGTGAGGGGGAAGCAAGGTATATTCCAGGTGTAATGGTTTATTTAAATGACAAATCAAAGAATCCACCACAAAAAAACATTGAATAGACAAAACAATTATTTCTTAGCATAATATTTGCCCGAGATAATTAAAACACAAAAGAATTGGTGATGAAGGTACTTTTTATTGACTCAACGAACAAAGCTCTTGTTGAAATTCTTGAAGAAAACAATTTTGAATGCTCTTATATTCCCAACATTGGCGAAGAAGCAATCCGAGAAACGATTCATGGCTACGAAGGGGTTATTACGCGTAGTAAAATTACATTTGATAAAGAATTAATTGATAAGGCTAGTAGGTTGAAATTTATTGGCAGGGTTGGTGCCGGGATGGAAAACATTGATGTAGAATATGCTGAGGGTAAAGGTATTAGATGTTTCAATGCCCCAGAAGGTAATCGTGATGCTGTTGGCGAACATGCTGTGGCAATGCTACTTAACTTGTTCAACAACCTTTGTCGGGCAAATATGCAAGTTAAAAACGGAATTTGGAAAAGAGAAGCTAACAGAGGAACAGAAATCGGTGGTAAAACAATTAGCATTATTGGCTATGGAAACACTGGAAGTGCTTTTGCAAGAAAAATCTGTGGTTTTAGTGCCCCAATTTTATCCTATGATAAGTACAAAACAAATTATGAGGATGGTTTTACAGAGGAGACAACCCTTGAGAAGATTTTTGAAGAAACGGATATTCTAAGCCTACACGTCCCTCTAACAGAGGAAACTACTTATATGGTAAATGAACAGTTTTTAAATAAATTCAAGAAAAGTATTTACCTTATTAATACAGCCCGAGGTAAAGTTGTTAAAACTGATGATTTAGCAGCAGCTATGCAAAATGGGAAAGTCTTGGGTGCAGCCCTTGATGTGCTTGAATATGAAAAAACCAGCTTTGAGAAGCTGCACTTTGGAGACATGCCTGAATCAATGCAATATTTAATTGATAGCGATAGTGTTATTTTAAGTCCTCATATTGCAGGATGGACATTTGAATCTGATTATAAATTAGCTAAAGTGCTGGCAGACAAAATTGTTGAGGCATTTGCCTAAAATAGAAAACTATTGTACAACAAAGCGGGCTGTATGCCTGCTTTTTTGTTGTACAAAAACTTTTTTCCCTTTGGTGGTATCTTCAATCACATCCTCATTATAATGCCTAATGGTTATTAAAGTAAGACTATCATTGTACAAAACAGTGTAATCCGCCCGTAACTCTCTGATTACCTGCATCACACGTTCTGGCTTATTATCAACACAAACCGAAAAACTAATGGCTGAATTCTGCATAAGGTTTACTTTCACTCTGTGCTTTGCAAAGATTGAGAAGATTTGTCCGAGACAATTCTCGGTAATAAATGAAAAATCATTTGGTGCTATGGAAATCAGAATCTGATTGTTTTTCGTTATAAAAACAGGTACTTCGGGCAGGACACCTTGCTGATTTGGTGTAGACCCGGTTATAACTGTTCCTTCAGAAAGAGGATTAATGAATGATTTTACATATAACGGAATATTTTTATTCTGAAGCGGTTTAATTGTTTTAGGATGAATGATTTTTGCACCATAATATGCTAATTCAACAGCCTCACGATATGAAATAGCATCAAGCTTTGTTACATTTTTAACTTCATTAGGATCAGAACTATAAACTCCATCAACATCTTTCCACACAACCATCTTTTCAGCATCAAGCAGGTATGAAAGAATTGCTGCAGTAAAGTCAGAACCTTCAAGCCCTAAAGTAGTCGTTTTCCTTTCGCTGGTAGAGCCAATAAACCCTTGAGTTAAATAAATATTAGTATCACTAAAATCAAAAGTACCTCTAATTAATTCTTGAGAAACTTTCCAATCAACAACTGCATCACGATAAGTGCTGTCAGTTCTCAGGTTTTTTCTTATATCAACCAGTTTGGTCTTTATTCCACATTTGTTAAGGTATTCACTAACAATGAATGAAGAGAATAATTCTCCATAGGAAACAATTTGATCATAATCGTAATCATAATTTTCAGAAGGATCTTTTCCCAGCTTAACCAACATATCAAGCGAAATTTCGTTAAACTTTCCTTTTATCGAAACGCTATCCTCCTCAAAAAGCCCGTTTATTATATCGTGGTGAAACCTTACAACTTCTTTAAACCCAGAATCAGTAGGCTTCCAAAAAAAATAATTATCAGTTAGTTCCTTCAATGTCCTTGTCATTTTATCCATTGCCGAAACAACTATTATTAACTTACCATTGCATTCACGAACAATTCTTGCCAGATTCTTAACAGAATCTGCATCTTTAACCGAAGCTCCACCAAACTTATATACTAATGCCATAAATTTTTTAAGAAAATAAAGTGCACAAATTTAGAGTAAAATTCTCCTTTGGGCACTTAAAATTATAAATTCCATCACATATAATCACCATATTTGAAACTTTTTTTCACAAACAGTCTTCAGAATTATTCATTTAATAAAATAGTGTTAGTCGTCTGTAACTGACAACTTATGGAAAAAAAAGGACTCACATAAACAAAAAAACACAAAAGCAGCTCTATCTATCTCACTATCAATTCATGATATTTATCAAGTCTGTCAAATTATCAACAATCTTCGCTATATTTTCCTTAATTTTGCAAATACTAAGAAAAGAGAAAGATACCTAAATTACTGAATTATGAATCTACATGGAGTTTTAACTCTCAATGAATTTATCATTGAAAGGCAGTCGGAATTTCCCTATGCTAAAGGAGAATTATCCCGTCTGCTAAGTCACATTGGCATAGCTGCCAAAATCGTCAACAGGGAAGTCAATAAAGCTGGGCTTGTTGATATTCTGGGAGAAATTGGAACAGAGAATGTGCAAGGAGAAACACAGAAAAAGCTTGATGTTTTTGCCGACGAACAGTTTATAAGTGCACTTAAAGCAAGTGCCGAATGTTGCGGAATTGCTTCCGAAGAAAATGACGAAATCATCAAATTTGACACTGATTTGGCAAAAGATGGTAAATACATTGTTACTATCGATCCGCTTGATGGTTCTTCAAACATAGATGTTAATGCATCTATCGGAACCATATTTGCAATTTACAGGAGAATATCAACATTAGGACATGAAGCTTCGGAAGAAGACTTTTTGCAGGAAGGTGCCCGTCAGGTAGCTGCTGGATATATTATTTATGGTTCGTCAACAATGCTCGTATACACTACAGGTAGAGGTGTTAACGGATTTACCCTTGATCCTTCTATTGGTGAATTTTGCTTATCACACCCAAATATCCAGACTCCGCAGACCGGAACTATTTATTCAATTAATGAAGGGAACTACATTAAGTTTCCACAAGGTGTGAAAAGGTATATTAAATATTGCCAGGAAAGCGATAAACCAACCAATCGGCCCTATTCTTCAAGATACATTGGCTCGCTTGTTGCAGACTTTCACCGAAATTTATTAAAAGGTGGAATTTTCCTTTATCCTTCAACTGAAAGTTATCCGAATGGAAAACTAAGATTGCTTTACGAATGTAATCCGATTGCCTTTATTGCAGAACAGGCTGGTGGTAAAGCATCTGACGGAAAAGGGACAAGAATACTTGACCTGAAACCAGAATCATTGCACCAAAGGGTCCCAATTTATGTTGGTTCAAGACAAATGGTTGACAGAGCTGAAGATTTAATTCTTGAATACGACAGCCAGGATTGAATTAGAAATTAGAAATTGGAAATTAGTATGCTTTGACTTACTTAGCATACTATTAGAAATTAGCTTTTTGAAAAGTTAATTTTCAAATTTCAAGATTCTAAGTTCTAAGTTCTATTCTTTAGTGCTTTTTTAGTAAAATTGCACAAAAAAAAGAATTGGAACTTAAAGAATTTTCAAATATCTACGAAAAGCATCCGCTTATGGGTGCTTTTCTTCAGCACTTTTCGGCGGCACCAATCAGCAAAGTCCAGCTAAAAGGACTGTCAGACTCAGCTACCAGCCTGGTTATCAGACATATATTTAGCAAGTCGGGCAAAAGTATTTTTGCAATTATGCCTGATAAAGAAGAGGCTGCCTATTTATTTAATGACTTAGAGAAACTCTTGCCCGAAAAGGTTTCTTTTCTCCCCTCATCATATAAGAGAGATTTTTCAACTTCAACCGACTTTAAGAAATCCGAAGGGAATATTATTTTAAGAAACAGAACAGTCGAAGCCATAGGAGCTAATGAACGAATTATTATAGTAAGTTATCCCGAGGCTCTGGTCGAAAAAGAAGCAAACTCTCAGACACATGCATCAGCAAGCTTCGCGATTCATACAAATGAAAAGCTTTCAACGGAATTTTTAAATGAATTCTTATTAGAATATGGCTTTAACCGTAGCGATTTTGTTTTCGGACCTGGTGATTTTTCCATACGTGGGAGCATAATCGACATCTTTTCCTATTCTGATGAGCATCCATATAGAATCGATTTATTTGGTGATGAAGTAGAATCAATCAGAACATTTGATGTGATGAACCAGTTGTCGCTTGATAAACTTGAAAAGATTACAATTCATCCTGATGTAAATAATATTGTTAAATCAGAGGAAAAAGGAATATTTCTGGATCTGCTTAATAGTGAAACGATTCTATGGTTTAAAGATTTACAATTTACTACTGATAAGATTGAAATTGCAAAAGAAAAAATTGAGAATGCAGAAATTGATGATGAAGAGATAAAACTCAATAAAGAAGACTTTATTTCTACAGCAGATTTTACAGAAAGCATTAAAAAGTTTCACCAGGTTACACAAAGTTCTTATAAAGGTTTTAATGCAGACGGGGTTTACGAATTTAATACCACCAGACAAGTTGAATTCAATAAAAATTTTAAATTACTGGCAGAAACTATTGCGAAAAGAGAAGAAGACGGTTTTCAAAATTACATCCTCTCTGGGAATCCTCGACAACTTGAAAGACTTGAGTCTATTTTACATTCGGATGAAGTAAACATTAAGGTTGATTTTATTCCTGTAAAAGAAACCCTGCATGAGGGATTTACCGATAATGATTTGAGAATCAGCTGCTATACGGATCATCAGATTTTCAACAGATTTCACCGGGTAAGGTTAATTAACGATAAACTGAACGAGAGCAAAAGTGCTATGTCGCTTCGTGAAATTTCGAGTTTGCAGCCCGGTGATTTTGTAGTTCATTCTGATTATGGCATTGGGAA
Organism: Bacteroidales bacterium; assembly: GCA_050296515.1. GTDB lineage: Bacteria > Bacteroidota > Bacteroidia > Bacteroidales > NBLH01 > NBLH01. Next base: position 26,047 of record JBNKRJ010000005.1, on the reverse strand, counting down.
ATTCGGAGGTATTAACACCATTGAAAATGATGGAAAAAAACAGGAAACCATTCGAATAGTATACAAAAACAATGATGTTGTATTTGTAAGTATACATGCCTTGCATAAAGTTTCCAAGTACAGGGCTGCAGATGGTATTCCACCTAATGTTCACAAGTTAGGCTCAGGGGCATGGCAAAAAGCAAAAGAAAAAACAAAAAGCAAAGTAAAGGATATTGCTAAAGAGTTAATTGCGCTTTATGCCAAAAGAAAAGATGAAGAAGGATTTCAATACTCACCTGATACCTATTTACAAGAAGCACTTGAAGCCTCTTTTATCTATGAAGATACTCCGGACCAGGCAAAAGCTACCGTTGAAACAAAAGCAGACATGGAGTCAAAGCTCCCCATGGACAGGCTCATTTGCGGAGATGTAGGCTTTGGTAAAACAGAAGTAGCTATCAGGGCAGCTTTTAAAGCTGTTACAGATGGAAAGCAGGTAGCTGTGTTGGTTCCAACAACCATTTTGGCCATGCAGCATTATCAAACCTTCAAAAAAAGACTAAAAGATTTGCCCTGTTCTGTAGATTATATTAGTCGGCTAAAATCAAGAAAACACCAAACACAAATAATCAAAGATCTTGCTAATGGGAAGTTGGATATTCTGATTGGTACACACCGAATTGTTGGAAAAGATATAGTTTTTAAAGATTTAGGCTTATTGATTATTGATGAAGAACAAAAGTTTGGAGTAGCTATTAAGGAAAAACTTAAGCACCTGAAAGTAAATGTGGATACTTTGACACTTACAGCAACCCCTATCCCAAGAACCATGCAGTTTTCGTTGATGGGAGCACGCGATTTATCAGTTATTAGTACTCCTCCTCCAGACAGGTATCCCATTGTTACTGAACTACATACATTTAACGAAGAAGTAATTGCAGAAGCCATAAATTATGAAGTAGAAAGAAACGGCCAGGTATTTTTCATTCACAACCGGGTACAAAACATTGCTGATATTCAGCGAACCATTGAAAGAATATGCCCGAATGTTAAAACCGTTTTTGCTCACGGACAAATGAAAGGTCCTGAACTGGAAACTATTATGCTTGATTTTATCAACCAGGAATACGATGTTTTGATTGCCACAACAATTATAGAATCAGGTTTAGATATTCCAAATGCAAATACTATTATTATTAATGATGCACAAAATTTCGGTCTGAGTGATTTACATCAGCTTAGGGGGCGCGTAGGGCGCTCAAACCGTAAAGCCTATTGTTATTTGTTAGCCCCCCCCCTATCGGTTTTGCCAGCGGATTCAAGAAAGCGGTTACAAGCTATTGAAGAGTTTTCTGAACTTGGAAGTGGCTTTAATATAGCATTACAGGATTTAGATATCAGGGGAGCCGGGAACCTTCTTGGTGGTGAGCAAAGCGGATTTATTGCCGATATCGGATTTGAAACTTATCAGCAAATATTAAACGAAGCTCTTTTTGAACTAAGGGAAGAAATGGAAACAGAAACAACAGAGAAGGAAAACCTGGTTGAAGATTCTAAAAAAGGGAAATTATATTCACCTGATTGTCAGATTGATACTGATCTTGAATTACTATTCCCTGTCACTTATGTTGAAAATACTGCTGAAAGGATTCGTTTATACAGAGAATTGGATAATATTAAAGAGGAAGAGGTTTTGAAAAGGTTTGAGTCAGATCTAATTGATCGCTTTGGTAAAATCCCGCCACAAACGGAAGAACTGTTGATTGCAGTGCAACTAAGATGGTTAGCTATGCGTTTGGGGTTATCGAAAATACTGCTCAAACACAACAAGATGTTTTGCTATTTTATGGCTGATGATTCTGCTATTTACTTTAACTCTTCTGTATTTTCAGGTATTTTAAATTTCGTAAATCAACACTCAACTATTTGCAGATTGAAAGAACAAACTGATAAACTTACATTGCAAATTGAGCCAGTAAAATCGATACATAAGGCTTACGAAATATTGTCGAAGATGAAAGGGTAATTAGATTGAGTAAGGAAGCCAGGTTGAAAAAGAGTACAATCAATAGTTAGGAATCGATAAGGAATCAATAATAAAAAACATGAACGGACAAGAAAAAATATACAAAGCACTTGAAGAATTAAATATCGAGTTTGAATATTACGAACACCCTCCGGCCCCAACAATTGAAATTGCTAAAGAATATTGGAAAGATCTGGAAGCGATGCATTGCAAAAATCTGTTTTTCAGGAACCATAAGGGGAACAGGCATTATTTGGTTGTCTTTGAGCATTTACAGGATCTTTCAGTAAAAACGTTGGAACAATTATTAAAACAGGGAAAATTAAGCTTTGCCTCTGGCTGGAGATTAGATAAGTACCTTGGAGTGCAGGCAGGCTCGGTTTCTCCATTAGCTTTAATAAATGATGAAGAAAACCATGTGCATATTTTCTTTGATGAGAATTTGCAAAAAGCTGAAACTATCAGTTTTCATCCGGGCATTAATACTGCATCCATAGTTATTAAGTTTACGGATTTCATGAGGTATATGGAATGGGTAGGGAATTCTTATGAATTTTTGAAATTATATTAAAGGTTCTTAATCAGCAGTATACAGTTAGCAGAAATTAGTGCTCCGAATGGATATTTAAGGAACTATAATACACTCAAAAACAACACATTGATAACATCATCAGATAATCTCAGCCCACCCTTTTTTCATTGCTTTTTTTTTATATCTTTGCAGCTCAAATTTTTAAAACACAATTATTAATAGTACATAACAAATGGCAACATTAGAGAATATCAGAAAAAGAGGACCACTAGTTGCGGCAGTAATAGGTTTTGCCCTTCTTGCATTTATCTTAGGTGATCTTTTTAATTCCCGAGGCGGATTCTTCGCAGGCGACAGATTTAGAGTTGCTGAAGTAGAAGGCGAAAACATCGACTACAGGGATTATGAGGAGCAAGTACAAACAACGATTGACAATTATAAAGCTAATTATGGCATGCAATCGTTAACTGAAGCACAGAGAGACCAGATTAGAGAAATGGTATGGAACAATATGGTCCAAAACATTTTGCTTGAAAAGGAATACAAAGCTACAGGAGTTTCGGTTAGTAGTGATGAGTTATTCGATTTAATGCAAGGACGAAATGTAGATCCGATGGTTGCCAGAGATCCCGCTTTTGCTAATCAACAGACAGGGCAATTTGATCCTTCAAGAGTTGTGTACTTTTACAAAAACATGGGCCAAGGTGAACAAGGGAAACAGATTGAGACTTATCTGTTAAACCTTGAGAAAAGGGTCACTGAAAACAGGATGATCAGAAAATACCTGACACTGATTGAAAAAGGATTGTATATTCCAAAACCACAGGTTGAAAGAGAATTTAAAAGCCGAAACTATCTTGTTGATTTTGATTACATTGGGAAAATGTACACCGAAATACCTGATAGCAGTGTAACTATTTCTGAAGAAGACTTAAAAGCTTATTACAAAGAGCATAAAGACGATTTTGAGCAGGAAACTTCACGTGATATTGTTTATGTTACTTTTGATGTTCTTCCATCTTCAAAAGATACAGCGAATACTTTAGATTGGGTAAAAAAGAGTATTCCTGAATTTAAAAGCACTGAGGATGACAAGCAGTTTATCAACTTTAATTCTGATGAATCGTTTGATCCAAAACATTACAAGCAAGGAGAAATGTCGAATGCTGAAGTTGATAGTTTCTTATTTACTGCTGAACCAGGCGCTATTTACGGACCTTATTTCGAAGGTGGTGCATATAAATTAGCCAAGCTTATTGAAGTAAAGGATCTTCCTGATTCTCTTGAAGCAAAACATATTTTAATTGCAATTGATGGAAAAGGAATTCCTGATGCGACTAAAGCGAAACTTGTTGCAGACAGCTTAAAAACCGTCATTGAAAACGGAGTTGATTTTGCTACTGTTGCCAAAGAATATTCAGCAGATCAACAAAGTAAGGAAGAAGGTGGCAAGTTAGGTTGGGTTACTGAAGGACAACAAGTTAACCGTATGCCAATTGACTTTTTCAATGAATTAGTTGATAAGAGATTAAATGAAATTGTGATTCTTGAACAAAACTATGGTGTGCATTTATTAGTAAAAACTGCACAGGGTGAAAAATTCAAAAAAGTACAAGTTGGTATTCTTGACAGAAAAATAGCACCAAGTACTGATACTTATAAAAGAATATACGCCAATGCAAGTAAATTTGCAGGAGAAAACCGCAAATTAGACAAATTCAACGAAGCTGTTACTAAAGAAGGTATTATTAAAAGATCTGCTCCAGGCTTAACTGAGAATGGAACTTTTATCCCTGGTCTTGAAGCGCCACGTCAATTAATTCGTTGGGCTTACAATGCTAAAATTGGTGATGTTTCTGAAGTATTTGAATTAGGTAAACGTTATGTAATTGGAGCCTTAACTGATATTAAAGAAGAAGGAATTGCTCCTTTGAAACAGGTTGAGAACCAGGTAAGATTAGCAGTTATTAAAGAAAAGAAAGCTGAAGTTTTAATGAAACAATTAAACGAAGCTAAATCTGCTGATTTGGCATCTTGGGCACAAAAACTAAACAAAGAAGTTAAAGAGGCTAAAAACATTAGCTTTACTTCGTTCCAGGTTCCAGGAATGGGATTTGAGCCAACAGTAATTGCCAATGCAGTTACAAGCGAAAAAGGAAAAATCTCTGAACCAATTAAAGGCGAAAGTGGTGTTTATGTTATTAATGTTAAGATAATTACGCCTTCAATGAGTACCGAAGGTGTTGACTTAAACATTGACAGAAACCGTTTGTTATCAGGATTAAAACAGCGAATTTATCCTAACCCACAATTTGGTGGTACTGGTGAAGTTATTCGTTCGTTAGTAGATGGTGCCGATATTAAAGATGAAAGATCGAAATTCTATTAATAGATAATCTAAATGAAAAACAAAAAAAGCTGCCCATTGGCAGCTTTTTTTGTTTTATATCAAATTGTAAAAATCAACACCATTTACTTTGCAAGCAATGCATCCCATAAAATTTCAACAGGATGCAAAGCATCTTTACCTGTGCCATCTTTAATTTGGTGACGGCAGCTTGTGCCTGGTGCTGCAATTATCGTTTCTTTATCAGCTTTTCTAACAGCAGGGAACAAAACTATTTCACCTACCTGCATAGATAAATCATAGTGCTCTTTCTCATAACCAAATGCCCCAGCCATTCCACAACAGCCCGAAGGAATCTCTTCAACTGAATAATTCATAGGGAAAGAGAGGATTTGTTTTGTTGCTTTTGTGGTTGTTAATGCTTTTTGATAACAATGACCATGTAGTTTTATGAGTTTCTTTTCTGAAGTAAATGATGATTGCTCGATGTTACCATTACTGATTTCATTAGCGATGAACTCATCAATCATCATACAATTTTTTGAAAGCTTTTTTGCTTTTTGATAATAAGGATGCTTGGAATTGGTTTCGCTTCCAAAGAAATCGGGATATTCGTCTCTAAAAGTTAAGATTGCTGATGGTTCAATTCCAAGTAATGGTGCCTTTTCCGAAATTATATTTTCAAGAAGATCGACATTCTGCCTAGCTATCTTTTTAGCTTTTTTCACCAACCCTTTAGATAAATAAGTACGCCCACTTTCAATATGTTTTGGAACAATTACTTTGTAACCAAGCTTATTTAAAAGGCGAATTGCTTTAATTCCTATCTCTACATCATTAAAATTGGTAAACTCGTCGCTGAACAAATAAACTGTTCCTTTTTTGCCTTCATTTAACGCATTAGCACGTTTTCTCACCCATTTCTTCAAAGTGGTTTTATGGAGCTTTGGAAACTTTCTATTTGAATGAAAACCAATCAAAGAGTTGAAAATATTAGCGGTAGCCTTTTTGGAGATAACGAAATTATAGATCCCACTGAAAGGCATCGCCAAACTGTTGATTTTTGCGATATTGGCAATCAACTTACTTCGTAATGGTACACCATTTTTATCGTAATAATGTTGAAGAAACTCAGCCTTTAACTTTGTCATATCCACGCTTGATGGACATTCAGATTTGCAAGCTTTACAGGAAAGACACAAGTCCAGAATCTCATAAGCATCTTTGCTTGCAAAAGGGTTTGTCATGGAGCTGTTTAGTACTTCACGCAAAGTGTTGGCTCTTGCCCGGGTGGTTGTTTTTTCATCCCGCGTTGCCTGGTAGGATGGGCACATGGCACCACCAATGATATGACTTTTGCGGCAATCACCTGAACCATTACAGTTCTCGGCAGCCCGGACATATCCGAGCGTTTTTGAAAAGTCAAAAACAGTTTCAACTTCTCTTGTTGGTTTCTCTGCTTCATAACGAAGCGAAGTGTTCATCTTTGGCGTATCAACAATTTTATTAGGATTGAAAATATTATTCGGATCCCAGGCATGTTTCACCTCCTTACACAATTGGTAATTGTTCTCACCAAGCATTAAAGGGATAAATTCACCTCTTAAACGTCCATCGCCATGCTCGCCGCTCAATGAGCCATTGTATTTTTTTACCAGTTTGGCTGTTTCTAGTGCAATTGTATAATATAAATCAACGTCCTTTTGCTTTTTTAAGTCTAGAAGTGGTCTAAGATGTAGCTCTCCACTTCCAATGTGGGCGTGATAAACGCAATCCAATTCATGTTCTGCCAACAGCTCTTTAAACTCACGAATGTATTCTGGTAAATCTTCAACTTTAACTGCTGTATCTTCAATAAACCCAATTGGTTTTGCATCACCAGGAATATTTGTCAAAACACCCAGCCCGGCTTTTCGAAGCGCCCAAACTTTTTTTGTTTCAGAGCCAAATATCACAGGAAAATGGTAACCATAACCAGCCTTTCGCATTTCATCTTCCATATCTGAAGCAATTGTTTCAATCTCATCCTTAGTTTCCCTGGCAAATTCAATTACTAAAATGGCAGATGGTTCACCATCAACAAAAAAACGATTTGCTTTTTGGGACAAATTATCCTTAGTCAAATCAAGTATCTTATCATCAATAAGCTCAACTGCTCCGGGCTTGTATTTTAATGCAATCAAATTGGCATGTAATGCTTCTTCTAAAGTTTTGAAATGAGCAGCTATTACAGCTATTTTTTTCGGAGGAACCGGAACAAGGTTTAGTTTGATTTCAGTTACCAAAGCAAGAGTTCCTTCGGAACCTGCAATCAGTTTGGAAAAGTTAAAAGACTCCTCTGTTTTCGAAAAGGGTTGAGTTTCTAAAAGTAAATCAAGGGCATAACCTGTGTTTCTTCTTTTAATCGCAGTATCAGGATATTCTTTCCTAATTTCATCCTGATGAGTTTTATTCTCTAGAGTACTTTTAATATTTCGGTAAATATCTCCTTCCTTATTATTCAGTTTACACTTTGACTCAAAGTCACCATTTTTAAGTTCTCCAAAAACAGCTTCTGAACCATCAGAAAGAATTGCTTTAACTTCTAAAGTGTGATCTCTGGTACTACCATAAATAATTGAATGTGAACCACATGAATTATTCCCCAGCATTCCACCTATCATGCAGCGATTAGCAGTAGAAGTTTCTGGACCAAAAAACAAACCATAGGGTTCCAAAAACTTGTTCAACTCATCCAAAACTACACCGGGTTGTACTTTTACCCAGTTTTCTTCTTTGTTTAGTTCAATGATTTTGGTAAAATATTTTGAAATATCAACGATTATTCCATTTCCAACCACCTGCCCGGACAATGAAGTTCCCGCTGCGCGAGGGATTAGTGAAAGCTTGTTTTCATTGGCAAACCGGATAAGCTTTTTTAAGTCATCACTATTTTTTGGAATAGCCACCGCCAAAGGCTTCTCTCTGTAACTTGAAGCATCTGTTGCATAAATGGTTTTATATAGTTCTGAAGAATAGAATTCTCCTTCAAGTGTTGTTTCTAATTGCTTAAAGTTTATCATAAAATATCACTTGGTTTTTCGGGGTGAAAATAGTGATTTTAAAACGAATAGTAGATTCCAGAATATAGAATAGTTTTATATGGTGGTTTCTTTTTTCAAGGTACGGGAGTCTTATGATAGCATAATTCTAATTTTAAATTATCTGTAAAATCCAATTCTCATTTGAATGCCTTTTTCGTCCACTTGGTTTAAATCTTCCAAGAAGTTCAATTTTTCAAGCCATCCTAGCTTATTTACCAAACACAAACACATTGCATCAACTATATCATCCTTCTTTGCATCTTTTCTCTTAAATGATGAAAGAATTTTATTGTATAACTCAAAAGACTGTGAATCAAAACTTTGAAGAATATTTAAGCGTTCGTCAATCCCTGCTTCTGTTGATTTTTTTGATAATACAATAACGCCTTTATTCAGATACTTAAAACACAGCTCCGGATGACTTTCAATTATTTCAAAAGAAGTACACTTTGTAAAGAAAAATTCATCTACTTCTTTAATTTTATTACGAATGTTTAACGACTGAATTGAAAGACTTTTGCCTTCTACCTGCAGGTTCTTTTTTCTTGCTCTTTCATTATCTGGTTCGTAAACAGCCGCCCTGCATGGTGCATTAAAAACCGTTGAACCACGAGGGCCTAATTCCTTTCTTATTTTGGCATCAATTGTTCTAGGAAAACCTATGGAGCTCAAACCAATTGGAATGTCAATCAACACTCTTTTCAAAGATATATTCTTCTCCATTAAATCAGAGAACGTTTTGTATATTCCGAAAGAATATTCTTCACCCTTAATAAAAACAGCAATCCAACCGGCTTTGCAGCCATCTACTCCTGCAAACATCATTTATTTTTTAAAGCTAATTCCACAACCAATATTCGTCAATCGATTCAAGTGTGTCTGGGTTTTTAACCCAAACATAAAATTTCGAACCTTCGATATCAATCAACACCAGTGTATTTTGTGTTGAAAAATTACGTAAGCTATTCATCCGGGGAGTCTCTTCTTGGGCATAGCAGGGAGCTCCTGCGGCACCATTATTTATTTGGTAAAATTTCCTTTTGAGTTTTAACTTTTCAAATTCATATTTTTTTGGATAACGTGGCATATCGTCCGTAATGGTTAGAAGGTTGTAATTGTGTTCATCACCTGTTAGTAAAGCACCTGCTTTCTTGTTCTTATTCACCAGAATATCAAGCAGTTGATCTCTTCGCTGCATAATTCCCTGTTCATAGGGTTTACCAGCAACATATGCTCTGATATTATTGTTCCCCGAATACCACATATCATCACTCACATACCCACCATTTCGAAAAAACGGAGTATGTATTGTAACAAAAATAAGATCAATATTCTGATTGCTTTCTAATTCAGAAATAGTCTCATCCAGCCATTCCATTTGATTATCCATAATAAAAGCATGAGGATTACCACCTACTAAATCTATACCATTTGGTGCATATAAATAGTTTGAATTTAGAACCACAATGGCAACGTTATCGTAAGAATACCAGTATACCATCTCCTTATAAGAGGGGAAATCAAAATTTTCCTAATACGGATCGTATTTTGACCCGTCTTCGCTTTCAGGTCCATTTTCGAAATTCGCAAAATGTTCCTGAAAAATTGACTCAGTTGAATTAGTTTCAAATGGAAATTGATCTATTTCATAAGCTTTCCCTTTGGTCGATATAAAATAAAAATTGTAAGCTTCTTGATTACCAGCACCTACAAAAAATGTGATATAGTGCCAAAACAGCTCAACACCATGCTTCCAATTGCTATATTGCAGATGCATTCGTTCTTTACTCGTTTCGGAACCATTCACCATGTCGCCTGTAAATTGAACAAATTTAGCCCCTTTGTATTTTGCCAAAGCTGCCATCTTTTTCATAATATATGCGTTTGTACCAAAAATATCACGCTCTCCCTCTCCTTTCCCAGCCCTGGAATCACTGGTATAAGCAAAGGTAAATTTATTTCGACTTCCTGGTTTTGGGGCAGTTTCAAACTCATACTGACACTCAAAATCAGCAGTAATTATGGTGTATTTATAATTGGTTGCTGGATTTAAGCCCGAAATCTCAACCTCATGATTCATAGTTTTATCTTTACTGTGAATCTCCATAGTGTTGGTTTATGAGAGACTTAATAGGTTGAGTAGTTTTATAAGAAATACAAACACTATTATCAGTAAGCTTATTAATGAACGGCCCCTCAATTAAAGTTGTCTGAGGCTCAAATTTCCCATTTTTGAACTTAAATGCAATTTTTCCATCATAAACAATTACCCCTTGTTGAGTTTCAATTCTATAGCCAATTACTCCTTTCCCGGTTTTTTGCCAACCAACCATATCGTACCTTCCAGAAAAGTTATTAGCAATATTAATCATAGCCTTGCCTTGCAAAATACCTGTGGTTCTTTTAAAATATACCGGTTGAGGCATTTCCCCATCGTTGTAATTTATAAAACCAATATATAACTTGCCAAATAAATCTGGATTCTTAAAATCCAACAACAGTCCTTTAGCTGTTCCAATAGCATTTCCATAGAAATCTTCAAATTTGAATTGATCGTTTGGTGGTTGTGCATAAATCGTTTCATTATCAAGCGTCAGATAAATACCTTTTTCATCACTGTTCATGTTCGAATAAATTGAAGGGATCTTTTGTGCGATCAGTGAAATGCCTCAAAAATGGACTAAAAGAAATATTAATGGCCTTTGCATTTTTTTGAATTTTGTTTTCCAAGAAATACAAATTTGATTATCCATTAATCGAATAGAGAAAATAAAACAATATACTTTGGGTTCTCATTTTGGTTAATTTACACACCAATCATTTCAACATAAATTGCTGACTATCAAGTAAATAAAGACCTCGTGTTTAATTAATTCAATCAGTAATTAATTTAAATTCATAATACTCTTTAAGTTTCCCATTTTCCTCAACAATGATTTTAGTTCCATCTACTTTTATTCGAATACCTCGATTCTTTTTATCATGGAAGATATAACCATCCTGAAGTTTAAGCAAAGTATAAACAGTTTCAGAACCAAACAGGCCATTATAAATAAACTCTACTTTGTCAACATGATTTTTCACGATGGTATATTTCCCCAATGCTATTGTATTTTTATCTGTTTGATTATATTCTGTGTCTTTTCCAAAGCGTGGAACAACAAATCCTTTTTCTGTTTTCAAAATTTCAGCCTTTGAGTGCTTTCCAAGTAGTCCTTTTCTAAAATATCTTAACCTGTCGTCTTTGACAATAATATTTTCATTATTAGTCATACCAGGATACTCTACTGCTATTAAACTATCCAAAAAGTGGACAGTTGAAACCCCTCTGCCAAAAAAACTTTGATATTCTCTCTTTACTTCATTTCCCTTTCTGGTCACAATATAATCAAAAGGTGAATTTGGACGGTACTTGTTTTTTTGCTTTATTTCAAAGTCTTGTTGATAGGTATTATCAACCAAATCAATCACATTAAAACTCAAATTATTATTTATATCCAGAAAAACTCCATCAAATAAATAAACACCAAGTGGATGGTAAGGCACATTTACGGTTTGAGCAGTGGCAACACCATTTACAGAACCTACAGTTTGTGTTGTGGTTTCTCGAAGTAAATCAATCCGTAAGTCATAAACTTCTAAACTCATTCTTAGGTTTAGAGCATTAATTGCTATTTTATTTCCAGTGTTTTTTATTTCGGAGATATTTAAAGTAGCACAGCTATTTAGCAGAACGATAAAGAGTGATAAAAGTAGAAATCTTATTGTCTTCATTTTCGTAAATTTTTTATGATAGCAATTTACGGATTCATTTTGGACAATTTAATTATTTACTTGCTATTTCTATTTACTTTTCTAAAACCTTTATTATTAAGCTATATTTCTTGAAGATTGCACTCAATGAAAATGTGAATGTCTAATGTTAAAGTTTGGAGAGGAAATACTAAATTACAGAAGCATAATGTATAAATTTGAAAAGGAAATGTAAAAGTGCAAAAGTCAATTGCAAAAAATTCGAAAGTGACGTGTTAAGTTACATTTGCAGATTATAAAAAAAATAAACCTGACATAACTATTTTTAAAATCTTTAATGCCAGGTTTACTGAATAAATAAATATCTTAAATATAAAACTTATTAAATTTGGTATTGATGAAAAATTATCTTCTCTGGTTCATTGCGTTAAAATAATCATCTCGACCAGCTTTCTTCCCATTGAAATAGCCTCCAAGGTAAGTATACAGACTTTCAGTAATACCAGCATTCCAGGTTTTTCCACTACGATTTAGGGCAAGATCAATAGTTTCATCATAATTACTAGTATTATCAGCTTTTGATAATGAAACACTCCAATAAGTATTATTATTAATTATTTGCTCTTTACTAATATTTGAGTATTTTGTTTTAACTCTTTCAGGCAAAGCCGGGAATTCAATATTAGCACCTGTTTCATCCATTCTCCACCAAGAAGATGAAATACCATCCTGATACGATCCAAAATATACACCAGCATAATCAAACTCTCCAGTTATATTGAACTCCTGTGTATTCAAACTAAAGGTAACAAGTTCTATATCAGCTGCTATATATTTCATTGCAGTGGGAACACTTCCATATGATGAATAACCATAGCCAACGCCAGAGTTATCAGGAGAACAATACAAATTATAAGAAAAGCTTTTAAATCGTTCATCCACTGCAGGTACAAAAACACTTAGAGATGCAGGTGCAGTTAAAGATTCGCTAGTTGAACCTAATCTTGTACTTCTTCCTTTATAGGACTCTTTGCTGTAAGCATAACTCTCTACACCGTTATAACCAGATTTGTCAAAACTAATTTTATGCTCGGTAAAATCAGTTTTCATATTTCCAAGAGAAACAGTTTGCGCAGTTCCAGCTTCAATATTATCTATAAACTGGTAATATCTTGAACTTTGGTTCCATAATGATATATAAAACCAATCCACATTTTCGTAAACAGAAGTAGTAAAAGAATTCAGTTGACCACTGCTTGAAAAGCTCCCACCCCCAACATCAAATAAATACCAGTCATACTCGGGAATATCAACAAAGCTCAAAGTAACTTCACCTGTTTTTTCTCCTCTATCATTCGAATACTTTTCATAATTTACAACTCCTGGTTTTATGCTCATATAAGAACTTATACCATAATCACCATTGCTCTTATAAGTCAACACATGATAAGAAAACCTCTCATCTGTAAAACCTTCAGGTCTTTCAAGCTTGATTTGGGCGCCAGGCGTTAAAACTGTATCAGCAATAATATCCCCATTGCTTGCGGTTAGCCAAACATAAACACCCTCAACATCCTCAAACATGGAGGTATTATCAGCATCCACATTTATTTCCAATAAATAATCAGGAGTAGGGTCTCCACTTTCATCCTTCTTACAACCAAATGCCACTAGCAATAAGGCAAACATTAAATAACCATAAATTCTTTTCATTCTTTAATTTTTTATGTTAACAATTTAAACAAATGGATTTTATAGATTTGTTGGAATAGTGGATGTTCTATGATTGTAATAAAGTATCGTTTAAGGCGCAAAGATAATTCTAAAATTCATATTAAAAAATGTTTTTTATCCATATCATAGCACGTAAAATTTTCACAAAACTGATTTTTAAAGAACCTTCATTATTAATGCATTATATTCAAAATAATTCCCTTTGAAAATTATTCACAAAAATGAGTTAAAGCTTCACATACCAGATTACAATACAACATGGTATTGAATAATTCACAATGTCTTATTTTCTCCAAAATCAGGAAAAGAAAATTTAGCGGAAAGATTTTATTTAAATTTTAGCATTAATTATAACGGAATACTCTCAACTCCATCGAGCTGATAAGTTTTTTCTTTCACCCACTTTGCCCAATCTTTTGGTCTTTTTGAGGTATCAAAAGTTTCCCATTTTATTGGTTTTCCAAATTTCACAGTTATTGTTTTATTAAAATGCTTGATGGACTCGTCAATTAAATAAAGCATCTCAATATTTGCCTTTATACCCATCATTTTTCTAAAATTCGCCAATCGATAGAAAAAGTTAGAGTTTCTACCACCCATATGAATTGGGATGATGTTTCGTTTATACTGCTTTGCCTTATTTATAAAACTTTTATGCCATTCAAGATCTATTATTTGTCCTTTAATTTTTCGACTAACCAGGCCAGCCGGGAATGTTAATATCTGGGCATCAGACTGAAAAGCATCATCTAATTGTTGGGCCAATTTGATGCCTTGTCTTCCATGTTTATTAACCGGGATAAATACTCCATGAAGGTTTTTTAACTTCATCAATAAGTCATTTACAAGAAATTTGTAAGCACCATATTTATTTCCAATCAAATACATTATAATATGTCCATCAAATCCACCAAGCGGATGATTTGAAACAATAATAAAACGTCCATCCTGGGGTAGGTTTTCTTCACCTTCAACTTTTATACTTACATTAAATTTTTTAATTAGGGCAGTTGAAAACTCAAGTCCTTCAAGATGTCCAATATCCTGAATCATTTCATTCAATAATTTTTCGTGGGTGATTTTTTTAAGGTATCTAAAAACAAATCCTGGAATCCATCTGGCAACTTTAGGACTTTTACTATAAAATACCTTTTTTATATCAATTTCGTCTAGTAATTTCTCCCCTTCTTTTTCCATTAGAATTTATTGCTTAATTTATAGCCTTGTAAATATAAGGATTATTTAACTGCTATTAGAAAAGGGTGAATATTTACCTGAAAAAAGAATAAAAAATTACAATCAATATTAAAGTGTGCAATATTTGCACACTTTAACTTTTTTAATCTTTGTGAAATTAGTTGGCTTCAACGGTTCTACTACTTCTTCCATTGCGTACAAATGCTTTTAACTTAACCAGACCATTTACTTCCAAAGGCTTTTTATATTCTGGAGAATCAACAGTTGGTTCTTCATCATTTGTTGTATAATGTATTATTAACCAAACATATAGAACATTTGCATACAACATTCCATCAATTATTTTTGCTCCCGGATTTGCAACTCTATAACCAATTCCTTGGTTCATGTAGTCCATTCTTACAAAATCTCGTTGTCCTGCGGTGTTTACAAACTCGTTCCAGGCAACTTCTTTTTGTTGTGCCCTTTTCTCAGGATTGTTTTTCTTTACCCACAATGGCTATTCTGCCCATGCCCTTTCAGCTAAACCAAGCAATTTAGGAAACATAAAATATTCCAGTCTTTCAAGTCCCAGATTATTTTCACTCCACAATAAGCCTTGAATACCAAGAACATTTGCTTCTCCTTTTCAAGTCAACTGATTTTCTTTTCGGATTACATTTTCTGAATTAACAGGTTGTCCAAATCGATCAAATTCAGCACACTTGGATAAATCCATTGGTGTGTACTTCCAAGCTCTTTTTGCATCAATAAAATTCCCCCAATAATAACCAGGTTCTTTCGAATCTATATGACAAGCCAAATCAAAATATAAATTAGTAACATTGGCAAGTACTACTGGATATCCTGCATTTGCAAGCTGACAACCAATATCTTCATCTCCTGAATTCCACATGTTATTCCAAACATATGGTCTGAAGTTTTTTCCAATAAACTCTGGATTAGGTCAGATTCTTGAGCCATGAGTAAGCTAATTTCTTCCCAGCCTCCTGCAACAATATTTCTATCTGCCAATATTTTTGCAAATCGTTTAATAAAACCCTCATTGAGGGAATTATACAGAAATTTAACGTAACGAAGTGATCTCATGAGCGAAGCGAATAATCGCTCTATGAGGGTTTCATCTGTTTATTTTTTATTGCTTCAATTTGTCAGATGGAACCGCATAATTAAAATAATCATTTTCGTGTGTGTTTAATGATTACTAGCAAGCTCGTATGTGATTAAAATTAATCATGGATGTTTCATTTTTGTTTTTCGATTGACATTTGGTAAACATAGCAATCAATACAATTAAAACAATCGCTGAATTAATTTGCTTCATAACATTAATTTTGATGATAAATAATGGACTTTGTTAAAGATACAAAATGCGACGTTTGTTTGCATCCCTAAAAAAGTTTGTAAAATACTGTACAAAATAATTATTTTAAGATAATTATTCCAACTCTTTTAAACTAATCAGAAATTAACAACAAATTCAACGCTGGTAAAACTTGTTTGTTGCTTATCAAAATGATTTGAGCAATAATTGAAAATAAAAAAGGAGAGACTAAACTCTCTCCCATCCTTAAATAAATCTCTACTTTAACATTACTTTGCTGATTTAGCAACTTCGTATAATTTTTTTATTTGATCCAATGTAAAAACAGAAAGACTGAAACCCTTACCAAATTCAATGGGTTGAGCATCCTTTAGCAGTAAGTAATAGAAACTATAATCATCTCCATCTTCAGTCTTTAACTTATAAATAAAACCAAGGTCTTCTTCAGAAACAAACTCTACAAAACCATCTTCTTCTTTTGCCAGTTCTTTTGCATCAGCTAGCAAGTCTTCTTTTGCATATTCATCACCGGTTGTATAAGTAACATCCAATTTAAAATCGTCTTTTACAACTTCATAATTAATCGTTTTTATGCCATCAAGTTCAGCATTACCCATTCCTTTTTTCACTTCTGCTCCTGCAGGACAAGTAACTACAACGGGTATTCCGTTTGAATTTAAATCATACTCAGCAGTTGCTTTTTCATCAATGTTCTCTACATTTTCATTATTATCGGTATTTTCTGATGTTTCACCACCTCCGCATGCAATAAGGAAAGCTAAAGCAAAAACAATTAAACCTAAAAAGTAATTTTTCATTCTTGTCTGATTTTTTATTTGTAAATTTTTCAAAACAAAAGTATTACTAATTAATGGCAAAATAATCGCATTTTATTCCTGCTGTAAAACAAATAACTTTTAGTCAGATTTTCAATCCAACAAAACATACACTAATTAACAATTTTTCGATGTTTTTGAATAAATTTACTTGGCGATTCATAATGTTCCAATACCCATTTCCTATCCCTATCATAAGAGGAAGGCCAAAAATCAGTCATGAATTTATTCATATTCCCTTTTCTGATCTCAAAATGCAAATGAGATCGATAAACTCCTCCATCTCCAACTGTTCCAATGGTATCACGCTTCTCTACGATATCATTAATTTCAACATACATCTCTTTTAGATGAATATAAACCGATAGAACAGTATCAATTTTACTATCAGACTGATATACATGTCTTATACTCACAATGTTGCCCCATGGGGAAAAATAATCTCTTGCATCTACCACAACACCTTTTGCAATTGAATGTACAGGCTGCCCCAAATCAGAATCGGATGGTCCTGTCCCACCCCAATCTTCACCCGGATGGATTCCTAATGAATAATTAATCGCAAAAGGAACTGATACATGCCAGGAATCATACGCTTTACCATCAAGCAATGAAATGTAAGGACCTTTTCCGTCTTCATTGCCTACCGGAAAATCAAACCCATCACATAGCAGGGAATCAAGACTATACTTTCTGAGTGAAATTTCTTTCTCATGAAGGATTGAATCAAGTTTTGTTAAAAAGCTATTGCTGCTTACATTCTTATCATTACATGACAAATACAGTAAAGCGGCCAGAATGAAAAATGTATTTTTTATCTTATTCATTTTTGTAAACTTTAATGAACAAAAAAAGAGGAATTGTTTCCTCCTTTTAATGATAAAATTCTAAAATTGTAACTACTTTGCAGCCTTTGCAGCTTTATACATTTTTTTCACCTGTTCTAAAGTAAAACTTGAATAACTAAACCCAACACCAAATTCTACAGGCTGTTCGTCTTTAAAAAGCACATAATAAAATCCGTAGTCGTCACCTTCCTCCGTATTCACTTTATAAATGAACCCGTTTTCTTCTTCTACAACAAATCCGGCAAAACCTTCAAGCTCTTCTGCAAAAAGTTTTTCCGAAGTCATTAAGTCTTCCAATGAGTATTTTGCACCAACAATGTGGTTTACATCAAGAACGAAATCGTCTTTCACCACTTCATAATTAATTGTTTTCACACCACCAAAGGCACCATTTCCAACTCCAGCAGAAACTTTCGCCCCAATAGGTGCAGCCACAATTACAGGGATTTCGTATTCACTTAAATCATATTTGGTGTAATTTTCACCAAATGTTTTCTGTATATCTTCATCTTCATTATTTTCTGATGAACTGGAACCACAATAGCTAAAAAATACAGCTATAGCTAATAAAAGAAAGTAAAACTTAAAATTGAACATATTTAACAACTTTTTTTCATAAAATTAGATAAATCAAATTGTAAAATCCAGTAAACAGAGCAATTTATCCAAGAATAAAATTGGCCTAACAATTAATTTATTACAAAATTAAATATAAGCCTCTCTTTTTCAAGTCAAAGACAAAACCTCATGGATTTAGCTGACTTATTGGAATAATTTTTGAGTACGAAAGTAAAAGAGGGCCAAACACAAAACACTAATATTTTACATCAGTATCATTTAAAGTTTTACTCATTTTTCATTAAAAATTTTAAGATGCACCCCATTTTAGTAAAAACATTGATTGTAATATTAGTAGCAGCCCCTGCCGCTATTATAATTTTACGAATCCTGTTTAAAAATAGCATTCTGTATAAAATCGGGATCTTCTGGTTAATTAGTTTATTAATTGCCAGTATAACCTCAAGGCTTTCTACTGCTTTTAGTGAGGATTTCCCTCAATACATTGCCCTCCCTTTGGGGATTATTGTCATTTTTTTCTGTGTATACTTTGTATACAAACTAATTAGGGGCCCTTTAAAAGAATCGCTGGAAGGTCTTGAAAAACTCTCTGAAGGCACACTTGACATAGAACTAAATCAAGACTTTACAGATAGGAATGATGAATTAGGAATTTTAGGACGATCCATCTTAAAACTTTCAAAAAATTTTAAAAATGTTATTAAAGACGTAAAGTTAAGTTCTGAAACTCTTGCAAACGCCAGTCACGAGTTGAGTTTGAATTCCGAGATGCTTTCACAAGGAAATAGTGAACAGGCTTCAACAACCGAAGAAATTTCTTCATCCATTGAAGAGCTAAACGCAACTATTCATCAGAATGTTGATCATTCTGTTCAATCAAAAAACACAGTTGAAGCGACCGGGAAAGATTTACAACAAATGATTTCATCAGCAGAAAATAGTCATCGTTCCATTGAAGAAATATCAAACAAAATACTGATAATCAACGACATTGCTTTCCAAACGAATATTTTGGCTTTGAATGCAGCAGTTGAAGCAGCCCGCGCTGGCGAAGCAGGAAAAGGATTTGCAGTAGTCGCCACTGAAGTACGTAAGCTGGCTGAAAAAAGTAAAACTGCTGCCGATGATATCAATACACTTTCGGAAACCAGCTTGGCCATTAGCTCTGAAACTTATGAATTATTAAAAAAACTGGTACCCGAAATTGAAAGAACCAGCAATATGGTAAGCGAAATTTCAAATTTAAGCACACAGCAAAACCTAAGTGTCGACCAGGTGAGTACGGCTATACAACAACTAAATGGAGTAACGCAGCAAAATGCAGCTTCATCGGAAGAATTAGCAGCTAATGCGAAAGAACTTGCTCATCAGGCTGAAATACTAAATAGAGCAATTGCATATTTCAAACTAAAAGATTGATTTCTAAGCTATTTGTATAGCAGGTATTTTTTTCGAATCATTTTATAGGCATCAAGTTCCTCTTTCCAACTGTTTTTAATTTCAGTTTCAGAAATTCCGGCCTTTATCTGTGTTAAAAGTTTATCATTGCCAGCTAGCAGATTAAACCACCTTTCGCGACTAAAAAATTCACTTTTGTTTTTAAATTTATTGTAGAAATCAATTATATATTTTAGTGTAAATCTAACAGAATCAGAATTTAAGCTTCTTAAATCAGTACCATAACATACTTTTCCTTCCTGAATGGGGTCCATTTGCATTCCTTTTATGTCAACTGGAATAAAAAGCGAATCACCAAAACTTTTATCAGGATAACCTATTACCTGAAATGGGAAATGAGTACCACGACCAATACTGACAGGTGTTGCCTCAAAAAAGCAAAGCGAGGGATAAAGCCTTATAGACAAATCATTAGGTAAATTTGGAGAAGGTTTAACAGGCAAAGAATAATGCATGGAATGATTGTAATTTTTAACTCTTACTACAAATAATTTACATTGGTTTCCATCTTCCAACCACTTTTCACCATTAATCATTTGCGCCAATTCGCCAACTGTTAATCCGTGAACAACAGGTATTGGATGCATTCCGACAAATGATTTAAACCCTTCTTTTCTTACCGGTCCATCAACATAATCGCCTAAAGGATTAGGCCTGTCAAGTATAATCAAAGGTTTATTGTTTGTGACGCAAGCTTCCATCACCTCGTGCATACTGCTGATGTACGTAAAAAATCGCGCCCCTGCGTCCTGAATATCAAATACCATCACATCCACATCCTTCAATTGATCATTTGATGGTCTTTTGTTTTTTCCAAACATGGAGACTATTGGAATACCTGTTAATTCATCCACCTCACTATTAACATGCGCACCACGATCAATATTTCCCCGAAAACCATGTTCAGGTGCAAATATTTTCTTCACTTGAATTTTGTTTTCTAAAAGGAAATCAAGTAAATGTTTTCCATTCACCAGAGAGGATTGGTTAACAACCAAACCAACATTTTTTCCTTTTAAAGAATCTAAATAGATTTCTGGTTGCTCAGCTCCAACCACTATGGGCTTAACAATCTCTCTGTCAGCAATATTATCAGCATCATTTTTTTTTTCAGACTGCCCATTGCTGCATGAATTAATAAAAAAAGAAAACACTAAAACCAGGTAAAAAACACTATTTTTCAACATATCATTAATCGTTCAATTTATTCCTAATCAAAGATAATGGCAATTTGTCAAATACAGCTTACAAAATGAATTTAATTGTTAATTTTGCATTTTCACGCAAAGAGAAAAAAGAATGGAACGCAAAAGGTGCAAAGATTTATTTTAGCATGAATGAAAATGAAATATCTTATAAAGTTATAGGTGCTGCAATTGAATTACATAAAACAATTGGTCCAGGTTTACTCGAATTGGCTTATGAAAGTGCTCTTGCTTATGATTTAACGGAACATGGTTTTCATGTAAAACAGCAGGTTCCTATGCCTTTCATTTATAACGGTGTAAAACAAGATATTGGTTATAGATCAGACTTAATTGTAAATGACAAGGTAATAATCAAAATCAAGTCAATTAAGGAACCAGCTCCGGATCACTTTGCTCAAACTTTGACATATCTTAAACTTTCGGGCTTAAAACTTGCATTACTTATGCATTTCAATAAAAAAATTCTTAAGGGTAATATTCATCGAATTGTCAATGGTCTCTAATATTTCTTTGCGTTTTTTGCGACTCCTTCACTTGACTTCGCGTGGAACTAATTCGCGTTTGAAAACCTTGTTAGTTGTTTTTGTTCATTTTTTCATTACAGGTTCTATTACCACTATTGCACAAAATAGTCAGAAAGGTGAGAATCAGACCCTTTACAGTATCTCACCAACAGAAATAGGCCTGGATTCAAGCTTTATTTACACTAAAATTGATTCAATTGTTAACAAGGCGTTGCAAGAAAATGCTTTTCCTGGCTGTCAGGTACTTGCTGCTAAAAATGGTGCAGTTTTCTTTTATAAATCCTACGGATTTCATACTTATGATAGTATCATCCCTGTAACCAATAAGTCTATTTATGATTTTGCCTCAGTCACAAAAATTACTGGTCCATTACCAGCCATTATGAAACTTTATGAAGAAGGCAAACTAAAGTTAGATGCTCCTTTCTGCACTTACTGGACTGATTTCAAACACTCAAACAAAAAGAATATCACATTACGGGAAATATTAGCACATCAGGCACAACTTCTCCCATGGATGCCTTTTTGGAAAATGGCGTATAAAAAAAATGGAAAAATCAAACGAAATGCTTTCAGATCAGGGGCATCTGAAAAACATCCTACTGAAGTTGCCCAGAACATGTTTCTAAACAAAAAGTACAAGCGAAAAATTTATAAATTGATAAAAAAATCGCCACTACTTGAAGAAAAGAAATATAAATATTCGGGATTATCCTTTTTTCTTTACCCTGAGTTAATAAAAAGATTAACAGGAATAGATTATGAAACTTATTTGGCGGAGAATTTCTACAAACCATTAGGTACTAATCTGACTTTCAATCCATTAAAAAGATTTGATAAATCAAGAATAGTTCCCACTGAGTATGATTCAATTTTCAGGAAACAACAAATACAAGGCTATGTGCATGACGAAAGTGCAGCAATGTTAGGTGGCGTTTCAGGGAATGCAGGCCTATTTGGTACTGCTCTTGATTTAGCCAAAATTATGCAGATGTATTTAAATGGCGGCACTTATGGGGGCAAACGATTTTTAAACGATTCAACCATTAAAGAATTTACTCGTTGTCAGTATCCGGAAAATGAAAACAGAAGAGGCTTAGGTTTTGATAAACCCTTGTTAAAAAATAAAGAAGATGGCTCAACAGCAATAGATGCAAGTGATAAAAGTTTTGGTCATGCAGGTTTTACAGGAACTTTTTGTTGGGCAGATCCCCATAATGGTATTTTGTTTGTATTTATGTCAAATAGAGTGTACCCCACTCGCAATAATTCAAAGCTTTATCAGTTAAATATAAGACCTTCCATTCACCAGGTTTTGTATGATGCGTGCAAGAAATTAGAAGTTAGAAATTTAGAAAAGAGATGAAGGAATATTTAGTGTTTGCTTTTTTACTGCTTAGTATTAATTTATGTGCTCAACTTGCTCCTGACGAGGAATTAAGAGCTGTTTGGATAACTACTGCTTTCAACATTGACTGGCCAAGTAGTACAAAAATAAGTTCTGAGGAACAAAAAGCAGAATTCGTTAACTTAATTGAAGCTCATAAACGAAATGGGATTAACGCTGTTTTTGTACAAATTCGTCCATCGGGTGAAGTGTTTTATGATTCGAAACTTGAGCCATGGTCGCATTGGTTAACCGGTACACAGGGGAAAGCACCAGATCCATATTACGATCCCTTACGGTTTATGCTGGATGAATGCCACAAACGAGGTATTGAGTTTCATGCATGGTTTAACCCTTTTAGGGCAGTTTCGAATGTTGCGCGAGTAAAAACAGTCCCCTGGCACATTACAAAACAACATCCTGAGTGGTTTGTAACTTATGGTGATGAAATTACAAAGATTTATTTAAACCCCGGAATTCCTGAAGGTAGAGAATATATTGTAAAAGTAATTATGGAAGTGGTTCATAAATATGACATTGACGGTGTACATTTTGACGATTATTTTTACCCTATAAAACAGGGAGGTAAAGATTTTCCTGATTATGAAAGCTTTCTTCAGTATAATCCTTTTGGTTTAAGCAGGGCAGACTGGCGAAGAGAGAACATTAATGATTTTATCCGGACACTTTCAGACAGTATAAATGCGGTTAAACCTCAAATAAAATTTGGAGTAGGCCCTAGCGGCGTTTGGCGAAATAAGATCAACGACCCGGAAGGTTCAAACACACACGGGTTGTCAAGCTATGATCAACAATATGCCGATGTTGTAAAATGGCTTCGAGAGGGATGGATTGATTATGTGTCTCCACAAATTTACTGGGTAATTGGTTACAAAGCAGCTGATTATGCAGAACTAGTTGATTGGTGGAGCCGTCATACTTTTGGAAAACACTTGTATATTGGCCAGGCTACCCATCGTATTAACACCACCAGTGGCTGGCGCAATCCATCAGAAATTCCGGACCAGATTAGGCTTAACAGGATGTATCCTGAAGTAAAGGGGAGTATTTTTTACAGTTCAACCGCCTTATTAAACAATCTGAACGGCGTAACAGACTCTTTGCGGAACAACTTCTTTTTAGCAAGTGCTGATATTCCTAAAATGCCTTGGAAAATAAAAGAAAACCCCGAGGATTTAATAGTAAATACAGACACTACACCAGACGTTTATTATACCATCAATCGTTTGCCAGAGCCATTGGCGCCGATAAACCTTTTTGCAGAAAAAATTGGGAAAGAGACACTTATAACATGGAAAATGGATGAGTCTCAATCAAAGTTTTTAGCAGATACTGGCAGCTATTATAATGTATATCGATTTGAAGGTAAGTTTGCAGATTATCCTAGCCCGGAATATCTTTACAAAACCACGAAAAAGCCTGCACTTATGGTTTCGCGAAAAGGTTTATTTAAAAAGAAATTTAGTTTTATTGTAACTGCAGTAAACAGGCAAAACAGAGAGGGCTGGCCCAGTGAAGCAATTGTGGTGAAGATGAAACGGTAAATTCAGTATATCAGAAATTCATGGATTTGAATTCTTATACTTCAATAAAACTTAATTTCAAGGTAGGGAAACCCTGGTTTCATTGTGTCTTTTAGTAAACAAATTATCCAAACAAACTAAAAACAAACCTATGAAACTAAAATTAGTAATAGCATTGCTATGCTTCTGCTACGGCAGTGTTATTGCTCAAGGCATCATCTTTCCCAATCTTATCTCTAACATTGAACGCCCCAAAATTGGACTGGTTCTAAGTGGTGGCGGAGCCAAAGGACTTGCTCATATAGGCGTTTTGAAAGTCCTTAAGCATATGGCATTAGGCCCGATTACATTACAGGTACCAGCATGGACTCAATTGTTGGAGGATTGTATTCTCTCGTTTACAGTGCTTAAGATATTGAACTATTGTTCATGAAGCTGACTGGAATGCATTACTTTCGGATAAAATAATCTGGAGAGAAATCAATATTTTTCATAAAGATGAATATCCCGGATATCTTGTAAAACTGATATTTATACTAAGCCAGTATGAAATATTGTAAAACAAAATTCTATAATGGCTTTGTATATGCAAATCGACTGGCAGTTTTGATTTGAGAGCCTACGAAGCAAACCAAATACTAAAAAGCGGTTCGGTATAAGTTAAACCCCAAATTTAATTCTTATAATATTTCATTGCTTCAGGCAAATGCTCTTTTATTTGAGCAATTCTTGTTTCATCAGAAGGATGTGTGCTTATAATCTCTGGTGGTTTTTGTCCGCCCATTTTCGACATTCTTGTCCAAAATTCAACGGCTTTTTCAGGATTATAACCAGCCATGGCCATAAATACCAGGCCCATTTGATCTGCTTCGCTTTCATGCTTTCTGCTAAAAGGAAGCATTACACCTACTTGTGTACCAACACCAAAAGCAGTCATCCACATTGCTTTTGTTTTTTCAGGTTTTTCTTTCATGTATTGATCTAAGGCTATGCCAAATCCATTCGCTAACATTTGCTGGCTCATTCTTTCATTACCATGATCTGCAATAGCATGGGCAATTTCATGTCCCATAACCACAGCAATACCGTCTTCATTTTGGCAAATTGGCATTATTCCGGTATAAAAAACTACTTTTCCACCTGGCATGCACCATGCATTCACCTGCTTATCATCCACCAAATTAAATTCCCATTTATAATCCAATGTCGTTTCCTTAAGCTATAATGGCTTATAATTCATATGATATAGCTTCTTTGGTCGTTTTTTTCTTTCAACTTTTCTTCCTGGTCGGATTATTTCTCTGGTTTTACTTACTATATCATCAAACGCACCTATAGCATCTTTCACCTTTTTTTTGATAAATAATCCAACGCTTATGCTCATTAACATTGAAAGGGCACTGGTTCGATTTATTTTTTGGGCATATTTCGTTCCTGCCTCTTTATATTCTTTTTTTACTCTTTCCTCTATTGGAAAAGCTAGTAATGCACATAGACTCATCATAAACATTTTCGCAAAAAAGTCCTGTTTCACAGCCAAGGCAGTCTTTCCCGAAAACTTTTCTACTTCAGCCCTTGCTTTAAACATTTTATAATTTTCTTCAATTCCCCATCTGAAATGGTATAGTTCACAAAAATCTTCATGTGGGAACTTTTCAATATCGGTTAATGAAGTGCATAATACC
>JBNKRJ010000004.1:0-24378 GCA_050296515.1 Bacteroidales bacterium | reverse complement strand
GTGCAAAGCCGTAATTTGCCAATAAAACTTTGTACTTTGATCCGTTAACTTCTAATTGTGCTTTAGATGATGACATAATTTAAAAATTTTAATTAATAATAATAATACTTTAGTTGCTTGTCAAAAGCACCGTAAATATGGGCTGTTTTTTTTAGATAAAAAAATATTTTTTTAACGTTTTCTAAATAAAGTTTTTAACTAATTGTTTAACAGTGTGTTTTAGATTGTTAAAGGAAGTTAATGTTGCTTGCTATTTTCCTCAACCCCTTCTTTGTAAATTTTAGTTAAAGGTTCTTGTCCTTTATAATCATATATCCATTTTCCGTCTTTTAAACCTTTTGCAAATTTACCTTTAACTGCATATCCATCCGTCTTGAACTGATAATCACCTTCACGCACGCCTTGCTGAAACTCCAACGATGCTTCATACCAACATCCACCCCAATTATTTTTGTATAGCCATTTGCCTTCTTTTTTTCCATTCTTTAAAATACCCTCAGATTTTGTATGCGAAGTAGAATCATAGAAACTCTTATATTCTTCTTTATTTAAGGTATATTGGTCTTTATAGTCCGCAATTTTTTTTTGCATCATACTTCTATTAAAATAAGGGTTCTTTTCTTTAAAATCTGGAATGGTTACCATAATTATCGAATCCGAAGCGCAACGAAAAGAATCTATTTCTATTCGGGGGATTTCATACTTATTTGTTATTTCCCCGTTATTATAGGTTGTAATGCATCTAAGAGTACCATATTTACCATACTTATACTCTTTACCATTTCTTTTTCCTTTATTATAAGAACCTTGTGTAAAGGTATTTGAATATAAAGAAAGTTTGCAGTAATTTCCGTTTAATGTATCATTTTCATAAGTAAATTCTTCAATATAAGCTGTTGCAAGATAGTACCATTGCCCTTTTTTTAAGTTGTTTTTATAATCACCTGTTATGTACTTGTACTCGTAAACATTCTCAACAAAATCATCCACCATTTCAAACTTTCCGTTTTTTACGTCTTTATGGTAGGTTATATATTTAATATCGAATTTAGGATTAATATCTGCGCACTCTTCTTCTTTCCACACTCCTTCTTTTAGCCCATTTGAATAATACCCCTCGTAAAGCCAATGTGGATTATCAACGAGGAAATATCCATGTTCAATTGAATCTTTGTAGTTAACAATATAAGAATACTTTGTTTTAACAGTATCCGGGTAATAATGGTTTTCCCCTATTGATAATCGCCCATTTAATATGCCATTTTTGTATGGCCATATTTCAAATTTAATGACTATATGATCCATATCCACTTTAGGATCTGAAAAAATACAATATATCCCATTTCTATTTTGTGTTTTTACTGAATCAAACTTTTCTTGGGTAACAATAATATAGCTTGGTTGGGCACTGATAATTTTGACTGTAAATAAAAAGAACAGCAAGGGAATCCATTGGTAAACATAAATTCTGTTTTGTAATTGTTTTAGTTTCATTAGTTTTTTTGATTTTCAGTTATTGTTATTCGTTTGGGTAAATTAGTGGCTAAAGCTGTTGCAAAATGGACCTAATATTTGCACCAAGGATGATTTATAGAGAATGCCTAAAAAGCATCATTACAAGATTTACAGCACCTTTCACTATTTTACGCCTGAGTGTAAGTCTTTGAAAATCAAGCTTTCACTTGGGTCATGGTGCAGCTAATTTTCAACGATGGGCAAGTTATCTTGACCTTTTAAACAATCTTCTGTTAATGTAATAAATCATATTTATTTCATAGTTAAATTATTCCAAATTAGGATCACTCTCAATTTCATGTGCCATACTTTCCCACTGCCACTTGTTAAACATTATTCTGTTATATGGATTGGTTTTGAGCTGGTTTGGTTTTCCATCATAGTCCATAATATTGTCTGTTTTAGCGAAATTAAAAATATAAGGGTGATAGTTTCGTAAAACATTATTAACATCCTGGATTTTTTGATTGTACTCTTGTTCAGCTTTAGTTATCTCATTATTCAATGAAGCTTTATAGGCTCCAAATGTAGTTTTTACTTTTTCACCAGTAGGTTCTATTGTTACGTTAAGTTTTGTATTATCAGGATAGTTATTTTCTTCCTGAGTTTTTAAAAGGGAACTAAGCTTTTTATTTACATCTCCAATTTTCTTATTTTTTTCTTTCTCCCATTCGGCTATTTTCCTGTCAAATTCACTATTTGGCATAAATGTATGCGCAAGCCCCAATGCATGCCCTAATTCATGGGCAATAATTCCTGCATTAATATCGCCACCATCAAATGTCCCATGAGGGAATAAATTAATATCAGGACTACGAAGCCAATATGAAGATTGTCCTGCTCTTGTATCTGTTTGATGCATACTTGTAAAAAAAAGGACAATCCCTCTATAAGAATTTATATTTCTTTGTGCTAAAAAATCTTTATAAATCCTGCCTGAAATAGTCTTGTGATTATAACGTGGCTGTATATCCCCATTTGATAATATGTTTCCATCTGCAACATAGCTCCCAACATCTATTCTCATATCAACAATACCATCATTATTTACTTTAATTAAGGCCTGATTTAAAAAATTTGCATTTAATTCGGTAACAAGTTTGTTTATTTTTTTTTCAGCATCGAAGGCTGTGCCAAATGTCAAATTATCATATTGGTTGTTGCACAATACTTTCACAAAAAGTATATTTACTTCCTTCTGTTCATTATTTTTATAGAAGTTTAGTTTCCCCCTAATTGAGTTGTCCCCGGGGACTTCTACCTCAATCTTTGAGTTGCTTGAAACAGGGCTTACACATTCAATTTCAAGTTCAATTTTCTTTTTTTCATGGGCTTCGCCTATCGTTATTTCGCCGGGCGAAACATTAACCCCTGCAGGTGTATTTATCAGGATTCGCTCTTCTTTAATATTCTTCCCTTTTATTTTCTTATCATCAAACTCAAAATGTGCCATTATCTTAACCCCTTTTTGATTTGGATACATTGATATCCATGGCGTTAAATATTCTTTTCCCATTATTTGCTCCGGGGTATATTCCTGCTTTAGGTCATCAAGCTCTGCTGGGTCTGCAATAGCAGAAGGATAATCACTTCTAAACCAATCAAACCCAAATTCGCCATTATAATTATTTGGTTTTTCAAAATAAACAATAAAGTCTGGAATTTCAGAGTCTGATACCAACCTCATTGGATAATCAATATAAATATCATTATGGTTGGTAAATGTAAAATACTTGTTCTTTTTTTCTGATTTTTCCATAGATTTAGTTTTAATTTAATAATTCCTGTTCAATATTATCTGGTTTAATACTATCTTCTATTTCATCTTCAATAAACTCGTCCTTTATAACCAGTCCATTTTCAAGATACTCTTCCAATGTAGGGTAATTAACAAAAATACCTGTTGTGTCAACAATTTTACTTTGGTAAATGTTCTCAAGATACTCCATTGTTAACTCACATTTATTTTGTTCATACCATTCTTCCCATTTCTGAATATCTATGAAATAAGAAAAAATGTTTTACTCAATGGTTTTGCTTTTTTTACTTTTCTATTGTACCCATTTTTCATCAATCGCTCTCTTTTTTTTTACGAGCAAAGGCTTAGAGGTTGCTCTAAATATTCTTTTAGTATCCTTGTTTTCTATTCCTCAGTTAGTAAATCTATCCATTTTTCGGGGTAATCCTCTGCAATCCTATTATCAGTAATTGTTGATAAATACCCTGCATAAATACTATCCATTCTTGTCATTGTTATCCAACATTTATTGTTTTTGTACCATTCAGTCCATATTTTGTAATCTTTATCAAAATCACTTGGAACTCGGTAAACCAATCTGTCCCAAATTATATCTTTTGTAGCCCTGTGATTTGTCGCAATTTTCAGAAAAAGTTCAGCGGAACCAATATCATAAGGCGTGGGGCTGCCAATTAGTTCTTTATATTCAATGTAAACAGTTTTTAAAGCATTATTGTATATTTCTGCAAATTCTTTATCAATAGTACAATCACCACATGAAAATAAAAATAGCACACAAACTATTATAGTTATTTTTACCATTTTATTTAATCTTTAGAACTTTCTTCGATCCCTTCAAAAATAAATTCTTCCTTTACACATAGCTCATTTTCAAGAAATTCTTCTAAAGTTGGGTAATAAATGGTGATATCTGAGGTATCAACAACGTAATCGTGGTAAACGCTATTTAAGAACTTCATAGTTAAATCACATTTATTTAGTTTATACCATTTTTCCCATCGTTGAACATCTTTTATTAGTTGGACTGTATCAACACTTATACAATCCCAATCATCTATTCTAATAAAACCTGCTCCTTGACCGGTTAATATAGAAATAAACTCTTCTGATGAAGTATAGGCATATTTTGATTTTTTAGACCCACTCAATGGATAATGATTTTTAATGGCAAGTATGCAGTTTTGGAATATTTCTTTTGCTTTTTTATCAGTTTGACATTGCTCTTCGCAGGATATATTCGAAGACATAAGGAATGAGAGGAATACGACAAACTTTTTCATATTAATTAATAATTTTACCTTCTTGATGCCATATTGCATGAAGTATCATTCTTTGATACCATTCCAGAATGCATTTAGCATATGGCACATGCTAAAAGAACAATTAATTGGGAATCAGATACGCATCTAATTTTTTAACATATCAAACCAATTTTTTTGAAACTTTGCAATTATACTATCTGGCATTGTTTGAGGTGCGATGTTTAACAAATAATCATTATAAATGCTATCCATTTTTTCCATTGTTATCCAACATTTATTGTTATTGTACCATTCAGTCCATATTTTGTAATCTTTATCAAAATCACTTGGAACTCGGTAAGCTAATCTATCCCAAACAATATCTTTTGTTGCCATGTGGTGTGTTGCAATTTCCAAAAAAAATTCGGCAGAACCTAGTTCATATGGTGTTTGTGTTCCAAATGTTTCTTTATAATCAATGTAGACAGTCTGTAAAGCATTTTTGTATATTTCAGCAAATTCTTTATCAGCAGTACAATCACCACCACATGCTAATAAAAACAAAACATAAAACAAAACAATTTTTTTCGCCATCTTATTGTATTTTTACAGGTGATAAAAGTTTAATAACCATTCTTGGGGAGTTAATATCGTGTTTTAATAATGCTTGTTCAATATATACAGTTCCCGTTGTAGGATTGTAATACTCTGTATTATAACCAATTGCATTGTCCTTTGTTTGTTTTTTATATTTGCCAACTATGTACTCATTTGACTCTTTTTTAAACGGTATTCTTTTCAATCCATCAACTTTTTCCTCTACTTCTAAACCATGACCATGTGATTTATCATAATATACTTTTGTTTCTTTCCTGGTTCGAATCCAATCAGGAAATTTATTCTTTTGCTTATAATGCTGTTCTGCAAGTTCATGAATTAGTTTTCCTTGTTGGGTGCCAACTGTATTTTCCCTGAAAGGGACACTTTCTGGGAATTGCTCAATATCTGCAATATCAATTATCCCTGTATTATAATTCCCAACATCTACATTTTTATTACCTGATTCAACTGTTACAGTTGTTGTAAAATCATCGTAAATTATTTTATAGATTTCATCATAAAAAGCTTTGCCATTTTTACTTAATGGTCCTGGTTGGCTTAAAAACCCAAATGACAGGCAATATTTTCCATCCTCAATTTTTGTGGCTTCCACATCGTATTTCTTTTCAACACCCCAATAAATAATTTTCACCAACCTTTCAATGTCTTCATATTTACCAATAACTACTAACCCCATTATAAGTTTGGCTTTTACAGTAATAGCTTTTCCTAAATCACTGGTTACAGTAATTGTATTTGTTTTGTTTCCCATTACTCCTCCTTTTGTTTTATAACTTTAAGTTCAATTTTTTCCAGGTCGCTGTTTATTTTGTAGTTTAATGTATCATCTTTCAACCTGTTACCATTATATTCAAAATCAGCAGTTTGGTCGTTTAAGTTAATTGTAAATTCAGTGTTTCTCTTATTCTTGGTTTTTATTACAAGGATAATAATATCCCCTATTTTGTATTCTTCAATTTTCTTTCCGTCTTTTTCAAGGTAAAAGTCGATATAAGAATTATCCTCGTCTTGTTCTTTTACTTCCAGCTTAATTTCATCTTTGTCTGTTTGGATGGTATGCTTAATGGTATCGTTTTGCAAAACCTCGCCGGTAGCAACAACTTTAAAATCGGCTGTATGATCATTAAAATTTACTTCGTATTCTTCTCCTTGCCGGTTTTTTGTTTCAAATACAAGGATAATTTCCTTTCCTATTTTATAATCATTTATCCGGGTTCCTTCTAAATCTGTGATGTAAATTTCACATTCTTTTTCTTCCTCAGAGTTCTCTTCTTCGGTCTCGTTTTCCATTTCAGAACTGTCATCGCGTTCTTCAGCAACCTCTTGACCTGTTAGACTTAAAAGCCCCTTCAAAGGGAATGCATTTGGCCCAGAGCCACTTGTATTGCTTATGCCGGGTGCCATTGCATCGCCAATGTTAACGCTTTTGCCCATTGGTATTGAAATTACGTTTGCGTTGGGGGCATACAAGCCTGTTTGGCCAGGCAATGCTATGCCAAAATCGTCGCAGGTCATTACGGTGCAAGGTGCGCCCGAGACTGATTCTCCATCGGCAAATACCGTGGGGCTCCCATAAAACATAACTGCCTGGTGAGCTATCATGCCGGGGTTGGTAAATGGCCCGCCCATGGAATGTGAATTTGTATGGTCATTGCCCCACTGTTTTATGGATCGCCCTTGGCTGGGCATCAATAGTAAGACCACTGGCAGGTACCATGTAGGTCTTCCCTTATCAAGTCCTTTTTATACTTAAAATGGGGATTATAATGAATTAGCGAATATAAATTTTGTCATCACCTTTATATTTATATCGCATTTTATAACCATCACTTTTTTGTTCACGAAGAAAAATCAAATTGCTCTTAGGATCAAAGAATACGAATGCAATATGCTCATCTTCAATAATTTTATAATTTCTTATCTTAACTCTTGAACAGACAATTCCTCCAACGCCAAAATAGCTTGTCATTGCGTAAGATCGATCTTTTATTCCTTCATCCCATTTTTCAATAAGCTTTTTAAATTGGTCAAATAACTCTAATGTATTATTTGTAATCATGGCAAGATCTTTACTGTTCTTAATCAGATATTTGCATACAAAATCATCGTTCCATAACTCTCCGATAATTTTATCTGATATTGAATGATAATATTCACAATAATACATAATGTAAATTGTATCTTTTTTGGCATATTCCGGAAGTTTCACAAACTGAATTTTATTTTTTAAGTTCGTGATATTTGAAACTGAATACATCCCCATTTTAAACCTTTCGGGGATACTATCTATGAAAAAAGCTTCTCTTTTTTTATCAATCTTTTCGATCAAAGACATGGTATTCAGCTTCTTGTCCTGAGAGTAAGAGGATGTTGAAAATACCAATACCAATATTAGATTTAGAATTAATCTCATATTTTATTTGTAAATAGTTCTATTACAAAACTAGTAGGTTTTTGCATCCCCATGTTCTTTCTTGTAATCATATTTTTCAGTGTTACCATAAACCGCATTGTTTGTTTCTGATCTAACACCATTTTCATCTATTAAAGGAACAGCGTTAGCCTCTTTTTGGTCTTTATGATACCACTTTCTTAAAGGCAAATGATAAATAGCCCTCAAAATATTTTCAAAATGTGTTGAACTAACTTCTGGCACTGATAATTTAAAGTCTGGATGTATTTCAAATATATGCCATGCTATACCTAAAACACCTTGATATGAATGCCATAATTCATGACCAAGTACAATTAGAGGGGGTAAAGGACTACTTATTCCATTTTCATCAAGCCCCACGCCTTCTACCTTATCTTTAGTATCATAATATATTGTAGAACTAGAACCAATTACTAACTTACCATTCTCGGGCATAGGTGATACTCCATTTTGAGCTTGAAGTGGATTTCTCATTTGAGACATGCTATCTGTATGGTCCTTATCAAACATTTTAATACTAACTTCATAGTCCGACTTCATCATTACATCTATTAAATTTCGTCCTTTCTCATCCAATGCTCTAATTTTAGGATTATCACTTACTTTCTTCAATGTATCTAAATATTCTATAGTACCTTTAACAAATTTGTCTTCGGGGATTGTTTCTTGTGAGCCATAAACATATGGTTCTCGAGCCCCGCCAAAGTAGATGCAAATTCCGGTATACTTTAATAATGCTTTCCTGCTTTTCAAATTTTCCTTATCGTCTGTAACAGTAATTTCCCTGGATCTTTTTTCTGTCTTTTTTCTTTTGGCAACTTTTAACTCCATTTTAAGGCCTTCTGCACCAATAACTTTCTTTTTAAATTTATCTTCAACTTGCTGCCCATTTTCATCTTCAAATATTGCATCCTGTTCCGATAAATCGATGGTGAATTCTTTTTCCCGTTCCCCTTCGGTTTCTATTACAAGGGTAATGGTTTCTCCAATCTTGTAATTATTGATTTCTTTACCTCCTTTTTCAATGTAAAAATCAAGAAAAGGTTTGATAACCCTTGCAGCAACACTAATTGCCTTATTTGTTGACATGTCGGTTACGGTGAAGGTTGCTGTTCGTTGTTGACTCATCGTTTTCTATTTATTTTTCGATTTATAAAAAAGATATTCTCTGTTATATTTTAATCAGTTTCGTTTTGAATTTGTAACAAGTAATGAACTACAAAATCAACCAAAATAATTTATAAATAGTATTTCACTAAAGAATGTTTTTTTTATGAATTCTATTTATAAAGCTCCATTATGTAGTAATTCAAATCAATATCCCCGACATTTGCATTTCTTGCAATAATATCTACAATAGGAGTTACTTTAAAAATAAAATCATTCAATTTGTAGTTATATTTTTTATTGTCTTCTGTTGTAACCTCAATGGTATAATTGATTGGAATAATAACGCTTTGTAAATAACTAAAATTAATTGATGGAACACGTAACTTTTCTGGTTCTGTAAATGATGCAATTTTCTCTTTATTTTCATCCGAAAATTTTAATCTGTAATAGTCAAGGTCATAATATTTTTTTGATTCAATATCGATAAATGTAAATCTATCTATACCGTCCTTTTCTTCGTCTGTAAATATAATTGATGGAGAACTAATATTATAGTTGTCATAAAAAAGTGGAGTAAAATCATTACTAACATAAGCACCTGGTCCATCACTCCAAACTCCAGAAAATTTACAAACAAATTTTCCTCTTTTATAAGTCATAAACTTATTTTTTTTATAAGGGAAAGTGTATTTCACTTTGTTTTTTTTATTCGTTATTGTTGTTGTTTTAATCTTCCAAATTGCAGTTCCAGAGGTCACAGTGTCTTTTACACTAGAATAATAAGGTTTATAGGTATATTCTATTATTTTAACAGGTTTACTGCAATTATAAAAAATTTCTTTATAGACATATCCTTCCAAGTCAGTTACTCTCTTATACTCAATCTGCTTTTCTTTATTTTTCTCTACAACCCTGTATACCTGTGTAGTAATGGTATCACCTGAAGTAATAATAATACTGTCTTTTGTACTTAGAAATATTTTTCGATATTCAATCCTCTTTCCATTTAAATAATATAATGAGTCATATTGAGCATAGTTTTCATTATTAAAGTGAGAACTCATTTCATTTTCACCCCAACGGGTATTGAATAAACACTTCCTTGTTAAAGTTTTGTTTAAATATATTTTAAAAGAGAAATCATCTTTTTTTATTTCTAAATAACTTAGCAAGGAATCTTTCTTATTAAAAACAAACCTTTTTATATGCTTTTTACCATCAAGTACCAATTCATTAGTTATACTTTTTAAATTATTTTCATCCGGATAATATGTTGATATTGAATCTTTACCTGAATATATAATGCTTTTTACTAAATTTTTATTAAAATATTTGATATCATACCCCCCTTTAGCAGTAGTAATTTTAAAAGGCCTGCCATTTTCATCAAACAAATATCTAATAGTTGCATCTTGCCTTACATTAATTAATTCGTTTTTGGCAGAAATTACATTAATGCGGTTAATAATAGTATTGCCTTTTTTTAGAACTAATTGCTTAATCTTATTGTCTTTTATAGCTATATAATCTCCGGAAACAACTTTTTCAACAGATGTTATTTGGGAAATTAAAAATTCATAGCAGAAAACAAGTATTATTAAGCATAAATTTCTCATATTCTATTTAATCCAAAATTTTGTCTTTTCATATAAAATAACCGGAAAATAATTTACTGGTAGCATTTCTCTAAAAAATGGGTTGTTTTCTGAATTGTCTTGTATTTCAAGTTTTATTAATTTGTTGTCTTTTATGGTTTCTGTAATTGAAATATTTAATTTATTTTTTTCTTGTTCGATGGATATCTCCGTATTTACTATATTGGATCCGTCTTTTTCTTTGCCTGGCCTGACAATAAATTTACCCTTGAGAAGCGTCCCTTCTTTATTAAAATATTTCATAGTTGCTTTCCTTCCATCAAAAAACAAATTTTCATGACTATATGTTTCTTCTCTATAAATCGTATTATTTAACGAATCTGTTCTTCTTATCCTAAAAGAATAGTCATTAGTATGTTCTGAATAAAAAGCACAAGTATTATAACTAACCTTTAAATCTTTTGGTAAAGTATAGGTGTTTTGGATGCCTCTCCAACCTATATGTTTAGTTCCTATATTTACGAATTTATGCCACATTCCATCGTCACCAGCATGCCAAAAATTTAAGCCCACTGCTTTTATTATATCGCCAGCTTCAATATAATAATAATAATAAACAAAGTCAATTTTTTGACTGTTACGTATTAATTTTATATCCCAAACACCTACTTTTACTGAATCACATATTTCTCCAAATAATTCCACCGAATCATTGGGCATAAATAAATCAGTTTCGTTTGGAACTTGTAACAGGTTATGGACTACAAAATCAAAATCTTCTATCGTTCCTTTAAAAATGTAAAACCCGTCTTTCAGAAAAGTACAGTCTTTACGCATAAGTACAGTGCTTTTTACTGATTGACGATAATAATCTATTACATCCTTATAGTCTATTGCTTGTTGAGCCTGAGTTGTAACACTAAACAAGCAGAGAGTAATTAAAGTGTATATGTAGTATTTCATAAGTATTTCTATTTAATCCAAAATTTTGTTTTTTCATAAAAAATAACCGGAAAATAATTTACTGGTAGCATTTCTCTAAAAAAAGGATATTTTTCTAAATTGTCTTCTATTTCAAGTTTTATTAATTTGTGGTCTTTAATCATTGCATATGTTGTAGCAAATAAAAAATTTCTTTCTTGATCGATGGATATCACCCTACTTACATAGTAGATATCGTTTTCAATTTTGCCTTCTCTAACAGAAAGGTAACCATCGAGAAGCTTCCCCTGTTTATTAAGATATTCTATAGTTACTTTCCCTCCCTTATATAACGAATCTATAGCACCATATGAGTTTTCTCTATAAATCGTATTATTTAACGAATCTGCTCTTTCTATGCTAAAAGAATAGTCATTATCATGTTCTGTTTTTAAATCATAAGTATTAAAATAAACCTTTAAATCTTTTGGTAGAGTATAGGTGTTTTGTAAATAATATGCATCGAAATTATGATGCCCTAAGTTTATATTTTTTGCACACATTCCATCATTTCCTTCTTTCTCAAAATTTATGCCCACACCTTTTATTTTTCCCTTATCATAATAGTAAACAAAATCATTTTTTTGAGTATCGCGCATGAGTTTTATATTCCACACACCCACTTTTACAGAATCATTTATTGCGCCCGAAAGCTCCAACGAGTCATTAGGCATAAAAAAATCAGTTTCGCTTGGAATTTGTAGCAGGTTATGAACTACTAAATCAAAATCTTCTATCGTTCCTTTAAAAGTATAAAACCCGTCTTTCAGGAAAGTACAGTCTTTACGCATAAGTATAGTACTTTTTACTGATGGACGATAATAATCTATTACTTCTTTGTAGTCTATTATTTGTTGGGCTTGTATAACAACGCTATGCAAGCATAAAACTGCTATAGCAAATTTAAAATATCTATAATACATATTTTTATCTGTTCTAAAATAATAATAAATTCGGCATTCTGAATTTTTGTCTTATCATAAGACACTTTGTAATTGTCTCGAATATTATCACATAAGTAGTCTAATAAATTATCTGCTAGATTGGTTAATTGTGAATTATTGTTTACATCAACAATTTTTTCCTTTCCAGGAGTTTTATCAACCTGAATAAGTAAATCTGCAACATCCGTTTTATTATTCCCAAAAGCTTTTCGCATAATTTCCCATTGGAAAGTAATAAAATTTAGCCTTTTGGCGTCACCTGTTACAACATAATCCATTATATTTTCACGGGTATGCCACTTCGGCACGTCTAGGTTTTCTTTCTTATCCGATATGAATGTGTGACCTAGGTTGAAATTATGCCCCAGTTCATGAGCCAGGGCCATAGTGTCAGCTGCAACGTTAGCCGGAGAAATTATGCCTCTGGCACCTATAAAACCCATAGCATCCCCCTTTTTATCCCCGCTCGTATACTTTGAGAAAATAAAAATTGGATAAACTCCATATGAACCTTCTTTTAAATAGGTTATAAACTTCTCTTTTAATTTAGTGTATTTGTTTTGAGACTTTATTGGATCAGCATCTAGAATATTTCCAATTTTTTCACTATTCTTAATTAGTGGTACTTGATTGCCCCCTACTGTTACATTAACTTGTTTTAATGCAGCTTCAATTTTTTTCATTAACTTTTCGGCGAATGTTTCATAAAACTTATAGCAACAAATATTTAACATTCCATGTAAATCAACTATTGATGTCCCATTAATCAATGTTGAGGCAGGTATCCCTTTATCAGGATCCTGATCGCCAGGCTGCAATTCAAGGGTGTGATTATTCCCGGCAACCAACTGTATGCCTGCCTGGTTAAATGCATGTGTATTTAGATTGTTTAATACCGTGTTATAATTGCCTGGTACAGGGGCTGAATTATAATCAGCGTCAATAAACACGGCCTTTGCTTTTGCCTCTTTGTTTGGAAGGAGCCTGCATTTTCCGATTGTTTCTTGCTGCCCCTGGCTATTAACAACATTAATAGAAATAATTATTTCTTTAGTAATGTAAGCGTTGGGGTCAGTAACAATTTCTATGGGCTGTGTATTTTCATTTCTTTCAAATGAAACGTTTTGTGTAATGGATTTCAACCCGGTATTAGCAGATGCATTTATAGTTGCTTGAACCTTTTTTCTGCTTCCGGTACAAAAAAACCTGGCATAAATCCGGATGGTCTTACCTTTTAGAACCAAAATATTGGGCAGGTAATATTTATCTGTATACGCAGGGTCTCTTTTAACCAATTTAAATTTGTCATTAACATATCTAACATTGTTTTCACTATCTGTTAATTTATAGGACAAAACTGTTGGATCAGCGATATAATAGCTTTCTATGGTTTTACCGTTTTCACTATTTGCATTAGCTATACCTTTGTTTTTCCCGTATAAATCGGGGCGGAATAAATCAAAGCCAAACTCTTGCGTATAACCATTGTCAAGTTCGGTTTTTTTCCATGGAGTATGAGCCTCATCCTGTAATGTTGTAGTTGTAATGCCCTCACAGGGCTTCCCATCGGCCTGGTCTTCTGATCTGAAAAAAATTACCAGTTCTTTTGGATGGGCTAATTTCATTGTCCATTCTTTAGACTCACCAAGATTATCTGTTACAATAAAAGTTGTTCCTTTGGATTGTTTTGCTTGTGCCATAGTTTTATTCTTGTTCAATAACTTCTAGTTCAATTTTATCTTCTTGGCTATGAATGGTGTATTCAAGTGTATCATCAATCAATTTTTCATTTTGATATTTAAAGTCTGCTTCCGGATCGTTTAGGTTTATTTTAAATAAGGAGCCTTCTCTTTTTACTGATTTTACAACCAATATTATTTTATCACCAACATTATAACTATCAATTTTTTCACCTTCTTTATTGGTAATATAAAAATCAATAAATTTCCCTGGCTCAACCACCAACAATTCTATTTCATCCTTCTCATTTTCAATAATATATTCAAGGGTGTCATTTTCCAGTCGGGTACCGTTGTATTCAAAATCATGGTGCTTGTCATCAAGGTTGATTTTAAAACTTTTCCCCGATTTATTCTTGCTTTCAATTACCAGTGTAATGGTATCGCGCTTGCCCCCCCCCGTGATAATGTTAAAATGTGGGTTTTCTTTAAGGCACGAAATACTGTTTCTACGACTATCTATATCTATTATTGAACCTTTTTAATGGAATGGAATTTAATTCTGCAGTATTACTTGATATTTTAACAACTTTATAATTACGATCTATTAAAAAGAGTGTTGTGTAGGCTTTGCAAGAGCCTATATTCAAACAACCTTGTTTCTTGTCATAGGCAAACCATGCCCCTTTTTCATTCAGCTTTTTAATTTCACCAAGTGAATTATATAAATAGAACCTTAAACAGATGTATGAACCAACAAAAAGTGAACTGTCTAATTTAAAGAATTTATCTTTGAACACGATCCTTTTCTCTCTATTTGGATTAAATTCATAAAAAGAGTAGCCTTTTGGGGGGGGAGGGCCTAAACCGGTACCAGGTATTCTTCCAATATAAAAAGCATTTAGATCATACCAAAGGGTATCTCCAAATCCTTTTTTATATTTAAGAAAGCTTCTTGGCAATACTTTCGTAATCAGTAATACTGAGGAATCATTGTTAAATACGGCCCTTTTACCACTCATTGGGTGATAGTTTAAAAAATACGAATTATTGGAATTGTTTTTTATTAAAATTGAGTAATAAATATTTATTGTATCCTTAATATTTAAATCTATCCACGATTCAACATGGACAGATTGAGCCACTATACTAATAGGAAGCAATAATATCAATGTAATTTTCAACTTTTTCATTGCTTATTTTTTTAAATAAGACGGTATTGATAAAGGCTCATCAACTTCTCCTCCCCAATGATCTTCACCAGTTCTAAATGTATTTTCACCTCTAAGTTTTCTATTTAAATTTTCAACTTGAATGGGATAAATTCCAAATTGCCCACTATCTCCACCAAGGCAATTTTTATCATAGCCACATGCACCCACAGCTTCACCTAGTACTTCATGTATAAACATGTCGTATATATTAGTTTTTTGTTTAAACGAAGAGCCACTTTCACCAATTTTTTTATATAGTAATTCAATGTTAATTGTCTGGTCTAAAACAACTAAAGCATTATTTTCATTTATCCCATATGTGCCCGCTTGGTCTTTCAAAAGCTTTTCAGTATACATCCAATCCCAAACGCCATTTTTCATATCACTTCCTAAACCAGCTTCTTCGATCAATGTTTTATCAACCCATGTTTCGCCTGGTTTACGAATTGATAACCAAATAGAATAATCAGCGTTATTTATTGTTGAAACAAAACCTATTGCTAAAGCTTTAAGGGTTTCATAATTATTGTCTTTAGAGTACTCATCTAAAGTTACCAGAAATTTTTCAAGATCAATGCTTTTAAACTTGTTATTATTTAATTGAAAAAAAACGTTTAAACCAGGATATTTTTCAAAAATTGAATTTATTATTTCAACACTTATATTAGCAGATATAATATCTGCACCCATTAATCCTGCTCTCCACGCTTTTGCTTTACATTTCTTTTGAATACCTCTACTGTCTATGACAGTGATTATATCTTCTAAATTTTTATGTTCATCTACTTTCTTTAATTCCTTAACTTCAAGCTCAATTTCTTCGATATCTGAAGTAATGGTATGTTCAAATTCATCACCCCTGTCTTTAAAGATGGCACCCTGTTGTGACAAATCAATTTTAAAATTTTTGTTTTCAATACGCTCTGTCTCAATTACAAGGTTGATAACATCCCCTATTTCATATTTTGCTACCCCGTCAACACGTTCACCATCCTTTTTTATATAAAAATCTATAAATGGCTCAATTACATGCAGTGTTACAGAAAGAGACTCATTAGGGTTGCTTTTGTTTGTCAGGGTATATTTTACTGTTCTTTTGTTTCCCATGTTTATTTTTGTTAGTCAAATTCTTTTGTTGATATTTCTTTTCCGTTTTTGTAGGTCGTTTCTTTTATTAATTTCCCTTCTTTGTTATATTCTTTCCAGACCCCATCTTTAATACCTACAAAAGCATTACTATTTATCACAGTTTGATTACTCCACAAGGAATCAATGTATTGACTATTAGCTAGATCTGCATTGTATGTACCTTTTATCTTTAATTCCCCATTTGGGTGGTATTGAAAAAATAAACCGTCAAGCAAGGAGGTATACTGTTTAATAGTGTAATTCATTGATACCCTTATTTTACCATTTTCATAAAAATAGTACCACTTACCAAGCTTAAGTTCATCAGCAATGGTGTCTGAAAAATAACGTCCTGATTGCTCAAGCTTTCCATTTGCATAGAAGGATTTATAAATACCATTTCTTGCTTCAATATATAGAATATTTACTTTCGGGGTTAATAAAGTATCATCACCTTGTCTCCAAGTATCAACAGAAAGGATTGGGGATTTTTCAATTTCAGATTTTAATTTACCATCCTTATAATACTCTCTATAAGTAATTGAGCTATCTGTATATATTTTATACCTGAAAATTAGATAATCCGAATTCTTGAAATACAATGAAGATTCAATTACATTTCCTTTATTCGTTTTCCTCCAAACTCCATGTGAACGTGCATCATTGTTCAAATCATATCTGATAAACCCTTTTTCAACATTTATAATTGCGACATTATTTGTATCAATATAATCCACAACATATACCTGTGCTAATAATTTGTGAAAGAAAAACAATAATATGGTTAAAGCTATTTTCATAAAAAATCAATATTTCTTATACCAATTAATACTGTTTGAGGCTTTTCCCTCGTTCCCAAAATCACGTCTGGGATCATTTTTTCCAAAATTTTTTTCAGTCTCAATGGCTGTTTTATGTGCCATTTTATAGTCTTGTTTTTTGACAGTTCTTTGATAATTTTCTTTAATTTCATGAAAAACAAGTGAAGCTCTGGGCTTTGGTGTACAATTATCAAAGATTCTCATTAAATTATCAGTACTTTTAGCAATCGTAACTTGCCCATCAATTAAAA
Organism: Bacteroidales bacterium; assembly: GCA_050296515.1. Lineage (GTDB taxonomy): Bacteria > Bacteroidota > Bacteroidia > Bacteroidales > NBLH01 > NBLH01. The sequence continues at coordinate 7,085 of JBNKRJ010000004.1, read as the reverse complement.
TTTGGGGTACATCATATGGAACTCCTTCATATGTTGGTGTTTTTGATGCATTAATAAGCTGATTGTTGTCTTCTCCTGTTTTTAAATCATAACTATTTTCAATAACTCTTCCAAGTCTTAACCTGGGTCTTTTATCAAGATAGCTTAATGTCGTAACTTTATCAGCCACATTATATTCTATAAGTTTCTCAGAACTGACCAGATCGGATATTAGTTTGACACCAGGATCAGGATAACCCCAATTATATTTTTCTTTTAAATAAACCTTGCCATCAGTTTCATCAACAAAAAAACCAGACTGGTGTGACTTTGGTAAAATGCTCTTAATATCAGATTTTGCTATTTCCATATCTCCATTTAATGCAAAATAAGATTTACCAAGATATAGTGAGGCCTCTAACGATCCTTTTACATAATTACTGCAAGATACAACCAATTCGGTACTATTTTTTAGCGAAGTAATTTTTATTGGGATTTTCTCAATATCTGAGCTAATCGTTGTTTTTAGGATATTATTGATCAATTTATTCTTTTGATGCATAAAATTAGCCCCATTAGCACTTAATTTAAGTTCTATTTGAGTATTGTGTAAGCCTACACTTTCAACAATAATAGTAAATGTTTGTTCTTCCTTAAAGATTAAACTTTCGTTTTTTTCTTCAATGTACATCCTTTTTATATGACCCTGTTCAACAATTTTTAGTTCAATCTCTTCTCGTACTGACTGCAAGGTATATTCCAATGTGTCCTTTTCAAGTCTTATTCCATTGTATTCAAAATCGTGTTGGGGATCAGAAAGATCTATTACATATGTTTTCCCCGATTTATTCTTGCTTTCAATCACCAGTGTAATGGTATCGCCTATTTCATAGTCTTCAATACGCTCACCATCTTTGGTAAGATAAAAATCAATGTATTCTTCCTCTTCTTGCTCTTCATTTTCTTCAGTACTTTCTTCATTCCTTTCTTCCTGGCTTTGTGCCTCTACTGCACGTGCAAGGAAATTGTTGGCCCCTGGGCTACTCGAATTACTAATACCCGGTGCCAGCGAGCCAATATTGACTGTTCTTGGCGAAGGCGAGGCTATTACATTGGCATTGGGGGCATACAGTCCTGAATGTCCGGACAGGGTGTCACTTTTGTTTTTTACACTATCGGCAGCAAAGTTTCCTGGACCCTTTTTTCTATCCTTCTTCTTTCCTCATCGGTAAATTCATCTCTATTTCCATGATATTCATTTTTATCAATATTGTAAACAGAAAAAACTGAAAAATGTCTCATGGATATTGTGTATATTTCGTTAGGGATTCCTTTTAAAAAATAGTCTTTATGATTTGTATTTGTAGAATCATAGAAGCTGGACTTTCGATATTCAACCGGAACTTTGTACCTGCTTTCAGCAAATAAACTGTCCGACGTCTGTTTTAGTACCTTTATTCTTATATTCGTACTAACATCAGTAATTGAAGAACCAACATTGCCGGCTTCATAACTGCACATTATAGGTGCATTGCTTAATAGCTTTATTACTAACGCTATTGCAACAATTATTAAAAAAAATTCCTGCGTATAAAATTCATTATTTTCAAACTACCTTCAATCTCAATTATGGCCTCTTAAATATCTCAGAATCAGGTATGCCAAGCCCCCTTGCTTTTTTTACAACATCTTTAATAACTGTATTCCTAAACCTGTTTTGAATTCTTTCAATTTCGGAAACAGGCAAATTATCTTCTTTGTTTTTTACGCTATCAGAGGCAAAGTCGTAAATGTGGAGGAAGATGATAAAAACATTATGCTCTATAAAATAAACCTCTTCTGGAGGAGAAGCAAAATAATACAATCTATAATTATCCATATCGATGTAACGCTTTTCCCTGTATTTTTCGGGTAGATCATATTTACCATTTAAACTATCAGATAACTGTAAAATAAGATGTGGATCAATTGTGTCTTCCATAAAACATAAGTAACCTCCATCTGCTATGTGGCTAATAAACCTGCAACGGTACTTTAGGCTATCTTTTATCTCTTGTTTTCGTTTCTTGACGCTGTCGGGGTGTATGTTTTTATTAATATAGCTATCATATTGAATATCACCATATATTTCGCAATCGCAAATACCATATTCTTTAGCTTTTTGTTCAATATCTTTCAGTAAGGTATTCTGTACTCTTTTTTCGATCCGGCTTCTTTCTTCATCAGTATACTCATCACGATTCCCACGAAATTCATTTTTATCTACATTGTAAACTTCCATTACTGAATAAAGATCGGTGGTCATAGTATAAATTTCATTAGGTATACCTTTAAAGTAACATTGTATATAACGTGTAGAGTTTTTAATCCTGGGCTCTACATATTCATTAGGAATGACATATTTGTCTTCAGCAAACAAACTATCTATTATTAGTTTACATAGCTCACCTCTCATATCTGTATGCACAGTTGTAATTGAGCCACCCACATTGCCTGCAGAATAGCTACACATAAAAGGGGGAGAATCTTTTCCCAGCCATAAAAGCAATGCGATAATTACAACCAATACGATTAAAAAATTTTTTCTAAGAAATTCCATGCTTTTATTTTTTAGATAAATACCTATATTTTTTCTTTGTGTTTTTCACCCATTTAAAAGGTTGTTTTGCTAGGTCTAAATCATTTTTAGTTACCCAAAACTGTCCTTCTTGTTTCATATATATAATCCGAAATTGTTCGTAGTTATATGTTACTGCTGCCATATCCCAGTCGCTTGAGGCATCATCCATGTCACCGGTTTCTACTTGTTTAAAATTGGGCTTGGTAATTGAATAGTGCTGTTCCCTCATCCAATATGCTACTTCTTTTTTCTTTTTGTCAATGTATTGTTTAAAAAGAAAAATAGCTTTTTTGGCCTGCGAAACTTCACCTCCAGTAATTTTTTTCTTATTGCATGTGTCTGCTGCTCCTTCGCCCAAATCCACCACTTTTTGCCAATCTTCAACCAATTTCATATCTGCAGGTAAACAAGCCCAACATTCAGACGCTGCATCTGCACCGGCTGCATCAACAGCATCATAACCCATATCATGCAACTTCGCTGCAGCATCGACATCATCAACCGGAGGTATATTGTATTCGTAATTTCCTATTTTTTTTGGCAAAAAACCACCCTTCTCATCTAACTGTGTTAAACCAGTAGGGCCAGAATACAAACCATAATCAGTAGAAATTATCCCAAAAGCTTTAGCATTTCTTTCAAAAAACATAAACGGCTTTTCTTGTATATTGCCGTCTTTATCGTATATCCATATTTTGTAAAAAAGCCCTCTTTCTCCTTCAAACTTGTTGGGGACATCCTGATGGTAAGGTACGTAGCTATGTTCCTGTTCGTTGCCGGGCCTGATCCTGACATAGTTGACCCCATAACCTTTCCTGAACTTAAACTCAAGCTTTTTACTGATTATTTTCCCCTGATATTTAACAGTAATTACATTTTCATAAGAAGAAGCTGATGCCAATGTTGTTTGCGGTATTATTTTCAGAATCCCCACAGAAGGATCAATCTTGTAGTCAAATGTATCTGGTAAAATTTCACCCGTTTCATTTTTAAAAACTGTAGGTTGCTTAGAAGTATCTATCTCTACACTTCCTGCAGCGGGGATTTTAATTACCAGGCAGATAGTTTCAAATGACAAATACTCGGTAATTGGCTCCCCTCTTTCTGTCTCAATAGTAAATTCAACTGTTTTTTCCACAAGTTTCATCGGGTAATCAATCGTGATATCTTTGTTATTGGTAAACGTAAATACATCTTTTTTCTTTGTTTCCATTGGTTTTCCTGCTCCTATTTAGTTTTATTTTACAAATTTGTTTTTATTCAAGCTTGCTTTTTGCACTATTTCCATCCTGCCATGGTACGCCTTAAAGTAGATATTGTTGCCTAAAACCGGACTTTACAATTAGGAAACTTGCTTATTATTTCTTCTTTCTGGGCCCTGGTAAAGGTGTGCCTTTTTATTTGATGGTAAAAATCAAGACTTTCTAATTTTTGCAGCTTATAAATTGATGCCGGCAATTTTGATATTGGGCAGCCACCCAGCCTTATTTCTGCCAAATCGGTAAGGTTGCCAATACTTTCGGGGATGTGTTTTATCTCTGAATAGACAATTACTATCGACCTGAGTGATTTCATTTTTCCAATACAATCGGGAAGGCTTTCCAGTTTGCAAAATTCGCCTATGAGGCACGATAAAGAATCCAGTTTATAAAAATCTTCGGGCAGGGAGGTGAAATAACTACTGGTGATATCCAATACCTTTAGCCTTTTAAGCCTGTATATTTCCTTAGGGAAAGGTTTGGTCCATCCCTGCAGGTGGAGCTGGTAAACATCATTGGGGTTTTTTAGTGCTTCTTCAAGGCTGGTGTACACATGTTTCGAGCTTTCCTCCATATCCAGGTTGAACATTTTCATTGATTCAAACTCAATTTTGGCACGGGGGTAGCGTTTCTTTAAACTATCTATGTACTCCGGGCTAAAACAGGTGTTTTCGGGGTAGCCCCGTAAAAATAAGCTTTCAAGTTTAGGCAAATCAAATATTGAGGCCGGCAAACAGGTAATGCTGTCGTTAAATATCCAAATTTTTTTCAGGTTCTTAAGCCTGCCTATGCATTCCGGCAATTCCGTGAAATCAGGATAAATCATCAGGCACTCTAAACTGTCGATCTTGCAAATACTTTCAGGGAATTTTTTAATGTCTTTTGACCGGATGGTAATGCACCGGAGCGAGGGTATTTTATACAAGTCATCAGGGATTGAATCCCCTGCTTTGAAAATTAATTCCCATAAGTTTGGAAAGGAATACACTTCTTTCGGTAAATATTCAGAATTTACTGTAAATATTTCAACCTTATCTTTATGGGCTATAGCCGTATCAATGTTTGAGTACCATCCCAAATCAGGCTCTTCCTGTCCGGTAACATTAAGTGTGTTAAATAAGGCTAGTATAACTGTTAAACTGTTTAATAACCAAAATTGTTTCATCTGTTCATTTTTAATAGTTTTTAGTTGCCACATGAAACATTCATAATTTGAGGTATTTATGTTTTTTGCAAATTCTTTCATATAGTTATGCTCTTGTGTGATAATTAATTATCATGGATGTTTCATTTTTGTTGAGATAAATAAAAAAAACTTCGTGCCCCCTGTTGGTTTTTACTTTTTTAATAGCTTTCATTCAATCTTGTCAATGCTTTTCGGGGCCACCGGTTTTATATAGGCCGGGTTTCTTGTATTGTTTCGTTGCACACTTTCCGAGGCTGTAGAGCCGGTCCTTAGAATAAATTTATCGCCTGTTAAAATAGTCCCGTTTTTGCCCCCATTGGCCTCATTATACAATTCATGCATCCTCTTTAATGCTGCATTCGATCTTTTCATATGGTGTTCCCCCTCTACAATATACTCTGTTGTTGTGTAGCCCTGAGCATCGGTCTTTTCAATTGTAATTGTTCTTTTTAAAATTTCTCCCTCTTCTGCTAAAATATAGCAACCGATGATGTGGCCCAAATTGCTGCCCGAATGGATGTAAGAATTTCCACCCCCCAATCCAATTTGCAGTAGATCATGGTCGCCTATCCACCTTTTAAATATTAATTTATGATCCTCCCCATCGGGCCAGAAGATTTTTGACCAATCTACCTCTTTGTCCCCCCGTAAAGGCTTGCACTTGTTCATCCGTTTTAGCATGGCATGTTTAACAGGCAGTTCGGTTTCTACACCATCTATTAAAACGGAATAAGAAATATTATAGCCTAATGAACTTTTTGACTTGCTCATCATATATTTGTCTACCGGGCTTCGGTGCATAATAAAAAGGTTCCGCCTTAAATCTACCTTCCAGCTTTTTTTTGTGCCTTCATCGTCAGTTACGGTAATTATACCTGCCCTGGTTTTGCAATCATCGGCCGTTACTTCTTTACCGGCAATAGTTTTTGTCAGTTTCCTCTCCTTAATTACTTTTAATTTAACAATGTCTTCTGAATCATCTTTGATTGTATACTTTAGTATACCATCCTTTACATGCTGCCCTTCGTACTCAAATTCGGCATTTTGCCGGGTAAGATCAATGGTGAACTCTTTTCCGGTTTTGCCTTCGGTTAAAATGTACAGTTCTATTTCATCATTTATGTCATAAATGTAGGTTTCGCCTACACCCTTGCGCTCTACAAAAAAAGCTTCAAAGGTGGGCACTGTTACCCCTAAAGTAACACTTATTGCTTTATTTGTAGACATATCGGTTACTTTAAAAGTTGCTGTCCTTTTTTTGCCCATATTTTTTAGTTTTGATCAATTACCCTTAACCTTATTTTATCCATATCTGTATGGATGGTATGCTCTAAGGTATCATTCTTTAATACTTTCCCGTTGTATTTAAAATCAGCCTTTGGATCATTAAAATTTACTTTAAAATTTTCACCCTTTCTGTTCTTGGTTTCAAAAACTAAAGTAATGGTGTCACCTGCATTGTACTCAGTTGTTCTTTCACCGGATGCGTTTAAAATATAAATATCGCACTCCTTTTGCTGCTTAACCACCAACAATTCTATTTCATCCTTCTCATTTTCAATAATATATTCAAGGGTGTCATTTTCAAGGCGGGTACCGTTGTATTCAAAATCATGGTGCTTGTCATCAAGGTTGATTTTAAAACTTTTCCCCGATTTATTCTTGCTTTCAATTACCAGTGTAATGGTATCGCCTATTTCATAGTCTTCAATACGCTCACCATCTTTGGTAAGATAAAAATCAATATATTCTTCCTCTTCTTGCTCTTCATTTTCTTCAGTGCTTTCTTCATTCCTTTCTTCCTGGCTTAGTGCTGCTACTGCACGTGCCAAAAAATTATTATTGCCCGGGCTACTCGAATTGCTAATGCCTGGTGCCAGCGAGCCAATATTTACTGTTCTTGGCGAAGGCGAGGCTATTACATTGGCATTGGGGGCATATAGCCCCGAGCGACCCGGTAACGGGATACCCATGTCATCACAGGTCATTACCTGGTAAGGCGCACCCGATACCGATTCGCCATCGGCAAATACATTGGGGC
>JBNKRJ010000003.1:0-83404 GCA_050296515.1 Bacteroidales bacterium | reverse complement strand
AACAATTTCTTGACAAATATAATTTCAGCCCTTTTAGCTTATTCTTATTTTGAAAAGAAGCCTTCAATTAAATATGAGACACAAAATACTTATGGACAACTAGCTCTATTTTAAGAACTTGCTTATGTCGAACTCAGGTTAATAAAGCAATGCTCGGAAGCCTTTACTAGTGCCAGTTTACTCGCTATCGCTGCGTGAAAACTTTTCTTATGACGACACAAAGTTACAACTGGTACTTTGCCGCTCATGCACGTTTTTCTACATTTACTCAACTACCTACAAAATAGTTTAATCCATTGCTTTGACTACCTGCATTCGCAGAGTCTGAGCTACAAGCTCAAACTAGCGCTGCATTGCTACGCTCGGACTAGCTGGGGTGATTTGGCTTATTTTAAGCATCTCTAAGCAATTAAAAATTACTGAACTAAAAATGGCTGCCTAAAATAACTAATCAAAATATATCCTTAAAACGTAACTAAACAACAAATATGCCTATCTTTACAGCCAAAATTAGAGTTCTGCACAAACTCCCGTTGGACACAAGCAAGATGCAAACTCAAGTAGAGACCCTTTTTGTAATTTTATGGAAATGAAGGTTTTTTGTTGAAATTGCGAGATTATTGCAATTTCTCGCAATTTTTAATATCTTGCATTAAAAAAATCGATTCATGTTAGAACGTCCTCCAAAATATAAAGAAAATAAAAAAACCATTTCATTAGTTGTTGAAATCCAAAACAATGGGATGCTAAAGAAGATACAAGATGACTATTTATATTGGGATAAAGTAAAATATAAATCAAAAGAATATAATCCTGAAGAGCTATGGTGCGCAATTAAATTTCATCGCTTCATTAAAGGGGATACGATTGATTTCGGGAAATATACTTTTAGGTTTGTAATATCTGATTTTATTCAAAGAGCTTTACACCAATTTGATATGCATATTGGGGGAACTTTAGGCAGTAATATTGGTATTGCGGAGACCGACAAGACTAAATTTATCATAAGCTCGATAATGGAAGAAGCTATTTCTAGTAGCCAGATTGAAGGTGCTAATACAACCAGAAAAAAGGCGAAAGAGATGATTCAACAAGAAAGAAAGCCTAGAAATAAATCTGAGTTAATGATTATGAACAATTATATTACAATGAAACATATTGTTCAACATAAAGATGATGAGCTGAATATTGATAATATTCTTTACATCCATAAATTAATCACAAATCAGACTTTAGAAAATTCCAAAGATGAAGGTATATTTAGAGAAGGGGACGATGTATATGTAGTAGATCACATAAATAGTGATATTGTTCATACACCTCCACCAAGAGACGAATTAACTAGATTAATAGAAGATGTATGTGTATTCTTTAATGCAGATTCTAATAACTTCATACACCCTATAGTAAAAGGTTGTATAATTCATTTTATGATAGCATGGATACATCCTTTTGTTGATGGAAATGGAAGAACAGCCAGAGCTCTTTTCTACTGGTATATGCTAAAAAAGGGATATTGGTTAACAGAATACCTTTCTATTTCAAGAATAATTAAGGATACAAAGAATCAATATGAAAAGGCTTTTTTGTATTCAGAATCTGATGAAAATGATATGAGTTATTTTATTACATATCATATAAAGACTATGGTAAAGGCCTTTGAGGCATTAAAGGAGTATATTAGTAGAAAACAAAAGGAAGTGTTTCAAGCTGCAAAATTCATGAAAATTCCTATGATTAATGAGAGGATGGCTCAAGTTCTTAAAATAGTTAATGATGATTCAGACAGAATTTTAAATACAAAAGAAATAGAATCGAGATTCAATATTTCAAATTTCACAGCTAGAGCTGATTTAAAAACTCTTGTTAATTTGGGTTTTCTCGATGTGATACAGGTTAATAAGAAAAAACAAAATTTTATTAAGGGAAAGGATTTTGAAATCACATTGAAGAAATATAAACTATGAAATGGCCAGTGCCCAACATTGCCAATAAAATAATATGGGCTACTTGGTTACATGAAGTAATAAACAAGTAATAGCCCCCAAACGGAGCAAGTATACAGAAAAGCATCCACAGTTCAAGGTCTGAGTGTCAGTGGTGACTTGGACTAAAAAATGCCAGCAGTATGTTACTGCGAACAACGTAAAGCGAGAAAATGTGAGTGATAATATGAACCCTACTATTGCCAGTTTGCAACTGGTACTTTGCCCCCAGGCAAGTTTTTCTAAATTTACTCAACTACCTGAAAAATAGTTTAATCCATTGCTTTGACTACCTGCATTCGCAGAGTCTGATCTAAAAGCTCAAACTAGTGCTGCATTGCTACGCTCGGACTAGCTGGAAATTTTCTTCAATGAACTATTGAAATTACTTACTTTCCGGTTTACATTATTTTGTATCTTTAGATTATCAATTCAACTTTTGCAAACTCTATTAATATGAACCCAAAACAAATATTTGAAACCGGCCTTCAATACCATCATTATGCGAATACGGCCTATCCTTTAACACCTGGCTCTTTTAAAAAGTACAAACTGAAAAATCAATCAGAATACATTGATTTTCTGAAAGAAGAATGGGCAAAAGCAAATGAGTTAAGTTTGTACGTTCATATTCCTTTTTGCCAGGTAAGGTGCAGGTTTTGCGAATATGCAGTTTTGGAAAAAGCTCATTTAGATACCGAAGATTTATACGTTTCATTGCTTCTGAAAGAAATTGAAATGTACAAAGCTATAGTAAAAGACAAACCTATTGTGGGTTACGATATGGGTGGCGGTACGCCGACCAAATTAAGTATTGAAAATTTACAGAAAATCACAAATACTCTAACATCTTCTTTTAATTTCAATAAAGATGTAATATTTAGCATAGAAACGACACCTGTTATAGCAGCACGCGAACCAGAAAAGATTGAAGCCGTTTATAAAATGGGCTACAAAAGGATAAGTATGGGAATTCAAACCATTTCAGAAAAGTTACTGAATGAATTGGGCCGTGAAGGAACTACGCATATTTACGAAAAAGCAGTAGCCAATATTAGAGAAGCAGGGTTTTCAATGTTCAACATTGACCTGATGTACGGCTTTCTGCATCAAAGTGAAGACGATTTTGAAAACACTATTCGTTATGCAATTGGCTTAAGGCCTGAATACATCACACTTTATCGAAACCGATACAAAGGAACCAAGCTTGAAAAAGAAGCAGGAGGAGTTTCTTTGTATAAAATTATCAGCCAGTATCGTTTGGCTTACAACCTTCTTACTGAAAACGGGTATCATGCCAACGTTGGGAAAAACACCTTTAGCAGGGTTGATGATGATTACGGAACCAGTGATTATTTAACAAAAAGAGTCATCTATGGAACTCCTTATGTAGGAATGGGACTGGGCGCTCAGTCTTTTGGCATTGATTATCTTGCATATAATGAAGGTGCTGCATCAAAACAATTGGGCAGATACAAAGCGAAAATTGAAAACGGTGAAATTCCTATCCAGGACATCTATTCATTACCTATTGATGAATCAATTAGTAAAATGGTTTCTGTGGCATTCTATTTTGCTTTTATTGATTTAGAAGTATTCGAAATTCGGTTTAATATCTCATTTACAGAGCGTTTCAATGACGAGGTTGATTTTTTACTCAAGGAAGGACTTATGGAAATGGATAATAACAAAAGCCGACTTGTACTCACAAACCGAGGTGCTGATTATATTAATGGAATCATTCCACTGTTTTATTCCGATGAATCAAAAAACGAACTAATTGAACGTTATAACAAGAGTAAAAAGCTTACGAATGGCGAGGCCGAATTTCTTAAAGCATACAATATTGCTGAATTTGAACGACCTTCATTGGCAACTGATATTGTCGTTTTTGTTTCTGAAAAATCTGTAAAGAATGATAAACCAAAAACTGAATACCATTCTGTAGTATTGATCAAAAGAGGTGAACACCCTTATATGAATCATTGGGCTTTACCAGGAGGCTTTGTACGACCAAACGAATCTGCAGAAGAAACAGCTCACAGAGAGTTGAAAGAAGAGACGGGTATTTCAGAAGTGTTTCTCTCTCAATTACAATTGTTTAGCCAGCCTAAACGCGATCCCAGAGGATGGATTGTTTCATGTTCTTTTATTGCATTTGCTGAAAAAGAAAACATCTCACTACAATTTGGAGACGATGCAATTGATTCGAGATTATTTAATATTAGGCTAACAAAGAAGGAGATTGAAAGTGAATTCTGCAGCCAGGGTACAAAATGCGAAGAATATACTTTAGAACTTTATAATGAAGACATCACCCTTTTTTCCAAATTAGAAAAAGAAACAACATTTCTGCAACATGGAGTAAAAGAGGAATACATTGTCATTGAATCAACAGGTATTGCATTTGACCATGCAAAAATACTATTACTGGCTATAGAAAAGGCTGATAGAAAGTAGATTAATACCGAAGGTCTTTCGTTTTGCATAAAACCTAAACCAGATCTCTGTCTAAAAAGTCCTTAGTTGTTGATAAAACATTAACGTAAATTTAACGTAAAATTAATATATTAGCATTCTGGTGCTTTTGAAATTACAAACAACCCTGGAATCATGGGTGCTAAAGCTATTTTGACATTAATTTTCGTATTTATAATGACTAAGTTAGTTTCACAGCCAAAATCACATATTGGAGCCTCAATAAATGAATTCAAAGAACAACATCCTAAAATGCAGATGCAACGATATGAAGATGAAGTAACTTATTCTGACAAAGTAAATATCTCGGGGCTCACTTCTTCATGGTCTTATCGTTTTAAAAGAGGAACATTAGAGTGGATTTACTTACATAAATATATAAACGAGGTAAATCAGGATAACTTTGACAAATGTCTGGAAGCAACAAAAAAGATAATTAAAGATTTCTCTAAAGTTTATGGTGAACCAGACAAAACGGATATTGGCAATACTACTTACATTGATCCATTTATGAAGAGGCATTGGGGATATGATGTTATCAGAGCAGTCTGGCTAAATCATGAAGGAATGAAAATAAAAACCAGATTCACCTTCAAAGGAGGAAAAGGCGATTACAGCTTTTTAATTAGCATTGATTTTCACGACAAAGACTACCCTTTTTAATATAGATTCTGGATTTTTTTGAGAGAATAAAAAAATTCCGGAAGAGCCAGGCGGGGCTGCCCGGACTTCCGGCAGGAACAACTAAAGGGAAAGTTCTTTTTGAAGAAAATGGTTTATTTTATAACAGTTTGATTGAGTATTTTTTTGAGCTATTTGTTTAAGCTTTTACTATTAATAACATTCAACTCAAAAATGTTACCCCCCCCTGTTACCATTCTTCAAAAAAACTAATTTTAATTCTAGCTTTAAATCAGCTAAATTTACTTTTCAAAATTACAAAAAAAATATGATACAATCAGATATTGGCAAAGAATATTTCAAAGTACGCTCCTATCAAATGGATACAAAGGCCAGACTTAACTTAACAAGTATTGCTGGATATTTGCAGGAAGCTGCAGGGAATCATGCAGCGGCTAATGGCTTTGGTTACCAGGCGATGTTAAAATCAGGTATGTTATGGGTGCTGACCAGAGTGAAAATACTAATTCATAAATATCCTGTTTGGGGAGATGAACTGGAATTAACTACCTGGGTTGTCAATCGTGAAAAATTCTTTTCAAGAAGAGATTTTGAAATTAAATCATTGCAAGGAGAAGTTTTAATCTCTGCAATAAGTGGATGGATGCTTGTTGATTTTAAAAAGAAAAGACCGCAAATTGTTGATGCTTTCCCGATGAATATAAAAATGTTTCCTGATAAACTTTCGCTAAATGAAAGTCTTGAAAAGCTTGACAGCCTCAACTTTGTGAATTCTGAAAAGCACTACCAGGTTAAATACAGTGATTTGGATGTAGTACAACACGTAAACAATACTCAATATCAACGCTTTATACTGGATACTTTTTCTATTGGTTTTAGAAACGAATTTTGTTTAAAGTCATTTGAAATAAACTATATGGCAGAAGCTTTAATGGATGATAATTTGAAAATATTAACCGGGCGTTCGCAAAACCAATACGAGTACAAGCACGAAATCAACAGGACAAGTGATGACAAAATCATTTGCAGAGCTATTAGCGCATGGGAAGAAGATAAATAATAACTAAGTTATTAATGGTGGCATATCTTAATTGAGCCTATTTTAATAATTAGCTAAAAAATTCTGCACAAAAATAATTTTGTTTATTTTAGCGTAATAAACCTATTATGCTGAAATTGTTCCATGATTTTAAGAGACAGTTCAATCTGAAAAATACATTAGTAATTAAGCTATTGTAAGATTAAAAAGTAAAAAATAAACAGATGAATCCTTTAATTATAGAGAAGCAACCAAATACCCTGAAAATTGTTTTAGATAAAGAAAAAAATCAGTTCTTGTTTGAAGGACGCTCCCTTCCGGAAAATACAATTAAATTTTTTGAGCCTGTAATGACCTGGCTTAGAGAATATAAAGAGAATCCATTGGAAGAAACTGAAGTTCATATGAATTTTATCTACTTCAATACTTCTTCAGCAAAGCTACTTCTCGAAGTCCTGAGAGAATTGGAAAACGTACATAAGTTAGGCAAACCGGTTAAAATTGTATGGCATTATATGGTAGAAGATTATGATATTCATGAGGCTGGCGAAGAATATTCAACAATGGTGAGTATGCCATTTGAGTACATCGAACATCCAGAAGAAGATTACGAAGATTAGATGGAGAATCCCATTTTGTCATCTCAGTGACTATTTTTTGACTCTTTCACCTGTAATTTTGTGCCGAAAAGTAAAATTTATAAAAAATGAAAGTGAAAGCTGTTTGGAATAATCAGGTAATTGCTGAAAGTGATCAAACTGTTATAGTTGAACGCAACCATTATTTTCCATACGATTCTGTTAATCAAGAGTTTTTATCAAAATCAGATCATCATACTATCTGTCCCTGGAAAGGAGAAGCCAGTTATTACGATGTCGTAGTAGATGGGATAACCAATAAAGACGCAGCCTGGTATTATCCAATGCCAACTGAAGAAGCAAAGCACATCAAAAACTATATTTCCTTTTGGCGTGGAGTTGAAGTGATTGAGCCAAAGGGGTATATAAGACCAACCAAGTCGTAGTGGGAAACGTAATTGCTGTTAAAGTTTACTTTTCCTTTTCATGATATGGATTACATTCTCAGCAATTTTTTCGTCAAGTGTCAAGCCATGCATTACTTTTTCAAGCAGGCGTTCTTCATTGGCTTTTTCCTCCATGTCTGAATAAACAAAATCGCAACAGTAAATGAATACTGGCAAACGATTGTCTGTGGAGATGAACTGACATACTTCTTCAATTACCTTTCCTGGATTATATTCTGCTTCCTTAAAAAGTTTTTGGAAACCTGGGAAAAGATCAGTGATTGTATAGTCTTTAAATAACTTTATTTTCCCAAAATAAAAACTGAACTCGTTAATTTCTTCATCCGTCATTTTTCCATCGGCATAAATAATCGAAAGAAAGATACAAAACGTTGCCTGAGCTTCGTTCAGCTCGAGTTTTCCAGATTTATCCACTAGGCTCATAAAGTCTGTTGTTTTTTTTATTTTATATCCTCAAATTTAGAAAAATAAAAATTAAAAGAATTGAATTTTTAGGGATTTTTAACGAATAGTTTGCTTAATCATTCTTATTCAGGAAGAAAAAAAATGAGTTTTAAAAATTTAAATTGACTGATTAAAAAAACGAGCGCGAAGATTCGCGCCCGAATATAAAATTGAAGAATTGTAATAATTTCAGATTGATAAGCTTATTCTTCCAGAGTACTCAAGTCACCTAAATCCTGGCCAAGTGCTTTTGCTCGAAGAACTCTCCTCATAATTTTACCGCTACGCGTTTTCGGAAGAGATTCTACAAACTCAACCTCTTCAGGCTTTGCAATTGGCCCCATCACTTTAGCAACGTGTTCTTTCATCTCCGTTTCCAACTCACGATTACCAACTGTTCCGTGTCTCAATATAACAAAAGCATGAATAGCGTTTCCTTTCAATTCATGAGGAATTGCAATAGCAGCTGCCTCAGAAACCAAATCGTGGCTGACAAGGGCACTTTCAATTTCAGCAGTTCCCAACCGATAACCACTTACCTTAATAACATCATCAGTCCTGCCAATTATCCAGAAATAGCCGTCTTTATCTTTACGTGCTGCATCTCCAGCACTGTACCATCCCTGCTTTTCAAAACGCTTCCAGTAAGTTTCAATGTATCTTTCGGGATCATTATGGATTCCATTATTCATCCCTGGCCATGGGGATTTGATAACAAGGTTTCCTTCCTCGCCTGCAGCAACCTCGTTTCCTTTATCATCAACCACTGCTATTTCATTGCCAAAGAAAGGTTTGGTTGCTGAACCCGGTTTCAACGGTGTAATTGGCAGAGGAGTAATCATAAAACCACCAGTTTCGGTTTGCCACCATGTGTCCATAATTGGAGCAATATCTTTTCCAATCACCCTATGGTACCATTTCCACGCCTCTGGATTAATAGGTTCTCCTACAGAACCAAGCAGACGCAATCCGCTAATATCATGTCGATTGACCCATGACTCACCGTATCGCATTAATCCTCTTATAGCTGTAGGCGAAGTATACAAAATGGTAATACCATATTTATCAATCATTTTCCACCACCTGTCAGGATAAGGATGATTGGGAGCCCCTTCATACAACATAATGGTTGCTCCATTAATCAGTGGTCCGTAAACAATGTAGCTATGGCCGGTAATCCAGCCTGGATCAGCGGCACACCAGAACCTGTCTTCCGGTTTAATATCAAAGACCATCCGATGTGTAGTTGAGGTATAAACGCTATATCCTCCATGATTGTGTACCAACCCTTTGGGCTTTCCTGTTGAGCCCGAAGTGTAAAGCAAAAATAACATATCATCAGCATCCATTACCTCTGTTTCGCATTTTGAACTGGCAATTGGTAAGGCAGCTAAGTCATGATACCAGTAATCGCGGTCATTTTCCATGTAAACATCTTCGTCGGTACGCTTTACAGTAATTACTACTTCAACTACCGAACACATTTCAAGTGCTTTGTTTACAATATCTTTTAGGCGGGTAGGCTTTCCTCTTCTAAAACCACCATCAGCAGTTATTACAACACGGCTTTTGGCATCGTTGATACGTTCAAGCAGAGCTTCGCTACTAAAGCCTCCGTACACAACACTATGTGCTGCACCAATTTTGGCACATGCAAGCATTGCAAATACCAGCTCAGGAATCTGAGGCATGTAAATAGTAACAATGTCACCTTTGTTCACCCCCATACTTTTCAGAATATTTGCAAATTGCGATACTTCACGGTTTAATGAGTGGTAGGTAAAGGTACGCACATCCCCATTTTCACCTTCCCAAAGAAAAGCCAATTTGTTACGAGTAGCCGTTTTCTGGTGACGGTCAATAGCATTGTGAATAATGTTGGTTTTGGCACCAACAAACCATTTGTAAAAAGGAGGATTGCTACTGTCCAGAACTTTGTCCCATTTTTGGTACCATTCTAATGTTTCGGCCTGCTCAGCCCAGAATTCTTCACGGTTATTCACCGAGTACTCATACATCTTATCATATTCTGCAATATTTGCAGCGTCAACAATACTTTGCGGCGGGTTAAAAATTTCGTTGTTTTGATTCTCAGTCATTGTTTTAGGTTTTGTAATTAAAAAAATATTTACTTCTTGTAAATATACTAATCTATTTGCAAAATCAAGGTAAACTAGTGAAAATGAAATTGATTTGCGTGGTCTTATTTGAAAAATGTTTGTATCAATAACTAACAGTAATAGTCAAACAGGCGATAATTATAAAGTTTGGGAAAAAGGGCTTTGAAAAAGAATATAGAATGATGTGGAAATCAATTTAGTAGTTCAACTTTGATTAGGTTCTATTTAAATATACGGAATACGTAGTCATTTACTTAGTCCATTTTAAAATTTACTTATGTTAACGCAGTTAATAAAACCTTCAGAATTATTTGAAGGAGAAGATTTTAACAAACTACTATTTTTTGCCTATATTTGAAGCAGGTGAATTGCGTTTTAACTATTATAAAATCTAAATCAATGAAAAAAACCTTAGTTATCCTAATAATCTTAGTATTAAGCAAAGGAGCATTTGCCCAGGTAATAAAATTGCAAACTGGCGCAGTACTATCTAAACTTTTTTGGGGTAATAAAGAGTTGTCTGAACATAGTTTTTTTGATGAGCCGATTGTAAGTTTTTCAGGCTATGCGGGGATTGAATATTTTCAAAAGAAGCATTTCAATCTCTCAAGTAATATTGGGTTTATACGGAAAGGAGGGGAATTTACCTTCACACCTGCACCTTTTGTTCCTGATCCTGCAATTCCTGACGGTGAAATAGTAAATAAAGCAATAGCGGATTATTTATCACTAAATACCACAATTGATTTTAAGTTTAGTATAAAAGACAAGTTGATCCCATATCTAAGTATTGGCCCCAGAATTGATTACCTGGTTTCTTTCAATAATGAATTTGACGGCATCGAGAAAATGGACGAACTAAACAAGATTTCATTTGGCCTTATAAGTGGTATTGGAATAAAATATTGTTGTCTACATCAATTACAAATTGGTTTAAAGAGTGACTATTTTATAAATTTCACCAAAATTGCTGAATGGTCGGCAGACGAACCTTATAATTTGGGGGGAGAAATAACCGACAAAACGTTCCTTTTTAGTTTTACCATTGGTTATGCTCTTAATTAAGGTTCTCTCAGCTACAGAAAAAGGCTTCATACATGATATTTAAACCAGCATGAAAAGATTTGTGCAGAAGTAAAGGTGCATGTAAGACAACTTTAGAATATAAAAAGCGAATTTAACAAAAGGATTGATTCGTTTTTTGTTCATAACTTTCCAACAAACTAAAACAATGATCAATGAAAACAATTGCTACCATATTAATGCTCTTTTTTGGGGTGGTTAAGTTCTCAGCACAAATAAACAATGATCTCCAATCAGACCCACAACGAGTACTTGAAGAAGTTTTTAAAGCAGCTAAAAGTGGGGATTTTTCAAACTTGCACAAACTTTGCCCTCCTGATAAAAGCAATGATGGAGACACTCAAAGATTTATTTGCGATGTAGCTACTTCATCTGCACAAACAAAAAAAGAATTCATTGCTTATTTTAAAGATGCTTACATAACAGGTGACGTAGTCCGTTCAAAATCATTAGCAGGAGGCGAAATTGCTGAAATTCCATTTTGGTTCAATCATCCTTCAGGTGGAAATCGCTGTAATGAAACAATGAAATTGATTAAAATTGATGATAAATGGTATCTTTTGAGTTTTTAGCTTAATCTGCTTTGATTTTTTCTGTTTTAAATGTGAAATTCTTCTGCATGGTGTAACTAAAAACAATTACAATAAGTGTTGTAACGATTTTTGAAGGAGTAGGATACCAACCAAAAGTTTCCACGAAGAGCTTTATAAAAATATAGTTCAAAATAATACTCCCTGACACTGTCATTCCATAACGAAGCAATTGAATTCGTTTACGCAAAAATGAGCCAGGAAAACTAATAAACTTTGCTAACAAAAAACCTATTGGAAAAGTTATCATGAATGACATTAAAAAAGCTGCAATGTGCGGAGATATAGCATAGAACCCTAAATCTACAACTTCTTTTTTAAGTATAAAATTGTATGAAATAAAATACAGAAAAATATCCAAAATAGTGTTAGCCCCTCCCGTGGCAGCATATTTAAAAGTCTGCTCAGGCATCATTTTCCTAAATGGTGGATAGAACCACAGAATTAGCCTTTCTATTAAATTAATTAGATTATAAAAATGCTTCATGGTTTAAAATGAGTCGGCAAATATAGAGTTTATTTCATTTGATCGGAATAACAATACAGACTATTTTGTTGTAAGTAATAATCTGTAAATATTTAATTATTGGATGGAAAAGATAAGCCTAGCTAATTTTCTTTTGTGAATTTTCGAAAAACAGGTTGTATAACATATTCTGTCACGCAGAAATCACCCTTAGAATGTACTAAATTTGCACAAAAAATATCAAATGAAGTATTTGCTAATTGTTGTTGTGCTACTATTGCTAGTTTACTTATTTTTTAAGGCTAATAGCAAAAGTAGAAAAGGCAAAACCAGTGATTTTGAACCGGATTTTTGTTCTATAAAATTCAGCAACACAAAAAATTGTAGCTGTCGGTAAACGCTAAAACATTTTATTTGCTCAAATGTGTACTAAGTAGCGAATGTTCGACACTTTTCATCAATGAGCATTAAATTCACTTATTAAATCCCTCAGGGAGGGTTTCATCCAACAGTTTTTTAAAACCTTCTGTTTGATAAACTTCAAACTCTCCATTATCTCCTGAATAAATAAAATAAGCTTCGATTTCAGGCAGGTTTTCCACAAATTCTTTTGCTTTGTCAAATCCCATTACCATGCAGGCTGTTGCATACGCATCCGCAATGCTGCATTCATCAGTTACAATAGTTGCGCTTAGTATTTTATCCCTTACAGGATAGCCGGTTTTAGGACTAATTGAATGAGAGTATTTAGCCCCATCAAATTCATAAAATTTACGATAATTCCCAGAAGTGGCCAAAGCTTTATTTGATAGCGAAACAATGGCCTGCAATTCCCTCTCTTCTGCTCCCTCAATTGGTTTATCTATGCCTATTCTCCAAGCCTTTCCTTCATTATTTACACCTTTTGTTCTTACTTCCCCGCCAATTTCAATTAAAAAATTTTCAACATTTTGTTGGTTAAAAAAATCTGCAACAAAATCAACAGATTGACCTTGTGCAATAGCATTGCCATCTAAATAAATTCGAGGATCATCTTTAACCAGTTTATTGTTTTCTATTCTGATTTTATCCATGCCCACAAATTCTTTCATACTATCGATGGCACTGCTGTCATGATCAAATTCCTTAACAACACCAAAGCCCCAGGCCTTTACCAATGGTCCAACTGTGATATCAAAATACCCATCAGTTTTTTTACTGGCATACCTCGACTTGTCAAAAAAGATCCTAAAAATATCGTCTACGGCAACATTAGGATCGTTTTTATTGATCAATGAAATAATGGAGCTATCCTGATAAGTTGATAAAGACTTGTCGAATTTTTCTAATAGTTCATAAATTTTGATATTGAAATTTTCTGAGCTTTCATAAACAATTCTAAAGGTTGTGCCTTGAGTATAGCCTTCCGAGACCTTGTATTCTTTAGTTTTGCAGGATATTACAAGTGTGCTTATTGCGATAATCAACAAAAGGTTTCTTATTTTCATGAAGTCGGTTTATTAAATGAAACAAGCAAGATAAAAATAATTATTAATACACGACAAGGATTACTCGCAAGCTCGTGAAATCTCTTCGTTAAGTTATTTTTCATCATGTGGTTACACCTGACAAATTAAAAAATAAACAGATGAATTCAATTATTGTTTTTGATTTAACTATCAAAAGTGTATGGTTTTGCCCTTTTCTTTTGGCAAAACTAATTTGTTTTAACATGTTATTCAAATAAAAATGCCGTACTTTTTTGGTACGGCACATATATCTCGAATTATTATTTTTACGACCCAAAGTCATCAAATGCAATCATTTCATCAGGTACACCTAAATCATAAAGCATCTTTTGAACAGCATCATTCATCATAGGAGGACCACATAAGTAGTATTCAATCTCCTCTGGCTCCTCATGATTCTTTAGATAATTATCAAGAATTACCTGGTGTATAAATCCAACAGGACCATCCCATTTATCACTTTCCATTGGTTCCGAAAGAGCAATTGTAAATTCGAAATTTGGGAATTGCTTTTCAAGATCACGAAACTCATCTTCGTAGAAAATTTCTCTCTTAGAACGTGCACCATACCAGAAAGTAGCTTTTCTATCAGTTCCCTGGGTTTTAAATTGGTCAAAAATATGCGAACGCATTGGAGCCATACCAGCTCCACCACCAATAAACATCATTTCACGCTTGGTGTTCTTGATAAAGAACTCTCCGTAAGGCCCTGAAACCAACACTTTGTCCCCAGGTTTTCTTGAGAAAATATAGGACGAACAAACCCCTGGGTTAACATTCATAAATCCATTTTTAGCTCTATCCCATGGTGGCGTTGCAATACGAATATTCAACATCACAATGTTTCCTTCTGCAGGGTGATTGGCCATTGAATAAGCTCGGTAAGTTGGCTCAGGATTTTTCATTTTTAAATCCCACATATTGAATTTGTCCCAATCTTCGTGATATTCTTCTTCAATATCCATGTCTTTGAAATTCACATCAATTTTTGGAACATCGATTTGGATGTAACCACCAGACCTAAAGTCAAGTGTTTCACCTTCAGGCAATTTCACAACAAACTCTTTAATAAAAGTTGCCACATTATGATTAGAAACGACCTCACATTCCCATTTTTTGATACCCATTATTTCGTGAGGGATTTCTATTTTCATATCAGATTTTACTTTTACCTGACAAGCCAACCTGTAATTATTCTGTTGCTCTTTTCTTGAAAAGTGAGGTTTTTCAGTTGGAAGTATCTCTCCACCACCTTCGGTAACCTGGCATCGACACATTGCGCAGGTACCACCACCACCACAAGCAGAGGGCAATAAAATTTTATTATCACCAAGAGTGGATAAAAGTGTTGAGCCTGGATTTACAACTAAATCTGTTTCTTCATTAATGTTGATTTTTACATTACCTGAAGGAAGTAATCTGGCTTTGGCGTACAATAGGATTGAAACCAGAACAATAATGATGGCCAAAAAAGCAACAACACTTATTCCGATTATCTCGAACAAAGAAATTTCTAAAAAAATCATGTCTATCTTTTTTAAATCATATTAATCAATTAAAATTCCTAAACGGAATTACAGTTTTATTCCCATAAAAGCCATGAACGCAATAGCCATTAATCCTGTGGTAATAAAAGCAATACCTAATCCTCTTAGAGGTTTTGGTACATGAGAGTATTTCATTTTTTCACGAATGGCTGCAATACCAACAATTGCCAGGAACCAACCAACACCAGAACCCAAACCGAAAAATGTTGCTTCACCCAATGATTCATATTCTCTTTCCTGCATAAACAAGGCTGCTCCTAAAACAGCACAGTTTACAGCAATTAATGGTAAGAAAATTCCCAATGAATTATAAAGTGCAGGTGCAAACTTTTCGACAATCATTTCAACCAATTGGACCATTGAAGCAATTACCCCAATGAACATGATAAAACTTAGAAATTCAAGGTCAATATCTGCTGCTCCATCGCCCAAAAGCCATGTGAGTGCTCCTTTTCTAAGGATGTAATTTTCAAGTAAATAGTTTACCGGAAGGGTAATGCCAATTACAAAAATAACAGCAATGCCCAGTCCTGTTGCAGTTTTCACCGTTTTTGAAACGGCAAGGTACGAACACATCCCAAGAAAAAAGGCGAAAATCATATTGTCGATAAAAACCGACTTAATAAATATATTGATATAATCTTGCATTGTATATTATTTTAGATGCTTAAATTCATATTAATAAACTAGTTTTCCTCGATCAGTTCTTTGGTTTTGCTTCTTTGTACCCAAATTACAATGCCTACAATAATCAAGGCCATTGGAGGAAGAATAACCATACCATTGTTCTCATAACCAGCATCATAAAAAGATTGTGGGAATATCTGGATGCCGTAAATAGACCCCGAACCAAATAATTCGCGTGTAAACGCAACAATTATCAAAATTAATCCATAGCCAGCTCCATTTCCAACACCATCAAGGAAGGATGGCCAGGGCTTATTTCCCAAAGCAAATGCTTCAAGGCGTCCCATGATAATACAGTTGGTAATAATCAAACCAACAAAAACGGACAATTGTTTACTAACATCATAAGCAAATGCTTTTAATAGCTGGTCAACAACAATTACCAGTGATGCAATAACTACCAATTGTACAATAATACGTATTCTTGAAGGAATGGAATTTCGAAGTAATGAAATAATCAAATTCGCAAAAGCCGTTACTAAAGTTACTGAAATAGACATCACAATAGCTGGCTCAAGTTTAACTGTAACAGCCAGAGCAGAGCAAATTCCAAGCACCTGAACAGTAATAGGATTGTTTAGATTGATTGGATTTGTTAGAAGTTTCGTATTTTTACCCATTTTAATTTAATTTTTGTCGAGTTAAAAAATCCTATTTTTTATTCGCTTTCATATATGCTTCATAACTGATTAAACAATCAGCCAACATTTTTTGAAGTCCCTTACTGGTAATGGTTCCTCCTGAAATAGCATCCACACCATGTTTTGTATCACCTGCAGCAGCAGCAGCTCCTTTTCCACCTTTATGTACTGTTATCGAAACAAAACTACCGCTTTCGTCAAAGATTGTTTTTCCTTTGAAAGGTTCTTCAAACCAGTCAGTTTTAATTTCAGCGCCAAGCCCGGGGGTTTCAGTTTTATGATCGAATACAGCTCCAAAAACTGTGTTAAGATCTTCATTGAATGAAATATAACCCCAAATTGGGCCCCACAGTCCTTTTCCCAACAATGGGAAAATCTGTTTTACAGAACCGTCATCCAAGGTTGCAATAAAAACAGGAAGAGTTCTCTCAGAACCTGCCTTCTTGTATTCAATTTTTAAGTTGATATCAAAAGGAACGGTTCCTGGCACCTCTTGTCCTTTGCTATCTACTGCCACTTCTTTTGTAATATATTTTTTGAATTTATCCTCTGCATCTTTTACTGTACTTTCTATTCCTACAGATGATAAGATATTCTGCATTTTTTCTACCCTCACGTTTTTTTCCTGGATAGGTTGTAGCTTATATGCTGTAAATGCCAAAGCTGCAGCCACTACAATTACCAGAACCGAAGAGTAAATAAATGTATAAAGATTGCTGTTTGTATTCATCCTTAAAATATTTTTATAATGTTGATTTTCATATGCTAAAAGCAATTTTTACAGTAATCATTTAATGATTTATCTTAAACACTACTACGCTGCTGATTTAATTCTTTTTAGCCTCTTTGAAATATTTGCCTGAATAATATAATGATCGATCAATGGAGCAAAAACATTCATAAGCAAAATGGCTAACATTACCCCTTCGGGGTAGGCAGGATTCAATACCCGAATCATAACGGCAAGCAAACCAATCAAAAATCCATATATCCATTTTCCTTTCTGGGTTTGAGCTGCTGTAACAGGATCTGTTGCCATAAACACTACACCAAAAGCAAAACCACCTAAAAGCAGATGCTCGTAAAAAGGTAATGACATGTAAACGTTTGTCTCAGTGGCAAAAATATTCAGTATTCCACCCATAAAAAGTCCTCCCAACAGAGCAGATAACATAATTCTCCAGCTCCCAACTCCGGATATTAATAAGATTGCTGCACCTATTAAAATCATCAGTTTTGATGTTTCACCTATTGAACCAGGAATGTATCCAAAGAACATATCAGAAACTGAATAATGAGCATGAAAAGCGTCAAGGTTGCCAGTTGCAGATGCGGCGCTTGCAAGTGGTGTTGCTCCGGAGAATCCGTCAATAATATTTTGCCCCTCTCCTAAACCTGCAATCCATACTTTTTCACCTGACATTTTTGAAGGATACGCAAAAAACAAGAAAGCTCTTGATAATAAAGCTGGATTCATAATATTCATTCCTGTACCACCAAATACTTCTTTACCAAAAATAACTGCAAAAACAGTAGAAACTGCAACCATCCATAATGGTACATCTACAGGCATAACAAGCGGTATCAACATTCCGCTTACTAAAAACCCTTCTTCAATTTCTTTACCTTTTATATATACAAATACAAACTCGGTACCTAAACCTGCTACGTATGAAACTACTACAATGGGGATTACCTTTAGCAAACCAAATCCAAAATTTTCCCAGAACGTTGTGGTTTCACCTGTAGATAAATAATGTTGGTAACCGACATTCCACATACCAAACAAAAGCGCAGGTATTAAGGCAACAACAACCACACTCATAACACGCTTTAAATCAACAGCATCGCGAATATGAGCTCCTTTTTTTGGAGTAGTATCGCCAAGTACGTACAAAAATGTTTCGAAACTCTCAAAAACCGGAAGCCATTTTTCATATTTTCCGCCTTTTTCGTAGTTTGGTTTAATCTTGTCAAGATAATTTCTTAATGCATTCATTCTTAACTATTTATCGTGCTTTATTTTTAACTAAATTCTTTTATCATTAAATTAAGTCCCTGACGAACTATTTTTTGAATTTCAATTTTTGAAGTATTTACAAATTCACAAAGAGCAAAGTCCTCTTCGGCAACTTCATAAATTCCTAATTGTTCCATCAAATCAATATCTTCAATGATAATGGCTTTTAATAGCTGCATTGGATAAATATCCATTGGAAATACTTTTTCAAGTTCTCCTGTAACTACAAATGGTCTTAGCCCACCGCGCATATTTGTATCAAGATTATATTCTTTTTTTGGAGTTAACCAAGAAAAGAATGTTCTTGACATACTGTATTTTTTAAGACCTGGCATTCCCCATCCTAAAAATTCAGCAGTAGTGCCTTCTGCGATTATTGTTATTTGCGAATCGTAATAACCAATATAACTACTCGGATTAATTTTTTCTCCAGTTAAAACATTTCCTGAGATAATACGTGTTTCAACCTCGGCAATGTTATTTTCAATAAGCGGAAGTACCTGACTACCAGCAATTATCTTGTAATATTTTGGAGATTTTACTTCAGCACCTGTTAATGCAATTATTTTTGATGCATCGTAAACACCTTTGTTAAATAATTTGCCAATAGTTGTAACATCTTGAATGTTAAGGTACCAAACAATGTCACCTTTATTAATTGGATCTATTTTATTAATCTGTACTCCCACGGTCCCGGATGGATGTGGCCCTGAAAACTCATAAATATCTACATTCTTAGTGTTCTTAAACAAACCCGTGTTGATTTCATCATGTAAGCTCAAATTTACTTTGCCACTGGTAAGCTTAGCAAGGGCATCAATACCTGCCTGAAAATCTTCCAATTGATCTTTCAAAATAAATTCATAGTCAGGCGCCAATGGAGCTGAATCAAATCCTGAAACATAAATAGCCTTTGGTGTATCTTCCTTTTTTGCAATAATGGCATAAGGTCGTTGCCTGATTGTTGGCCATAAACCTGCCTTTTGAATTTTTTCAATGATTTGCTCTTTGCTTGAGTCAGCCGGGCTTGATGATCCAAACTGCTCATATTCAATCGATTCGTCAGGTTTCACAACCACTTCAAGCACCCTTCGCCTTTCACCTCTAATAACTTCTGCCACTGTTCCGCTCACCGGTGAAGTAAACAGGACTTCAGGGCTGTATTTATCAAAAAATAAAGGTGAGCCAGCTTTTACTGTTTCACCTTCCTTAACTAATATTTTTGGCGTAAGTCCTTCAAAGTCGGTTGGCTTTAACGCATAAAAAGCAGAAAGCCCTAGTTCCTGAACCTTTTTTTCTGCTTTTCCGATCAGTTTAATATCTAAACCTCTTTTTATCTTTATTTTGTTCGACATTTTAGAGTTTTATTTAATATTTTTGCAAATGTAAAAAAAAAACATTGTGATTCTCAATAAAATCGATTTAGACTTAATCAAAACTTTCTGAGTTATTGCTACTTATTGAAATATAGATATTTACCTATATCTAGTCATTAATATAAATACTTGAAAATATAGTTTGCACCTGAATACTAAAATTGAAAATATTAAGTTATAAAAAAATTATCAATTCCCTAATTAATGGTTTTATTTCTCAGAATACTTTCCATCTTTTTGCTTTTTGCCAAACCTGAAACAAACATCAAAAATGATATTTCGGAGCCCAAAACATGGAAGAACATCGTATATAAAGAAGGTATTAAATCAGTTGTAATTCATAGAAATGGCTCAGAGTTATCGTCCCCTATCATTAAACTTGATACTGAAGACAAACTTTTGCTACAATTTGATGAAATAGGAACATTGGTAAATGATTATTCGTTCTCAGTTATTCACTGCAACGCCAACTGGCAACAAAGTGATTTAAGCCCAATTGAATATATTGATGGTTACCAGGAAGTTGACATTTCGAACTATTCCTTTTCTCAAAACACTTTAGTTAACTATGTTAATTATACAGTTGAGTTTCCAACTGAAGATTTTCGAATTACAAAACCGGGCAACTATATTATAAAGGTATATGAACGAAATAATCCTGAAAATATAATACTCACAAGGCGGTTTTATGTGATGGAGGAATTGGTTGAAATTAATGCTACTATCGACAGGATGAATGTAAAAGTTAAAGATGGATTAAACCAACGTATTAATATTGAGCTTGATTGCGATTATGAAATAGAAAATCCGTCCGAAACAATTTTGTTGAAGATTCAAAAAAACAATGGTCTTGTAAAAGACTTCTCCAACATTAAACCTTCATTTATTGATGGTAATATACTCAAATACAATACGATAAATGAGCTTGCATTTGCAGGAGGTAATGAATTCAGACATTTTGATATTAAAAATTTCAGATTTATTTCAGACAGATTATTGACAGTAGATAAAAAGCCAGACCTTAATCATGTCTATTTAAGACCAGATAAAAACAGAGCGGAGGAAGAGTACAACTTTAAACCAGATATTGATGGAAAAAGAACAATAAAGTTGGAGAACAGTGACAGAAGCAATATTATGGCTGATTATTGTTTTGTTTATTTTCGTCTAAATGCACCTATCCCATTACAAAGCGGAGATTATTATATTTACGGTGCCCTAACAGACTGGGATTACCAAGATGCTGCCAAAATGAAATACGATTTTAAAAACGAATGTTTTGTAGGGAAATTGTATTTGAAACAAGGATATTACAATTATCAGTATCGCTTTAAATCTCCTGATAAGCTATTTGATAATGAGGAATCTGCTTATGAAGCTGAAGGTAACTTTTTTCAGGCAGAAAATGAATATCAGATTCTAGTATATTATAAAGATTATAGCTCTACTTACGAAAAATTAGTAGGATATACGATGGTAAATAGCTCAAAAAGTGCAAATTATTGATAAAAATGACAATTTTATTTGGCTATTTCTACTGAATTAGTTATTATTGCAGCAAATTTTAAAGTATTTCCGTTAGCACATCGAGCTACAATTATTTTTCCTAGATCGTTTCGCGACTAACATTTCAAAATTGAAAAAATATTTTATATAACACTTAGGTATTATTCCATATTAATTTATACAAATTTAATTTACTAAAACGCATGTACGACATTCTTGAATTGAATAAGAAGTTGGTCTCTGATCTGAGAACCATCGCACGTGACTTAGGAATCAAAAAAGTTGAATCTATAAAAAAACAGGAACTCATCTACAAAATTCTAGATCAACAAGCTATCAACGATTCCAAAGACAAAAAATCCTCCAAAGCTCCAGAAAAACAAACTGAGAAAAAAGAAAAGAAAGACAGAATTAGAAAACCTGTTCAGAAGGTAGAACCTGTTGTTTCTGAGAAAAAAGAGGTTGAGAAGGAAAAACCTCAGAAAAAGGAAGAGGTTGTTGAAACAGAGGTGAAAGAAAAACCAGTTGTGGAAGATAAA
This sequence comes from Bacteroidales bacterium, assembly GCA_050296515.1. Taxonomy (GTDB): domain Bacteria; phylum Bacteroidota; class Bacteroidia; order Bacteroidales; family NBLH01; genus NBLH01. Next base: position 61,688 of record JBNKRJ010000003.1, on the reverse strand, counting down.
AGACCACTAAAGGAGCATCAAAGACATGATTCTAACGGAAAGAAGGAACACTTCCACCTTAGAAATCAAAAAAGACAAAAAGATAAGTTATATGATTTTGACGGAATTATCTCCAATTCAGGTGTTCTCGAAGTAATGCCAGAAGGATATGGGTTTTTACGGTCAGCTGATTACAACTATTTCAACTCTCCTGACGATATTTATGTTTCGCAGTCACAAATAAAACTGTTTGGACTAAAAACAGGTGATATCGTAAAAGGCCAAATTCGCCCACCAAAAGAAAGTGAAAAGTACTTTCCTCTAATAAAAGTAGAGGAAATTAACGGACGAAGCCCAGATTATATCCGAGACAGAATTCCTTTTGATTATCTAACTCCATTATTTCCTGATGAAAAATTCAATTTAACAGGAAATGGAAAAGATTCATTATCAACCAGGGTGATTGATTTATTTGCTCCAATTGGTAAGGGACAAAGAGGTTTGATTGTTGCACAACCTAAAACAGGTAAGACAGTTCTTTTAAAGGAAGTTGCAAATGCAATTGCAGCCAATCATCCCGAAGCTTATTTGATTATTTTATTAATTGATGAGCGACCTGAAGAGGTGACCGATATGGCACGAAGTGTAAATGCTGAGGTAATTTCTTCAACATTTGATGAGCCGGCTGATAGACACGTTAAAGTAGCAAACATTGTATTGGAAAAGGCACGCAGAATGGTAGAATGTGGTCATGATGTTGTTATTCTTCTAGACTCAATCACACGTTTGGCAAGAGCTTACAATACAGTTTCTCCTGCATCTGGAAAGGTGCTTTCTGGAGGTGTTGATGCAAATGCGCTTCATAAACCAAAACGATTCTTTGGTGCAGCAAGAAATATAGAAAATGGTGGTTCATTAACCATTATTGCTACAGCACTTATTGATACTGGCTCAAAAATGGATGAAGTTATTTTTGAAGAATTCAAAGGTACTGGAAACATGGAGCTTCAATTAGACAGGAAATTATCGAACAAACGAGTTTACCCAGCCGTTGATATTAATTCTTCAAGTACTCGAAGGGAAGACTTATTGCTTGATAGAGAGGTGCTTAACAGACTTTGGATTTTAAGAAATTACCTTTCTGACATGAATTCTGTTGAAGCAATGGAATTCTTAAGAGACAGAATGAATAAAACACAATCAAATGAGGAGTTTCTTATTTCAATGAATAGCGAATAAGAAGCAATATAACTGATAAATTAAGTAAAAAAGTCACTCAAAATGAGTGGCTTTTTTTGTAAAACAATGTCTCATTGTAAAGTTTTATAGCAATTTTTTGATTATTTGTAATAAAAATCCCCACTTCCGAGAAAAAAAATCAAAAAAAAACGGCCGAATTTATTAACACCCTTTGTTGATAAGTGTTTCGACACTTTCTAGAAAAATCAGAATCATTTTTCATAAATCACTAAACCATTTAAATAGTTGATTATAAGTATATTGAATTATATCATTCAAACTCAAGCTTCACGCCATATCCCTGAAACCTACGCTATAATTAGCATACAGAAATTCGAAAAAACCCAAATAATTTTTCCTCTTTTTTCAAAAAAAATGCGTTTTTTTTTACTCTAAACTTGCTAAAGTCCTTAAATAGTCTATATTTGCATAAGGAATCGAATTAAAATATTTCATTAACTTTTAAAATTTATTATTATGAACAAAGCTCAATTAATTGACGAAATTGCAAGTGGAGCTAATTTAACTAAAGCCGATGCTAAAAGAGCATTAGATGCATTCATTGACGCTACTTCAGGTGCACTTAAAAAAGGTGACCGTGTTGCATTAGTAGGATTTGGTTCTTTCTCTGTTTCTAAAAGAAGTGCCAGAACTGGTAGAAACCCACAAACTGGTAAAGAAATTAAAATTGCTGCTAAAAACGTAGTTAAATTCAAAGCTGGTAGCGAACTTGCTGGAAGCGTACAATAAGAAATTTGTTTCTTAATAAAAAGGCTGTCCTTCCCGGATGGCCTTTTTTATTTATACCTGTCAGGAATTTACCTTTTCCATATTGTTTTTAACTTTGCCAAAAAGAGCCTTCTAAGGGCGTTTTTTTAAAACCAATAATCATTAATTTTAAACGTTAGATTTAATGACTGGCTTAATTGAATACCTTAAAAATTTAGTAACCGAACACAAATGGCAACTATTTAATGAAGTTGTCCAATACCGAACTCGCTATCTTACAGTAGTGTTAGAGGATATTTTTCAGCCTCACAATGCCAGTGCAGTTTTACGCACATGCGACTGTTTTGGCGTGCAGGATGTACACATTATCGAAAACAGGAATGAGTACACAGTGAACCCTGATGTTGCGTTAGGGGCCTCAAAATGGCTAAATTTAAATAAATACAACGAAGAGGGAAATAACACATTATCAACCATTGACACCTTAAAAGAAAAAGGGTATCGAATAGTTGCCACTACTCCGCACACCAACCATGTTGATTTAGAAGAATTTGACTTAAAAAAAGGGAAGGCTGCTTTATTTTTCGGTTCTGAGTTGCCAGGACTTTCAGATATTGTAATGGATAATGCTGATGAGTTCATGAAAATTCCTATGTACGGTTTTACAGAAAGTTTTAACATTTCCGTATCTGCAGCCATTATTTTACATCATTTGACTTTTAAACTTAAGCAATCAGATATTAATTGGGAATTAGGAAACGAAGAAAGAGACAGTATTTTATTGGATTGGCTAAGAACCAGCATTAAGAATTCAGAACTAATTGAAAAAGAATACTATAACAGAAAATAGCAACCATGATTTCACAGCGACAATTATTTCTACAGCACGTTGGTCAAACCTCTCCATCACCAATGGGTCTTGAGATTGAGAGAGCTGAAGGCATCTATTTAATCGGCACGGATGGAAAAAAATACATCGATTTGGTTGCAGGGGTCTCGGTAAGCAATCTTGGACATGGGCATCCTGAAATTGTTAATGCAGTTAAAGAACAAGCGGAAAAGCACATGCATTTAATGGTTTACGGAGAATTTATACAAGCTCCACAGGTTGACTATGCAAAATTATTAACAGACCAACTTCCTGAAACGCTGGAAAGTGTTTATTTTGTTAATTCAGGAAGTGAAGCCAATGAGGGCGCAATTAAGTTGGCAAAACGTTATACGGGACGGAGTGAAGTAATCGCCTTTAAAAAGGCATATCATGGTAGTACCCAGGCACTTATGAGCTTAATGAGTGAAAAAAAATTCTCAAGAGCTTTCAGGCCGTTAATGCCTGATGTAAAACTGCTTGAATTTAACAATGAAGATGAGCTTAGTGAAATAACTGAGAAAACTGCTTGTGTTGTTGCAGAACCAATCCAAGGGGAAGCGGGAATTGTACCCCCCGAAAATGATTTTTTAGGAAAACTAAGAAAAAGATGTGATGAAACCAGTACACTATTGATCTTTGATGAAATTCAAACTGGATTTGGAAGATCCGGGGAATTATTTGCCTTTCAAAAATACAAGGTAACACCTGATATTTTCACCATTGCAAAAGGAATGGGGGGAGGTATGCCTATTGGAGCATTTGTTTCGTCAAAAAAAATTATGGATAGTCTTACATTCAATCCAGTTTTAGGACACATTACCACTTTTGGAGGGCACCCTGTTTCGGCTGCTGCCTCCTTAGCAAATTTAAAGGTATTGCTAAGGAACAACCTGGCAAAAAAAGCAGAGAAACTTGGAACATTATTAAAAAGCAAGTTACAACATCCTAAAATACAAGAAGTAAGAGGCGATGGACTAATTTACTCAGTAGCACTAGGTAATAGCAAAAATCTGTACAAATTTATCGAAAAAGGAATGCAAAACGGATTGGTGTCAGACTGGTTTCTCTATGATGATACCAGGTTTAGGATTTCCCCACCGCTGACCATTACAGAATGCGAAATTGATTTAGTTATTGAAAAAATAGTGAAAACTTGCGATGAAATTTAGTTTATAAAGAAGTCTTTTATCATTAAATTTTGGCATTTTCACCTCTAAACCAGCGTCCAATGGCTGGTGACTAACCGATGTTGCAATTTTGTTAATAAATCGTGAACTTTTTAGTATGCAGAAGCGTTTGATGTACGTATATTTGTATGCTAAACTTAAAACTAAGTAAAAATGACACATTTAAAAGAAGGTGATAAAGCACCCGACTTTTTAATTGAGAAAGCAGGATTAAAAAAATCAGATATTAAAGGAAAAAAGGTGATTTTGTACTTTTATCCGAAGGATAACACTCCTGGTTGTACTGCAGAATCGTGTGATTTACGGGACAATTACGATGATTTGAAAGCAAAGGGTTTTGAAGTAATTGGTGTAAGCCCTGATTCTGAAAAAAGTCACGAGAACTTTAAAACCAAGCACAATTTGCCGTTTGCTTTAGTTCCTGATACTGAAAAAGAAGTACTAAATGCTTATGGTGTTTGGGGTGAGAAAAACATGTACGGGAAAAAATACATGGGTGTTCTCAGAACTACATTTATTATTTCAGAAGATGGAATTATTGAAAAAATTATCAATAAGGTAAAAACAAAAGAGCATGCAGCCCAGATTTTAAAAGAAATGGGATACTAGAAGTTAGAAATTAGAGGTTAGATAGAAATTCCAGTTTTTAATTTCAAATATACAAAGTTCAAATAAGAAAAAAATGGCCAAGGAAAAAGAAGAAAAAAGCTTAGCGCAGGAGAAATTAAAAGCGCTTCAGGTAACACTTGATAAGATTGACAAAAACTATGGTAAGGGAACCATTATGAAAATGGGCGATGATGTTGTTGTCGATATTCCTGCTATTAAAAGTGGTTCAATTGAACTGGATGTTGCACTGGGCGTAGGAGGTTATCCAAGGGGGCGAATTATTGAAATATATGGTCCTGAATCATCAGGTAAAACAACACTGGCCATTCATGCTATTGCCGAAGCCCAGGCCGAGGGTGGCATTGCAGCTTTTATTGATGCCGAGCATGCTTTTGATCGTTTTTATGCTGAGGCACTTGGCGTAGATATTGAGAATTTGTTGATTTCACAACCTGATAATGGAGAACAAGCTCTGGAAATTGCAGATCATTTAATTCGCTCAGGAGCTATTGATATTATTGTAATTGACTCAGTTGCAGCCTTGACTCCAAAAGCGGAGATTGAAGGCGAAATGGGTGATTCCAAAATGGGCTTACAAGCCAGACTGATGTCACAAGCCTTAAGAAAACTGACTGCAACCATCAGTAAAACAAATACTTGCGTAATATTCATTAACCAGTTGCGAGAAAAAATTGGTGTAATGTTTGGCAACCCTGAAACAACAACTGGTGGTAATGCATTAAAGTTTTATGCTTCGGTAAGGGTTGATGTACGTCGTATAGGTAGTATTAAAGATGGCGAAGATGTAAAAGGAAACCGCACCAGGGTCAAAATTGTAAAAAACAAAGTAGCTCCTCCATTTAAAAAGGCTGAATTTGACCTGATGTATGGCGAAGGTATTTCAAAAACCGGGGAAATTATTGACCTTGGCGTTGAAAAGGAAATCATTAAGAAAAGTGGTTCGTGGTTTAGCTACGGAGAAACTAAATTAGGTCAGGGCCGTGAAGCGGTTAAGTCATTAATAAAAGACAACCCAGAGTTAGCAGAAGAATTGAATCAAAAAATTCGAGAGGCCTTGGCTAAATAATATACTTCACTAATAATGAATAAGCCCGGTTTGAGCGATCAGATCGGGTTTTTCTTTTCTGGAAATTAGTTATTTGAAATTAAAACTTAGTATATTTTACTAATGAATCAACACCGGTTTAGATTATGGAAACTCTAATTTCTAAGTTCTTATTTAAATTCATTCAAGATGATTATTTCCCTAATTTAGAGACTCTTTTAAAATTCAATTTAAGTTATAAACCATTAAATATTAAATTATTATGAGTAGTTTAAAAGGCACAAAAACTGAACAGAACTTGCTTAAAGCTTTTGCAGGCGAATCGCAGGCACGTATGCGTTACGATTATTTTGCAAAACAAGCTAAAAAAGAAGGTTTGGAACAAATAGCAGCTATTTTTGATGAAACTGCATTAAACGAAAAAGAACATGCAAAAATTTTCTTTAAGTTTTTAGAAGGCGGCATGTGCGAAATCACTGCAAGTTATCCTGCAGGAGTTATTGGAACCACTTTGGAAAATCTAAAAGCTGCTGCTGATGGCGAAAACGAAGAGTGGACCGAATTATACCCGGAATTTGCTAAAATTGCAGAAGAAGAAGGCTTTAAACAAGTCGCAAACGCTTTTAGAATGATTGCAAAAGTTGAAAAAGCTCATGAAGAAAGATATCGTACACTATATGATAACCTGGAAGCAGGAAAAGTATTCAAAAAAGACGGTAAAATAATCTGGAAATGTAGAAACTGTGGTTTCTTGCACGAAAGTGACAAAGCACCAAAAGAATGTCCAGCATGTGCGCATCCACAAGCGTATTTTGAAAGAGACGAAAGATTATACTAAATAACTGACTTATTAAAACCTGTCAGGTTTGCTTTTTGCTGATTGCAAAGTATTAACTACTAAAGCCTGTCAGGTTTAAGTCTTTTTATACAATTGAACTTTTTGAATAGTTTGAAAATAGAGCTTATTGATTGCAAACTATACTTTTTGCAAAACTCAATCATAATAACTTCCAAAGGTCTAATTATTCTATTTGCCATTCAATGCTAAGTACTGAAAAACAAATTTCCAGTTTCTAATGGTTAATTTGTAATTTGATTATTTATCCTCCTCAGCAAATGTGTCATCTTCAGAACTTTTGCCAACCAAAAAAAACAATAAAACACCGATTACAATAAGCCCTATACGTATAACCCATCCAAGCATAGGTCCGCCTGAATTAATCCAGTTAAGAATAGAAACCTCATAATCAATTAAATATAGGATGGTTGATATAATTCCTGAAATGGCCAAAAAGCCACCTATGTTTGCTAAAAGTCGTTTCATTTTTTGTTGTGTTATTTGCCTTTGTTTTCGAAAAACAGCCAAAATAATGGCTAAATCTATGAAATTATACCGGAATAATAAAAAAAAGTTCTGATAGGAACACCCCAAGTTAAGCGAAAGGCGCAAAACAGTTCTAAAACCATTTTACGCCTTAATTCTTATACAGTATGTACAAAAAAATCTACATATTTCGTCGATATTGCCCACCGACATTGAACAGGGCATTTGTTATTTGTCCTATTGAGCAATACTTTGTAGTTTCCATCAGTTGTTCAAATACATTCTTGTTTTGGCGCGCTGCTTCCTGAAGTTTTTCCAGTTGCTTTTCTGCCTCGCCATCCCAAGTCTTGTGCAGATTGGCCAACATTTCTACCTGGTATTCTTTTTCTTCAACAGTAGCCCTGATTACTTCACCAGGAATCACCGTTGGCGAACCTTTTGAGGATAAGAAGGTATTAACACCCATGATTGGCAACTTACCAGTATGCTTTAAACGCTCATAATACAAAGATTCTTCCTGAATTTTACTTCGCTGATACATGGTTTCCATAGCACCCAACACTCCACCTCTTTCGGTTAATCTGTCAAATTCTTTCAGAACAGCTTCTTCAACCAAGTCTGTCAGTTCTTCAATAATAAATGAACCCTGCAATGGATTTTGGTTCTTAGCCAAACCTAATTCATGGTTAATGATCATTTGAATCGCCATTGCACGTCTTACTGACTCTTCGGTTGGCGTGGTGATAGCCTCATCATACGCATTGGTATGCAGTGAGTTACAATTGTCATAAACTGCATAAAGTGCCTGTAATGTAGTTCTAATATCATTAAAATCAATTTCCTGCGAGTGCAGTGACCTTCCTGATGTTTGAATATGGTATTTTAGTTTTTGAGAGCGCTCATCGCCTCCGTATTTTATTTTCATAGCCTTTGACCAAATCAAACGGGCAACACGTCCCATCACAGAGTATTCCGGATCAATCCCGTTTGAAAAGAAGAAGGATAAATTCGGTGCGAAATCATCAATTTTCATTCCTCTTGAAAGGTAGTACTCAACATATGTAAAACCATTGGCTAAGGTTAATGCCAATTGGGTTATTGGGTTTGCTCCTGCCTCGGCAATATGATATCCTGAAATGGAAACGGAATAAAAGTTACGAACCTGGTTATCAATAAAATACTGCTGAACATCACCCATTAACTTCAACGAAAAATCAATGGAGTAAATACAGGTGTTTTGAGCTTGATCCTCCTTTAAAATATCTGCTTGTACTGTTCCGCGCACCTGACAAAGAGTTTTTGCTTTAATTTTTTTGTACACGTCCTTTTCAAGCACCATGTCGCCCGTTATTCCCAGCAGCAGTAAACCAAGTCCTTCGTTTCCTTCCGGCAAATTTCCCTGGTAAGAAGGTCTAGCAATTCCTCTCTTTTTATAGATTTCGTCAATTTTCTTATCAACTTGCTTCTCCAATCCATTTTCCTTAATGTAAAACTCGCACTGTTGATCGACTGCGGCATTTAAGAAATAAGCGGTCATTATAGGGGCAGGACCGTTGATAGTCATTGATACAGATGTGTTTGGCACGACCAGTTTAAAACCCGAATAAAGCTTCTTTGCATCATCCAGACAGGCAATTGACACACCTGCATTTCCTATTTTTCCATAAATATCAGGTCTTACATGCGGATCTTCACCATAAAGTGTTACAGAATCAAAGGCAGTACTCAAACGAATGGCAGGCATTCCTTTCGAAACGTAATGAAAACGCTTGTTGGTTCTTTCAGGCCCACCTTCTCCTGCAAACATTCGGGTTGGATCTTCGGATTCTCTTTTGAATGGGAAAACTCCAGCCGCAAACGGAAATTCACCAGGAACATTTTCTTTTAATTGCCATTTCAGGATATCGCCCCAGGCAGAATACTTTGGCAAAGATATTTTTGGTATTTTGCTGTGCGACAGCGATTCAGTGGTGGTTTTCACCTGAATATCACGCCCGCGAACCTGGTATGTATAAATTTCTTCTGTGTATTTTTTTCTTTTCTCTTCCCAGGTATCTATTAAAACTTTATTTTTCGGGTCAAGATTTAATTCTGTCTTTTTATAAAGCTCATCCAATCCAATCTTAAGCTCTTCTTTATCAGAAATTTGCTTTGACTGTTCCAGACTGTATAATTGATTGGCAACTTTTGCCTGATCATCGCACCATCCATTATATTTTCGAATAGTTTCTGAGATCTCTGACAAATAACGAACTCTTTCTGGCGGAATGATGATCATCTTCTCTTCAGCCAGTACATTTAATTTCTCTGAAGCAACAAACTCAGCCTTTGATTTTTCTTTAAGTTGCTCTATCAGTTTTAAATAAAGTCGATTAACACCAGTATCATTAAACTGTGAGGCAATGGTTCCGAATATTGGAAGATGCTCCAATTCATCATCCCATATTTGATGATTCCTGGCATATTGTTTTCGCACATCTCGCAATGCATCTTCAGCACCACGTTTATCAAACTTATTAATGGCAATGATATCTGCAAAATCAAGCATATCGATTTTCTCCAACTGCGTGGCAGCACCAAATTCAGGAGTCATTACATACATTGCTAAATCGCTATGCTCAACTATCTCAGTATCAGACTGTCCAATACCTGAAGTCTCCAAAATGATTAAATCGAAACCGGCTGCCTTAACAATGTTTACAGCATCCCCAACATACTTCGACATGGCCAAATTCGCTTGTCGTGTGGCCAATGAGCGCATATAAACCCTTGGGTTATTAATGGAGTTCATTCTTATTCTATCACCAAGCAATGCACCCCCTGTTTTTCGTTTTGAAGGATCTACTGATATGATGGCAATTGATTTATCGTTGGTTGTGTTCAAAAAACGTAAAACCAATTCATCTACCAAGGATGATTTTCCAGCACCCCCGGTTCCGGTAATTCCAATCACTGGAGTGTTTTTTGCTTCAGCAAGTGATTTAAGATTAGTTAGTTCTCCATTTATATTTTCAGGGAAATTTTCAACACAGGAAATCAATGAGGCTATTGCATTCTTGTTTTTTTGCTTTATATCATCAAGTTGATATTGGAATTTTTCGCCAATTGGAAAATCTGATTTTTCAACCAAATCATTAATCATTCCCTGGAGGCCCATTTCTCGTCCATCATCAGGTGAATAAATGCGGGTGATTCCATACTTGTGAAGTTCTTCAATTTCAGTCGGCAAAATCACTCCTCCTCCACCTCCAAATATTTTAATATGAGGTGCACCATTTTTCTTCAACAGATCAAACATGTACTTAAAAAATTCCATGTGTCCTCCCTGGTATGAAGTGATGGCAACGGCCTGTACATCTTCCTGAATTGCGCAATCAACAATTTCCTGCACAGAACGATTGTGTCCAAGATGAATTACCTCAACACCAGTAGATTGTATGATCCTCCGCATGACATTAATAGCTGCATCATGACCATCAAATAATGAGGCTGCGGTAACAATGCGAATATGATTTTTGGGCTTGTAAATACTTTGAGTTTGCATAATGATATAGTAAGTTAGGTTTCTGCAAATATGGCAAAATTATTCAGATTTTAAAACGAGCAGTTTTGATCAGAAATGAGTATTTGATGGATAGTACAAATGCATTTACAAAAAATCCCGGACAACTTGCCCGGGACTTCATGTAATAATTTTGAATGATTAAGCTTTAAAGAGCACCTTCGTCATAAGCTTTCTCACCATGAAGCGATTGATCCAATCCTGAATCTTCAATTTCTACTGTAACTTTCACTTTAGTTATGTAATTAATAACTGCCAGCATAAGATATGTAAACGCAAATGCATAAACGGCACCTACAAGAACAGCCACAACTTCTTTAAAGAAGAAACCAGCATCTCCTTCGATTAATCCAGCCTGAGTATTTACTGTTGTAGAGGCAAAAATTCCAAGACAAATGGTTCCGAAAACACCACCCATGCCGTGAACACCCCAAACATCAAGAGCATCGTCCCAGCCTAATTTGTTTTTAAACTGAACTGCAACGTAGCACAGTGCACCAGCGGCAATTCCAATGATCATAGCTGCCCATAATGGAACAAAACCTGCAGCCGGAGTAATAGTTGCAAGACCAGCTACCGCACCAGTTAAAAGTCCTACAAACTTAGGTTTTCCTTCACGCGACCATTCAATTATCAACCAAGTGATGGCTGCAAATGATGCTGCAACGTCAGTATTTAAAAACGCTAATGTGGTAACGGCATCAACTTTTAGCTCACTACCGGCATTAAATCCGTACCATCCGAACCAAAGTAGACCTGTACCAATGGCTACCAATGGAATACTGTTTGGAGGTGACTGTCGGTCTCTTCGTTTTCCGACATAGATAACCGAAGCAAGCGCAGCAAAACCGGCTGTTGCGTGAACAACTACACCACCAGCAAAGTCAAGAACACCCCATTTAGCAAGTAGTCCACCACCCCAAATCATGTGAACGAAAGGATAATAAACAAACAATTGCCAAAGTACAAGGAAAATAAGATAAGCCTTAAATGTTACACGGTTTACAAAAGCACCAGTAATAAGCGCTGGTGTGATAATTGCAAACATCATTTGATAAGCAATAAAGATAAAGGTTGGATACATTCCGTCAGCACCACTATAGGCCTGATCAAAAGGAATATTGTTCAAAAATACCAGGTCAAGATTGCCAATGATTTGGCCCTCGCCTCCACTGAAACAAATTGAGTATCCAATAGTTACCCACATAACAGTTGTTATACCTAAAGAAACAAATGTTTGCATCATAATGCCCAAAATGTTTCTTTTTCCGGCTAGTCCACCATAAAAGAATGCCAAGCCGGGGGTCATTAACATCACCAAACTGGTGCATAAGACCATAAACGCAGATGTACCTGTATCAAACATAGTATTTAATTTGAAAGTAATTGAATTAAAAGGTAATCCCAAACACGAAATAGACTTTTTCTGCCTGAGGATTGGTTATAATAGATGCCGATAAAGGCAAACTATATTTATCAGTAATTTTTACTTCTTTCGAAGCAGTTAGACCAAGATTAACAACGCCAAAACTATCGCCATAAAGACCTATTTCTCCCACATAACCAAGGCCTAAGTCAGGATCTGCTTTTTTAGGATTATTTAAAGCAAATCCCATAAATGCATCAATACCTACTTCATTTATTGTGGTGGAGTATCCAATTTCTACATAGCTTGAATATTGAATACCGTCTTCCTGGTTAAATTCAGGACTGCTTGGATCATCATTGATCTTTTTGTTATCAGCACCATAAAAATTCATAGCTAACAATAGTGAGACGGGAAAGTTTTCGGTACCGTTAAAGCTAACTGCCGCCTCAAGAATATGACTGGTTTCTTTTTCCTTGTAATTAAAATATTTGTAATCATCACCTTCTACAGGAAAGAAATAATCGTTAAGAGTAACAGTAATCATGTCAGCAAAGGTGTAACTAACATATAAATCAAACTCCTGAGCAGGATTTACACCACCCATAGAATAAGATCCCCATGCACCAATTTCAAGTCCGCCAATCCCAATTGAAGCTCCAGGTTGCAAAGCCGGAGATGAGCCACCAAACTGGGTTCCTCTCCAAACATAACGGCTAACAAGATCAGCTCCAAAATCAAAATTTACATTTGAGGTTTTAGTCGAATCCTGAGCAAAACCTGCAAAACTTAAGCACAGGAAACTTAAGCAAATCGCAATTTTTAATATTCTTTTCATAAAATTAAGTAATTAGGTTATCTAAAATTCATCAACAAAGCTAGAATACACCTGATGATTAGAAAATAGAGGTTTTCGCTGATTTTTAATAAGGGAAATTTGGAAGCAGATCTGAAGAATTTACTTAGAAGAGTAGGTAATTTACCTGGATACAAAGTATCGGTTATTGTAAGATTGAAAGGAATTGATAAAGATTGATGGAAGATTGAGATGGAGCGACCAGACAGATGTTTTAAACGACAAATATTTTCTTATCTAAATACTGTTTAACAGCAAGAGGTGATGATTGAAAAAGATTAAATGGGTTGATAAATTTTAAAGCTTTACAAGGTTGTTTTTGATTGCATATTTAACCATATCGATTGATGATTTTAGCTTTAGCTTGTTCATAATGTTATTTTTATGTGAATCAACAGTTCGAATGCTTATGCTTAGTAAATCAGCGATTTCCTTATTGATATACCCTTCTGAAACATATTTTAGAATTTCAATTTCTCGTTTTGTCAGGCATTCTTCTTTCTTCTCATCTTCATGCTTTACCTTTTGAATAAAGCTTTGCATAATGGTTTTTGAAACCTCCTCACTAAAATAATCCTGTCCATTTTTGATGGCAAATATCCCTTTCAGCAATTCTTCCCGAGAAATGTCTTTTGGGAGGTATCCGTTTGCACCCATAGAAATAGCCTCTTTAATGAATTCCTCATTATTATGCATTGATAGGATAAGGAATTTAATATCAGGATAATCTTGCTTTATAATCCGACATGCTTCAATACCATTCATTTTGGGCATGCTTATATCAGAGATGATTAAATCTGTTGAAACCTCTTTGAGTAATTCTAACAACTCGACTCCACTCGAAACTTCTCCTACAATTTCAATGGATTCTTCATCCATTAATAACGACTTTATTCCATCTCGAAATAAGTGATGATCGTCGGCTAATATTATGCGTAAACTACTCATGATTAAATGGTATTGATATATCTAATTTTGTTCCGTTTCCAGACTTACTTGTAAGTTTAAATTTACCACCTAATAACGAAACTCTTTCTTTCATATTTGAAATTCCATTACCTGAATTCAGATGACCATTACCTGCATCAAAGCCTTCGCCATCATCAGAAACACATATATCTAACTGACTATTTTTGAGCATGATAACAAGTTCTACCTTCTTGGCATTAGCGTGTTTTACTATGTTGTTAAATGCTTCCTGAATGATTCTGTAAATATATGTTTCGATTTTTTTATTATTAATTAGTAATTCACTTTTACAACTATAGTAGATAGAAAATTTTTGGATCTTTTCGGTTTCATTCACAAGGTTCATTAATGCTTGCTTAAGACCAAAATTAGTAAGAACAGCAGGCATCAAATTATTAGAAATATTTCGAATTTCGGCTAGAGTTTGACTTAATAATTCTTTTGAGTCTTTAATGATTTGTTGCGCTACATCCGGGTGAACGTTAAGGGCCCTCTCCGTTCTCATTTTTATTGCCAGTATTAGTTGAGCCAACCCATCATGAAGTTCCCTTGATAACCTTTGGCGTTCAATTTCCTGACCATCAATAAGGGACTGAAGACTTAATAACTTTTGTTCTTCAAGTTTTTCTGACTGAAGCTTTAATCTGGAGGTCATTTCATTAAATGCATGAATTAAATCTCCAATCTCGTCATTGATATCTAAATCAAGGGTTTGACCATACTCACCCAGTGTGATTTTATCAGTTACCTGCCTTAGCTTTTTTATTGGTGCTGCAATCATGTTAGAAACTACAGCAATTACACCTAACATAAAAAGTCCAATAATTATTAGTAGATAGAAAATGCTTCCCCGTATTTCTTTTATTGGAACTATGGCTTCTGTATAATCAATTTCAGCTAAAATTGCCCAATTAATTCTTCCGTGTTGTATGCGTCCAAAAGAACTCAATACGAGCACATTACGATAATCAATTATCTTTTTTTTACCAATAGTATCGTTAAAAGCTAATTGAACCGCTTCTGTATTAACAACCGTACTGTAAACTGAATTTTTCTGAAACCTTGAACTGCTTCGCATTAACAAATCTTCACCTACAATATAGGCCTCGCCGGTTTCTCCCAAGCCATTTTGAGGATTGTCTTCAAACATAATCTGGTCAATAGGTTTCATTGAAACTTCCAGCATTACAACAACAACACCTCCATTATTATCAGGCGTTTTATCGGCTATAATTAAGGTTGGATTGGTTTGATTCTCAATTGGTTTTTTTTCAAATAGCAACAATGAATCGGTTTTAATGTTATCTGTTAAAATTTCATTCAAAAGAGATCTGTCTAAAGCATCAACTTTATTGAAAAGAAGCGTTTTATTTTTAACATCAAATTGAAATGTTTTGTTGGCTGAATTACAAAGAATTAACTTTTCGTAAAAATTGTTTGCCTGCAAATATCCAGCAATATAATCATTATAAACTGACTCAAGCCTGTCCTTATTTTGGTTTTCGGCATAATAGTTTTCGGAATTAAGCAGTTTGACTAACTTTTTTACGTCTTCAAAGTTTATAAGGTTCTGTAAATCTTTGCTCCGCTCATTAAAGAAGCTTTCAATCCTTTTCGTTTTTTCGTTTCTGATTGAAATAAGCTGATCAAAAGTTCTGGACAGTAAAGCATCTTTTATTCTGATATAGGTGTAAACTCCAATTATACTTGTTGACGATAACCCTAGAGCTAAGGAGTAAATTATCAGCTTTTTTGTAATTGAAATTCGCATGGTCCATTCACTTTACTTTACAAATTTAGAAAGTTTTCAGGCCATCAAAATGATTATTATCAGCTATTTGAGTATGTCTGCAAGGTTTAAAAGTTGCGTTGCAAAGTCATTATTTTCCTGTTTAAAGTTTTATTTTAATTTCACCCAGCTCACTTTTCTGTCAAAATGAAAGCCCAATCTGGTGACAAAATTTATTGCGATGCTATTTATAGGAACAATATTGCAAAACACAGTTTTATTAGCTCTTCTTCGTTGCTGAATTAATGATAATACTACTTCGTTTGCATAACCTCTTTTTCGATATTCAGGAAGCACATGAAGAAATCCTAAAGCTCCATCATCATGAGTAAACCCCCAAGCAACCAGCTGATGAGCAACCTTGATCCCAGCCGAAATATCAGCATTTAATCTTTGCTTAATGTATTCAACCGATGTGTACTTTTTGTAATCAGAATTTTCATGAACAAAAGAGGCAAAGGACGCATCAACTTTAACAATTTCGGAATTGTTTTGTCTAACAGTAACATCATTATTCAAAATGTACCTGTTAGTTGTCATCGCCCAGTCTTCATTTCCAAGTTTTAATAAAAGTGGAATCATCCAATCTTCAATCGAGTAATAGTAATTTGTTTTCCGAAAATGCTTTTTAAGAAGGCTTTGCAGTTCCTTTTCTGAAGAGCTGACTATATGTGCCCAGTAATTATCACTTTCACCATAGATCAACACCGAATCATCTTCAAAGTAATATTTTTTAACAGGAAAGTTTTCAAAAAAGCCAATTGTTGCAATGTTCTTTTTAGGATCCCTGATTAATATTTCTTCTAATTTCCTGTCCATTTTTATCTATGCCAAAAGCACCAGGTAATTATTTTCGTCAAAACATCACATTGGATTCGTTCTATTCCAGTTTTTCAAAAAAAACATTCAGCATTAAATCATTCCAGAAACAATAATTATTGCTATTACTGAAATTAATGTTATGTATGTGTAGGGGCTGGCAAAGTTAAAAGTCCATCCCATTGCAGGATACAATTTTGGAACAGTTAATCTTTGATCTTTAGGATTAAAGTAGAATGGGCCCCTCCAGTTTCCTGGGTCTTTACTCATTCTGTCAAGCATTTCTTGAGAAAGTTTTTGTTTCATGATTTTTATTTTTCAGGGTATTGTTTTTTTCGCGAATCTTTACTTCACAAACAAATTGAAATTAGAAATATTTTAAAATAAATGCTTCGATAAATTTATTAAGATTCAACTACATCATCAAGCATCTAGTACTAAAGTTTGTTAAAATCAGTTTTGTCTCCAGCAACTCCAACTTTTTCATAAACATACTATCTTAAGGAAGGAATGTAACTTGAGTGGGGGAAGTAAGAAGCAAGATTGTCAAAGTAATAAATGACCTTTGACACAAACTTAAACTTAAACCTATGAAACCCTCATTCCGCGTGCCGCTGAAGCTTTAGCGGAGGCGCAGAGGGATTAGCTTACGCTGAGCCCTTCGGGGTTTCATATAGAATTTAATCGCTTTACAAAAGAATATGTTTAACCTTGCGAAGCAAGCTCGTGAACTCCATATAAATAGTTTATGAAAAGTGAATAAATTTCAACAACTTAACTAAAGTTTAAACAAGTGAAAAAGAAGAAAAATCAGATCACCACAGTGGGCCATATTGCTGCTCTGCTCATTTCCATGGTGATGCAAATTTCCTGTGCACCTGAATACATTCCCAATATGGTAAATTCGCCAATGTTCAGCAATAAAGGTGAGTTTCAGGCAAATGCAGCAACCGGAACAAGTAATCTTGATGTACAAGCAGCTTATGCAATAACAGATCACATTGGAATTATGGCAAACGGTTCTTTTGCTGACAAAACCAAAGATTCTTCAGACAATTTCCACAAACATACCATCCTGGAGGGAGGAGTTGGATTTTATGATAAGCTTGGTAGTGTTGGAAGATATGAATTCTATGGGGGATATGGAACAGGACGGGTTGAAGGTTATTATAAAAATATATTCTCTTCACATGAAATTGCTGATGCAAGATACAACAGGTTTTTTCTTCAACCTGGAATTGGTATTGCCACCGGAATTTATGATGGAAGTTTCGCATCAAGGTTTGCATTAGTTCAAATGAACCCAGATGGAACAGGTTTTGAAACAGGCGAATATCATGGCTTTTTTGAACCAGTATTTACATCCAAGATTGGGTACAAATATCTAAAGTTTACTTTTCAAATTGGTTTCTCTGTTCCTATTGGGGATAAGAAATTAAATTTTGATTATCAGCCATTTATTTTTAATGTTGGAGCCAATTTAAACCTTGGGAGGTTGTATGATTTTTAGGTTTTAATTGTTTGTCTTGTCCTAACATAGGTTGACCTAGCAAGTTAAAACTTAATTTTTTTAAAAATGGTCAAAATGTCAGGTGAAAATTTCACATTTAAATTAAATGACCTTAGTATTAAGCTGTTAGAATCTATATAAATTAATCATTACTATTTTGAACTATAGCTATACAAATCTACAATACTAGTTGCAAAAATACAGACATTTCGCCCTTAACATACTAACAACCAGAAAACGAAATTGTTAATTAAGCTATAATAGAAGAATGCGACCCATATATCAATGTTAAAACTAAAGCTCAAAACATATATGCAATTCTTATAGAGTGTAAAATGATAATAAGTTTTCACTTATCTTTGACACTGACCAGTTACGAAATAAAAAAGGTTTTAGATAATACCTAAAACCCTATGTTTTCAAGTTCAAGTAATATTTAATCAAGTGTAATTGAGCAACTTTTACAATCAAAACTAATTTTTGAATTTGTGTTTTTATCAGTGCCTCTTATGCCCGACATTTTTTCGTTACTCAGATTTTTTTCTTTTAAACTGTAAGTGATATCATGAAATCGATAGTTTGGAAATTCAAGTTCGGCTTCAATTTTATAACTTGCATTTTCTTGTGTGTTGATATTGATATTCACAAACTGGCCATCAATGCTGATTTTTTCAAAATCAGTGATAACATCATCAAGTTTGATGCTTCCACTGCTTGATTTGGTTACAAACCTTTTTTTTAGCTGGCCTATTGAAAAATCAGTAAAGGAACATTGTGGGGCTTCAACAACATTTGCTGCTGTAACATAAAACTTTGAGCTTGAGGATTTTTCTATGCTCAAAGTTTCAATCTGGGCGACTCTGAAAGTTGAAAAAGAGGCATCTTCAATTGTGAGTGCATTAATATTGTTTGCTACAAATTCAGATGAACTCAACTTCTTAATAACAGTTTTTTCAATGTTGTTAGCCTTAAACTCACGAATAAAGCTTCCTGAAAGTTTTAATTCTTTAATGTTGGAACTTTTAAACGTACTGCTACTTATGTCAAGGCTGGCATTTCCATTAATTTTTGAGACTTCTATATTTGCAAAATTAGCCTTTACAATCAAACTGTTTTCTATTACTCCTGTTGAAATTCCACCTGATTGGATATTAAGGTCTGCTTCATTTATATTCCCAATTTTAACATTTTTACAAAAATTAGTGGATAATTTAAGTTTATTACAGTTTCCCATTGAGAAATTACAACTGCTTAGAATAAGTGTTAAATCATTTCTTTCTCCTTCAATAATCAGCTTGTTAAAACTATGTATCAGTATTAAAGGGTTCTTTTTAGGAGCATAAATAATGGTTTCTAATTTAAATTCAGCAAGTCGATGTTTAATTTTTCCATTTTGAAATTTTATAGAAACATGCTCATCTTTTTGATTATAATTCTTGAGTGGGAAAGAAACATTTAATGATTTATCATGACTCCCTTCAAATTGTTTATTAAGTTTATTTTCCAACTCTTCATTAAATGCTTTTAAATTCTCGGCATTTTTTGCTTTTACCTGTATTTTATAAATAACCTTGATCTTATCTTGCTCCCAGTTTTTTATTGTCAGATCAGCTCCATTTATATTTGTTGAAATTATTTGCGTATTATCGGAGATGTTAACTGTTTTTTCGATGGTTTTATCCATTGTTTGGGCTAATACACCTTCTTTAATCAATGATAAACCAATTACTATTGCTAGTATGCTTTTATATATCCAATTTAATTTCTTCTTTTTCATTTTTATTCTTTTTTGAAAGTCTGTTAATTTTATCAATTTCAGATTGTAACATTTGAAGTACCGAAAGTTTTAACTGATAGTTATAAATAACCTGTTGTATCAGTTCATCATTATATCCTGTTTTTTCTATCTCTTGTTTATACAACTCATATTGTTTGTCAATCACCTCAAGCTGTTTTATAAATTCATTAAAAAGTGCTGCATTTTCTTTTGGTACTTTTTCTTCCTTTATTTTATTAATTTTAGAGTTAACTAATTGAATATAAGAGTTCTCCTGTTTTACCAAGTCGGGTGAAATATCAGTAAATATTGAAGTTTGCACTACTTGTTTGTTTTTTTCATTTCCCGAAAAAATTATTATGGAACTCAATCCTAAAATCGCAATTATACTTGCTGCTACATATAGTTTCCTGAAAAAACTTTTCCTTTTATGTATTTTGAAAGAGTTCTCAATATTCATCCATGAAGTTTCATCCAGATTTTCAGTATCTAGTCGCAACCTATTCTCTTTAAAAAACTGCTCAAACTTTTCCATAATGTAACTTTTTCTTTAATTGTGTTCTTAAAATGCTTTTTGCTCTATGGTACTGACTTTTTGAAGTCGATTCAGAAATATCCAACAAGTCAGCGATATGCTTGTGCGAATAGTTTTCAAGTAAATAAAGATTGAAAACCACCCTGCAGCCATCCGGCAAATGCTGGATTTCTTTGTTAATTTCATCCATAGATATTTCCTGCATCCAATCTTCATGGTCTTCACTTTGGTTTTGATTGGTTGATTCAATGTCAACAAAATGAATTTGTTTGCGCAAGAACGAAATACATTTGTTGACCACAATTTTTTTCAACCAGGCTCCAAAACTGTCAATCTTCTCTAATTTGTTAAAATTCACAAATGCCAGGTAAAATGCTTCTTGTAAAATATCTTCAGCATCCTGTTTATTTCCGGTCATTCGGAGACAGATGTTATACATTCCGCGAGCATAAGATTTAAAAAGTGCTTCTACTGATCTATTCTTTTGGTTCTTCAATTTTTACAATCTGAGTTATGGCTGATTGCCTTTGTTCAATATATAGATATCGGAAATGTATAAAAGTTGGAATTATAGATCACTTTTTTCTGAAAAAAATAATTTCGAAAAATAAAACTTTCGCCAAGTATAGTAAATGTGCATACCAGATGCGGGTTGTTATTGGTTGGAAATGAGTGACTTACCTTTTTGTTGGGTGGTCGAAGTAATCGTAATCATATCTTTGAATAATTTTAACCTGGCAACCACTCTTTTTCCTTCTTTTTAAGTCGATTCAGGTTTAAATAAGTGAGGAAAAGAAATAAATCTTTATCTGCCAAAACAATCAATAGCATTTTCCAATAAGTTAAGAACAGCTTTTTCATGTTTCTCAAGTAGTTAATTATTTTTCTGGCCTTTTAAGAAGGTTCTTTTTTTATGAGCAATTTAGGGATGCCGGTAATTTACATCAAGCAAGAACATTGATTTTATTGATAAAATTACGGCATTTAAATCATTGTAAGTTGAAAAAAGACAAAATTTTGACTAATTTTTAGTTTTTATGCGTAAATGATTCTAAAAGAAGTGTTCTGCAATCGTTTGCTGTGTTTTTTTTGCCATCAGATTAGTTCATTTTAAGCGCTTTGCTAAGCAAATTAATACATTTACGCATTATTTAACTGTTAATTAAAATTTAAGAAGATGATAAAAAAGTCATTTTTGCTTGCTTTAAGTATGTTTTTCATGATTGCATGTGGCAATGATACCTCTAAAGAAACCAATGAGGAACACAAAGCCCCGTTTGTTTGGGAAAATGCCAATGTGTATTTTCTAATGACCGACAGGTTTTGCAATGGCGACAAAAGTAATGATGTGAATTTTGATAGAACTGCAAAAACCTCAGAACTTAGAAAGTTTATGGGAGGGGACATTAAAGGAATAACTCAAAAAATAAAAGAGGGATACTTCTCAAAGCTTGGTGTTAATGCTATTTGGTTGACTCCTATAGTTGAACAAATTCATGGCTATGTAGATGAAGGCCAGGGGGCTACTTATGGATACCATGGTTATTGGACAAAAGACTGGACAGCAATTGATCCAAACTTTGGAACAGGAGAGGATATGCATGAACTTGTAAAAGTGGCACACGAGAGTGGAATTCGAATTTTGTTAGATGTAGTATTAAACCACACCGGACCTGTAACAGAACAAGATCCCGTTTGGCCCGAAGAATGGGTGAGGACCGAGCCACAATGTACCTATCAGGACTATGAAACTGCTGTAACATGTACATTAGTCAGGAATTTACCTGATATTAGAACAGAAAGTAATGATTCTGTGGGAGTTCCTGAATACTTAAAGCAAAAATGGGAAAAAGAAGGTCGTTTGGACGAAGAACTTGCCGAATTGGATACCTTTTTTAGGAGGACAGGAATGGTAAGGGCTCCGAAAAATTACATTATAAAGTGGCTTACCGATTTCATTCGTAAATATGGAATAGATGGTTACAGAATCGACACTGTAAAGCATGTTGAAGAAACTGTTTGGGGAGATTTAATCAAAGAAGCCATTCAGGCATTTAAGGACTGGAAAAAAGCCAATCCAGAAGCTGTACTTGATGATAATGATTTTTATGTAGTAGGTGAGCTCTACGGTTACAATATTTTTTCAAATCGATATTATGACTTTGGTGACAGAAAGATTGATTATTTCAATTATGGGTTTAATAGTTTAATCAACTTTGGGTTTAAGTACGATGCTGCTCAAAAATCATTTGAAGAGTTATTCTCTGATTACTCAAATCGATTACAGGATTCCCTGGGAGGCAAAAGCGTCCTGAATTATGTGAGTTCTCATGATGATAGTCAGCCATTTGATGCCAACAGGGAAAAAGCCATCGAAGCAGGAACCAAATTGTTGTTGTGCCCGGGAGCTTCGCAAATTTATTATGGTGATGAAACCAGCAGGCTTTTGATGAAGGAAGGAGCCAAAGGAGATGCCAATCTGAGAATATTTATGAATTGGGATGAAATTAAGAATAATAAAAGTGTCAATGGTGTTGAAGTTTCAATAGTTCTAGCTCATTGGCAAAAGCTTGGGAAATTCAGAAACGAACATCCTTCAGTTGGCACTGGAATTCATAAAATGATTTCTGAAACACCTTATTATTTTTTAAGAAGTTATAAAACTGAAAAGTTTGAAGATAAAGTGGTGGTTGGCTTAGGGCTAGTCAAAGGCAAAAAGGAAATTTCGGTAAAAGATATTTTTGCCGATGGAACAATGCTTAAAGATTATTACTCTGAAAAGTCTGTCGAAGTTAAAGATGGCAAAGTCACTCTTGAAACTGATTTTGACATTGTACTTTTGGGAAAATAGGATTTTAGTGATATTTTAGGCAAGGCGCTGAATTCCAGGTGATTGAGTTGGTTGTCTGGAATTCAGTTTTTTATAAGAGAATTGCAAAAAAATGAAAAATCCGATCTAATATCTTACATTTTCCGCCCATTTAAGCCTTTCATCTCGTTGCCTTTCATAAAGTTCCGCCTTCTCTGGTATGCTGTTAATCAAGAACTGATAATGTTTATTAATGGCATCTTTCCTCGCATTTATTAGCTCCTGAACCTGCTCTTTAGTAACTTTTTTATGATTTGTTTCAGATAATTTTTCTTCAAGAAAAAACTCTTTCTCTTTCTCTAAAAGGCAGTATTCCTTTGCCAATGGTGTTAGTACCCAGGATTCAAGTGCAACTATACGATCATCAGGTTTATAGGTGTTTACTGATCCGCATGAATCACACTTTACATTTTTTGCCCTGAACGAATAGATAGAAATATCAAGCGGAGCTCCGCACTGTGTACAATTATGCATTTTGTTTTCGTTCACATGTGTTTTTACATTGAACAATATTTGGCGTCCGGCTTTGGCAAAGGCTAATATTTGGTTTTTTTCAAACTGCCAGTTCATCTGTGCTTTAGCATCTTCTTTTTTGGCTCTTTCTGCATCTGTTTCGTTGCTACTGCTGCCTGCTTTGTCAAATAAGTCATCCATTTTCATCCAACCATCTTCCAGTTTATTTGTCAGTTCATAAATCTGACTTTTTATTCCTGTCCAGGCATTTGCTACAGCATTCGTATCAAACATCAGTTGAGGAATAAACATATCAGTGCCCTGGTTTGCCTGACTTATAATTTCATCGCATCTGGATTTTATTTTTGAAATGAAAGTATCCCATCTTTCAATTAATTCTTGCTTTTTTGAATTTTCCATAATTCCATTAAACTTTAGTTGCCACAAAACTGACATTCTTTGCCCTGATCCTCAATAAATTTTGGCGCGCCACAAACCTTACATTGTGCCTCAATTTTTTCAGTTTCGAATAAGAGTGTACCACAAAAATAACATTCATCATACTGGTCTTCGTCTTGTCTTGGAGAACCACAGCTTTTGCACTTTTTTGTATTTAAGCCAGACTCGTTTAAGTTATTTGAATATCTATTCATTCCAGAAAAAGCATTGGCAAAAATATTGGAAACATTAACTGCTTGCTTTATTTTCCCAACATATGCACTTACTTCATCTTCAATAAAATCTTTCAGTCTGATAACGAAATCATTCCAGAAAATTTCAGCATCAATAAAAAGCTCAATATTGTCAAATTTGTTTCGATATTTTTTTATCGTTTTGTACCTGAGAGATTTGAAAACATTCCGTAATTCGGTTGGCAATGCTCCTTTCGAAACTGGAATTCCTTTAGAATAGTAAGCATTTTTTTGATTCTCAGTAGCTGGTTCAATATCATATTGTTCAACCAGCTTGTACCAATTTGTGTCTCCTCCTTTAGGCGAGTTTAAGGCAGTTTGGGTGATTTCAGCAACCTTATTTTCAAAATCTCCAACAATTTCTTTCAATAGTTGTATTTGTTCCTTTTCATTCATAATAGAATAGGCTTGATTACAAAAGTATTCTGATGACTAAGTTTAGCCAATTCTCAGATTTGCAATCGGATAAATGATTGTAAATCTGAGGATTAAACATTGATTTAGAATTCAATATCATCATGCACACTGCCTGATTTGTATTTCTCTTCAAACTTCTTGGTAAGTTCAGTATACTGTTGATAATATTTTTCAACATTTTGATTAAACTTTTGGCTCCAGTATGCGCTTGCATTTGACCAATCAACAACAGAAAGTCCGAATGACGCAAGGATTAACTGGGGATCTTTTCCAATGGCAGTTAATTTATCCTGTGCCACCATAACTTCAACATATTTTTCATATGGAAAATTATCTTCATTAATATCAGATGTACCACCTAAGTTGCCTGTAGCAGAAGCATTAAATGCATTTCCATAAATCTGGGAAATGGTAAATGTTGTGTCGTTTGACATTCTTGTCATCCATTCGTTATTTACAATATCCCATTTGGCTAAATCAACGCCGATTATCTTAATTGAATCTTCAACTGATGCTCCTGAAGCAATTTTAGCATTCACTTTTGCCCAGTCTTCACAGCTTATGCCTTCAACAGGTTCCATTATGCCTCCTTCGCCTTTCATAGTCTCAGCATTGCTAACAATATGTTTCTGTGTAGCCTGTGTAATCTGACCTACCAGCTCAAGTATGCTAATGCCCCGTTTTTCGGCAACCATATTTTGGAAATAAGTAGTAAAGCCCATAAGGTGGTCTTCGTTTTCAAAACCTTGTTCCTTTAAGTAGCTCTCGTCTTCACCTCGTTGATTATATTCTAATGCAACCGGACCAAGTTTACCTAAAATTTCATCATCTGAAAGGTTTTCCCAGCCTTTAGGCATTTTTGTCACATCAACATCATCGTCATCTTCATTGAACTCTTCCTCATCATCAATTTCATCTTCAACGATTTGTTTCTCAGTTTCTTCCTGATCATTAAATTCGCTTTGAACTTTTTCAGCAGCGTCTTTGGCTTTTTTCTTTAGTTTATCAAAAAATCCCATTTTGTGAAAATTTAGTTAATATTTAAATAATCTTATTGGTAAAAATTTTGTTTTATAAATGTATACATACTCAAATAATTTTTACCGCTCTAATTGGGTGCAAGATTAAAATAGTTTAACGCCAAACTGTGTCGTAGTAAAAATATTTATCTCCCAAAACTTAAATGCAAGAGCATTGATTCAGAATTATATCAATTCGCAAATTTATCTTATTTTTTTATCATTGACTTAATAAATTGAAAATTCTTTAGCAGAACAAAATCGAGATTGAGAAATGTCTTAAGCATTGGAAATGAGGAATATTAGTTTTAAGGCAAGCAATTTTTCTTTTCCTGGGATATTTTAGAAGAATTGGAATAGTTGATCTATAGATTAGGGAAAATTCAAATTCTGATAAAAGGTTCAGCGTTTTGGTGATTTTAATCTATGGTCAATTTCAACTGCCTCAAAAAGATATGCTTTTACAATATCAGTTTCAATTTCATCAATGCTTGTAAAAGTTTTGGTATAAACCTGTTTACGTTCGCCTTTTTCCAGCCAGTCAATATCATCATGCAATAAGTTGCCATTACAAAAACCAAGCAGAACACCATTTTTCTTTACTTTGCCCCATGGAACCGAAGCGGGCCAAATAAAACACACTCTTGAGTTCAAATAGTAATAAGGCACATTGTACGAAAGTTTTTCAATGGGATTTGGCAGACTGTTAAAAACAATATTTCGTAGGAAGTCAACTATTTCTCTTTCATTATCAGGTAAATAATCAAGAAACTCATCAATATTATTTAATTTTACGTTTTGAAATTTGTTCATATTTTTTCTTAATCTTTTGCTAAGATAACAGATATGAGTATAGTTTCATTACTTCTAAATTATTCAGGTATCCAATACCCTTTCATGGCCTTTAAAAACTCCTTTGTAGTAATTGTTCGTTTTTGCACCACATTTTTTTTCTTAAAACGCTCAACTTTTCTTACTGTGCCCGAAATAGTGTTTGCAGGTTTTGCTTTAATGGTCCTTGTTTTAAACGGATTATTTTTTACCCGACCATAGTCCCAGTAGCAATAGTCAACAATGTCGTTCTCCCAGTCTACTTTAATGTAATGAATGGTAATGTAATGAGTTCCGGTATACCCATACAATGCATTTTGTCGCTGTCCGAAAGAAATGATGTGATTATCGAAAACAACAGGCATTTTTCCTTCATTTACAGCGTTTTCAACCATTTTTAAGGTTTCGATATTTTCTTTGTCGCTTAAATAAAATCCCTTTTCCTTAAATTTAACATCAACCCGGGCAAATAAATCATCTAATTCCCAGGGACCTGTAATGGCAAATACAAATGCACCAGGTCGTTTCTTATTAAATAAAGCATGTCGGTTGAGCATACCAATCCGCTGTAATCCCTTTTCGGCATACATTAACGATACTCCTAAAACGAAATCAGAAATGCTTGTGGTTTCTATATCTTTTCTTACTACCTTAAAGTCTACTGTGTCAACAATACTATAATCAATTTTACTACGGAGTTTTTCAGGAACCTTCATTTTACCACCTTCAAAGCTTGTTTCTCCGTAGTAGGTTAATTCAAGAACAGCTTTGGTGTATTTTTCGGGCTGATTGTTTAATAACCAATTAAGCACAGCTGCCACACTGCAGTAGTGTCCTGAATTACCAATTATAGTCGAATTTGGATAATCGAGCATGGTGCGTAAATCTTCAAACACATCATGCATACTGATATTTTTCAAAACCGACTGTTTATGATAGGTGCTGTCATTTACTTTTTGCTCAAACTCAGCAATCAGGCCGAAAGCTTTCATCCTGATTTCGTTGTTGATTTTAAAGCTAACCACATCTCTCGAAGAGTCGTCAACTACAATGCGGTAACCTTGACAGGCTGAAACCAGGAACAAAACAAGTATTAACCAAAAACCAATCCCTTTAAAATTCTTTATGCTACACCTCCACGTTTCATTCATTAACTGAAGCAGATAATTCTTTTTTTTTCCTTTTGCAATATTTATTTCTATAAGTGGCATCTTTTTTAATTTTAGCTGTCAAAAATAAAGCTTTTGATAACTTTGAACAAATTATAAAAACATCATGAGTTGGTCAGTTTGGGCATTCATAATTGCATTAGTTGTATCGTTTATTACCATGGGGTTTGTTGGTGCATTGGTTTATCTTTTTGTCTCTCCAATATTAAGGTTTAAATACCCTTCTATGAATCAGTGGAGTGGCGACTGGGTTTGGCCTGCCAACATAATTGCCAGTTTGCTTTGGTCGCTGGGTTTTTTAATTGCTGGGGCAGTTAATTATTTTTTGCAGGATGCCATTAATTCTTCAGTTTCCTTTAAAATAATTTATATAGCAGTGTTATGGGTTTGGGGATTATTAGTTTGGGCTGTAATTTTAAAAGTCGGATATAAAGACAATTGATATTTTACAATTTCTCAATAAATTTTACAAAACTTCTGGCTTTATCAAAGTATTCCTTGTTTTCAATATTCGTTTTTGACTCAACAAACTCTTTTCCCCAATACTTTTCAATATAATCATCTGAACCCCAAATACTGGTTTTTCCTTCAATTATAATTGTTGTTATTTTCGGTTGAAAAATTTCTATTTTAATATATCCTGCAACACCTGTTCCCTCAGTTTCCTTTTGTTCATTTAAATCTTTATTGAGATCATGTTCCTTGATGAACTCATAGATTAAATTTAGCTTTTCAAGATTAATTTTTTTCTCAAAACGTTCATTTTTAGGAGCTCTAAAACCTCCAAACTTTCTTTCGAAAAGAAGTTTTTCTTTGGATATTTTAATTCTAACTGTTTCTGAATTAGAGTCTTTACTTGTTTCTCTGCGGCTTAAAGTGAAGTTCAATATAATGTTTTGCTTATCCATGTTTTCTTCGTTTTTATGAGTGGTACTTTCCGAAGTATTACAATTGTAAAATGTAAAAATAAAGATTAAAAATAACAATTGTTTTGTAATTGGTTCCACTTGTTTAAGTCCTGTTTTGTCCTATTTTTTGCAACTCAGCTTAGTAGATTTCATCTCTTTTCTTTACAAATTTAGTAATAGGAATTATAATTCAAAAGATGGATACCTGAAAAACAAGCATCCATCTTTTGAAAGTTGTAAAATGTAATCCTTTAGGGTACTTTCCCCGCCTTTTTAACAAGTACAGTCTTTTCAGTGACTGCTGATGCACTAAAAAAGCCTAGTGCTCCATTAGAAACATTGCCAGGAATATTTGAAGGTGGACCGCTAAACATTGAACCACTGAAGTCTGTTTCTAAAATTATTGCTAATAAGAAATCATATTTTTTCTCGCTGATTGAAAGCATCTGTAAGGTAACCTCAACTTCTTCTTTATCAATTTTGTCTTCTTCTATCTCAAAAACTGTCCATTCTTTAAAGTAGGTACCATTTACAATTTCATCTGATTCAAATCTTTTTGTGTTTACAGTGTCCGTTTGATGCACTCCATCAAAATACATTTCCCATTGATAATATTGATTAGGCTCTGGTGGTTCTTGTACATAAATGTTAATACCATAGATGTAATCATTGCTAAATGGGATGTCTGACTTTTTGTATTCATATGATATCGAATCTAAAGGTGCAACAGAGTGCATTGTATCAGTTGCTGTGTAAACTTCACCATTTGCAAGAGTGATCTCAAGTGTGTAGGCATGACCAACCTTCCCTGCAAGTTCTTTATCTGTTTCGTAAGTTCCATTGTTATCATTGTCATACAAATTAATAATGGTGTCTCCATCAGTGATTATAACGTTTGCATTCAGTTCTCTTTGAGTTTGATCGTTTAACTGATACGCTCCGGTTCTGCTTAAAATAACCTCATGAATTTTATTTTCATTGGTTATCGAACCTTCCACAACAAGTCTGTTGCTTCCTCCATCTTCAAGGTCAATGGTAATAGGCTCTTCACATGCATAAAGCCCCAACAGTAAAATAATGCTTATATATATTAAATTCTTCATTTTTATCCGATTAAAAGTGGAAATTGTAAGTTATAGATGGAATCATTTTGAATAAGAAAGTTTTAGTAGCATTCATTTGGTACCAAACATTGTCTTCCGGTTCAAATCGTATTGAAAAAGCATTGTGTCTGTTATAAACGTTATACACAGAGAAATTCAGACTACTATGAAACCATTTTGGGCTGCCATCTTTTTTAACTTTACTGAAATTATAAGTTGCTCCAATATCCATTCTATGATAATCGGGGAGCCTGGCAGTATTCCTCTCTGAGAAAACAGGAGCAACTGTGTTTCCGTATTCAAAGCGCTCTGTTGGCATTGTCCTGGCTGCTCCGGTTGAATAAAACCATGACATTGAGATATTCCATCTTTCAGTAAGGTCATAGGAGAGAATTAATGAAATATCATGCGGCTTATCATAATTTGCTGGATACTTTTTGCCATTATTAATCTCAGGAACTTCTCTAAACACCCTTGAATAAGTGTAACTTAACCATCCTGTGAACCGACCTGTTTGTTTTTTTAATAAAAATTCCACGCCATAAGAATAAGCATCGCCAAATCTCAGCTCTCCCTCAAGATTTTTATTTAGCAATAATTGCGCATGATCTACGTAATCAATGCTATTTTGCATTTTTTTATAGTATACTTCAAGTGAAGCCTCATACTCATTTTCATCGAAGTTTCTAAAATAACCCAATGCAATCTGATCGGCTTGCTCTGGTTTTACATTTGGACTGCTTGGAAACCAAATATCAAAAGGTGTAGAAGCCATCGTATTGGATGTCAGGTGAATATATTGGAATGTGCGATTGTAGCTTAATTTTATCGAACTGGTTGGATCTACTTCGTATTTGGCACTTAATCTTGGTTCCAGTCCGTTAAATGTGTTGAATAAATCACCATCCTTATGAACTGTTGAGTCAGCAACTACATACTTTTGAGGATCTTCTGTGTTGTAAATGTAGTTGGTATAAGGTCCAATATTTTGAAAAGCTGAAAATCTTAAGCCATATCGCAAAGTAAGTTTATCGGTCAACTTTTGATCATTTTCTATAAAAGCACCGTATTCATATGCATAAGAGCGATCTAATTCTCGGGTATTAAAGATACTTTCGCTGCTTACTGGCTCAATCTTACCAGGGCGGAATGTATGATGTGTAACTTGCCCTCCAAATCTTAAGGTATTTCGGGTATTAATGTACCATGTGTAATCATTTTTTAGAGATATGTCATCGATGCCCGATTGCCAATCGAATCCCTGATTTCCGTCAGGTACTCCCATCCCATAATCAAAAACACTGTAAATAAAAGTGAGGTTTGAAAATATTTTAGGACTAAACAGATGGTTAAAACGAGTAGTCAAAGTACGATTTCCATAATCTGTTTGAAAGTTGCCACCAATTTTCATAACATCTCTGCCAAAATACCCGGAAATAAACAACCTGTTGTTCTCGTTAATTTGCCAGTTAGCTTTAGCATTTAAATCGTAAAAATAGGCTGCACTCTTTTTTATTATTGAATCATTCATTAATGGAAACGCTAAATCGAAGTAGGTTCTTCTACCTGAAACAATAAACGAAGCTTTGTCTTTAATAATAGGTCCTTCAAGAGTTAACCTGCTTGATAGAATGCCAATTCCACCGGATCCAGAGAACTTCTTTTTATTGCCCTCTTTCATCCTAATGTCAAGGATAGAAGAAAGCCTGCCACCGTAAAGTGCAGGAATACCTCCTTTGTATAGAGTTACATCTTTAATCACATCTTGGTTAAACACGGAGAAAAAGCCCATCATGTGAGACGCATTGTAAACTGTAGCCTCATCCAATAAAACAAGGTTTTGATCAACGTTCCCTCCACGAACGTAAAAACCAACGCTTCCTTCACCAACTGTCTGAACGCCAGGTAACATTTGCACTGTCCTCAAAACATCAACTTCGCCCATTAATGCAGGAATTTTCATAATGGTTTGCATCGGGAGCTTGTTTACACTCATCTCAACGCTTTTGATGTTCCTGTCTTTTCTCTCAGCCGTTACTTCAACGTCATCCAATACGTTGTCATCAGACTTCATCTGAAAGTTTTTACTTGTTGACTCATTTAAGTCAACCTCAAACTCAATTGGTTGGAGCCCAAGGTATGCGACTTTAATATGGTACTTCCCTTTTTTTAAGGAAATGGAGTAAAAACCATAGGTGTTACTAACAGTCCCGGATCTAATTTCGTCAACATAAACTGTTGCACCTATTAGTTCTTCACCATTTGAAGCATCCTTTACGTAGCCACTAAGCGTAAAGGATTGCGACATCACATTTGCCCAAAACCCACTCAGGCAAACCAACAACACAATTAATTTTCTTTTCATAGTTTTCAAGTTTGTAACCAGCTTTTTATCAAAAAAAACACAAATAATTTCCATGCACTCAATCATTTATGCCAAAAAATCATATGGTTATGTAAAGTATTTTTGGGAAAGGGTATTTATTTTGATGCTGATAGTTTCCGGTTTTTGTTTTTAGTTTTAAAAAATTATCATTTGATTTACTTAATTTGGATTAACATAGTTTTAGTACTCAACTTTTAGGTTTGACGCAACAAAAATCTACGCTTATTTTATTTTTTAAGTTATGACAACTAATTTTTAATTTTCCCCTAGTTTTTTTGGAGAAAATTTTCTATGAAGGTTAATAGGTAATTGGTTAAAATATAGTTTTTAAAATTTTAAATGCCTCTTCTTTTGTTAAATTGTTTAACTCTGCTGCTTTTTTATAATGTTTTTTGCAAAACCAGAATGCATTTGAAGGATGCCCTACAAAACCTGGTTCCTCAAATCGTTTGTTGAATTTAATATCCACTTCAGTCTCTTTAAAGTAGATCAGCCCGCCTTCTTTAGGTGGAAAATCTTTGTGGCAGATACAACATTCCGGGGGCATCATGAGCTGACTCTTTAATTTAACTGATTTTCAAGTAAAACTTTTGCATTTTCAAGTGCTTGAGGACTTAAATTCTCACCACTTAGCATTTTAGCAATTTCATTCAAACGCTCTTCTTTGTTTAATTTTTTTATTTGAGTTACTGTAGATTCCGTTTCTTCGTTTTTATATACAAGATAATGCGTATTTCCTTTAGCTGCAACCTGCGGGAGATGTGTGATATTTAATACCTGCATGTTTTCAGACATCTTTAACATAATGCCTCCCATTTTATCTGCAATTTCCCCAGAAACACCTGTGTCAATTTCATCAAAGATAATGGTTGGTAAACCAGAAGATTGTGATAATAAAGATTTGATACTCAGCATTAATCGAGAAATTTCACCACCAGAAGCCGCTTTTGCTATATCCTGAATATTTCCGTTTTTATTGGCAGAAAATAGAAAATCAATTTTATCCTTGCCATTGAGTCTGAAATTTTCGTATTCTTCTACAGAGATTTTGAAAACAGCATTAGGCATGCCCAATAGGTTGAGTTGAGAAATAACATAATCTTCAATTCCTCGAAACGAATCTTTTCTTCGTTTGGTAAGTTTATCTGCCAGGGTTTTGAGTTTACTATGGAGCTTGTCAAAATTTGCCTGTAGCTCTTTCAATCTGTCGTCAAACGATTCGATATCATTTAATTTATTCTGAAGATCTTTTCTTATTTCAATAAGTTCTTCCACAGAATTAACTCGGTGCTTTTGCTGAAGTGCATAAATCAAATTTAAGCGCTCATTTACCAGTTCAAATCTATCAGGATCAAACTGAACTTTGTCTGCAAGTAATTCAATTTCAGAAGCTACGTCCTTAATTTCAATATAAGCGCTTTCAATTCTGTTTGCCAGTGATTCTATTCTTGACAAATATTTAACAATCTGATTTGCCGCTTTTAACGATTCGTTTAAGCTTGAAATAACAGATTCAGGGTTTTCAGAAATCAGGTTGAAAATACTTGATAAATTCCGTTGAATTTCTTCAGCATGATTTAGCTGCTTTTGCTCATTTTCCAATGCTTCCTGTTCACCTTCATTCAGCTTTGCCTTTTCAAGTTCATCAAACTGGTATTGCAAATATTCAAAGTCATCTTTTGAGCGACCGGCTTCGGCTTTCAACTTTTCCAGTTTTTTAAATGCTTCGTTGTATTGCTTGTACTTTTCGTTGTATTCCTTGTTTATATCTTCGTTGCCAGCATAAGTATCAATGATAGACAACTGAAAAACAGATTCGTTTAAATCAAGGTTTTGATGTTGAGAATGAATATCGACCAGTTTAAGACTTAATTCTCTTAAAGTATTAAGGTTAACGGGTGTATCATTTATAAATGCTCTGGATTTTCCTGCTGGATTTATTTCTCTTCGTAAAACAGTTTCTTCTTCGTAATCTATTTCATTTTGTTTGAAAAAGTCTTGCAAAGAATATCCGTTAATTGAAAAACTGCCTTCTATAACACATTTAACTTCGTGATCCTTTAAAACGCTAACATCTGCTCTTTGACCCAGAATTAACGAAAGTGCACCTAATAAAATTGATTTACCTGCCCCTGTTTCTCCGGTAATAATAGACAAACCCTCAGTAAAATCAATTTCTACTGAGTCAATTAAAGCATAGTTTTTTACAGATAAATGATTTAGCACTTCGAATCAATTTTATTTTTCAGAATGTAAAATTAATAAATCTAATTTTATGAAAAATTCCTTTTTATCAACAATCAAAGCTCTTTTTTAATTTGCTTTTACTAACTTTTCATATTTAGTAAGATGTGCAGGGTCAATTTCCTTTAAAATATTATAAACCTTGGTTTTTTCAGCAGCAAATGATTCAGTAAAAATATTAATAAGTTCCTGGTATTTTGCATCAAAGAAAAGCTTTATAATGAACAAGTTAGGTTGTTGGCGATAAACACGTTGTATGAATTTAAGACTTTCAGCAACTTCATTCCTGCCAGCTTCGAGTTTTGTATGCATTAAATCCAGGCCAAGGCGATGATAACGATAACTTGCCCTGCGAACAGCTCCATATTTACTGTTCATCAGGTTTTCTATAAGAAAATACCTGTTATCCTGTTTTCTCGCTTCGTAGGCTTTCCATCCTTTGCTATTTGATGCCTGGGCGTTATTAACAATTTTTTGTGCCTTCTGGAAAAACTCTGTGCCGCCTTGCATAGAAAACGAATCATAATCAAGACCAAGAATGATGTAGGCATAAAAAGCCAGAACAGCGGTTAGATTTGAAGTATGCCTGTTTTCATTAAATTCGAGATTCTGATTTTGAATATATTCGAATTCAAATAAATTGTCCTCTTCCTTGTAGTTAATTATGGGTGTTTGTAAGGATGTTCCATAAACAGGTCGGTTTGAAATTACCTGAAGTGTAGCAGCAAATCGACTTCCTGTAAAACCCGAAATTTTTATTAAAATAGAACATTCAATACGCTCATCATTTTCAAAGACATTGTTGGTCCATTTGCGTGTATTCATAAACTCATAAATAGAGCGTTGCATATCCTGGAATAACTGTTCAGAACCACTTTGAGCCTGAGGCTTTTGAATCTGAACATTGCACCTGAGCTCCTGTGCATTTAAATTAAAGTTAAATACAATCGAAATAATTAGAATAATTATAACATGTAAGTTTAAGGTTCGTGTTTTGTATTTTTTAATCTTCATGAAACTGTTTGTTTAATTCATTGATTATATCGCGTGCAATTTCCTGCTTAGTTTTTAACTCAAATTTAGTAATATTATTATCCGAATCAATTACTGTAACTTTGTTAGTATCATAGTTAAAGCCTGCGCCTTCATCCTGTAGTGAGTTTAAAATAATGCAATCCAGGTTTTTCTTTTTCATTTTTGCAAATGCATTATCCATCTCATTATCAGTCTCTAATGCAAAGCCTGCCAGGAACTGATCCTCCCTTTTCATTTCGCCAAGTTTTTGAGCAATATCACGTGTTGGTTTAAGCTCAATTTTCATGTCGTTGTCTTTTCGCTTTACCTTTTTATCAAATTTAACAGATGGGGTGTAATCTGCCACAGCCGCATTCATAATCGCAATGTCGTAATTTGGATAATTTTCAACACAAGCATTATACATCTCATCAGCAGTTGTTACCTTCAGTAATTTTACACCTTCAGGTGCTTCAAGGTTGACAGGGCCACTGATAAGCAGCACTTCAGCACCATGCCTTTTTAGTTCATGTGCCAATGCATATCCCATTTTACCCGATGAATAATTTCCAATAAACCTTACAGGATCAATTGCTTCATAGGTAGGACCTGCAGTGACTATTACTTTCTTTCCTTCAAAACTCTGTTTTGGCGCAAAAAAAAGTTCAATGTGGTTGAAAATTTCTTCTGGCTCAGCCATTCGTCCTTTTCCGATTAAACCACTAGCCAACTCTCCACTTGCTGCATCAATACAGTAATTTCCACGTTCGTTCAAAATTCTGATATTTTGCTGAGTAGCAGGATGTTTGAACATATCCAAATCCATGGTTGGTGCAAAAAATACAGGACATTTAGCAGACAGATAAGTGGTTAGTAATAAATTATCAGCAATCCCATGGGCCATTTTTGCCAAAGTGTTTGCTGTCGCGGGCGCAACCAACATAACATCTGCCCACAATCCAATATCAACGTGGCTGTTCCAAGCACCATTTTCAGGATTAAAAAAATCAACCAAAATTGGATTTTTTGATAAAGTTGCCAACGTTAATGGGGTAATAAACTCCTTGGCCATTGGAGTCATTATAATTTTAACTTCTGCTCCTGCAGTAACAAAAAGCCTTGTTAAATGGGCTGTTTTATAGGCAGCAATACCAGCAGAAACTCCAATTAGAATATGCTTTCCTTTCATCTGTTTGTTTTAAAATTACTTCAATAGGGCAGATGGAACCGCATGATTAAAATAATCATTCTCGTGTGTGTTTAATGATTACTCGCAAGCTCGTGAGAACACTTCGTTTAGTTGTTTTAATCATGCTTGTTTCATTTCTCTTCATTCTTACATAAAGTTCAAAAGTAGCGGTTTTTTGAATTAAGTAGAAATGATGTTGCTAAAAATAGAGCGTAATAAATATTTTAGGAACAAAGCGAGTAATTTGAAGTAGGAAGAAGTTAGGTTGTGGATATTATTTTTCCAACTTCCAGCTCGAACTTCGAGCTGTTTTTAATGCAAAATAATGTGATTGCTTTAATGAGAATTTAATCTGAATATTCAGTTAATCAATGTTTTAATTAATTCACATACCCCAACTCGCTGAAATACACCATGCTGCCTTTATTAAAGTGGACAGCTTGATTTTTTGAGTTGAAAAAAGTCTGTGGTGCACTTAAAAAGGCAGATTGAACGGTGCCATTTTCGTAAAAAACGATTCTTCTGTTGTTCACGCAATGAACTTCTGCATTTCTTCCATTGTAATATGTCTTTCCTTCGGAAAGAATAGCTGATTCTAACCTGCCTGAATCGAAAAAACTAACCTGTGTGTGCTCAAGGCAATGAACAACCACATTTTTGCCATTGTAAAACTTCTGGGTTGATGCCAATGTTCCGCTAACAAGATCCCCCCTGAAATTAAAAATAACCGGAAAATCTTTTAAGCAATTCACAGGAGCGTTTTTCCCATTGTAAAATGTTTGGTCTTTGCTTAAAGTAGCAGATAATAAAATCCCATCTGTATTTGTACTTGCCACTGTTCCTTCTTTGCACTCTACTGCTTGTTTTCGCCCGTTGTAAAGCGTGGTGTTTAGTTTTAGGATGGTTTGGGCATTGATTTCGGTAAAAGAAAAGAGCGTCAGACTAAATAACAGATAAAACTTGTTCATGATAGACTAAATTTTTACAAAATTGTTTTATGAATGCCAATACTTAAAATTCTTTAAACCAGCTTTTAATACTTCCTATCTTTCGTCTTCATATTTCAAGCTTAGCAAAAGCAATTTATAAAGAAAACAGGAGTTTTCAAATAATATACTAAACCAGTTTGAAATATTGTAAATTGAAATTTTAAAATGGCTTTGTATATGCCGATCGACTGTCAATTTTGGTTTGCAAGCTTGTGAAGCAAACTTACTACTAACAGCGGTTTGGTATAAAAAAGGAATTGTCTGAAGCCCAAAATAAGATTAATTTTGTTTAAATAATAATTATCAACCTACATTATGGAAAACTACAAGATATATTTAGCTGGTGAATTTACTACAACTGATAATAAACTACAAGTGACCAATCCATATACAAATAATGTTTTTGCAGAAACCTACCTTGCCAACAATGAATTATTAAATATTGCCATTGAAAAAGGGAAGCAGGCCGAGAAAACCATGAAACAACTTGCTCCATGGCAAAAATATGAAATACTGAAAGAGATTACCGAGGCAATTTTACAGGACAAAAACAGGCTCGCCAGTGTTTTAAGTCAGGAATCAGGGAAGCCGATGCGTTATGCTTTGGGTGAAATTGGACGGGCTGCACAAACTTTTTTGGTGGCTGCGGAAGAGGCAAAACGACTTCCTAAAGAATATTTTTCACTTGACTGGACACCAGCAGGACAAGGCAAAGAGGGCCTTGTTAAATATTTTCCGATTGGCCTTGTCGCAGGAATTGCACCTTTTAACTTTCCGTTGAATTTAGCAGTTCATAAAATAGCTCCGGCAATTGCAGCAGGCAACCCAATTATTTTAAAACCAGCTCGTTCTACACCTCTTTCGGTGTTGGAATTAGCCAAAATTATTGACAAAACAAGTCTGCCAAAAGGTGCTATTTCTATTTTACCAACAGACAGAGAAGCTGGAAACAACCTGGTAACAGATGAACGAATAAAAATGCTGAGTTTTACAGGCTCTCCTGAAGTAGGCTGGCAAATGAAAACTGCAGCCGGTAAAAAGAAAGTTGCCCTTGAACTGGGAGGCAATGCCGGGGTTGTTGTTTGCGAAAGTGCAGATTTCAACAAAGCAATGGATCGGATTTTAATGGGTGCTTTTGCCTATTCAGGACAAGTTTGCATTCATGTGCAGCGAATTTACGTTCAAGCTTCCATCTTCGAAGTTTTTTCAAAAGTATTTGTTGAAAAAGTAAAGAACCTAAAAGCTGGTAATCCACTTGAAGATGCAACAGAAATCTCAAGCATGATTGATGAGGATAATGCCATAAGAGTTGAATCGTGGGTGAATGAGGCGGTGAATGATGGAGCAAAAGTGCTTTGTGGAGGTAAAAGATCTGGTGGGTATTTCGAACCAACTGTTATTACTGAATCAAAACCACAAATGAAGGTTTGCTCTTTTGAGATATTTGGACCTGTGGTTACATTGGAAAAATTCGGGAATTACAAAGATGTGATTGAAGAAGTCAATAATTCGGAATATGGATTGCAGGCCGGAGTTTTTACGAATAAAATCAATGAAATGGATTATGCCTTTGATAATCTTGAAGTTGGAGGGGTTGTTATTAATGATGTTCCCACTTTCAGGGTTGATCATATGCCATACGGTGGAGTTAAAAACTCTGGTTTTGGTCGCGAAGGTCTAAAATATTCAATTCATGAAATGATGGAGCCTCGTTTATTGGTGAAAAACTACTAGTTTTATAGTTTTTAATAATTCAAGGTCAATTGAATACTTATTACAACGGTACAAAAATACTGATTGGTGCTGCAGGAATTATTATAGCGGTTATCATTGGAGTAATACTTTCACTTGGGGGTGAAGGGACCATTATGCTAATGATATTGTTTTACGTTTTAGGTATTTCTGTTGGTCCCAGGGTGCTGTTTGAATTTGTTAACCCTGGTTTTAAGATATACCTGGCTGCCGGACCTGTTGGTGTTGCCTTTGTGAAATTATCAATTAAGATTTTTACAGCAGATGGTAACGTGTCTGAAAATGAGCAGAATAAGCTCAAGAATTATATTGGTAAAGAGTTTGGTGAAGACATTGGGCGAGCTACTGAGTTATTCATTAAATCCAAACCTGAGATTGAAGAAAGCATTCTTCAGATTTGCAAGCCCCTTGTTAAAATGAAATCCACTTACCGGGTAACAATTATGTTTCAGCTATTTGCTATGGCTGCTTCAGATGGCGTGTATTCGCAAGTTGAAGAAGATGTTTTGTTAAAAATAGGCAAGTATCTGCGCATTGGAAAGAATCGTTTCCATTTTATTAAATCCAAAGTAATTAATAAGGATGAGTCTGGAGAGGCGTACGAATATTATCAAAGAGAACAACAGCAGAGAAGTAGTACTGGAAACCGATTTTTTCAACAGTTTTTTGCCCAGGCTAATGACCCTTACTTTATTTTAGGAATTGAATACAATGCAAGTAATGATGAAATAAAAAAAGCTTACAGAGAGTTAGTGAAGAAATACCATCCTGACAGAGCAATGGATAAAAGTGAACAGTATAGAAAAGAAATTATGGAGAGAGTGCAGGAAGTAAATGAAGCTTATGAGAAAATAAAGAAACTCAGGGGGATTAAGTAAGAATTTAGGTCATTGGTCATTAAATCATTGGTTGTTAGATTTTTACACTAGTTGGTTGATAGTCAGTTTGTTAATTAATGACCATTGACTAATGTCTAATGACTTACCTGAAAGTTGACACTTGACATGACACTGTAAAATTAGATAGCAAGGTTAGTTCAAAAGCTCGGATATTCCGACAGGCTAATGTCTAATACATTAATACACCAATTTCTGTAAAATGAGCTGGATTAAGAAAATTTTTAAGTCGAAGAAACCTGTTGATAATGAGCACATCTCCAGGGAGGAGGACATTCTTTTAAAACTTGAGGCATCTATTAGTAACTGCACATCTGAAATAAAAAAGGCTGGCGATGAAAATGACCAGATAAGAAATTGGGCCATTGAAGCTATCAGGGATTCTTTTGAAGTTCCACAACGGTTTTGGTATGAGGAATTGGAGATGTATCAGGAAATCCGTTCGCTTGAAGAAAATAAATCGATTGACAGGCTGGTTTTAGAGAAATGTGATGAAGTGGTACAAGGGTACCTGTATGAAATTGAATTGCGAAAGGCGAAAATTCAACTTTACGAAGGGTTGATCCAAAAATACCAGGCCTCAAAAGAGAAGATGCTATTAATCAAAAAGAAAAAGGATGATGAAACAATGGCTCAATCAAAGTTGCAGGCACTTGAAAAACATAGTAAAAGGATTGAACAAATGAGGGATGATCCTGAAAATTTGCCCAGCCATGTTGAAGAAACCACTCATCTTGAATTGATGAAAGAAGAAATAAACGACGTTTATACTGAATATGAAATTAGTGAAGAAGTGCGTAATTGTCTGGTAGAAATTAACCAACAATTCAAAAACACTAATAACTCAATGA
Source organism: Bacteroidales bacterium (assembly GCA_050296515.1). Taxonomy (GTDB): domain Bacteria; phylum Bacteroidota; class Bacteroidia; order Bacteroidales; family NBLH01; genus NBLH01. The sequence continues at coordinate 20,719 of JBNKRJ010000003.1, read as the reverse complement.
GCTCAAAAGCAGCTATTGAGGAAGTAAAATCGTTGCTTAGCAAAATTAGTAAAGAGTAGAAAGTTGGAAGACAGAAGTTAGAAGCCGGAAGTGGACAATAGTTATAAGCATTGGTTCTTTCTTTACTTTGGTCATAAAGCTTCAGGTAATTTTATTTAGCAAAAATGATATAATACCAAACCGCTATCAAGATAATAAAAGAGGCTTTGGTGTAATGCCGAAGAATTAGTATGTTAAGGAAATTTATTTACTGTTACATGATAATCATTCTGTATAAGTTGTAAAAGGAATTGCAGACGAATTTGATAATGTTTTACCCTGGTGTTGTGCCAGGATTAATTTGTCAGGTGACAACACCTGACAGGTGCCCAAACCAGGTGTTGTTACCTGGTTGATTATAAGTATTATACTAGATTTAACTTTAGCAGTAATTGAGTCGTTTAGAGCTGCTGTTAAAAACTTTTAACAATAAAAGTATACTTATGTTTACATCAATTCGTTTTAACTAAAATTAAAAGCAAAAGAAATGAATAGTCAGTTACGTTTCCTGATTTCAAATCTAATTATTGTTTTGTGTTTTGGGACAATTTTCTCACAGGAAAAAACCTCAATTAAGCAGTACGAAGATAGTATCCAATTTGCGTTTCAGCAGTTGATTATAGCGAAGAATGATGAAACAAGACAAAGGGTTAATGATGAAATTATTAATTTTTTCGATGCTGCTCTTGCTAAAAAAGAATCGTTTGAATACAAGTTTGACAGCTTGAAAAATGTGTCGAAACTGTATGCTGCTGATAGTCTTGTGAGGGTAATAAGTTGGAACTTTCCAAAGCAAAGTGGTGAGTATGAGTATTTTGCCTATATTCAACAAGTGGATAAAAAAGGCAAAAAACTGAAGCTTTTTAAACTGACAGATGCTTCGGATAAAATTGAGAATCCGGAGTTTGAAAAGCTGACAGAAAAAAACTGGTATGGAGCTTTGTATTACCATGTTGAAACAACTACCGCAGGGGAAAATACTTATTATACCCTGCTTGGGTGGGATGGAAACAATAATTTTACCAATAAAAAAGTGGTTGAATGTTTTTATATTGATGGAAATAAGCTGATTCTGGGGCCCCCAATTTTTAAAATGGAACAAGGAGTTAAAAACAGGCTGGTTTTTGAGTTTGCCAAGCAGGTAAAAATGATGCTTCGTTACGATAAAAAGATAAAAATGATTGTTTATGATCATTTGGCCCCCTCACACAAAAAGTTTACAGGACAATACATGTATTATGGGCCGGATCTTTCGCAGGATGGCATCCGGTTCATTGATGGTTACTGGGTGGTAAAACCTAATCTGGATTTAAGAAATATGGAGGAACCTGCAGGGAAATCAATTAAAAAAAGCTTTTAGTATCTTTGTATTTTAGATAGGAAGATGTGAGTACATTGAATACACCATCTCAAAGATTTTAAAAAATATTTAAAAATTGTATAGAACCATAAAATTAAGTTTATGAAAAAGATAGTTGTTTTAGTAATATTCAGTCTGTTTTCAATTACTGTATTTAGCCAGGCCAGCATTAAAATTTACACATTGCTTGACGAGGCCAAATTCAAGATTATTTTTAATGGCGAAGTAGAAAATGTAATTCCTATAAAGGAAGTATTTTATGATGATTTGCCATATAAAGAAGAGCAGCACATAAGAATTGTGTTCACCGCAGATTCAATTGCAGATATTGATATGGATGTTATGCTTCTTAAGGATGAAAAAAAAGAGTTTGAGATTCTGAAGAAAACAGAGATTCATAAGAAAGGCTCAAAAGTTGGACGAAAAATTGGCAAGCTACTTAAAATTGGCAAGCATGATAAAGATGAAATACTTTATGATGTGTTCTACCTTGAAGACAGAACCAAAAGTGAGTATATGAATAACTGATATAATAGAAGCACGCTTTTCTGGCGTGCTTTTTACTTGCTTAAAAGATTAATAATTGCCCATACCAATGCAACCAAAAATGCACCAGCCAAGGCTAACATTACCTTTTTGTACTTCAAAATAAACTGCTCAAATTCAAAAAGCGAATTAAACCTTTTTTGATCGCGTACAAGCATTTTGTAATGATTCTCGTTTTTGTTTTTTCCTTCGTTAAAAGTTTCAACGGCTTTGTTTATGAAAAGACTGGCATTTTTAAGGTTGTTTAATTTTATGTAATAATAAGCCAGGTTGTGATACAAGCCACTCAAATTCAAACTACGCTTCTTTTTTCTTTTTGTTTCAAACTGAATGGCTTTTAAATTATATTCTATTGCCTTTTCATAGTTCTTTTGTTGTTCATAGGTTTTCGATAAAGAGAAATAAGAGTCGGGCAGCAAATCATCGTACTTTCCGGCATGTTTTTCAAGAATTTCAATATCTTTAAGGTTGTATAAAATAGCTTTTTCCGGGTTTCCTAAAAATTTGTGAATCAATGCTTTGTCTCTGTAAAATAGTGCTACTACCGGATGTTTCTCATCCACGGCTTCAGAAATCTTAATGGCTAATTCATTGTATTTCAATGAATCCTGAAACCTTTTGAATTTCATTAGGTTGGAGGATAGTAAATAGCTAAGCTGAGCAAGTTGAAAGCTTTTTCCCTGTATATTTGATAGTAATGATTCTAATTTAACAAATATCGGTAAAAACTCTTTCTCGTAATCTAATTTTGGGTTTTCAAGTTTTTTTGAAAAATAATTAATAATAGTAGGGCACTGCTCTGCTGATGGGGAGTGGTTTTCTTTTATCAATTCACAATCATCCGGGGTAAGACCATAAATATCCCTTTCTCTGATTAAAAAACCTTTTGTAGATAAATCGTGAATAGTGTCAAAAAAACTTACTTTTTCTTCATTATCAATTTGGAAAATTGCTACAAGTTCGGGCACCGAGTATTTAATGCAAGGCAGTAATACCAGGCTTAAAATTACTTCTTTTTCCCAATCATTTAGAGCAGAAATATCCATACTAGTTTAATTCAATGATGAAACCCCGAAGATTTAATTACCTTATGACTTAAATTTACCTTTTTCTTATAACAACTTAAAGCAGAAATTAGTTCACTACCGGCTAATTGAAAAACCTAAATATCCTTTGTTTTCAATATCATTAACCTCAACCTGTTCAACATAAGCCCATCTTGGCCCACTATGGCACCAGCCTACAAACTGATTAATATCTTGTTCTGTTCCAGAGGCTTCAATGTAAACAGAACCATCAATCATGTTTTTTACCATCCCGCTTATATTATGTTCGCGGGCAACTTGCTGCGTATGATATCGAAATCCAACTCCCTGCACCCTTCCGTATATTCGGATTGCAATACTTTTCACTTGTTTAAATTTTAGTTAAGTAATTGATATTTATTCACTTTTCTTAAACTATTTATATGGAGTTCATGAGCTTGCTTTGCAAGGTTAATCATGTTCTTATTGTGGAGCGATTATTCGCTTCGCTCATAAGATCACTTCGTTAAGTCAATTTTCTTTATAAACCCTGAAGGGCTCAGCGTAAGCTAATTCCTCAATGTGGGTTTCATCTGTTTTCGGTTTTGCCTGTTAATTTGAAGCTGCAATATTAGTCTATTTTTATGACTTTGTTGGCAGGTTATCTGTTTTTGAAAAACAAAATATTGATATAATTCACCACTTTGTCGGAAGGACTTACTTCTCCTGAATGCCCTCTTGCTACAATCTTAGAAGTGTATTCACCTTGTAATTTAGCATATTTCATTAAACACATAATAGGACCAAACCCACATACTGAAATATTATTTTGGTGCACTACTTGTTCAACTCCTTCAATATCCTTTTCCTGAATTCTTTTAAGCACAATGTCGTCAAGCATTTTGCTTGTTGCAACATCCTTAAAATGAGTGAAATCTGAGGAAGCAATAAGCATAATTTTTCGATCCAGCATTTTTGCTGCTGAATCAATTCGGGTGGCCAACAATTCCGCATTTTGACTGTTTTGCCGTGATAAAGTTATCATTACAACTTTGAATTTATCCTTGTTAAAATGTTGTAATAGTGGCAACATTACTTCACCCGAGTGTTCATTTTGATGGGCAATGTTTGAGAAAGGCAGATTTAGTTCACTAATTAATTCTTTATCCTGTTCTACATTCCCAAAAGGTGTATTCCACTGTTCATGACTGTCAAGAGAAATGCTCTCGCCGCAACCTGTGTGATTGGGGTTGATAATAACAAAAGTTTCAACTGAAGTTTCCATCCTTTCCAACAGCGCAAAAAAATGCACAGCCTGGTAGGCCGAATAAACATAACCAGCATGTGGAACCACTGCTCCCAGAATCTCCTTTTCAGTCAATAAAAAATTAATTTTAGACTTTTCTCTTGAATAAATTTCATCAATTAGCTCTTTCAGCTTCTCCCTACCCGAAGGGTAAAACCTGCCAGCCACAGCAGGTTCTCTTATGCTTTCAATTAACATAATATGCCATTTTAAATATGTTCAATTATTCTGTGCTTGCATTTGGCACAATTCCCGTTTTCATCAAGTCCTATTGTGTTTGTATGATACCCATTTCGCTCAATAACAAGGGTTTGGCAAATTGGGCATTTTGTATTTTGCCCATCTACTGTAGCCAGGTTTCCTATATAAACATAATCGAGATACTCGTTTGCTATTTCAAACAATTCTGTAAGCTTTTCAGGTGGAGTAGGAGGGATTGATAATTTATACCTGGGAAAATACCTTGATAAGTGAAGAACAATATCTTCGCCAAGTTCACCACTTATCCACTTCATCATTTCTGTAAATTCCTGTTTATCATCATTTAAACCAGGAATAATAAGATTTGTTATTTCGAAGAATTTACCATAGTCAGCAATACTTTTCAATGCTTCTTTTACAGGCCTCAGCTCAGAAAGAGTTGTTTTTTTATAAAAATCTTCAGTAAAAGCTTTTAAATCAATGCTAAATGCATCAATGAAATGAAGCATGCGCTTTAGCGGCTCTTGCATAAAAAAACCATTGGTAACCATTACATTTTTTAACCCATATTGTTTGCACAATAGAGCAGTATCACGCATAAACTCATAAAATACAAGCGGCTCATTATAAGTATAGGCAATACCAATATTATCTTTCAATCGCATGGCATCATTTACAATCGAATCTGGCGAAAGTTCTCTCATTCTTTCACCATTCACGCCTGTTTGAGCGATTTCGTAATTCTGGCAAAATTTACAATGCAAATTACAACCGACACTACCAATTGATAATATTTGTTTGCCAGGATAATAGTGGTATAACGGTTTTTTTTCAATAGGATCGGAATGAAAGCCTGTTATTTTTCCATAGTTTTTTGCTATTAAATTCCCGTCGTAGTTGGTCCTGACTCTGCAATTTCCCGTTTTACCTTCCTCAATTATACATTGGTGCGGGCAAAGAGTACATTGTACTTTTTTTTCGCTTAAACCAACGTAAAACATCGCTTCTTTCATCTCTTTAAACCCTTTTATATTAAACTCTTACGTGATTTTATGTTTTAATAATAAAACCATTTTCTATTAAATCTATGCAAATAAAATCAATAAAACCTGGTTGATGTAAAGGCATAAACTTTAAGTTTCAATAAATCAATATCTGATAAACCAGCTTTGCGCTGAGCAATAGAGAGTTGTCTTTCAACGGTATCAATTCCTTCAATATTTGGCAACAAAACTCCCCTTGAGTACATTCCATCTGTTACAATTACCCCGTATTTTTTTGTGTCAAGCTTGCTGAGATCATCTATAATCCATGGTTTTGACAAAACATCCACCGAAACTTCAAGCAATTCCAGTTCAGAAACCTCAACAGGTTTAAAGCGACTATCTCTGGAAGCTGCAGAAACAGCATTGGAAATAATTTCCAAATATAGATTTTGTTCCCTGGGTTGTAATGCTCCAATACACCCTCTAAGGCTGCCATCAGTCAAATGAATAGAAACAAAACATGCTAGTTGTTCATTCAACTCTTTTGGAGGATCTTTAATTTTTATTTGGGCAATATCTCCTTTTCTTGCAGTAAGTTGTATGGCTTCCAATGCAGTTTGTGTATGTGGGCTTTTTGCTTGATACATAATTTCAGTTTAAAAAAATCAGTGTCTGTTTTATTATTAATTGGCTTTTATGAAATTTACGAAATTGTTGGTAAAATTACTAATTAACACCACTTTATTTGTTAAAAAGATGGACTGTTATGGATGAAAAACCAATCACTCATTTTTCTGATTACTCTTCTGTTTTTTAGAAGGAAATTGAATGATAGAAGCATAAAGACCTTTGTCCCCGCCTCTGATTTTACAAGTTAATTCTGGTTTTAATTTCTATATTCTTACGATAATTGCTTAAGTTAGCAAAACTTTTAACAGAAATAAGTTGCCAATTATTAATCAAAAAATCAAAAATATGAATCACAAACTACATTATATTTTCCTTTCAGGATTGATGATATTTTTCTTTGGATTCAATCAGGTTAAGTCACAGGTAGATAAAACGGACTGGGTAAATAATAAACCTGATGGTTGTACAGCTATTACGGTTGGAAAAAAAGCAAGTGCAGATGGTTCGGTAATGAACTCACATACAGATGATAGTCATCGTACACGCTCTTGGGTAGATATTCAACCAGGAAAAAAACACAAGAAAGGAGATAAAGCACCAATGTTTAAGCGTACACAGGATAATGAGAAGGCGATGCCAGCCTATAAGCATACAAAAATTGGTGAAATTCCTCAGGTGGAATCTACTTTTGGATTTGTAAACAGTGCTTATCCTTGTATGAATACCAAACAGTTGGGTATTGGTGAATCTACTTTTGGAGGGAGAGAGGAGCTTCAGTCAAATAATGGATTAATTGACTGTCAGCGATTAGCCCAGCTAATGCTTGAAAGATGTTCAACTGCAAGGCAAGCTATTAAAATGGCTGGTGAATTAGTAAAAGAATATGGCTGGAACGATGAAGGTGAGTGCTTGACCATTTCTGATACCAAAGAAGTTTGGCATTTCGAGATTGTTGGTCCTGGAAAAGATAAAACAGGTGCAGTTTGGGTTGCACAAAGAGTTCCGGATGATCATATTGCGATAAACGCCAATGCAAGTACCATTAAAGAAATTGACTTGGATAACAAAGATTACTTCATGGCTTCTGAGAACATCTATTCTGTTGCCAAAGCAAATGGCTGGTGGGATGAAAACAAAGAGACCTTTAAGTTTTGTTATGCTTATGCTCCAACTAGCCGTAATTCATATGCATCAAGGCGGAGAGAATGGCGAGTTTTTAGCCTGGCTGCTCCATCTTTAAAACTTGATCCGAATGATAAAGACTATCCATTCTCAGTAAAGCCTGATTCACCAATTACTTTGGACAAAATGGTGAGCTTTTTCAAAGATTATTACGAAGATACTCCATTTGACATGGTGAAAAACATTACTTCTTTTGATAAAGATGGAAAGAAAACTATTTCGGTTTTTGCCAATCCATTTATGCCATATGATATGTATGATTTGTTTAAGATAAATGGTGGCTGGAACGAACTTGGCGAACGTACCATCGCCCGTTGGTACACCATGTATGGAACTATCTTGCAATCAAGAGATTGGTTACCGGATGAAATAGGAGGTTTAGTTTGGATGGCTCAGGATAATATTGCCACCTCCATCTATATTCCAATTTACTGTGGGGTGACAGATTTGCCAAGTTATTATAAAACACCTGGTCGCGTAAATGGTTTTACAAGAGAGTCGGCCTGGTGGGCATTTAATCGTTTAGGAACATTGACAGCTCAGCGCTGGGGCGATATGCGACACGATGTAGATAAGAAATGGCTGCCAATGCAGAAGGAATTGTTTGAAAGTCAGAGGAATATCGAAAAGGAAGCTCAGGATATTAAAAAGATTGATAAGCGAATTGAGTTTTTAACCAATTATACCAATAAATGGGGAACTAAGGTGGTTGACGAAGCATGGAAGCTTGGCGATTTTCTTTGGACAAAATACGATGAGAAGTTCTAGGTTCTTATAGCACGAAGGTGGAGGACCGGAGACGGAAGTATTTTCTTTTTGCTTCCGATTTCGGTCTTTTGCTTTTAGTTTTGTATCTGGAATCTTTTTTTGCAAATCTAGATTAACCTATAATTCCAGGGACAATACAAATTTGATAAAGATTAGTTATTGCTTATTTAATGATTGTTCATTTTCTTTATTGAAAATTTAAAAATAGCGTTTTGAAAGTAACATTTCTAGGAACAGGAACCTCCCAGGGAGTTCCGGTGATATTATGTGATTGTGAAGTTTGTCAGTCGTTTGACACTAGAGATAAACGCTTGCGTACCAGTGTGATGATTGATGTGGATGATCAAACCTTTGTAATTGACACTGGTCCTGATTTCAGGCAACAGATGTTGCAATCGAAGGCAAAAAATGTAAACGCTATTTTATTCACTCATGAACATAAAGATCATATTGCAGGACTTGACGATATTCGGGCGTTCAATTTTATACAAAAAAGGCCCATGGATATTTATGCCGAAAAAAGGGTGCAGGAAGCTTTAAAGCGAGAATATGCTTATGTTTTTGCTAAATTTAAGTATCCCGGAATTCCTGAGATGAATATGCATTTAATTGAAAACAAGCCCTTTAATATAAATGGAACACAAATTATTCCCATTCGGGTAATGCATTACAAACTTCCAATTTTGGGTTATCGAATCAATGATTTTGTTTACATTACTGATGCCAATTTTATTGCTGATGAGGAAATGGAAAAGATAAAAGGGGCTAAGATTGTTGTAATAAATGCTCTTCGGATAAAAGAACACATCTCACACTACAACCTGAAAGGAGCCCTGAAAGTTTTGGATGAATTAAAACCAGAAAAAGCCTATTTAACTCATATTAGCCATTTAATGGGATTGCATAGCGAGGTTGAAAAAGAGTTGCCAAAGAATGTCAGGTTTGCATATGATGGGTTGGTGGTGGAGGTTTAAGTTGATGATTAATGTTCTGGAACTACAAATTGAGTTTAAGACTTTTTCATATTTTGCTTTTTAAGAATCGTTTGTATTAGGTAAATAGAATACATTATCTGCTTCATTAGAATTTTGTTTTGAACCGAAAGATTTCGCTCCTCTGGAGCTTAGGAATTAATATGTTAATGTTTTACAAATATATCGCGGCTCTGCCGCTTATTAATAGATGTTGCAGCGCAGCAAAATATTTGTAGCAAGAAGGTTTTGAAATCATTTTTAAGCTACAGAGTAGCGGAATATTTTTATGAACCATAAAAAAGAAACAAAAGAATATGAAGGTAAAATCAACTCATTCATTTGATATGTTAAAAAGAACTGAGAGTTTCCAATAACCTGCAACTCAGTCCCTATTTACTCGCAACACATCATAACCCGTAACTCACTTAATCATGACAGAATACCTAAAACTAATATCCCCACTAGATGTTCCCACCTCAATAACGTACTCACCCTTCTCGAACTCAAACTGCTTTTTCTTTATATCCCAATATTGTAGCTGTTTTAAATCAGTTGGAACCTGAACTGTTTTCTCTTCACCTTTTGATACAGTTATCCGTTTAAACCCAACCAATGTTTTGAGGGGCATCTCAATTTTCGGTTTTACCTTTTTCGCATAAACCTGAATAACTTCTTCTCCATCAAAGTTTCCTGTGTTTTTTATTTTGCAATAAACTGAAAGAGAGTCCCTTTGTTTTATTTTTGTTAAGTTATTCCCTGAATTTTTTATTTCAAATTTTGTATAACTCATCCCAAAACCAAAGGGATACAATGGCGCACCTTTAAAATACTTATACGTTCTGCCGTCCATGCTGTAATCATCATATTCGGGTAAATCATTTACCGATTTGTAAAATGTAACAGGTAATTTCCCCGATGGATTGATGTCTCCGAATAAAATATCTGCAGTCGCATTTCCACCTTGTTCACCAGGGTACCATGCAAAAAGAATTGCATCCGCAATGTTTTGTATCTCAGAAAGATTAATGGCACTTCCTCCCATTACAATGACTATCAGTGGTTTATCTCCAATAGACTCCCTCATTCTTTTTAGAAATGCAACTTGATTTTCAGGGAGTTTCAGATCAATTCTGTCACCACCATTTTTGTTTAACATGGCATCTCCCTCTTCTCCTTCCAATAAGTGATTGTAGCCCATTACAGCAATTACCATTTCGGCAATACCTGCCTGCCAAAAACCATGAAATGAATTATCACCAGCCAGCAGGCAACCAGGGCTGTATTCAACTACTGTACCTTCGTCAACTTTGTTTATAATGCCTTCTAAAACTGTGACCATGTTGCCTGAAAAACCATTGTAATTACCCATTAAAGCTTCGGCATTTGCAGCTAAGGGACCAGTTACAAATATTCTTTTTAGCCTGTCTTTGTTCAAGGGCAGAATTTTGTTTTTATTCTGTAACAAAACCATAGATTTTGCCGCCACTTTAAATGAAAGTGCAACATGCTCTTTGCAGTTCACCTTTGAAACTGGAATTGTTGCGTATGGAACCATTTCTTCAGGATCGAACATTCCTAATTTAAACCGGGTAAGCAGAAGTGGCTTTAAAATATAATCAAGTTGTGCTTCGCTGACCATTCCTTGCTTAACTGCATTTGCCAAATTCGAGTAAACGCTCCCGCAATTGAGGTTTACTCCTGCATTAGCTGCCATAGCCGCTGATTCTACCTGATCTTTAGTCACCTTGTGAGATCTCCAGAAATCATCCAAAGCTCCGCAATCAGAAACTATATGGCCTTTAAATCCCCATTCATTTCTTAAAATATCGTTTAACAAGAAACTACTGCCACAGCAGGGAGAGCCTTTTAATCGGTTGTATGCACACATTATAGTTTCTACTCCATTGTCAACCAGTGTTTTAAATGCAGGAAAATAAATTTCACGCATGTTTTTTTCATTAGGAAGTACATCAATTTCATGCCTTGTTCTTTCCGGACCGCTATGCACAGCAAAATGTTTTGCACAAGCTGAAGTTTTAAGGTATTTGGGATTGTTTCCTTGCAGGCCTTTTACAAATGCGGTACCCATTTTTGAGGTCAACAACACATCTTCTCCATAAGTTTCTTGTCCACGCCCCCATCTGGGGTCACGAAAAATGTTAATGTTTGGCGTCCAAAATGTTAAACCTGTATATTGTTCTCTGCTTCCTTTCTTTAATGCTGCATGATGTTTCGCCCTTGCCTCATCTGAAATTACAGTGGCTACTTCAAAAGCAAGTTCATCATCAAAGGTAGCGGCTAAACCAATAGCCTGAGGAAATACAGTTGCCCGGCCTGCTCTTCCTACTCCATGCAAACATTCGTTCCACCAATTATAAGATGGAATTCCCAATCGTTCAATTGGAGGGCTGTCTGAAAGCATTAATTTTGCCTTTTCTTCGATGGTTAATCTCGTGATTAAATCATCTACTCTTGTATTGAAATCAAGTTCGGGATTTTGAAATTTGAAATCATAAGTCTTCTGCGCGTTTAAATTCAAGCAGGAAAAGAAGGTTAGGATTACACTCAGGAAGAAAAGATGCTTTGACATAGTTTTTTGTTTTTGATTCTTTCGTACAAAGCTATGATACAAAAGTTGCGTATTTATGTATTATTCAGCCAACTAAATGGATTATTCGGCCATTAGTTCTAAATGGTATAATCGGGGAGTTGCTTTTTAAATAAGGATAAAAACTTCTTCAATTCTTCAGCTTTCCCAAAATCCTCTTGCCTTTCGTAGGCAAAAATAAGGTTCAGCAAAAGCCTTTGAATGGTTGTGTGGTTATCACAAGGTGTGTAAAAGTAATCAAGAGGCGTTATTTTCTGCTGCTTTAGGAAATAATCAATTTCCCGTTTTGTCAGAACAGCTCCATTGTTATATGGATTGATATAAAATGAAACAATTTTATCTTCCAAAACGGTTTCGAGGTTTGAATTGCTAAGTTCTTCAACATAGGCCAAAATGAAATTTTTAGGAAGATTTACTCCATAAACCGGCAATCCAAGTTTTACAGCAACTAAAAGGTATAGTATTGCCAAAGACACCGGGTTCCCCTTTTTGGTTTCAAGCACTAAATTCAGATATGAGTTTTTTGGGGAGTAGAAGTCCATATTATTACGGACAAACTTATGAATGTTAAAAATAATGTGGTTTAACACTCTTATTTGTTCAAGAGGGGTTAGGTTATCATTCATTTGTAACCATGCATCGCGTTTTATTTTTTCAACCTTTTGCATGATTTCATCCTTGTCAAGATCTGGGAATTTGTATTTGGCAATTAAAAAAGCTCCATCAAAAAGATTGGCCTCATCTGATTTTACCCATCCTTTAAATACATCGTAAGTTTGATTGAACTGAACATCCGAAATAATAGTAAGGGAGCGCTCAAGAAAAATATCACTTTTGCTTTTTTCCCAGGCACTCCTAAGTTGTGGCAATACTTTTTCGCCTAAGTCCACCAACCTGGTTTTTACTGCTTCGTAAACTGTCCAGTCGGGGTCTTCAAGTAAAGTAATTAATGCCTTTATTTCCGATTCTTTCATGTTTCAGTTTTCAGCTGGCTACTAGTAATCATAATAGAGGTTCAAAAATAGCTAACTAATCTCTAATTTGTTAATCTTTCAAGCACTTTTAATACTAATTTAGCAACCGCTTTTTTGTAATCAGAACTATACTCTTTTCTGATTCTGTTTGCAATGATATTGCATACCGTAAGTGCTTCGTGTCCAAGCAGTTTTGATAAGCCATAAATGGCCGAGCTTTCCATTTCGAAATTGTTGATTTTAAGTCCGTTGTATCTAAAAGCTGTTATCTTTTCATTCAGATTTTCATCACCCAATGGTAAACGCAAAACTCTGCCTTGCGGACCATAAAAACCCGGAGCCGAAATGGTATAACCTTTAACCATATCAAAGCCAACTTTTTCAACAAGCTCTTTCGATGCCTGAACAAAGTATGGAATTGCTAGTTTCTTGTTCCAATCAGTATGTTTAATAAATGCTTCTTCAGCAGTAATATCGGAGATTGAATCCCTGTTTTTATAAAAATTGAGCAAACCATCAAACCCAATTGACTCTTTTGTAATTACAGGCGTGTCAACTGGGATATCTTCCTGCAAGGCTCCTGAGGTTCCTATCCTGACTAATCTTAATTTTTTGTGCTCTTTTTTTACTGTTCTTGTCGTTAAATCAATATTGCTAATGGCATCAAGCTCGTTTACAACAATATCAATATTATCTGTTCCAATTCCAGTAGATATCACACTGATTCTTTTTCCATTAAAAATACCTGTATGGGTTCTAAATTCACGATTCTGTACTTTGAATTCAATTTTTTCGAAATTTGCAGAAACCATATCTACTCTGTCCTGATCTCCCACAAGAATAATAGTATCTGCAATATGTTCTGGTTTTAGATGAAGATGAAAAATACTACCATCTTCATTAATAATCAATTCTGATTCACCTATTCTGTTCATAATTATTTAGTTCCGTATATAAAGATAATAGAAAATTTTAATTCTTCATCTTTTTCATTTTTTCTTTGTTGATCAATTGTCCGTTTTCATCATAAAACAACCATTTACCTTTCTTTTCGTTGTCTTTGAATTTTCCTTTTATTTTTATTCTTCCGGTAGGGTAGAAAAACTCAGCATTCCCTTCAAGCTTTCCTTCTTCGTAATTTAAGATCGCCTTTTGAGCTCCATTTTCAAAAAATTCCTGGTATTTGCCTTCAGGAATATCCTCATTAAAAACAACTTCGGCCATTTTGGTTTCTTTATTATCGTTAAAGAAGAAAAATGCTGTGCCGTTAACCAATCCGTCTTTGTAATTTACAGAATTTTTTAAGTTGCCATTCTGATAATATGTTCTCCACAAGCCAACAGGTTTTCCATCTTCAATTTTACCCTCCGCTTTGATGGTTTGACCATCATCGTAAAATGCTCTGTAAGGACCTTCGGGCATGGTTACCGAATCAGGAAAAACAATTTTAAACCTAAGAGAGTCAAGGTCTTCTTTCATTAAATCGTCCGCAGCTTTTTTCTCAACTTTCTCCAACTCATCCATCAGGCTGGCATCTTCATTATGGTCAGAAATTAAAATTGTTTTAAACATATCGTTTTCAGATACTAATTGAAACCCTAAGCGGTTGAAACTCAGGATTAAATCCTTGTTTTCCATGATGGATTTTTTGGTTTCGGGATTTGAGAAAGTATAAAGATTTGAATATAATTTCGGCATCTGAATAAAAATCAACACATTTGATTTTACTTCAAAATTTGCCTTAAAATCCATAAATTGTTTGTTGTGCGAAAGGACATGCCCCTTTAGATAATCATCAATAATTTGTTTTAATGCATCAGGAGAGTTGCTGAATACCACAAAATCATCAATAAAAGTAAAATAAGGTTTCTCAAGACTCTTGAAAAGCTTTCCAAAAAATAGCTTGAAGATACCTTTTCGTTCAAGATAGTTGATTTGGTGGTTTTTATATTCTATAATGTCAAACTTTAGCGGGCTCCTTTTCCGTATCTGCTTTGTAATTCTCTCCATTCCTGCCTTTGCGTCATTGATGTTGTTGGTATGAATGACTGCAATTACATCTTCAAGCCGCGAACTACTAATTGGGCGAAGCTTGATAAAAGCAATTTCCTCCCCAATCCAATCAAAAAAGTCTTTTTGCACATTTATGTCAAACCACTTTTCAACAGTTTTTACATTGCCTGCATAATCTTCCATGTCTTCAGCATTCCCCTTTCCATATTGATCAACAAGGCTCTGGTAAAATATGTTGTAATTTTTAAAGCCTATCGAAACATAAAGCGCAGTTTGATCAGAAATAATTTCATGGGCATGCATTTCACCCGGCTTTACATCCGACAATGCACTAAAGTACGATGGCAATGAATCGAGTGCAGAATAACCATCAAGGCTTAACTTATTGTCTTCAAGATTAACATCAAAGGCCGAAAAAGTAAGTGCTTTTGACATCGGAACAGTGTATTCTTCCATATCTTCGGCATAAATGCTTACAAAACTCGGAAGACTTCGATAATTAAAATAAAACTTGAATAACTTTCTGGTACTCAGTTCATCTGTAATAAGCTTATACTGCTCATTATTCTCCCAATAGTCAATGTTTCGACCATCTAATGTACGTTCCATTAGTTGGCCTGTAAAGGTTCCAACTAAAAGGTTATCGATAACAGTGAAATAAATAATGCTTTGAGGATCCTCTTTGTCAATGAATTCAATAATTTCAGTTTCCTTGTATTTTCGTTTTTTCACATCGTATCCATCAACAAATCCCAGTACTTCATCAATGGCTCCCGAAAGTGTTTTGGCGCTTTGTAAATCGACTACAAACAAAAAATCATAATCAACCGCTGAAATCATGTGAGCGGATATCAGCATAGGTCTGTTTCGCAGAACCAGATCTACTGTTTTATTGTCTTTTAAAAAGTCGTCAAGTAATTCGGCATATTTATTAATATCATAAAAATAAGGGTTCTTTAATAGATGATTCCAGATGTTACTTTCGCTTATCGCTTTCCATCCATCAGTAAGGTTCGAAGTTTCAATAACAAAAATGGCATCTTCAGGAACCATGCTAAAATAGCTCCGTGTAGTTTGTTCTTTAATGTAGTTGTCGTAAACATAATATCCGCCACCAGTAGCACCGACAAGTAGGATAAGAATAAAAACCCATTTGAAAAACTTTTTCATGTGTTTATTTTTTTAGATTGTTTTTATTGTCACATGGAATCACAAAAGTAAAATAAACATTCCTTTATGAATGAAAATGTTTATTTTACTTTTGCTTATTTCATAGTTAAATAAGTTTGTGTTATTTGATGATTAAAATTGGTTTTAAATACTAGAACAAATATAATAATACTGTTGAGATAGGCTAAAATAATTGGAGGAATAAAAATTAGAGATGTTTTGAAAATTATTTCTTGAAACTTTCAGGAGTGAATTCTAGAAAAAAAGTACTTCCGACACCTCTTTCGGATTGGAACCATAGTTTGGCATTTATTAAATCGGCCAAATGTTTTGAAATGGTTAGGCCCAGGCCAACCCCACTATAAAGTCTATTTTTATTAGATTCAGCTTTTCTGAATCGTTCAAAGATATACGGTTGATCTTTTTTGTTAATACCTATCCCTGTATCTTTAACATAAAAACAAAAAGATTGATTACTAGTAATTGAAACACCAAGCTCAACTATTCCTTCATCAGTAAACTTTATTGCGTTGTCGGTCAACCTGCGAAGAATTTTTTCAATACTTTTTTTGTCACTTTTAAGAGAAATGTTGTCAATGGCTTCAATGTTGAGCTTCAAACTAACTTTTTCATTCTTTAAGTAGCAGTCAGCATTTTTAAAATTGCCATATACTTCTTTTAGCAGTATCAAAGGATTGAATTGAGCAAAATTCTGACTTAACTCGCCAGCTTGAATTTTGGAAATCTGCAGAATGTCGTCTACAACTCGTAACAAGTTATCACTACCACCAATAATTTTCTCCACATAAAATTGTGCTTGTTTTGGTAAATTTTCTTCATTTTCTAGAATAGCTGAGAATCCAATTATTGCATTTAATGGTGTTCTAATTTCGTGTGAAACACTTTCCAGAAATATGGATTTTAGTTTATCTGCTTTTGCAGCATTGTTTTGAGCTTCAGACAATTTGGCTGTTCTTTCTTCAACTAAATCTTCCAGGTGCTCCTGGAAATTTCTTAGTTCAGAGTTTTGTTCTAAAATTTCTTCGTATTGATCGGTGATTTTGTCATTTTGCGATTTGATTATTCTGTTCTTTTTGCGAATTCTGCTTATGAAAATGAATAGAACTATAACAAGAAGAATAAAAAATCCAATGCCAAATAATAAGAATGTTGAGCGCGATCTTTCCCTCTGCAATGTTAGTTTGTCAATATGCTTTTCCTTTTTAAGGTTTTCAATTTGAATTTCTTTTTTTTCAACCTGATAAAGTGCTTCAGTATTTGCAATTTCTTTAATTTTTTCAATGCTGACTAGGCTATCTTTAATTGCTATATATTTTTTATTGAAATTGAAGGCTTTTTGAAAATCTTTTTTTTCTGAATAAATGTTTGCTAAATGCATATACGCTTTTTGTTGTTCAGAGAGCACATTAAGTTGTTTTGCAATTTCCAAAGCCTCTGATGCATAAGCATGGGCGTTTTTTAGAAGTTTATTCTTAATAGATTCATTATTAATGTGTTCTGCTTTGGCGTAACAGGCTTCGGCCTTATTGTTTAAAACTGTTGTAATTCCTTTTTTATCACCAATATCTTTTTTTATGATATATGATTTTGAGAGATAATGGAGGGCTGAATCAAATTCGTTGTTCTTTAAAAAAACCATCCCAAGATTATTGTAAGCAGTTGACATTCCATGTCTGTTGTTTATCTGTTTAAAAATATTTAAAGCTTTTACATAAGAAGATTTGGCTTTTGTGGTTTTGTCAGTTTTACTATATAAACCGCCTAGGTTATTATATGTGTAACTTAGTATGAAAGAATCATTGAGTTCAATTGCTCCTTGTAAAGATAGATTGTAATATTTTTCAGCCATCACATGATTCTCCATTCTTTCGTGTAAAATACCTATGTTTGAATAGGTACTTGCCATTTCATCTTTTTTTTTGAGCTGTTCACTTATTTTTAGAGCCTTTTGAAAATAAGTGAGTGCTTGCTTATTTGCATCTATACTAGCATATACTATTCCTATGTTATTATAAACCTTCCCTTCGCTTCGTATATTCTTAGTTTCTAATGAAATGTTTAATGCTTCGCTAAGATATTCCAATGCGGTTGTATAATCACTTTTGTAAAAATAATAAGTCCCCAAATTTAAATGTGCATTAATGATTCCTTGAAAGTAATTGTTTTCTTTTGAGAGATTTAGTCCGTGGTTGATGAATGTTAGAGAAGAGTCCGGATCTGAATACATTAATTCATCAGTTAACTTCTGAAGAATTTTAATTTTAATGGTATCGTTTGAAGTTTTATTTAAAGCAATAAGTAAACTGTCAATTTCTTTGCTTTGCGAAAACCCATTAAAGCAAACAATATTTACTAAAGAGGAAATAATTAGTAGAATGTTTAAATAAGCTCTAGGCATGTTCGGTTGTTTGGTGTTGGAGCAAATCTGTGATTTTAACTATCAAGTAGTCAGTTGTTTATTGTACCGCGTAAAAATAACACCTTTTATGACAATATGCAAGCTTTCTATATAACGCTCCGGCAGTGTGCGATGATCAGTATATAGGTAACTTAATCATTAGATAGTTTCAAATATTAAGCTTAGATATACTGAGAAAAGTGATCTTAGCTTATATCAAATCAAAATTGCAATTGGTGGATATGGAAACCAAACAGGTTGTTAACTGTATTTATTTCTTGTTTAATTCATTGCTGTCAGGCTACTTTTTTTAAGTGGAATGCAGTGGTGGGTATTTATTTATTATAGGCAACTTATTCTATTTGCTATTCAAACAGATGAAGAATATTTATTCTGAGGACTGTTCGTGTTCAATTATTAAAAGTAGTTACTAAATCATAGTATGCATTATTCAAGGTAGAGAAAACCTTTTGATATTAGTATGTATTTTGATTATTTATTACTATCAATCATAAAAGACTAAAGTATAACAGCAATTTGCTATTCTATGTAAGCAATAATCAGCCTTTTAGTACTGATTTTTTTAGGAAAACGTCTTTAATTGCGGTTTGAATTGATGTCGTTCTATCAACAACAAAACCATGCCTGAGCAAGCATGGTTTTGTTGTTGATAGTGATTTTATTATAGTTTTTTAGCTGCTTTTTTTGCAATCTTTTTTAACTTCTTATTTAAATCCTTAACCAGTTTTTCAGAAGCACTTTCACATAGAGGTAATAGTTTTTCTACTTTCATAATAGGAATACCACCAACAATACCAACAGATTTTTTCGAGGTGCCATATTCATTGATTGTTAATACTTTTTTCCCTTCTTTGTTCCATATTTTAATTCTAACAAAAGCTCTGATACCAGCTGTAAATGGTATTGGTTTTTTTACAAAATCATATCCCATAGAAACAAACATAACTCCGTCAGCCATATCTTTAAACATCTCAACCATTTGCATTTGATTGCTTTTTTCCCCCTTAATTAGAGACTCCTGAAGAGGTTTGTAGGTTTTAGGAGTCAGAAATTGCTGGAAAATTTTGGCTCTGTCAACATCTTTTGATTCATTGTATCTGCCCTCATAGCTTTTGTATTCTGGTTTTTCAAGAACCTCATTTTCAGGAACTAAATCAAAAGGGAATTGTTTTGCATATTCGGTTGTAAAAGTGTTATAAAAGTTGTCTAATACAGGTTGTAAATTGAAATTTGGATCATCAGCAAGAGAAGCTATAGAAGCTGCTAGCCCTGCTGCACCACCTAACTCTTCAAATCCAATATGTTTTGATACCCAAAAGGTGGTTACTGCTACTTTTTTATTTTGAGCATAAGTGGTTAACTGAATTGCTGCAAGGCAAATAATTAAGAATAAAGTTTTAAAGGTTTTCATCATTTATTTGATTTTAAATTAAAAACTAAAGATAAAAATTAAATGCAATATTTTAACTTGGTTTTGTTTTTTAAGTTATAGTGCCTTTTGATTTAGGAACGCATAGTCAGGCTTTATTAATGTTTCCTTGCTATCGAAAAGAGACTATTATTGTATAACTGATGTTTCTCAGGTCAAATTTATGAATAAAAGATGATGCGTTATTGAAGGTAGAGCGGTTGGCCTCATGGAAAACCTTTTTCAGCTTGCAATCAAGCCTTAGTAAGACCGGGAAGCTTCGAACTTGTTCGAAGATCACCCGGCCGCACTTAGGCCTGATAAGAGATGGAGAAGGTTTTCCATGCAGCCTTGACTTTTTTACTCGTTCTTGCAGAACTTCATGAGATCGGCTTCGCCTGAGTTGCTTCATTTTTGGGTCAACCGGAACAAAGTGGAGCTCATGAACGAAGTGAATAACCAAAAAATGAAGACCTGATTCAACCCTGAAGTTGAAAAACAAAGTTAAACATTACATAGTGGTAATTATAAACTGTTGATTATCAGACTTTATTTTTGATGATGAAGGTGTAAGTGCTTGTTATTCAGGAATCTATAAAACATGGGAAATATCAATTATATTTACCTTCCAAAGTTTTATAATTGGTTTCTAAAGTTCTAAATTCCCACTGTTAACTTTTATAATTTACTTTAGTAATTCAGCAATTCCTTGTTTGGTTTTTATGTTAGCTAGCTAAAAGTTCTAATGCAATCTTTTATTTGACAGATCAGAAAAAGAAGTCTGGTTATTCAATCAACCTGTCTTCAAATGTTTTCACTCCAACCTTTTTCATAAGCATATGATATTTAGCCGAAGAATCAGGCTTAAACGTTGGCATTTCTGCAAAGTATAGCGGCTTGTATACTGGCATATTGTCCTGATTGGGTGAGGTTGTATTTGGATTTAAATAACTCAAGTTTAGCACTAAATTAAAGTACTGATAAACAGAAAAGTAGAATAAAAAAATGCAGCATATTATTTTGTTAATACCTTAATTATTAGTAAATTAAGGGTGAATCAAAAACTAAAAAATATGCTGCGGAATAAAG
>JBNKRJ010000002.1:0-29642 GCA_050296515.1 Bacteroidales bacterium | reverse complement strand
TAGTTAAGTAATTGATATTTATTCACTTTTCTTAAACTATTTATATGGAGTTCAAGAGCTTGCTTCGCAAGGTTAAACATATTCTTTTGTAGAGCGATTATTCGCTTTGCTCATGAGATCACTTCGTTAAGTTAAGTTTCTCTATAAATCCCTCAATGAGGGTTTCACTTGTATAAATTTTAGTTAAGTAATTGATATTTATTCACTTTTCTTAAATTATTTATATGGAGTTCATAAGCTAGCTTCGCAAGGTTAAACACATTCTTTTGTAGAGCGATTATTCGCTTCGCTTATGAGATCACTTCGTTAAGTTAAATTTCTTTAAAATCCCTCAATGAGGGTTTCATCCTTTTATCAAACTTATTATACTTTTGCAGAAAAATATGATTAAATGGGAACAGAGTGTGTACATTGTGGCGAAGATTGCGGAAAACATCCAATAATATGGAATGAAAAACCATTTTGTTGTAATGGGTGCAAAACTGTTTACCAGCTGCTCAACGAAAATCAGCTCTATTCTTACTATAAGATTGAAAATACTCCAGGAATAAAAATTGAAACCGAAGATTTTGGTAAAAAGTTTGCCTACCTCGACAACGAAGAAATCCAGAATAAAATCTACGAATTCAGGGAAGGCGATTACCGAAAAGTTACTTTAAATATACCTTCAATTCATTGTAGCTCATGTATTTGGCTGTTGGAAAACCTGAATGCACTTAATAAGGGCATTACCCATTCAAGAGTGAACTTTGTAAAAAAAGAAGTTGCAGTTTCTTTTAATGTTAATGAAATAAGCTTACGTCAGGTAGTCGAGTTGCTTGCCTCTATTCATTATGTCCCCAACATTACCTTGGAAGATACTGATAAAAAGAAAAATAGACAGCAAAATAAAAAGTTACTATACAAAATTGGTGTTGCAGGATTTGCTTTTGGCAATACCATGTTGTTAAGTTTTCCTGAATACATCAAAGGTTCTTTAGGGATTGACGCAAGGTACGAGATTGTTTTTGGTTTTCTAAATCTGGCTTTTGCCATTCCTGTTTTGTTTTATAGCGGGAATGATTACCTTTTATCTGCATTTAAGAACCTAAGACGAAAAATCATTAACATCGATTTGCCAATTGCAATTGGGATGTTAGCCATATTTATTCAAAGTAGTTACGAGATTATTTCGCAATCAGGTGCGGGGTATATGGATTCTCTTTGTGGTTTCATTTTTTTCTTATTGGTTGGAAAATGGTATCAAAACCAAACATATCAGGCACTTTCATTCGAAAGAGATTATAAATCTTATTTCCCGGTTGCAGTTACCAGGATAAACAATGATGAGGAAGAAAATATTCCTATAAAAGATTTAGAAGAAAGCGATAGAATTTTAGTTCACAATCAGGAACTAATACCAACAGATGCTGTTTTGGTAAAAGGAGAAGCCAATATCGATTACAGTTTTGTGACAGGTGAGTCAAGACCTGTAAAAAAAATGGCTGGGGAAATTCTTTATGCCGGGGGAAGGCAAATAGGAAGTTCTATTGAGCTGGATGTGAAAAGCAAAGTTGAACAAAGCCAGTTAACAAAGCTGTGGAACCAGGACGAAAAAGTGGATGAGACTTGGAACCTGGGTAACTTAATAGACAAGGTAAGCAAGAATTTTACATTGGTGGTAATTTCAATTAGTCTCATGACCGCCATTTTTTGGAGTTTGATTGATGCATCGGTGGTTTTAAAGGCGTTTGCTTCTGTTCTCATCGTTGCTTGTCCTTGTGCATTAGCATTGTCTATTCCATTTGCTTATGGAAATACCATGCGCTTATTAGGTAAAAAGGGATTTTATTTAAAAAACTCTGAGGTAGTTGAAAAACTTACAAAATTTGACACCATTGTCTTCGATAAAACCGGAACAATTACTCAAGCTGACATATTAACAATTGATTACGAGGGAGAAGAATTGTCTTCTATTGAATTCTCAATGCTAAAATCACTGACCAGAAACTCAAGTCACCCGTTGAGCACAAGTATATACAATAAGTACAAGGAATATGAAACAGTAGAGGTAAAGGAATACCGCGAGCTTCCTTCTCGTGGGTTAATAGGGCAATTTGATGATGTGAAACTTAAGTTAGGTTCAGAAGAATTTATTACTGGTGAAAACAGTGCTAAGAGCGATACCAGTTCAAATGTATTTGTGTCCTTTAATGGGAAAACCAAAGGTGTTTTTAAAATCCGAAATAAGTATCGCGAAGGTCTTGAAGAGCTGATAAATATGCTTTCAAAAGACTATGAGCTTCATGTACTTTCTGGTGATAACGATACTGAAAAACAAAACCTTAAAAGGTTATTTGGTGGGGATAATAACCTTCATTTCAACCAATTACCTGCTGATAAAACGAAGTACATCAAAGAGTTGAAGAAATCAGGTAAAAATGTGTTAATGATAGGTGATGGTTTAAATGATGCAGGAGCACTTAAGGACGCAAACGTTAGTATTTCCATTGCCGATAATGTATATCACTTTTCGCCAGCTTGCGATGCTATTTTAGAAGCTTCTTATTTTAAAAAGCTAATTAACTATATTAAGCTTTCAAAATCCAGCCTTTTAATTGTAAAATATAGTTTTCTTATTTCCTTTATTTACAACCTGATAGGTGTTAGTTTTGCAGTAGCTGGTCAACTTTCTCCAATTGTTGCTGCTATTTTAATGCCTATTAGTTCCGTTACAGTAGTTGCTTTTGTTAGTTTAATGACTTCTTTGATTGCTAAAAACAAATTGTAGCAGCATCTTTAATGAAAATACTTGACATACCGCATATTCCGAGTTTATTATCTGAATAGATTAATATATTCTTATTTATAATCTTTTTAAATTATCAAACATATAAACTTTTCAATTGGTAAACTTACCAGAAATCTCTATTTTCGACTAAAAATTAATTGATGTTTG
Source organism: Bacteroidales bacterium (assembly GCA_050296515.1). Taxonomy (GTDB): domain Bacteria; phylum Bacteroidota; class Bacteroidia; order Bacteroidales; family NBLH01; genus NBLH01. The sequence continues at coordinate 26,704 of JBNKRJ010000002.1, read as the reverse complement.
TTATCTTTATACTTATTGCACTTAGCCTTATAGTAGCATTGGTTTTTCTAATTATTTTCATCTGGAATGTTAAATCGGGTCAATACGAAGATGATTACACACCTTCGGTAAGGATGCTTTTTGACGATGAAAAGAAAGAAGCCAAAACCCAAAAAGAAACATCATAATTTATTAGTTCAGAATTTATTAACTACTCTGTTTAACTATATGAAAATAGGTCTGAGACCTTAAAACTTGAACTGTATGGAACTACAAAAATTCTATTACGACAACAAGATTGTCAAACAATTTGCCTATGCAACCTTACTGTGGGGAATTGTTGGTATGCTGGTTGGCTTGGTTATTGCCCTTCAACTGGCTTTTCCAATATTCAATTTCGATTTTCAATATATTTCTTTTGGTAGGGCAAGACCGGTACATACCAACGCAATTATTTTTGCCTTTGTTGGTAATGCAATTTTTACAGGTGTTTATTACTCCATGCAACGCCTGCTAAAAACTAGGATGTATAACGATTTACTAAGTAAAATTCACTTCTGGGGCTGGCAATTGATTATCGTATTAGCTGCGGTTACTTTGTTAGCAGGTTATTCAATGGGCAAAGAATATGCCGAACTTGAATGGCCTATTGATATACTAATCGCAATTGTATGGGTGGTATTTGGTATCAATATGATTGGTACAATGATAAAGAGAAGAGAACAACATATTTATGTTGCGATTTGGTTTTACCTGGCAAGTTTTTTAGCAGTAGCAGTTCTACATATTGGTAATTCCATTGAAATTCCTGTTAGTTTTTTAAAAAGTTACCCGGTATATGCAGGTGTTCAGGATGCTTTGGTGCAATGGTGGTACGGACACAATGCCGTTGCATTTTTCCTAACAACACCTTTCCTGGGTTTAATGTACTATTTTTTGCCTAAGGCTGCAAACAGACCGGTTTATTCTTATAGGTTGTCCATTCTCCACTTTTGGGCACTTATATTTATTTATATGTGGGCAGGCCCACACCACTTATTATATCAGGCATTACCAGATTGGGCCCAGGCTTTGGGAACTACTTTCTCAATTATGCTGATTGCACCATCATGGGGTGGTATGATGAATGGTTTATTAACCCTAAGAGGAGCTTGGGATAAAGTACGTGACAGTGCTATTCTTAAGTTTATGGTTGTTGCTGTTACTGCTTATGGTATGGCAACTTTTGAAGGCCCAATGCTTTCATTAAAAAATGTAAATGCATTGAGCCATTTTACTGATTGGACCATTGCTCACGTACATATCGGAGGAATGGGATGGAACGGATTTCTTACATTTGGAATGTTATATTGGCTACTTCCCAAATTATTCCGAACCAAGTTATTTTCTAACAAGTTAGCAAATGCACATTTCTGGATTGCAACTTTAGGAATGTTAATGTATTCAGTACCATTGTATTGGGCTGGATTTACACAAACGTTAATGTGGAAAGAATTTACAGCTGATGGTTTATTAGCTTATCCAAACTTCTTGGAGACTGTTACCCAGATTATTCCTATGTACATGACCCGGGTAGTTGGGGGTACATTCTATTTTACAGGTGCTATTTTAATGGTTTACAACCTTGTTAAAACTGTTAAAAGTGGATCGATGGTGAATGATGAGGAAGCTGAAGCACCAGTACGAGAAGTACTAAAGGCTGGAAAAATGGAGGGAGAGGCATCTCACCGTTGGTTAGAAAGAAAACCTGTTCGTTTTGCAGTTATGGCTCTTGTTGCCGTTATCATTGGTGGTGTTGTAGAAATTGTTCCATTAATTGTGGTAAAATCGAATATTCCAACTATACAATCAGTGCAACCTTACACTCCTTTAGAACTTGAAGGGAGAGATCTTTATCTAAGAGAAGGTTGTTATACTTGTCATTCTCAGATGGTTAGGCCGTTTAGATCTGAGACTGAAAGGTATGGAGAATATTCAAAAGAAGGTGAATTTGTTTATGACCACCCGTTCCAGTGGGGATCAAAACGAACAGGTCCTGACTTAGCAAGAGCAGGTGTTGTTACAGGGAAGATGTATAAATCATCTGCATGGCATTATAACCATTTCATGGATCCTTCATCAATGAGCCCTGGCTCTATTATGCCTAAATATCCTTGGTTTGCAAAGCAATCACTTGATATTTCTGATTTGAAAAGAAAAATTGAAGTAATGCAAACATTAGGAGTTCCTTACCCAGAAGGCTATGCTGAAAAGGCGGAGGCTGATTTAATTGCTCAGGCTGAAAAAATTGCTGCTGAGTTAAAAGCCGCTGGAATTGAAATTGCTGCAGACAGGGAGATGATTGCAGTGATTGCATACCTTCACAGACTTGGTAAAGATATTTCAGTTGCTCAAGATGTTAAATAGTTAATTTTCTTTAAAATGAAAATTATTACACATTCGTTGGATCAGGTATCAGGTTTGGATTTATTAGCCAGTGGCTCATTAGTCGTGTTTTTTATCTTGTTTCTGTGGATAATTTACAGAATTATCAGAACCAGTAAAAAAGATTCTAAAAACTGGGCTAAAATGCCATTGGATCTTAACGAACAATCAACAGATATCCGAGTCAATGAACCTTCAAATGGTTAATTAATATAAAAAAATAAATCCATGGAAATGCACGAAGAAAAAATGGAATTTATCGAAAAATATGATCAAAAACTTATAGAAGATCACGAATACGATAATATTAGGGAGCTTGACAATCCTCCTCCTTTCTGGTTAATGAGCTTGTTTTATGTAACTGTTATATTTTCAGTAGTTTACGGCGCCTATTATTTCTGGACAGGTATGGGCGACTTGCAGGAAGCTGAGTATAATAATGAAATTGCTGCAGCTGAAATAAATAAAAAGAAAGTGGCTGTGAGTGGTTTTGATGAAACAAATATTACACTGTATACTGATGAAGCTAATTTAGCTGCTGGTGCTGAAATTTTTGCAACAAAGACTTGTGTTACCTGTCATGGAACTAAAGGCGAAGGTAATGCTATTGGTCCAAACATGACAGATGAATACTGGATACATGGAAACACACCAGAACAACTTTTCCAGATTGTAAAAAATGGGGTGCCAGAAAAAGGGATGACTCCATTTAAAGGGCAATTATCGGAAGAGCAAATTGTTCAGGTCCTAAGCTATCTTCTGTTGAAAGTACAAGGTACACATCCTGAAAATGCCAAGGCTCCTCAGGGAGAAAAACTCGGATTGTATTCTAATACAAGTAATCAGGAAACAACTGAAATGACCGACTCAACTGTAGTTGAGTAATAGCAAGAATATAGAAATCGTACCGGCTTTTTGAACATTCGTTTCAAATTGCCGGTTTTTTAATTCCCAATAACGTCATCGATAGTTTTTTTCAAAGCAGGAATATCCCATGGTTTTGGAATCGATTTAAGCAATTTGTAATTGTCGAAAGCTTCATTTATCCTGTCTGGTTCAGCATATCCTGTTGTTAGAACGCGATATGGTGGTTCATCTGGTAGTTTTTTATGAACTTCAATAAGAAATTCAACACCTGTCATCTCAGGCATTTTTTGATCTGTCAAAATCAGATCCACTTTCTCATTATCTAATATTTTAAGTGCAGTTAATGGCGATTCTGCTATAAGAACCCTGTAATCACCCAAAAATAAAGCCTTGAAAAGTTCGAGGTTAAGAATTTCATCATCAACATATAATATTGTTTTTTTTTCTGACATAATTGGGGGATATATTTAAAGCTTTCGAAAAAGCAATTTTTCAACTTCTTTTTTTATCTAATATACAAATTTATTAAACAAATAATTAAATCATGATTAAACTTAATTTTCATTTTGCAAATTACTCAATAAAAGATCATTATTAATCTTGATAAAATTTAAAATGGGCGATTAGTAAAATTTCATCATCCTTAATTTATAGCACTTTATCAAAAGAATTTAATCAAGTTGTAATTCATACAGTATAAATTTATCTTCTGAATCTTTTGAATTATACGGGCTTTTGGTAAGTGTTTAAAATTTTAAAAATTGTAATGCTTTGATTATTAGGTTTTTAATATCGCTTGGTTTTCTTATTTTTATTTAGTCTAAATTTGCAGAGAAGATATTAATTTTATAGTTTTGCTAAATGAAAGCTGAGTGATCGCTCGGCTATTTAAATCCAAAATAAGAAGATAAACAGGTCTTATTATTCTTTTATCTGATATGTGATGAAAAAAATATTTATAGCGTTATTAGCATTATTTGCCGTTAATGTTAATGCTCAAGAAGGTTTTACTCCTCCAGAAGAAATCGGAATTTATGAAAAGCTTGACAGCGTAATTCCAAATGACATTTTTTTACTTGACAAAGACAGTAATTTGGTGAATTTGAAAAGCCTGATTAATAAACCAACTGTATTGTCTTTTGTTTATTATGAATGTCCGGGTCTTTGTTCTCCTTTACTTGATGGTATTGCTGAAGTAATTGATAGAACTGATGTCGTGCTGGGTAAAGATTACCAGATGATCACCATTAGTTTTAATAAAGACGATACTCCAAAACTGGGGCAGAAAAAGAAAAAAAATTACGTAGCATCAATAAAAAAAACAATAGATGCCTCACAATGGATTTGGTTGACAGGAGATAGTGTAAATATTGCAAAAATTACTGATGCTGTTGGCTTTAAGTTTAAGCGAGATGGAGATGACTTTCTACATCCTGCTTCGATTATAGCAATTAGCCCAAAGGGAAAGGTTACCCGATATTTACATGGAACTTACTTTTTGCCTTTCGATTTAAAAATGGCGGTTGTTGAAGCTGCTGAGGAAAAATCAGGGCCTACCATCAATAAGCTATTGAAATTTTGCTTTAGCTACGATGCCGAAAATAAAAAATATGTACTAAATATTACCTCCATATCAGGATCCCTTATTATTATTCTGGTATTGGTCTTTTTATTCACTGTTTTATTAAAAAAGAAACCTATTAAAACGAATAAAGTATAATGTCGACACAATCAATTGCATTACCCAATAGAGGTTTTTTTGAAGCAAAAAAAGGCATTGCTTCCTGGATTTTTACAACCGATCATAAAAGAATCGGATTGCTATATATGTATTCCATCGCCTTTTTCTTTTTTATTGCAGTTATTCTAGGACTGCTTATGCGTCTTGAACTGATAGCTCCTGGAGAAACAATAATGAAAGCTGATACTTACAATAAAGCTTTCACATTGCATGGTGTTATCATGATTTTCTTGTTCATCATCCCTGGCTTACCTGCAGTATTTGGTAACTTCTCTTTACCTCTTATTCTTGGGGCAGAGGATGTTGCCTTTCCAAAAGTGAATTTGTTATCATGGTATTTTTACATTATAGGTGCATTATTCGCCCTTTCTACATTGGTGTTTGGAGACGGGCCTGCTGATACAGGCTGGACCTTTTATGCTCCTTATAGCGTAAAAACCGGAACAAATGTTAGTATGGCTGTTTTGGCTGCCTTCATTTTAGGTTTTTCGTCAATTTTGACGGGTCTAAACTTTCTTACAACAATACACCGTATGAGGGCAAAAGGCATGAGTTGGTTTAGAATGCCACTTTTTGTCTGGTCTACTTATGCTACAGCATGGATTCAGATACTTGCAACACCAGTTGTTGGTATAACATTGCTAATGATTATTGCAGAACGTTACCTTGGAATCGGACTTTTTGATCCCGCTCTGGGAGGTGACCCTATTTTATATCAGCATTTGTTCTGGATTTATTCACACCCAGCTGTTTATATCATGATTTTACCTGCCATGGGTGTTGTTTCTGAAATTATACCTGTTTTTTCAAGAAGAAAAATATTTGGATATAAAGCCATTGCGTATTCAAGTTTAGCCATTGCATTTGTAGGTTACCTAGTTTGGGGACATCATATGTTCACGGCAGGTATGAGTGGGCCTTCAAGAGTCATTTTTTCATTATTAACCTTCTTGGTGGCAATACCGAGTGCAATAAAAGTATTTAACTGGTTGGCAACTATGTATAAAGGTTCAATAAATATGCAACCTCCAATGTTGTACGCTTTAGGATTTATCTTCCTGTTCTTAATAGGTGGGCTTACTGGTCTTGTAAATGGAGCTTTGGCTGCTGATGTTCACATACACGACACCATGTTTGTTGTGGGACATTTTCATTATGTAATGTTTGGCGGTACTGGATTTGGCTTTTTTGCAGCAATGCATTATTGGTTCCCAAAAATGTATGGCAGAATGTATAACTTGAAAAAAGCTAAAACAGCATTTTGGGTGCTGATTATAGGATTTAATGTATTGTATTTTCCTAAACTAATTCTTGGAATTATGGGAATGCCACGAAGATACTATGACTATCTTCCTGAGTTTCACACACTAAATGTTGTTTCAACAGTTGGATCCTGGATTTTGGTAACCGGCTTAATTATGATGTTGGCAAACTTAATAAAGGGTATGCGTAAAGGTGAACCCGCACCGAAAAATCCATGGAAAGGACTTACCCTTGAATGGCAAACTTCTTCACCTCCAATTCTGGAAAACTTTGAAAAAGAGCCAGTTGTTACTGAAGGTCCTTATGAATATGAAAAGCATAATGAATTATAATATATGGAACAAGTATTAACACATCAACACGTCCATAGAGACGATGAAGCTTCAAAGATGGGAATGTGGCTATTCCTGTTCACAGAATTACTATTATTTGGCGGTTTGTTTCTGGTGTTTTCAATATACCGGTTCAAAAACCACGAAGCATTTTCACATGGTGGAGCAGAATTGGATGTTTTTATTGGAACATTGAATACAATTATCTTGATTACCAGTTCGATGACCATTGCTGTTTCGATAGGTGCATTGCAACAGAAAAAGGTGAAACTAGCCATAGGGTTAATGATTGCTACTATTTTTCTTGCCCTTGTATTCCTTGTGAATAAATATTTTGAGTGGAGTGCTAAATACGAGCACGGCTTGATGCCAGGAACAGAAGCGTTTAATGGTTTGGAGCCAGGTGAAAAGTTGTTCTTTCTATTGTACTTCTTCATGACTGGATTGCATGCAATACACATTATTGCAGGTAGCATTTTTATCGGTGTTGTAATTCCTAAAGTGAAAAAAGGAAAAGTTACTCACGATAATTATATTCTATTAGAGAATGCCGGGTTGTACTGGCATCTTGTTGATGTAATCTGGATCTTTTTATTCCCATTGTTTTACCTTGTTCATTAAGCATTACTATGGAAAAAAAACATAAACATGCATTAAAGCTAAAAACTTACATTTTTATTTGGTTGGCGCTAATTGAATTAACGATTTTATCTGTTGCTGCGGCAACTGTTGATTTTAAAGCACTTGCTGTAACTGTTGCGTTAATAATTGCAATAGCTAAATCAACAATTGTTGGTGCTTATTTTATGCACCTCAAGTTCGATAGTAAAATTCTTTCTGTTATGGTATCTATTACCCTGGTAGTTTTTTCAACCTTTATAATATTAACTTTTGTCGATTATGCTTTTAGGTAAGTGTAATTGTTCATCATAATTGATAAAAATATATGTTTTCAGGATCATCAAATTTCGTTGAAGGGGTAGACCTCGCATTTTTTGTAATCATTGGTATTTCGTTGTTCTTTTTGATTGGGATTACAGTTGCGATGATACTTTTTGCCACAAAATATAATAAAAATAAACATCCCAGGGCAAAACCTACAAAAGACAGTAGCAAACTTGAAGTAATATGGACAGTAATTCCAACTTTACTAGTGCTTGCCATGTTTTATTATGGCTGGGTTGGGTATGCTCCAATGAGAGATATTCCAAAGGATGCCATTTCTGTAAAAGCAACTGGCAAAATGTGGTCATGGAGTTTCGAATATGAAAATGGTAAATGGGATAGTATCTTACATGTTCCGCTTAATAAGCCAGTAAAATTAGATCTTTATTCTCCCGATGTAATCCATAGTTTATTTATTCCTGCTTTTAGAATTAAAGAAGATGTGGTACCAGGCGTGGGTAACCAAATGTGGTTTCGTGCTGAAAAGCTTGGCGAATATGATATTCTTTGTGCTGAGTATTGCGGACAAAGACACTCGTATATGTTAAGTAAGGTAAGAGTTTTACCAGAAAATGAATATGAAAAATGGTACAACACTAAACAAGCGTTGCCAGAAGGTGTTATGCCTGGTGAATTAGCAATCAAAAAGCATGGGTGTAATGCTTGTCATTCAACTGATGGTAGCAGACTTGTTGGTCCTTCGTTTAGAGGTGCCTTTAATACAAAACGTACAGTAGTTGTTGATGGCGAAACAAAAGAAATTATGGCAGATGAAGCCTATTTAATTAACTCAATAAAAGATCCAAATAGCCAGGTAGTAGAAAGCTATCCAAAAGGAGTAATGATAAACTATAAAGATCAAATTACTGAGGAAGAAATTCAACAGATTGTTGATTATATTAAAAGCTTGAAATAAAGAATGTTATGCTTAAAATAATTTTTGAATTAAATAAGATGAAGATTGTTAGTGCAGTGACATTAACAACTTTGTTAGGCTATGTTATGGCAAGTGGCTCATTTTCAACTGGTGCAATTCTTCCGGTTATTGGAATTTGGTTACTTGCCGGTGGTTCTGCCGTATTGAATCAATATCAGGAAAAAGAAACCGATAAATTGATGGCCCGAACCAAAAATCGCCCTATTCCATCTGGGAAGGTTACTGAAAGATTTGTACTTTTCTTAATTATTTTTGAAGTTTTGTTGGGTTCTACACTGCTTTACCTTGGCTCCAACTTTTTAGGACTTCAGTTGGGTTTATTAGCTCTTATCTGGTACAATGGTGTATATACTCCATTAAAAAAGAAAACAGCATATGCGGTTGTACCTGGAGCACTAATTGGAGCATTGCCTCCAGCGGTTGGCTGGGTTGCAGCAGGTGGGAGTTTGAGTGATCCTAATATTTTAATCACAGCCTTTTTCTTTTTCATGTGGCAGATACCTCATTTCTGGCTACTTACATTGATGCATGGAAAAGATTACGAACAAGCTGGATTTCCCTCAATATCAGGACGATATTCTGAATTTCAATTAAAAAGAATTACTTTCATTTGGACGTTGGCAACCGCAGTATCAAGTTTCTTCATTCCAATGTTTGGAATTGTCGATTCTGTAGTTCAAAAAATAATCATTGGTGTTTCTACCATTGCTTTACTTGTTGTTTTCTCAAAGTTATTCAGTAAAGCAGAGCAAGGGTTCAAAATTAAGAAATACTTCATCATCATTAACGTGTTTCTGTTGTTTGTGATGATTTCTATATTTATTGATAAGGTGGGATGAAAAAAGGAGGACTAATTCTCAGTGATTAGTCCTCGAAAATAACATTTCTACATTAATACTAAATTTTGTCTATTTTCACATCCATCTTATTTACTGCCAAAACGGAAGTAAGCTTTCTTGAAAACTTGGAGTTGATTGCATTACCACATAAATAAAGTCTTTTAAGACTTGGTAATTTCGCAACTTCGAAAGGAACTTCTCCAACTAATTTATTCTCAGTTAAATAAAGTCTTTCAAGGTGTGCTAATTCTCCAATTTCTGATGGAATTTCACCATCAAGGTTATTGAATGATAAATATAAATGTTTAAGGTTAGATAGGGTTTTAAATTCTGTTGGAATGCTTCCTGTTAGTTGGTTCTCATCTAAGTATAGTCTTTCCAATTTAGCTAATTTTGATAATCTTGCTGGTATTTTACCGGTAAGATTGTTGTGATTTAATTCAACAACGCTAAGCTCTTTAAGATTACCTATTTCAGCAGGAATTGTTCCTTTAAGTCCTGCATAACCAATGTGAAGCCCTTTTAAGTTTTTTAGATGCCCAATTTCTGCCGGAATATTCGAGTTTAACTCATTATATGATAATTGTAAAACTTTAAGTTCTGTAAGTTTTTTTATCTCAGCAGGAATGGCTCCTTGAAGATTGTTATAATCCAACTCAATTCCTACAACTCTTCCGTTTTCGATAGTAAGACCATACCATTCTTCAGTAACATCAGAAGCAGTTGCATTAATATCCCAATTGCTATTGTCTTCCCAGTTTGCACCATTTGTACTTTTATACAAAGCAACAAGCGCTTCATAATCGTTTTGTGATACCTGAGCTTTAGATAATAATGCGAAACTTAAAATTAAAGAAAAAGTTAAGATTGCGGTTAATAATTGGTTAGAAAACTTTACTCTTTTCATATTCCTAAATATTTGTTTACTAATGTGTGTGAACTAAAAATTGTTAATTAGTTGGTTTAGTGGAGCTTGTTGTATGGTTTTGGGAAAATTACTAAGGTCAACTGGTATTATTACTTCTTTTTGTTAGTAATTTTACGCAAAGATAAAAATATCTTTTAATTGTCTATCATAAAATCAAAGAATTTACATAAGAAGTGCTTTTTTTTTGTCGAAATGAATATTTTTTTATACAAGAATATATTTAAACATCTAGATTATTGTAGGATTTCGAATTTTGCTTAATTAGAATAAAACCAAATTAATATCTCACACTCTTTTTTTTGCCTGATTTTATATATATTCGTGCCTGTTTAATCACAAAGAGTTTTACCAATGAATTCAGAAAATAAAGAGCACGAATCCTTTAGGGATGAACTATCTACTGTTGATAAGCAAGGAAAAAGACAGTGGGTGTTTGCTCGAAAACCTAAGGGGCAACTTTATAATTATCGTCAGCTATTTGGTTATTTTTTGCTTGCATTCTTAATTCTTGCTCCGGTTATTAGAGTTAATGGAGAGCAAATGATTTTGCTTGATGTTTTACAACGTCGATTTATATTCTTTGGAGTCGTATTTTGGCCGCAGGATTTTTACCTCTTCTATTTAATAATGCTTGCGGTTATACTGTTTATAATTGTGTTTACAGTAGTTTATGGCAGATTGTTTTGTGGCTGGGCTTGTCCTCAAACTGTTTTTATGGAACTGGTCTTCCGAAAAATAGAATGGTGGATAGATGGCCGGCCATATGAACAAAAGAAGTTGAAGGAACAGCCATGGAACTTTCAAAAGATTTGGAAACGTACATTAAAACATACAGTTTTTTGGGGAATATCTTTTTTTATCTCAAATCTTTTTCTTTCATATCTGATTGGGACCAAAGAGTTATTAAAAATAATTAGTGAGCCTGTATCAGCACATTTTGCCGGCTTTACTGCCATTGTTGTTTTTACATCAACCTTTTACTTTATTTTTGCTTGGTTTAGAGAGCAGGTGTGTACAATTATGTGTCCGTACGGTAGATTGCAGGGGGTTTTGCTAGATTTAAACTCTGTAGTTGTTGCCTATGATTATTTAAGAGGTGAGCCAAGAGGTGCTGCGAGAAAGAAAGACATCAAAGCGGGCGTTAAAAAAGGTGACTGCATTGATTGTAATCTTTGTGTGCAGGTTTGTCCAACATCAATCGATATACGTAATGGTACTCAATTAGAGTGTATTAATTGTTCTGCCTGTATTGATGCCTGTAATTCTGTAATGGTCAAAAACAAAAAGCCAAAAGGGTTAATTCGATATGCATCAGCAAAGGGTATTGAGGATGGTAAAAAGTTTCGACTAACAACAAGGAATGTTGCGTATACAATTTTTCTTTTCTTAATTTTAGCTTTTACCACATCATTTTTTATTAATAGAGGAAGCATTGAAACCACTATCTTAAGAACACCAGGTATGGTTTATCAGGAACAACCCAACAAAGAGGTGAGCAATGTGTATAATTTTAAAATTGTAAATAAATCAAGCAAGGATATTTCGTTGAATATTAAGCTCATAGAGCCAAATGGACGTATTGTTGTTTCTGGTGACACATTGTTAAAATACAATTCCACAGCTGAAGGAATTCTTGTGGTTTTCTTGAAACAATCAGAAATAAGGGAAAAGAAAACAACCTTAAAATTTGGGGTGTATCACGATGGTGAATTGCTTGAAGAATACAAAAGTAATTTTACTTATAAATAGACAAAACAATTATGAGATTTAATTGGGGGACAGGTATAGCCGTTGTCATTATCTTATTTATAGGAGCAATGATCGGAATCATTGTTTTTAGCATGAATCAGCAGGTGAATTTAGTAAGTCCGGATTATTATCCTAAAGGTGTAAATCACGAGGAACATTTGCAAAAGCAAAGGAATTTGGCAAGTTTAGGTGCAAAAGTAGTATGTGAAAAGAATCAGGATAGTTTAAAAATCATCTTTCCTGAAGAGTTTAGAAATAAGAATATTAAAGGAAGTATCCAGTTTTATTATATGACTAATTATGAAAAAGATATTAAGCAAGAGATTGAACTGGATACAGAATTATCACAAAGCTTTTTTTTGCAGCAGTTTGAAACCGGACGGTATTTAATTAAACTTGACTGGTCTGATGGCGAAAAGTCTTATTATCAGGAAATAGATATACATCTCTAATAATTAACCTATGGAAGCAAATTTTATTGTTGCAGCTGTTACTTTAGGTCTTGTCGGGAGTTTTCATTGTGTTGGAATGTGCGGGCCAATTGCTTTGGCTATCCCTTTGAATAATGAATCGTGGTTTACAAAAATTACCGGTTCTGTGTTGTATAATTTGGGCAGAGCTGTTACCTATGCAATAATGGGGGCAATATTTGGTTTAGTCAGTGAAGGTTTTGTAATGGCTGGTTTTCAAAAATGGGTTTCTATTCTAATGGGAAGTATAATGGTTTTGTCCGTTCTGTTTCCTTCTCTCTACAAAAACAGGTTCGATTTTGATAAAAAAGCCTTTTCTTTCATCGGAAAAATTAAGTTGAAATTGGGGAGCCTGCTTCGAAAAAAAACTTATAGTTCTTTATTTTTTATAGGACTTTTAAATGGGCTTTTGCCTTGTGGATTAGTTTATATGGCAATAGCAGGAGCACTTGCAACAGGTAGCAGTGTATCCGGTTCATTGTTTATGTTTATTTTCGGAATTGGAACTTTGCCAATGCTTTTTGCAATTTCAATTTTAGGAAATTCAATTAGCTTAAAGTTAAGGAGGAAAATGACAAAACTAATTCCTGTTGCAGTGATGTTTATAGGAGTTTTGTTTATTTTAAGAGGATTAGGATTAGGAATCCCTTATATTAGCCCACCTGACAAGAAATTGCAAGTACCCCAAAAAACTGAAATGAAGATAAAAGGAGCTTGTTGTCATTAAAAAAAATATTTACATTTGGTCACACAATACTAACTTAAAAATTAGAAGTAGAATGAAAAAAATTACCATCTATTTATTATCTCTTGTTACAGTAGTTTCATTAAGTTTAATCTCATGCGGAGGCGGTGGAACAGAAGAAGAACAAAAGGATGATACAGCACAGGTTGAAGAGAATACCAATGATGTTAAAGTAGAAATGGATCTCTCTGCCGGGAAAAAAGTTTTTGAGGACAACTGTAAAGTTTGTCATCAGGAAAATGGCGAAGGTGTTGCTGGAACATTCCCTCCATTGGCAAATTCAGATTACATGTTAGCTGATAAAATGCGTGCCGTTAAGCAAGCTATTTACGGTTCAAAAGAGCCTATTACTGTAAATGGAGTTGAGTACCCAGGAAAAGTAATGACAGTTATTGAGTTGAGTGATGAGCAGGTAAGAGACGTTGTGAACTATGTTTTAAATAGCTGGGGAAACAATGGCGGAACTGTTACTCTTGAAGATGTAAAATCTGTAAGAGGCCAATAATAAAGATAATTGAAATAAAGGAAATAAAACAGCGGTCTTCAAGGTCGCTGTTTTTTTATTCATATTTTGGCAATATTTTGTGTAAAGTTTTCTCAATCAGACATTTTTACTACATTTGTTTTATTATTGGTAATTAAACCTTACTTTTTATAATAAACTCTAATCATTATCAGATCTTTTTTCTTAAAACTAATTTCAAAAGAAAATGAAACCTGCGTTTATAAAACCTCTTTCTCTAGGCTTGTTAATTTTTACAATGCTTGGGGCGTCATCTTGTTCAAGAGAACCAGATAGAGCTTTGGTTATTAGTAAGTTGAAGAATTCTGCAAAGCTGGCTACAGTTGAATATATAGTTACTAAGGTTATCTCTGCAAAAGATAAAAACTGGTTTGCAAAAGATGCATACTTTTTTGCAGAAACAGAAGCAACTATAAAGGCCGGAATTGATCTGGAAAAACTGAAAGAAGATGATGTTAAGATTACTGGTAAAAGAATCAGTATTACTCTTCCTCCAGTTGAAATTATTAACTTCTCCTATCCGGCAGAAGGTTTTAAGGTGATTGAAAAATATTCAGATCAGGCCTCCATCTTTAAGTGGAACTCGATTGATGTGAAAGAAAAGGATAATTTATACAGGCAGGGTGAAGCTGATATAAGAGAAAATATTAATGATTTGGGTATAATAAAAACAGCGCAAACAAATACAAGAGCTCTTATAAAGAAAATTTTAACCTTTTCGGGATTCGAAGAAATATATATAGAGTTTAGTGATAGTAAAGAAGGCTTGGTACCCCAGGATAAGCAGCTTTTAAAAGATTTAAAAGAGTTTTTTTCAAAAAATAAAAATTAATAGCCATGTTACATATTGCAAACTTTATACGAAAATATTGGGTGATAATTGCCATCGTTGTTTTGTATTTTTTTCTTGCTGGTCTTAACCTGCTTCCGTATAGTCTTAATATTTTTAAGAAAAAACACCTTTTAATTGATGATACACCGGTAGTTGTAAAAGAAATAAGAGAACTTGGCGAATTAACTACTTCTGAATTTTACGGAGAAGTGTACGCCGATTTAAATGAAGTTTACGATGATTTAATTGCTGCTAAAAAAGATTCGATACTTTTAGATCCAGCAATGTATTATCATCAGTTTAGCGGGTTAAAAGAGTATATGGAAAATTCAGGAGATCAATGGGCAAAAAAGCTTGAATACAAAAATGAATCTGAAAGATATGAAGGATTGCTTAATGAGCATTTAAAGAAACTTGATGAGTTCAGGATAAATGAAAAGCAATTGAAAGACGAGATTGCAAAAAATGAGAATGACAAAAAAGAAAAGCGAAAGCTTGAAAACAGGCTGAATGATTTAAGGAAAAACCTCGAAAAAGACAAAAGTGACCTGGAGGATGCTCAAAAAAGATTTAAAAGAATAGAAACAAACTATAGGGAACAAAGATTATCATTTTGGGAAACCAAAAAGCGCAGAAATCTGGTTTATATAGGCAGGGGTTGGGTGAAAGCCGGGATTAACCTAAAAGATATTTCTGAAAATGATATCATTATGGACGAAGATGATTCCTCATCGATTCAAATTCTTATATCAGATCCGATTGTTTTGGATGCAGACATAAATCCATGGTTTATTTATACTGACGAGAAAAAAGTAAAAGGATTCGAGGTTTTTCTTGAAAAAACAGGAAGCATTTTAAGTGAGGATAATTTTACAGATAAAGAGGTTGCAGAACTGAAGAAAAAATGCAAGGAGAAACTAAGATCTGACGCAATAGAGAAAGGTCTTTTAAGGAATGCCAGATCATCTGCCATTCATACTCTGGAAAACTTCTTTCATTTGGTTGGATTTAAAAAGGTTGATGTTCGGTTTAGAAGCAATACGATTGTAGTTGCAAAAGAATAGCAAGGAGGGAAAGTGGCTAAGAGTGAGATGATTATTAGAACAGCACAATTTTTAATGAGCAATACGGATGTTAAAAAATGCCCTGAGGCAAATTTGCCTGAATATGCTTTTATAGGGCGTTCAAATGTAGGTAAGTCATCGCTTATTAACATGCTGACAAATTATAAAAAGCTTGCAAAAATCTCAACAAAACCAGGAAAAACGCAACTAATCAATCACTTTTTAATAAATAATGAATGGTACCTGGTTGATTTGCCTGGTTATGGTTATGCCAAAACTTCAAAGCAATTAAGGACAACCTGGGCCGGATTTATAAAAAAGTACATGATGCAACGAGAAAATCTGGTTTGTATATTCGTGCTAATTGACTCACGACACGAAGCTCAGAAAATTGATCTTGATTTTATGTATAATCTTGCTGCAAATCAACTACCATTTGTTATGGTTTTTACCAAAGCAGATAAGTTGGGTAAAAATGCACTCAGCAAAAACCTGCAAGCTTATTTTAAAAAGATGTCGGAAATCTGGGAACAACAACCTGCTCATTTCGTTACCAGTTCGAGTACAAAACAAGGCCGGATTGAGTTACTTGAATATATTAACGAGTTAAATAACTCTGAAGTTGCAAAACACATCAAATCAAAAATTTATTGATTTTAATTATCTCGTTTTAGAATAATTTTATTAAATCGTTTTAGCTTATTTTGTTTGTTTTGAGGATGTTATGCTGTTGTTTTACCCCATCTCTCTTTATTGTAAAGTATTGTCTATTTCTAAGAACTACATTTTTTTTACTTTTGCAGCAAATATTCACTTTTAATTAACGATTTCCAATGCATTCACCGATAAAGATTTTTGCAGGCCAGAATAGTCGAGGTCTTGCTGAGAAAATTGCTAAAAGCTATGGTATAGAACTTGGCAAAACTTCATTTCTTAAATTCAGCGATGGGGAGTTTCAACCTTGTTATGAAGAGACCGTGAGAGGGAACTACATTTTTATTGTGCAGTCAACCTACATGCCCACAGAAAATCTGTTTGAGTTATTGTTAATGATAGATGCTGCACGCAGGGCTTCAGCATATAAGATAGTTGCAGTAATTCCTTATTTTGGTTTTGCACGGCAAGACAGAAAAGACAAACCCCGCGTTTCAATAGGTGCTAAAATGGTTGCCAACCTTTTAGGTGCTGCAGGAGTTGACAGAGTTGTTACTATGGATTTACATGCTGACCAAATTCAGGGATTTTTTGACACCCCTGTTGATCATTTGTATGCCTCAGCTATTTTCCTGCCTTACATTGTGAATATGAACCTCGATAACCTTGTTATTGCTTCACCTGATATGGGTGGAACAAAAAGGGCAAATACCTATGCTAAGTTTTTGAAAGCTCCGATGGTAATATCTTATAAATCAAGGGAAAAGGCAAATATAGTTGGAGAAATGAAAGTGATTGGAGACATCAAAGATAAAAATGTGATTATCCTTGATGATATGATTGATACTGCAGGAACACTTTCAAAAGCAGCTAATATTATCAAAGAAGGAGGAGCAAGAAGTGTGCGTGCTTTTGCTACTCACGCTGTTCTTTCAGGGCCAGCCTACGAAAGGATTGAAAACTCAGCATTAACTGAAGTAGTAGTAACTGATTCTATTCCATTAAAACAAAAATCTGATAAAATCAAAGTACTATCTATTGCTGATATTTTTGCTGATGTAATTAAGAAAATTTATAACTATCAGTCTATCAGCTCTACTTTTATTGTTTAGCCGGGAAGTAAAAAAAATACTTGCAAAAAATATTTTAAATCAAAGGTATAACGCTTGATTTTTAGCTTAAAAATTTATACTTTTGCAGCCATTTTAAAATTAGTTTTAACGTGTGATGGAAGTTTGTAAAGACTTAAGTAACACATAAATAGAAAAAAAATGAAGTCTATTGAACTAAAAGGCGCAGTTAGAAAGTCTATCGGGAAAAAGGATAGCAAAAAGTTGCGTTTAGAAGAAAAAACTCCTTGCGTTTTATACGGAGGTAAAGAAAATGTGCATTTCTCAGTTGAGATGCAAAACTTAAAAAAGTTAGTTTATACTCCAAATGTTTATTTGGTAGATCTTGAAATTGATGGAGCGAAACATAAAGCAATCTTAAAAGATATGCAGTTTCATGCAGTTACTGATGAAATTATTCACATTGACTTTTTAGAAGTTTTCGAAGATAAATCAGTTGAAATTAGCGTTCCTGTTTCATTGAATGGACTTGCTGTTGGTGTAAAAGCTGGGGGTAAACTTCAGGTATTAAACAGAAAACTTAAGGTGAAAGCTTTGCCAAAAGACTTACCTGATACTCTGGAAATTGATATAACTAAGCTTGCTCTTGGAAAATCAATAAAAGTAGGTGATGTTTCTTTTGAAAATATTGAAATGCTGAATGCTAAGAACACTGTAATTGCTGCTGTTAAGCTTACAAGAGCTGCAAAAGGTGCTGCCGCCGGATCTGAAGAAGAAGGTGAAGGAGCAGAAGAGGGAGCAACAAGCGAAGAATAGTATCTCTGTTATATAAAAGAGAAGCATTTCAGTAAGTTTAACACTTATTTGAAGTGCTTTTTCTATTTTGGGCATTATTTAAAATTGCTTTATTGTAAATAGACTAGTAATTAAATGGTTTTTAAGCTGTTTAAAAGAAAGAGACAAGAAGTTGATAGTGAGGACACTCAAATGAAGTATTTAATTGTTGGATTAGGAAATATTGGAGAAAAATACGAAAATACCAGACACAATATAGGATTTCAGGTAATTGATAACTTTATTGATCCTGAGAAAGATGTTTTTAAGCACGATAGACTTGCCTTTGTTGTTCAAAAGAAATTTAAAGGGCGAACTTTGGTTTTATGCAAACCAACAACTTATATGAATTTAAGTGGAAAGGCAATTAACTATTGGCTTCAAAAAGAAAAAATTCCGATAGAAAATCTTTTGATTATTGTTGATGATATCGCTCTTCCTTTTGGGACTATAAGAATTAAGAAAAAAGGAAGTGATGCCGGACATAATGGTTTGATTAATATAATTGAAACGCTTGGCCACCAGGATTTCAATAGAATGCGGTTTGGCATTGGGAACGAATTCTCAAAAGGTGGGCAGGTTGATTTTGTTCTAGGTGAATGGAGTGAAGAAGAAACAAAATTATTGCATGAGCGTCTTGATAAAATGGGCGAAGCTATAAAAAGCTTCGTGACAATTGGCATTGATCGAACAATGAATTTCTATAATGGAAAGTAGGTGTTGAGTGAATAATAAATTAGTTGACGATGGAAGACTCAAAAGGAATTAGAATTGATAAGTTTTTATGGGCTGTGCGACTTTATAAAACAAGAAGTCAGGCAACAGATGCCTGTAAGAATGGACGGATTTTAATTAATGAGCAACCTGTTAAATCTTCGAGAATTATTAGTAAAGGGGATATTTTTATGCTGAAAAAGCCTCCGATAATTTATATTTACAAAGTAAAAGAGCTTTTAAATAATAGAGTTGGCGCAAAACTTGTTACAGATTATCTTGAAGATTTAACTTCGGAAGAAGAATTGCTGAAGCTTGAAATAAATTCTCAGTTGGCTTTTGTAAAGAGAGATAGGGGAGCAGGCCGACCAACAAAAAAAGAACGAAGAGATATTGATAAGCTGAATTTTTAACGAATTACTTATAAGGTTTAATATTAAAAAAACAAAGTTCTAATTTCTGAAAATCATGAAAGTAGCCCGGGAAAAAAAGGAAAACAATATTGCCGAATATGTCTTATATATGTGGCAAATTGAAGATCTAATAAGAGCTTTTCGGTTTGATATAGCTGCTTTAGAGGAAAATGTTTTTGGGAAGTTCTCAGAAGATGAATCTGAACGAAAAGAAATTCATGACTGGTATTCGAACCTTGTTCAAATGATGGATATGGAGCAAATTAGAGAAGAAGGGCATTTACAGGTGACTATAAATGTTGTTCTTGATTTAAATACGTTGCACGTTGAACTGCTGAAAGATCCTTCTGAAGAGCAATACAGAAGCTTGTACTATAAAGCAGCTCCCAATCTTCATGAGTTTGAGAAAAAGATAAAGAATAAAGAAACCAATGAAATTGAAATGATGTTTTTAGGACTTTATGGCCTATTAATGATGCGTATACAAAAAAAAGATATCTCTGACGAAACAGAGCTTGCAATGAGCACTTTTAGTGATTTAATGGCTGCCCTTTCGCGAAAATACCACTCTCGTGAAGAGGAAGAGAAAACAAAATGGTTGTAGGTTTTAAACCTAGCAGTTTGTTTAGAAAAATAAGCTCTATCTAAGTTTGTCTGTTAACAGTTTAACCTCAAAAGCCGGAGGTTTTCCTTGATAAAGAATGTTGTAAACTGCCTCAGTAATAGGCATATATATATTGTATCGGGTATTTATTTGGTAGATGCAGTCTACTGCATTATATCCCTCGGCCACCATGTTCATCTCAAGCTGAGCTGCTTGAACAGAATACCCTTTCCCAATCATTAAACCAAAAGTTCTATTTCGGCTAAATTTTGAATAAGCTGTCACTAATAAGTCGCCTAAGTAGGCTGAACTTTTGATATCTCTATCGATTGGATGTACAGTATCGACAAAGCGTTTTATTTCCTGTATAGCATTAGAAATGAGCACTGCCTGAAAATTATCGCCGTAAGATAAGCCATGGCATATTCCAGCAGAAATTGCAAACACGTTTTTCAACACAGATGCATACTCGGTACCATAAATATCATCAGAAATAGTCGTTTTTATGTATCTGGTTTCCAGTAGGTTGGCGATGAATTCTGCTTTGAGTAAATCCTGAGATGCAATGGTAATATAAGACAATCGCTCCAAGGCAACCTCCTCTGCATGGCACGGACCAGCTATTACAACTGCTGAATCAAGAGGGACATCAAAAACACTACTGAAATATTCTGCAATAATTAAGTTGTGTTCGGGAACAATCCCTTTAATTGCTGAAACTATAATCTTATCTTTGATATCTACGGTAATCTCCTTTAAAGCGTCTTGAAGATATGCAGAGGGTATAGCAAAAATTAATACATCTGAACTCTCAATTACCTCATTTATATTGTTGCTTAAATTCAAAACGTTGGTATCCAGTTCAACCGAACTCAGATATTTGGGGTTCCGTTCATGTTCTTTTATGAAACTAATTGCCTCTGTGTTTCTCATGTACCAGTTGACCTTGTTTTGTCGTGATACGTTTTCTGATAACAATTTCACTATGGCTGTTGCCCAACTTCCTCCTCCTAGTACAGCAATCTTTGAATTTTCGCTCATTTTGCCTTTTTTCCTGGTTCGCTTACATGTTTTCTTTAGGGGGTAACAATGGTTTTTACAGCATCGTGCCACTATTCAAGTGGCACGGTGAGGTCGCTTCTTATTCTGTCCAGACTTTTACTTCATCTTGTGAAGGATTTTTCAAGCCTAATTGGTTCTTTTTGTTATATCCACACAGATCCTGATGAATTTTTGTGTGTTTTGCTTCTTTCATTGAAGCAACAGTTTTAAATCCTATAGCCATTACAGCCTCAGCCCACTCTATCGGAACACCAGCTGCTATAAAGTCTTCTTTCGTATCCACTTTTTCTTTCTTTTCCGGCCTCATTTGGGGGAAAAACAGAACATCCTGAATTGATTGAGAGTTCGTCATTAACATGGTCAGACGATCAATACCAATTCCCATTCCTGAGGTTGGTGGCATACCATATTCTAAGGCTCGAACAAAGTCATGATCAATAAACATGGCTTCATCATCACCTTTTTCAGAAAGTTTCAATTGATCCTGGAATCGCTCTAATTGATCTATCGGATCATTCAGCTCTGTATATGCATTACAAAGCTCTTTCCCGTTAACCATTAATTCAAAACGCTCAGTTAGCTCTGGGTTTTCTCTGTGTTTTTTACATAATGGCGACATTTCAATCGGATAATCAATAATGAAAGTTGGTTGAATCATGTGATCCTCGCATTTTTCACCAAAAATTTCGTCAATGATTTTTCCTTTACCAAATGTTTCGTCAATTTCAATATTTAAATCCTTGCAAACAATTCTTAATTGAGCCTCATCCATTCCTGAAATATCGATGCCGGTATATTCCTTAATGGCATCAAGCATGGTTAACCTGCGATATGGAGCTTTAAAATCAATTTCTTTATCGCCAACCTTAACTTTTGTTGTTCCGTGTAAAGCCAAAGCAACCCTTTCAATCATTTCTTCAGTGAATTCCATCATCCAGTTGTAGTCCTTATATGCTACATAGATTTCCATCACAGTAAACTCCGGGTTGTGGGTTCTGTCCATTCCTTCGTTACGGAAGTCTTTTGCAAACTCATAAACACCATCAAATCCACCAACGATTAAACGCTTCAGGTAGAGTTCATTAGCGATCCTTAAGTACAATGGAATGTCAAGCGCATTGTGGTGCGTGATAAATGGTCGAGCGGCAGCTCCTCCTGGAATTGATTGAAGAATGGGTGTTTCAACTTCAAGATAGCCCCGTTCATTAAACATCTCCCTCATTGTGTTAATTATTTTTGTCCTTTTTACAAAAACATCTTTAACACCAGGGTTTACAATTAAATCAAGATATCTTTGACGGTATCTTTGCTCAGGATCTGAAAAAGCATCGTAAGTTTTTCCATCTTTTTCCTTCACAACAGGCAGTGGCCTGATTGACTTGCTTAATATATTTAATTCCTTGGTTCTTAATGAAATTTCACCAGTTTGAGTAATGAAAACATCACCTTTTACGCCGATAATGTCTCCAAGATCCAATAATTTCTTAAAAACTGTGTTGTACAAGGCCTTGTCTTCGTCAGGACAAATAATATCTCTGTTTACATATACCTGTAATTTGCCAGTACTGTCTTGCAGCTCAACAAATGAGGCTTTGCCCATTATTCTTCTTCCGGTAATTCGCCCTGCAAAGCTGATGTTTTGATAATTCCCTTTTTCCGGGTCAAAGTGCTCATTAATCTCTTTCGCAGTTGCATCAATTTCATATTTTGCTGCCGGATAAGGATTAATCCCTAAATTTAATAATTCCTGTAACGAATTTCTTCTGATTATTTCCTGTTCGCTTAACTCCATATTGTTAATCCTCTAAAATTGAAGTGCAAAGATAAGTAATTAAAAAGGCTCGATTAAAATATTTTTCAAAAATTATGGTATCGCAAAGGGATTAATTAGACACTTCGTTAATAGTCGTTTTCGATTTCCTTGTTATTACAAGTATAAACAAGCAGTTAAAAAATTAATTATTACTTTAGCAATAAACGAATTTGAAAACAATGAAGAACAGGTGGGTAATAAAACCTGAGGGTGATAAAGAAATTGTTGCGAGTTTAAGCGAAAAACTGGGAGTTAGCCTAAGCATTTCGAATATGTTGGTTCAGCGTAGTATTACTACGTTTGATGAAGCAAAAGAGTTTTTTAGACCTTCACTGGATAATTTACATGATCCATTTTTGATGCAGGATATGGCTAAAGCCATTGAAAGGCTTCAAAGAGCATTAAAAAACAACGAACAAATTTTAATTTATGGTGATTATGATGTTGATGGAACCACTTCTGTTGCTTTGGTTTTTTCATTTTTAAGACAGTTGCACGAGAAGATTGATTATTATATTCCCGACAGGTACTCTGAAGGTTATGGGATTTCGTTTAAAGGAATTGATTATGCAGTAGAAAACAATGTTACGCTTGTAATAGCCCTTGACTGTGGGATAAAAGCACTTGAAAAAATTGATTATGCCAATAAAAATAACATCGATTTTATTATTTGTGATCATCATACTCCCGGAGAAAAAATTCCTGATGCATGTGCTGTTTTAGACCCAAAAAGAATAGATTGCGCTTATCCTTACAAAGAACTTTCGGGTTGTGGAGTAGGGTTTAAATTATTACATGCACTTACCATTTCAAATGAGCTTTCGAAAGAAAAACTTTGGAAATACCTTGACTTGGTAGCAGTGAGCATTGCCTCTGATATTGTAAATATTACCGGCGAAAACCGAGTTCTTGCCCATTTTGGACTAAAACAGCTGAATGAGGCGCCACGAATGGGGCTTAAGGCATTAATTTCGAACTCAGGGCTTGATACCAAGGATATTTCCATTTCGGATGTTGTTTTTAAGATAGGCCCTCAAATTAATGCAGCCGGGAGAATCGAATCGGGCAGAAGTTCTGTAAAACTCCTGATAGAAGAAGATGAAGACTTTGCTAAGCAACTTAGTTCGAGTATTACCGAACATAATGAAACAAGGAAAGAACTTGACAGAAATATTACCGAAGAAGCCCTTGCAATGATTCATGAAAATGATGAGCTTCAACAAAAAAAATCGACAGTATTGTTTAAAGAGGATTGGCACAAGGGCGTTATTGGCATTGTGGCTTCTCGATTGATAGAAAGTTACTATAAACCAACAATTGTTTTAACAGAATCGAAAGGTTTAGCAACTGGCTCTGCACGATCTGTTGATGGCTTTGATTTATACGCCGCTATTGATGCCTGTTCTGATTTGCTGGAGAACTTTGGTGGCCATAAACATGCCGCAGGGTTAACATTAAAAATTGAAAATATTGAAAAGTTTGCAGATAAGTTTGAAGAGTGTGTAGCTTCAACAATCACAGAAGAGCAATTGACACCAAAAATAAACATTGACCAAAAAATTAAACTCTCAGATATTACTCCGAAATTTTACCGCATTATGAAACAATTTGCCCCATTTGGACCTGGGAACATGTCGCCAATTTATGTCACAGAGAATGTTGGTGATGGTGGCTATAGCAGAATTGTAGGCCAGACAAAAGAACATGTAAAGTTCGATATTGTAGATGAAGAAAACCACCGCATGGATGGAATTGGTTTTTTTATGGCTGATTTGTTTAAAATTGTTGAAAGTGGGAATTTATTTAACATCTGCTATTCCATTGAAGAAAATGAGTTTAATGGAAAGGTGAGTTTGCAGATGAGGGTGAGGGATGTGCAAACTAGACTAGCTTAACTTTCAAAAATTTCAATAACTGTTAATTGGTTGCAAATCAAAGTATCACTATGAAAAAAATACCAGGGTTCCTGTTAATAACCTTTTTTTTTGTATTTAACAATGAATTACAAAGTCTATATGCGCAAAAGCAAATCATAGACAGCTTACTAAATTGTCTCGAAAAAGCTCCTGATGATACATTTAAAGTAGAAACTTTAAATAGATTAAGCAGTGCGTATTTGAAAGTGAATATTGAAAGAGCTAAAGAGTTTGCTCTAAATTCACTACACTATGCCAAGAAGATCAATTACAAAAAGGGAATTGTTGATTCGTACAAGCATTTAGGAGCTGCAAATATGTATCGAGGAAATTATGATGAAGCTATTAAAAGTTACCTAGATTCCTATAAAATGGCAAAAGAATCAAATAATATGGAAGAAATTGCAAATGGACTATCTAATATTGGAAATATTTATTACTATAAAGGCAATTATGAGAAAGCAATCGAGTATTATCAGAAGTCTCTTAAGATTAAGGAATGTTGTGCCAATGATGCTGATGTCTCGAGAAATTTGCTTTATATAGGAGCAGTGTATGAGGTTCAAAGTAATTATGCAAGAGCTATTGAATATTTTCAGAAGGCACTAAAAATTATGGAAAGACATAATGATCAAATGAGTGTCTCAATATGTTTAAACAACATAGGGACAGTATATCAGTTCCAGGCAAACTATCCTGAAGCAATTAGATATTACCTTGAGGCATTGAAAATAAGTAAAAAGCATGGAGATAAAAAAGGAATGGCAACTCGTTTAAATAATATCGGAGAAATATTTTATTGTCAAAATAAATATACTAAAGCTATGGAGTATCTCCATAAATCATTGAGGATTAGTGAAGAAATTGGCTATAGGGCAAGTTCTTCACTAAGTTTGAATAATATAGGAAAAACGTACACAGAAGAAGGGTATTTTGATAAGGCATTCGAGTTTTATCAAAAATCATTAAAATTAAGTAATGAAATTGGTTCAAAAATTAGCACAATAGAGTCAATAAATCTATTAGGAAAATTATTTTTAAAACAGCAGGAATATCGAAGAACATTAAAATATTTCCAGGATGCATTAATAGCCAATGTTCCAGGTTTCATTGATTCAATAATATACAAAAACCCTAAGAAATTAAATGCTCTTTCAAAATCTAATTTGCTTGAAACACTAAACCTAAAAGCAAAGACGTTCTTCCTGCTTTATTGCCAAAAGAGTTTGGTTAATGATATTGAAACTTCGCTTGGAACTTATGATTTAGCTTTTAAGCTTATTAATGAACTGCGCAATGATTATAGTCATGAAAGTACTCAATTATTGCTTAGTGAAAACATGAAGGACTATTTTGTTGATGCTTTAAATGCTGCAATAACTTGTAATCATATAAAATCGTCTCAAAAGAGCAATGAAAAAGTATTTGAATACTTGGAAAAATCGAAAGGCTCCGCACAAAATGCTTATTTTAATAATTTGCATTTAATGCAGCAAGCGAACATTTCTGATTCCATACTTGAAAAAGAAAAAGACATTGCGATTAACAGAAGATTTTATGAAACAGCCATTCAAAAAGCAAAAGCTCAAAAAGATGGATACGATACTTTGTTAGTACACGACTACCAGGATAAGTTGTTTAATTATTCAAGGAAATATGACAGTTTGATTGATATTTTTAAAAATGAGTATCCAGATTATTACAAGCTAAAATATGAGCAGAATGTCGCCAGTATAGAGGGTGTTCAAAATCAATTGGATAAAAGCTCAGCCTTAATTAATTATTTTGTAGCAGATACATCCTTATTTATTGCAGTAGTTAATAAGGATAGTTTAGTTTATAAAGTAACTCAAGTTTAGCACTAAATTAAAGTACTGATAAACAGAAAAGTAGAATAAAAAAATGCAGCATATTATTTTGTTAATACCTTAATTATTAGTAAATTAAGGGTGAATCAAAAACTAAAAAATATGCTGCGGAATAAAG
>JBNKRJ010000001.1:0-137451 GCA_050296515.1 Bacteroidales bacterium | reverse complement strand
TAAGGAAAAAAAGAGGAGGAAAAACAAAACAATTTAGTATGTGCTATAAATAGTGAAAATTTAACTGATGAAAATGGAAACGGGTAGGGGGCTAAAAACCTTAACTTAATGGCATTGAGATTTTATCTCGTGTTCCATCCTAAAAAATATTGCGAAGCCTGGATTAAATCCAGGCTTTTTTATTGTGCTGCCAAGTTAGCCAGGTTGTCTTTTAGTATTTTTTTTGAGATCATCGCATCAATAATCTTAAACAAAGCTTCTTTCTCGTCATCATCGAGCTTGTCCAACATTTTAATTTTTCCCATCAAAGACAGGTTCAATTGTTCTTCAACCTGATTGCTTTTAAATAGCTCAGAAATAGACACTTCGAATACTTTGGCGAATTTTTCAAGGATCGAAATTGTTGGCTCTACTTTGCCGTTTTCAATCCTGGAATATTGGCCTTGAGGAATGCCAACATTAAAAGCCACTTCCTTTTGAGACAGCTTTTTAAGCTCTCTTAACCGCTTGATATTATCAGAAACTATATTAACTATGCCACTCATCTTGAATACTGCACTTGTCAGGTGTTGTCACCTGACAAATTAGCATTGACATGACCCTGGTTCGTTAGGGCTGATATTGAATTTTTATTACTATTTTTGCTTTATAAAAAGAACATCAATAAAATTCAGGCAATCGATAACATTCTTTATTAGTTATTGATTTTCAATATTTTAAAAAAACACAGATTCTCTTTAAATATTGAAAAGTGAAAGATAATAAGATTACGATATACGACATTGCTAAGAAACTTGAAATTTCAGCTGCCACAGTTTCACGAGCATTGAATAACAACCCTAAAATTAGCGAGGCAACCAGGAAATTAGTTCTTGAGACCGCAAAACAAATGAACTATGAAGAAAACAAATTAGCAAAAGCTTTAAAAAGTGGCAGAAGCAACAATGTTGGAGTAATAGTTACTCACGTTGACAGAAGTTTCTTTTCAACTGTAATTAGAGGAATAGATGAAGAACTTAGTCCTCATGGCTATAACGTAATTATTTGCCAAAGCTATGATGAAGAAGAAAAAGAAATTGAAAATATAAACACATTACTAAATGCACAGGTTGATGGAATTCTAATGTCGTTGTCAAGTGTTTCAAATGATTTCAAAAATGTTGTAAAACGAATCCGAAAGAAAGGTGTTCCATTAGTTTTTTTTGATAGGAAAAAAGATATTCCTGGTGTAAGTACTGTTACTATTAATGATTATGAAGGGGGTTACCAAGCCACTAAACACCTGATTGAACAAGGGTGCAAGCGCATAGCTCATCTGTCTGGTGACAGAGCACATGATATATACAAAGATCGCTATGATGGATACAAACAAGCCTTGCTTGATTATGGCATGGAGTTTAGAGAGGAATATGTTGTATGTGCTAAAAGTAAGATAGAGGCTGGGAAAGAAGCTGTAAAGCAACTTCTGAAACTTCCTAAACCACCAGATGCTATTTTTTCATCCAGTGATTATGTTGCACTAGGCGCTATTAAAGAGCTGAGAGAGAGAGGAATAAATATTCCAGATGATTTTTGTATTGTAGGATTCAGCAATGCCCAATTTACCGGGTTTATGGAACTTTCAATCACAACAATTGATCAGTCGCCATTGGAAATGGGTAAAATTGCTGCCAGGGTTTTTCTGGAACAAGTAGAAAATGCAGATTCAGTGCAAATAGAAAAGAAAGTGGTTTTAGCTCCTAAGTTATTAGAAAGAAAATCATCTCAAAAAAAGCAGATTGCTACAAAGAAACTCCGCGTCGCCAGGGAATAAAATCATTTTGATTTAAAATGCTTGCTTTTGTTTGAATGTTTCCGCTTGCTACTTCAATAATGTATTCAAGCAGCAGTTCAGCCATTTCTTCAATGCTTTTTTCACCTCTAATGATTGCACCAGTATCAACATCAATGATATCAGGCATTCTTTTTGCCAATTCCGAGTTTGATGAAACTTTAATCACAGACGAAACCGGGTTGCCTGTTGGGGTTCCAAGTCCTGTAGTGAAAAGAATAATTGTGGCTCCTGAACCAGCCATGGCTGTGGTACTTTCAACGTCATTTCCAGGTGTACAAAGCAGGTTCAACCCATTTTTAGTAACGTATTCGCCATAATCAAGCACCTGGACTACAGGTGAACTTCCACCTTTTTTTGCTGCACCGGCTGATTTCATGGCATCAGTAATCAATCCATCTTTAATATTCCCTGGTGATGGATTCATATCAAATCCGGAACCTGCTGCAATAACAGATTTCTCATAGGCTTTCATTAGCTGAAGAAACTTTTCTGCATCTTTTTTATCAACACAGCGATTCACCAATTCTTGCTCAACTCCAACTAATTCAGGAAATTCTGATAAAATAACAATGCCATTTAGTGCTGAAAGCAAATCAGAAGTGTAACCCAATGTAGGATTTGCTGAAATTCCTGAAAACCCATCAGAGCCACCACACTCCAGACCGATCCGTAATTTTGATAATGGAGCTGGTTGACGTTTAATTTTGTTCGCTTTTTTAATTGCTTCAAATGAATCTTTTATTATGGTATTCAGCATTTCATCGATGGTGCCAATTTTTTGCTGTTCGTATACTAAAACAGGCTTTTTGTTATCAGGGGCTATTTCCATCAATGCATTTTGGAAAATTTCCACCTGCAAGTTCTGGCAGCCTAAACTTAATACTGTTGCACCTGCAACATTTGGATTATTTACATAACCCGCTAATAACTTTGCCAATGATTCAGCATCCTGCCTAATTCCACCACAGCCTGCCTGATGCGTGATGAACTTCACTTCTACATTTTCAAGTATCTCTTGCGAATCACCAATGGTATCGTTATCAACAAACTGATTACCATGCACTAATGAGCGTAATAAAAGTCGATGTTTATTGGTTTGCCTGCCTAAAAGTTCTTTTTCAAAAACATCTTTTAAGATTTCAATATTTCTGTTTTCGCAAAAAACAAGCGGAAAGAAAAGCCAGACATTTGCAGTTCCAATCTGGCCATCTTCTCTGTGATATCCTAAAAAGGTTCTGTCTTTCCATTTGTCAATATTTGGAGCCGTCCATTTGATAGTTGCTGTTTTATCAGTTACTTTCGAACTTTCATGCCTGACATTTTCGGTTGTAATTATTTCGCCTTTCTTTATAATCCCCACTGCTTTTCCGACCAAAACACCATACATAATAATTTCATCACCATCATTAAAATCAACTAATGCAATTTTATGTTTAGCCTTGACATTAGACTGGATTTCAACTACTTTGCCATAAAAGTCTATATTTTCACCCTTACTTAAATCGACTAAAGCAACTGCTACATTATCTAACTCACTTACTTTTATTAACTTCTTTTGCATGATGACTATTTTTATAAATTAAGCAAAACTACGAGCGAAATTTATGAACCCTTGTTCAATTCCATTCATTTCTATTTCATTAAGCGCAAGTACGAGTGCTGTAGGGAGTTCTTTTATCTGAGACAAGTCCTTTTCCCAAAAGTTTGTATTGGCTAAAACTGAATTAACTAACGCATGGTAATCATTTAATTTCCAGAACTTTTCAAAGAATTGAACAATTTCATTATTATCATTGACTGGAAGCTGCGTTCCTTTCCATTCGCCTTTGTAAAATCTGATTAAACAAGCAAAAGCAAAAGTTAAACGCATTGGCAATTTGTCATATTTTTCATAGTAATCCAATAAACTGGGTAACACCCTTACCTTAAACTTTGAAATAGAATTTAATGCAATGCTGGAAAGATTATGCTTAATAAACGGGTTTCTGAATCGATCGAAAACCTCTTCTGCAAAACCTGTAAGCTCCTCCCTATCCATTTCCAATGTTGGAATAATTTCCTCGAAAACAACATCACGAACAAAAGTTCCAGTAAACCCGTTATCAACAGTCTGCCTAACTGTCTCATTACCATAAAGTAACGACATTGGAACCATAACTGTGTGTGCCCCGTTTAAAATACGCACTTTTCGCGTTCTGTAAGGCTGCATATCTTTGACAATTTTCACATCCAGTCCAACCTTTTCGAAAGGTAGCTTTGCTTTTAATCGTTCATCCCCTTCAATCACCCATAAAAAGAAAGTTTCTGCTGAAACAATCAATTTGTCTTTATAATCCAACTGTTTATTGTAATCCTCAATCTGCTCCTTTGGATAACCTGGTACAATCCTGTCAACCAATGTATTGTGGAAATAATTATATTCCAGCAACCAATATCTAAACTCTTTTTCAAGTCCCCATTTTTCAATGTATTTAAGAAGGATATCTTTTAAGGCATCAGCATTGTAATTAATTAGCTCGCATGGAATAATGGTTAAACCTTTTGAGGCATCTCCTTTAAAATGACGAAACCTTTCATGCAGCAATAAACAAAGTTTTGCTGGAAAAGATGCAGGAGGTTGCATTGATAACTGATCAGTTTCAGCATAAGCAATGCCCGCCTCAGTTGTGTTAGAGATGATGAATTCCAGTTCCTCTTCCCTGGCAAGGTTCAAATATTCTTCAAAATCCTCGTAAGGATTAACTGCTTTTACAATGTTTTCAATCAATTCTTTATTTTCAACTTCTTGTCCTTTTTTTACTCCTTTTAAAAAGAGCGTATAAAGACCTTCTTGTTCATTCAACAAATGCACCAATCCGCTTTCAATTGGCTGAACCACAGCAACTCCGGCATTAAAACCGATTTTTTTATTTAGTTTTTGAAAAGCATAATCCACAAATGCCCTCAAAAAATTACCTTCACCAAATTGAACCACTTTTATAGGTAATTTGGTTTCAATGTCTGTATTTTTTCTATTTAATAACATTTTTTTAAAATTTAATTCGAAAAAAATTCTAAGAAGCCTCGCTAATATGGTTTAAGTTTTCATCCAAAGGCGTCATTTTTGGCATCATTAGGTGCACAATACCAAGAATAATTAAATAACAAGATCCAGCTATCAAAAATGCCCAGAAATATCCGGCATTTCCAGCTGAGTCAAGAACTTTTCCTAAGGCTTTATCACTAATAATACCAGCTACTGCACCAACCATCCCTCCGATTCCTGTTACAGATGCTACTGCTTTTTTAGGAAACACATCAGATACTAACGTAAAGATATTTGCAGACCAAGCCTGATGACCTGCAGCTGCAATACCGATAAGAACAACAGCAACCCACTGATTGTGAGTAAATGCCACATAACTAACTGGTAAAACAATGATAGCACATATTAACAAAGTCATTTTACGTGCTTTATTTAAAGTCCATCCTCTATTCATAAAATGTCCGGATATCCATCCGCCACCAATACTACCTCCATCGGCAAGAACATACATAATTAAAAATGGAATACCAATATCTTTTAGGCTAATTTCAAATGTCGCATTTAAATATTTTGCTCCCCAGAAAAGATAAAACCACCAAACAGCATCTGTAATTTTCGCAGTAGCAAATGCCCAGGTTTGACGCTTTGGTAAAACCTTTGACCAGGCAATTTTTTCATCTGATTCGGGTACCGAATCGCTATGAATATAGTCGAATTCAGCTTTTGATAATTTCATAGAATCTTCTGGTTTTTTATAAACTTTCAACCATAAGATAACCCAGACAGAACTTAATGCACCTGTAATAAGAAATGGTATTTGCCAACCTGTTCCTTTAACCCATCCTGGCTCAGTAACTTCGGTAACTATCCACCCCACAACAAAGGGAGCTGTTATGGCACCGATACTAGTGGCAGCATTAAACAAACCTGTAGCAAAAGCCCTTTCTTTCTTTGGAAACCATTCTGCCACAGTTTTCTGCGCTGCTGGAAAGTGTCCCGACTCACCAAATCCAAGACCAAAGCGAGCAATACCAAACAACCCTACACTGGTTACAGTTATATTAAAAACACTAATTTCTTGAACCACTAATGCATGTAGCATTCCAAAAATACTCCAAATACCAATGGCAAGCACATACCCTTTTTTTGTTCCAAGTTTATCAATAATTCCTCCCATTGATAACATACCAAGAGCGTATGCTATTTTAAAAGCAATCATTATGTTAGCATAATCATTATTTGACCATTGAAATAGATTTTCCAAGGTTGGTGCCATCACACCAATAATACTACGATCAAAATAGTTAATCGTAGTAGCGTATACCAACATGGCCAATATTTTGAACCTGTGATTACCTATTCCTGTTTTTCGACCAGTCATTTTCTTGTGGTTTTTTTGGGTTAATTCTTTAATTTTTGAATAATATCAATTGCCTGTTTTACTTTTGATTTTAAGCTTTCAAAATTCTGGTTTTTAAGCACATCCTTCGATATCAACTGAGAGCCCATCCCTACACATGTCACTCCCGCTTGAAACCAGGCTTTCAGGTTTTCTTCGGTAGGAGAAACACCTCCGGTGGGCATAATGCTGGTCCATGGCTGAGGTCCTTTTATTGCTTTCACGAAGTCTGGCCCGTAGGTTCCACCAGGAAATAGTTTAACAATCTCGCAACCTAACTCTTCGGCCTTTGCAATTTCGGTCAAAGAACCACAGCCAGGTGACCATAATACCTTTCTTCGATTGCAAACCATTGCAATATCCTCACGAAGAACAGGAGTAACAATGAAATTTGCTCCCAATTGCATGTAAAGTGAAGCACTTGCAGCATCAGTAACTGAACCAACTCCCAGAATCATCCCTGGCAACTCTTTTATGGCGTACTTGTTTAGTTCACCAAATATCTCAAAAGCAAAATCGCCCCGACTGGTAAATTCCAAAAGTCTTGCTCCTCCATCGTAACAAGCTTTCAATACTTTTTTTCCCAGTTCTGCATCGGCATGATAAAACAGTGGAACCAAACCTGTTTCCTGCATTACATTTGCTACCTGAATTCTTGTATATTGTGCCATTTTACTGTTTCTTAATCGTTTAAATTATCTTGATACTCTTCCGGAAGCATCGCCTCCTTTTAGCTTTTCAACTTCATCTACTGAAACCCTGTTGTAATCACCATAAATAGTGTGCTTTAAACAAGATGCTGCTACTGCAAAATTAAGTGCAGACTGAGGATCTTCTTTATAGGTTAAAAGACCATAAATAAGCCCTCCCATAAAAGAATCGCCACCACCAACCCTGTCAACAATGTTGGTAATTTGATAAGTTGGGGCTTCGTACAAAGTTTGCCCGTCAAATAGTACACCCGACCAGCTATTATGATTAGCGCTAATGGAACCACGCAAAGTTGTAATCACTTTTTTACATCTTGGAAATTGCATCATAATTTGCTCTGATACAGAACGATATGCTTCCGCTTCAACATGACCGGCAGTCACATCAACTCCTTCAGGGT
Organism: Bacteroidales bacterium; assembly: GCA_050296515.1. Lineage (GTDB taxonomy): Bacteria > Bacteroidota > Bacteroidia > Bacteroidales > NBLH01 > NBLH01. Next base: position 130,082 of record JBNKRJ010000001.1, on the reverse strand, counting down.
GAATGCCTAATGACATGGCTGCATCTTCTTCATTGCCAAGTACCACATCGCAACCTTCGACCAAAACTGGCATAACTTCCTGCGCTGTTTTTCCGTATTTCCAAAGATTTTTTCTATAATTAATATCCGTTGAAACTGTAATTCCTTTTGCATTAGCCGCTTTAATTCCTTCCAGACAAACATCTGCTGCACCTTGCGAAATTGCTGGCGTAATTCCTGTCCAATGAAACCAGGTAGCCCCCTCAAACACCTTATTCCAATCAATCATGCCAGGCTTAATTTCCGAAATGGCTGAATGTGCCCTGTCATAAACCACTTTACTCGCACGGCTGACAGCTCCAGTTTCTAAAAAATAGATGCCCATCCTATCGCCACCATAAATAATGTTGCTAATATCAACACCCAGGCCTCTTAGTTCATTTGTACAGACTTTTGCAATATCATTTTTGGGTAAGCGGGTAACAAAACTTACAGGAATTCCGTAATTCGCCAAAGAAACAGCCACATTGGCTTCGCCACCACCAAAAGTGGCGTTTAAAACATTTGATTGCCCAAATCTCTCATAACCGGGAGCGGCTAATCGAAGCATTACTTCTCCAAATGTTACTACTTTGTTCATCGTTGTTACTTTTTGAAATTAATTATCAAACTTGAAATAGTTTTTTGCATTGTTATAGCAGATATTTTCCACCATTCCACCTAACAAAGTCATATCGTTGGGGATTTCACCATTCTCCACATCGTTACCCAATAAGTTACATAAAATCCTGCGGAAATATTCATGTCGTGGATAAGATAAAAAGCTTCGTGAATCTGTCAGCATCCCTACAAAACGACTTAGCAGACCCATGTTCGACAAAGCATTCATTTGCTTTTCCATGCCATCCTTTTGATCAAGGAACCACCAGCCCGAACCAAACTGTATTTTCCCTGGAACCGATCCATCCTGGAAATTGCCAATCATGGTAGCAACCATTTCATTATCAGCAGGATTTAGATTATAAAGAATGGTCTTTGTTAGTTTATCTTCTGAATCTAACCTGTTCAGGAATTTTGACATATTTGCAGCGACATTCCAGTCACCAATTGAATCGAAACCTGTATCCGGTCCAAGTTTTGTAAGTAACCTTGTATTATTATTACGCAATGCGCCAAAGTGAAACTGCTGTGTCCAGCCTTTTGAATGGTCCATAATGGCAAATTCATACATCATGGCTGATTTAAACTTCAATATTTCATCATCAGACAACCTTATATCAGACCTTATTTTATTAAAAATTAAAGTGATTTCAGATAAAGTATAATCTTCGGCATAAAAAACTTCAATCCCGTGATCGGATAGTCTGCATCCGTTTTCATGAAAGAAATCATGACGCTTTTTAAGTGCATTCAGTAAAGCTTCGAATGAGTTAATTTGAATATTCGCAGCTTCAGATAATTCATCAAGATAAATGTTGTAGGCTTCGACATTCTCAACTGCCATTGCTTTATCAGGTCTCCAGGTAGGGAATACTTTCAACTTAGCTTCAGAATTTGCAATTCTTACATGATATTCAAGATTGTCAATTGGATCATCTGTTGTGCAAACCACTTCCACATTCATTTTCTTAAGAAGGCCTTGTACCCTATAATCCTGTTGCTTAAGCAGCTCGGCACTTTTTTCATAAATCGATTTTGCAGAATTTGAGTTTAATAATTCAGTAATTCCGAAATAACCTTTTAATTCAAGATGAGTCCAGTGATAAAGGGGATTTCTGATGGTATGAGGCACTGTTTCAGCCCATTTTTCAAATTTTTCCCAGTCAGAGGCATCACCTGTACAATATTTCTCGTCCACCCCATTGGTTCGCATGGCACGCCATTTATAATGATCGCCATACAACCAGGGTTGCGTTATATTTTCAAATTGCTTATTGTCTGCAATCTGTTCCGGAATCAAATGACTGTGGTAGTCAATAATGGGCATTTTTTTTGCATGTTCATGATAAAGATATTCAGCTGTCCTGGTTTGCAAAATAAAGTTATCATCCATAAATTTCTTCATCATATTGGTCTTTAAATCAATTATTCAATATCATTCTCACCTTTCACATAACCAAAGTTGGCCAAAATTCCACCGTCAACATAAAGCACATGACCATTCACAAAATCACTGGCTTTTGAAGCAAGGAACAGGGCTGCATTCCCAATATCTTCAGGTTCACCCCATCTGCCTGCAGGAGTCCTTTTCATTACCAAATCATTGAATGGATGATTTCCTTCGCGGATTGGTGCAGTTTGCGCAGTTGCAATGTAACCAGGACCAATTCCGTTAATCTGAAGATTATATTTAGCCCATTCGCAGGTCATGTTGGCGGTTAAAAGCTTAAGTCCGCCTTTTGCCGATGCATAAGCAGAAACAGAATTTCGTCCATACACACTCATCATCGAGCACATATTGATAATTTTTCCGGCACGTCTTTCAATCATTCCTGGTGCAACACGCTTTGCAACAATAAGTGGAGCTACCAAATCAATGTCCAATACTAGTTTGAAATCAGACACCGGCATATCAAGTATTGGCATTCTTTTAATAATACCTGCATTATTTACCAGAATATCAACGGAGCCAACATTTCTCTCAACTTCTGTAATCCCCTTATCAACAGCTTCTTCTCTAGTAATATCAAAATTTAATGTGAGTACATCCAGCCCTTCTTTTTGATATTCAGCCTTACAAGCTTCTAATTTTTCATCAGAAATATCATTGATCACAATTTTAGCTCCTGCTTTGCCAAGAGTTTTGGCAACTGCCATTCCAATACCATGGGTTCCACCCGTGATAAGTGCAACTTTCCCTGTTAAATCAAATAATTCTGTAATCATTCTGGATGTCTTTTATCTTCGTAGAAAATTTACCTTAAATCAGTTGGTGTAACTGTATCCATATCACCATAATCATGGTTTTCGCCAGCCATTCTCCAGATGAATGAATAATTAGAAGTACCAGCTCCGGCATGCATTGACCATTTAGGTGAAATCACCGTCTGGTTGTTGTAAACAAAAATGTGCCTTGTATTATCTGTTTCTCCAATAAAATGACATAAGGCCCGCCCCTCTTCCAAATCAAGATAGAAACAAGTCTCCATTCTTCTTGCATGCGTGTGTGGAGGCATTTTGTTCCAAACATTCCCTTCCACAAGTTCTGTAAGGCCCATTTGTAATTGACAGGTTTCAACAATGCTGTTCACGATCAACTTGTTCAAGACCCTTTTGTTCACATACTTTTCTTCACCTAATTGGATAACTTCAGCATCTTCCAATCCGACTTTTTTGGTTGGAAAACTTTTATGAGCAAGAGTCGAATTTAAATAAAACATAGACCGACTACCATTTACATTACTGAAAAAGACTTCCTTGCTGTCTTTTCCTACATATAAAACTTTCTTCTTTTTTAAATTGTAATCGGTTCCATTCACTCTTACAACTACTTCTTCACCTACATTTATAATTCCTAATTTTCTTAGATCTAAAAAAATCTCAGATTTTAAATAAGGAATGGTTTCGAGTTTCAATTCTTTTTTAACAGGCATTGCAGCGCCAACAATAAAGCTGTCGTACATTGAGCAGGTCAACTGAACATTATCTTCAGTAAATAAATTGTCGACAAAAAAGTGTTTTCTTAGTTCTGATGTACCATAATTTCGTGCATCAATCGGGTTGCTTTCGTATCTTAATTCCGAATTTATCATATTTTCGCAATTTCATGCAATCGATTACACAAATGTAAGGCATTTTTTTAAAAAACCTAAAATATTTGCAAAAAAGTTCATTTTGTTATTGCAAAACGAATGATAAGTAGTAGTAAAATAGTTATTTAAAAACAGACATATTAGTCAACATTAAAATCAAATATTTAAACAAATGATACTTAATTGAATTCGACTCATATTTTCAACGCATAAATTTGACAACATGAAACATCCATGCTTAATTTTAATCACACACGAGCATGATTATTAACAAAAACTGCCTGGTAATATGTAAGTTAAGTCTAGTGGATGTTCCATCTGACAAAATAGAGTAATAAAAAATAAACAGATAAAACCCTCATTCCGCGTGCCGCTGAAGCTTTAGCGGAGGCGCAGAGGGATTAGCTTACGCTAAGCCTTTCGGGGTTTTTAAAGAAATTTGGTTATTTCATCCGTAGTTTGACAAGATTTCGAAAAGAGTATTGAAGTTTCTAAAAAAACTGCTTTAATCCAGAAAAGCACACATTATCACACGCAATCGCACATGGAAATCATTAAATAATAAAGGGTTGAAGAAAATAATTAAATTTCTTCAACCCAAATCGTGAACCTGAAGGGATTCGAACCCCTAACCTCCTGATCCGTAGTCAGGTGCACTATCCAGTTATGCTACAGGTCCATTGCAAAAGCGGGTGCAAATATAGTAAAAAATTCAAAACATCTGTAAAAAATCAAGGTTTAAGTTTATATTTTTTTGACACTTGTTTGTAGTAGAGACTAATTGCTTTTTGTTATATTTGTTTTAATATTAAGCAATATTCAAACTAAAAATCGCTAGATCATAAAAAAGCTACGAGAAATCGGAGCGTTACCGTGTGACTAAAAAATAATTTTAAACTAAACACATGAAACCCTCATTGAGGGATTAGCTTACGCTGAGCCCTTCGGGGTTTATATAGAAAATTAACTTAACGTAGTGTTCTCATGAGCAAAGCGAATAATCGTTCCACAATAAGAATATGTTTAACCTTGCGAAGCAAGCTCATGAACTCCATTTAAATAGTTTAAGAAAAGTGAATAAATATCAATTACTTAACTAAAATTTAAACAAGTGAAAAAAATCCTAAAAAAGATATTTAAGGGTATTGTAATACTAATTGTTGTATTGATTCTGTTAATCATCTTTATTCCAATTATTTTTAAAGGAAAGATTAACGAAATAGTGAAAGAACAGGCCAATGCAAACTTAAATGCAAAACTTGAGTTTGCCGATTTAAGTTTATCTTTAATTAGAAGTTTTCCGGCTTTAAGTGTTCGAATAGATGAATTATCTCTAACAGGTATTAATGATTTTGAAAAGGACACACTTGTCAAATTCAATTATTTTCAAACAGATTTAAACCTGGGGAGTGTGATTTTTGGTGATGAAATTGAAATCCGCGCTATTGTCCTTGACCAACCAGATATAAAAGTAATAGTACTTGAAAATGGTATGGCAAACTGGGACATTGCTAAGGCCGATACCACTGCCGCTGAAGAAGAAGTAACTGACACAACCCAAACAGAAGAAGCATCATCATTTAAGATTGCCTTAAAAAAGTTTGCAATTAATGATGCACTGATATCTTTCGATGATCGCCAGTCAAAAATGAAAGCTGAAATTGATACTTTAAATTTTCTTTTAAAGGGAGATCTATCAGCATCAGAAACAAAATTGAACATCAATACCAGCATAAAATCACTGACTTTTATAATGGGTGGCCTGAAGTATCTCACCAAAGCCTCACTTAGTTTTAAATCTGATTTCCAGGCAAATATGGATAGCATGTCATTTACCTTTAAGGAAAATGAATTTGGTCTTAATGACATTGCACTTGGCTTTGATGGAAATGTAAAAATGCCAACAAATGATATTGCTATGGATATTACATTTGAAACGAAAAAGACAGATTTTAAGTCTGTACTTTCCCTTGTTCCTGTGATTTATATGCAGGATTTTGCAGGACTTGAGGCTTCTGGTAAATTTGACTTTAACGGATACGCCAAAGGAATTTACAACGATTCAATCCTGCCTGCTTTTGGGCTCAATCTAAACATTGAGAATGGAATGTTTAAATACCCAGCTCTTCCAAAATCAGTAGATAATATTAATGTAGCGGTTAAAGTTGACAGCAAAGGTGGTTCAGGAGACAACAACACTGTTGATTTAAAAAAAGCCCATGCTGAAATTGCCGGCAATCCAATCGATGCAAAAATGTTTATTTCAACCAGTGCAGCTGACGTTGATATAACAGGTAATGTTACTGCAAAAATTGATTTTGCAAGTTTAAGTGATGTTGTTCCACTTGAAGACATGACCTTAAAAGGGTTAATGAATGCAAATTTGAACCTTGGAGGAAAGTTATCATCTCTGGAGAAAGAAAAGTATGATGAATTTAAAGCTAATGGTAAAATTGAGTTAAGCAAATTTGAATACTCAAGCAAAGATTTACCTGAAAAGGTTACGATTCCTTCAGCAAATATAAGATTCACTCCTGCATTTGTTAGCCTCGATAATTTTGATGTAAACATTGGCAAAAGTGATGTGCATTTAGCTGGTAAGATTAATAATATCTTACCTTATGTTTTACAGGACTCCACATTAGTGGCAAGGTTTAATTTCAACTCCAGCAATCTTGACATGAGTGATTTAATGAGTTCAGAGGAACCAACAGAAGCTACAGAAACATCTGTAGAAACATCTCCAGCTGAGAGTACTGATTCTGTTCCAATGACAGCCTTTGAAATACCCGGCAACATTGACTTTTTATTGAATTCAAAACTTAATCGTATAAAGTACGATAACTTGCTTATAACTAATCTAAACGGTGATATATTGCTAAAAAACAGTAAGGCAATGTTCAGGGCAGTAAAAATGGAACTTCTGGATGGAAGTATGCAAATGGACGGTAGCTATGATTCTAAAGTAATTAAGCAACCAAAAGTTGACTTTGATTTAAAAATTAAAGATTTCAATATCCCGGCAGCTTTTGAGGCATTTAATACAGTGAAACAACTTGCACCAATCGCAAAAAATGCGAATGGAAAATTCTCTTTAAATTTTGATTTTGCAACTGATTTGGATTATCACATGTCTCCTAAGTATGAGACGTTAAATGGAGCCGGAAGATTCCAATCAAAAGAAATAAGCATTGCAAAATCAAATGCACTTGCTAAACTTGCTACAGTAACTAAATGGAAAAAACTTGAGAATCCATCTTTAAACGATGTTTATTTAAAGTTTAAGATTAAAAACGGGAATATTACAGTAGATCCAACAAAAATGAAGTTTGGTAAGTCTGAAATGGAGTTTGGTGGTTCACAAAACCTTAATAAAGAGATAAATTACAAACTAGGACTGGATATACCAAGTAAAGAGCTGGGTAAAGCGGTCAACGATATTGCGAATAATCTATTAGCCAGCACAGGAAAACAAGTTGATGTAGGCGACAAACTTAAAATGAATGTGTTCGTTGGCGGTACTTTGAATGATCCAAAATTTAGCCTGTCGGGTCAAAAAGGAGAAGGTGAAGGAGGCGTTAAAGAACAAATAAAAAGTGAAATAAAAAAAGGTGCTAGCGAAGAAGCTAAAAAACTTATTGAAGAAGCTGACATAAAAGCACAAGCAATAATTGATAAAGCAAATGAAGAAGCCGAAAAAATAAAGGCTGATGCAAAAAAAGCCGGAGAGAAATTGGTTCAGGAAGCAGATGTACAAGGAGAGAAATTAAAGGCAGAAGCTGCAAAAAAAGGACAAGAATTGATTGATAACGCTGGAAACCCGATTGCAAAAATGGGTGCAAAAAAAGCGGCTGAAAAACTGAATAAAGAAGCTGAAAAATCTGCGCAGAAATTGCATGAAGAAGCCCAGGCTAAAGCGGATAAACTGAATCAGGAAGCAGAACAAAAAGCCAATGCGCTAGTAGCCAAAGCAGAAGTAGAAGCTCAAAAAATAAAGGATGAAGCCAATAAAAAGGCAGAAAACATGGCTAAATAATGGGGTAAGCAGTAAAATGAAAATGGGATGCAAAAAGGAAAATAAAACAGCAATTTCGATTGTAAAATTAATGATTGGCGTTGCATTTTTCTTTGTATCCTCGACACACCTCAATGCACAAAGGGGTGACTGTGAGGGAATTAAGAGCCAATCAGCAATCAAATTGTACAATGAGGCATTAACAAAACCAAGCCACAAATACCGTGACGCACTTGCACTATTAAGTGAGGCTATAATTTTGCAAAAAAATTATGTGGACGCCTACTATGCTCTAGGAGAAATATCCTATTCTCATGCTGTAAAAAGCACCTTCAACTCCAATGATATTGGAAAAATTGACAATTTATATGACAAAGCAGAAGAAAACTTTTTAAAGGTAATTGAGTTATGCCCATCTTTTAGTTACTATAGTGCATTCTACTACTTAGGTGAGTTTTATTACACAACAAGGGAATTTGAGAAGGCAAATGGGTTTCTTGAAATTTTTATTGAGCATAACAACGAAAATTCTGAGCACTTTAATAGTGCTGTAAAAATGATAAAAAACATTGAATATTATCTTGAACTGTTGAATAACCCCGTTCCGTTTAATCCAACTCCTTTAAAAGATGTTTGCACAGATGATGATGAATATCTTCCTTTAATTTCACCTGATGAAGAACTCCTCTTTTATTCAAGAAGGTACAAGGTTAATCCTAACACAGCTTTTGAAAAATACGTTGAAGAATTAGTCTATAGCAGTAGAAACTGGAACGATTCATCAACTTTTAAATTTGTTAGAGGAATTCCTTTGGACGAACCATTTAATGATGGAAGAAACCAGGGAGGAGCAACTATAACAATAGATAATAATCATCTTTTTATTACCATTTGCGAATATGAGCGTGCTAATTATACTTCATTTAAGAATTGCGACATTTTTACTTCCGATAATATAAAAGGAATCTGGTCTCCATTGCGAAGACTTGGTAAAGAGATAAATGGGAAGAACTCTTTTGAAGGAATGCCAAGTATAACTGCAGATGGCAAAGTTCTTTTTTTTGCAAGTGCTAGGGAAGGAGGTTACGGAGGAATTGACATTTATAAATCTGAAAAACAAAAAAACGGACTTTGGGGGGAGGCTCAGAACCTTGGACCAGTAATTAATACAGCAGGCGACGATAAAACTCCATTTATTCATTCTGATAGTCAGACATTATATTTTGCTACCAACGGAAGACTCGGTCTTGGAGGTTTTGATGTATTCTACTCTCAATATAATGGATTAGGACAGTGGTCTGAACCTAAAAATATCGGCTATCCAATAAACACAGCTAATGATGAGCTGGGATTAATGGTCAGTGCTAATGGCAAGCGTATCTTCTTCTCTTCAAAATCCTTTAACAAAGATGGTAATTGGGATATTTATACTGCAGAACTATATGAAGGTGCCCGACCAAAAAGGGTGTTATTTGTAAAAGGGAAATTAATGGATGAAAAGGGTCATGAGGTTACCGATGCTAAAGTTGGAATAAAAGGTGTGAAGAGTAAAGAAACCACTGAAGGTCTAGTTGATTCATATTCAGGAAAATATGCCGTAGCTGTTCCTGTAAAAAAAGACGAAGATTACTTACTGACAGTAAAAAAGGACGAATATTTCTTTGACTCAAAGCTTATAGAGCCTGATGATGATGAGTATGAACCACCAACCACCATTGATTTTAAAATAGGAAAAATAGAAAAGGGAAAACCTGTTCGTCTTCAAAATGTTAATTTCGAATATGGATCTCACAAATTAAACGAAATTAGCAAATCAAACATTAACCAGCTTATAGAGTTTATGAAAGCAAATGAAGACATTAAAATAATGCTTCATGGACACACAGATAACCGAGGAACGCCTGAGTTTAATCTTGCATTGTCACAACTCAGAGTGCAATCTGTCCGTAATTATATGCGTCAACAAGGAATAGACTCTAAGAGAGTAAGTTACAAAGGTTTTGGAGAAACAAAACCTTTAGCTACAAATACTACTGAAGAAGGCAGAAAGATAAATCGAAGGGTTGAGTTTATAGTAAAATAAAAAAACCTTCCAAATGGAAGGTTCTTCTATATTTTGTGAGAATTAGCTTAAAACCTTTTCTCTTTAATTCTTGCTTTCTTACCTGTAAGACCTCTGAAGTAGAAAATTCTTGCTCTACGAACTTTTCCCTTCTTGTTAATCTCAACTTTCTCAATAAATGGAGAAAAAGTTGGGAAAATCCTCTCTACACCAACATTACCAGACATTTTTCTAACAGTAAATGTTTCAGTAGCACCAGCTCCTCTTCTTTGTAAAACAACTCCTCTGAATTGCTGAACTCTTTCCTTGTTTCCTTCTTTGATCTTATAATGAACGGTAATAGTATCGCCACTTGAAAAAACAGGCAACTCTGTATTATTTGCCGCAAATTCGTTCTCAACAATCTTAATTAAATCCATGCTCTTATTTGTTAAAATTTTCGCTTTCAAAAATCAGGGTGCAATATTACAACTTTTTTTCCAAATAAAAGAATATATTTTGAATATCTTTGAAAATTCTTACTACTCAAAGACCTTTGAAGTATAAACCTTTATCTATTAAAGCAAAAACTAACGATGTTTGCCCCCATTTCAAGGGCTTCATGATGCTTTTGCTCAGAATCGTTATGAACCTCGGTATCTTCCCAGCCATCTCCTAAATCACACTCATAGGTGTAGAAACAAACTAATTTTCCTTCATATATTAATCCAAATCCCTGAGGTCGTTTCCCATCATGCTCATGTATTTTTGGGAGCCCTTCTTTGAAGTCAAATTTTTGATGGTAAATTGGATGTGAAAATGGTAATTCAACGAAATCCAATTCAGGAAAAACTTTCTTCATCTCCCTTCTCAGGTAGGTATCCAAGCCATAGTTATCATCAACATGTAAGAACCCACCGGCAATCAGGTATTTTCTTAAGTTCGCAGCTTCTTCTTCCGAAAAAATAACATTTCCATGACCCGTCATGTGTACAAATGGAAATTCAAACAGCTCACTACTTCCAACTTCAACCGGAACATCGTTTAGTTGAATAGAAGTTCGCAAATTATTGTTGCAAAATTTAATTAAGTTGGGTAATGATGTTGGGTTCGCATACCAATCACCTCCACCCTTATACTTAAGTAACCCAATTTTAACCGATTGTTGACCATATAAATCTAAAAAACAAAGAAAAATCAATGGAACCAACAAAAAGCTATTATATTTCATAACAATCTACCGAATTTATAAATAGAAATTAGACTTGTAAGATACTAATTAAAATCAAACCTGTCGTGAAATGATTGTTGCTTTTTGTACTCAAGCCCCTGAAACATTGAAGATTTTACGTTGATTCTAAAATTATAACTCTGAAGAGAACCAAAAGGAACAAAATTGAAACTCATCTGCCAACAATGTAAGTCACGTGCAATACTCATTCTCACATGCACCAGTTTGTTTGCTTCAAAATCATAACTACCACTTGCAGTAACCTTCCATTTAGGTGTTAATGAAAAACCTCCATTTAAATTGAGTGTCTGAGTAATATCAGGTTTGTACTCGTACCTATTTGTTTCAGTGTTTAGTTTAGGTGTGCTATTATTATAGTTCAAACTATAGTTTATTGAAAGGTTCCAGGGGATTTTAAAGTTATAATCACCAGATTTCTCACCTTTATTCTTATCACCGTCTTTCTTTCCTAGCCTATCCAATTCATCAAACCCTTCTCCCGTATTTTCATTATCTCCTTCACTACCTTCTTCACCCTCTTTGTTACTTTTTTTGTCTTTTTTCTTGAAAGTATCAGAATTTATAGAACCACTTAACGAAATTGCACTTCTTTTGAGGTGTCCAAGCGCATCCCAGTTTTCAATATAAAGTTCATTAATACTCCTTCCTGTTGCAGGATCGAACTTATACAAATCTACTGCACCACTATAGGTCACATTAACCTGCTTAAACAACTTCGTATTTGCACTAACAGTTAAATCAGACCAGTTCATAGAGTCTGCTGCTAAATTATAGCTAGTGCTAAATCTTAAACTATTCAATAACACAATCTTTTTGTATTCCTCAGTTGTGTCTTTCGAATGAGTTTTCATTTCTAAATTGTTATCTAAGCTAAATCCAATGCTCCCTGACTTTCCAGCAGGAGGAGCCCCATATATCCCATTTCCATAAGTTGAAAATCGTCTATCAACAGAATCAGGATAAATTATATCATGCTCATAATAATTCCAATAGTCAGTGCCAAAATCAGGCCTGTAACTAAATGAAACAGAAGGACTCATCACATGTCGTATTGCTGCAATACGTCCCTTCTTAAACTCCTTTATTCCATATAATTTTGTTGAGAACGGTGCTGAAAATGCAAAGTCATAAACATGATAAAGTCCCATCCCTTTTAATGGAAGTGTATCATTATAGACAAGTGTATCACCTGCCTCATAAAGGTTCCGTTGCTTCAAATAGCTTGTATATAGTCTCCCATTGTAAGTAATTCCAGGTGATAAATTAAAATACTTAAACACCTTTAGGCTTGTTGAAATTGGAACATTGTATTTAAACCCATTCTCAAACAGGTCAATAGCTTCTTCGGTAAAAAGCACCGAGTTTTTTGTCTGTATTTTATTTTCCATTTGCGATGAAAAACCAACACTTATTTGCTCATACCATTTCTTCGAGCCAACCGCTTCCCTTCTTTTAAACGGGAACTGTTTGTTCATATTAAAAGTCAAAGTTGGTAGCGTAAGATTTACAGTTGAGTCTGACAGATTCTGAGTAGCATTAATATTTGCTGAAAAATTAAATGGAGTCCCAGGGAAAGTTTTGGTGTAAGCAATACTTGATGACGCATTGTTGTTTGCAAAACTGTTTTGGTTTGCTCCTGTAGTATAATCATAATTATATCTTCTTGATTGGGTGGAGCCAAAGTCTAACGAAGCACTAAATGTGGATGTTGGATTTGCTTTTGCATCACGTGCATAATTGAACTTTACCCAAAACATGGAGTTTTCACTATAGTCTGCAGGAATCTCTTTCTCTCCCTGTATTATTTTTTGGTAACGAATATCGAAATTACCTCCGTATTTATATCTTTTTTTGTATTTTGATCTTGCATTAATTGTCCAGCTACCACTAGAATAAATACTCCCTAAAACAGTTAAATCAAAGTTTTTACTAGCAGCCCAATAATATCCTCCATCCTGAAGAAAAAAACCTCTGCTCTTTTCCTCGCCATAACTTGGTATAATAACCCCGGATGTACGATTTTCCTGACTTGGAAAAAAACCAAATGGTAGGCCTACAGGAATCGGAATGTCAGAAAGCACAAAATAAAATGGCCCAGTAACAATTTCCTTTTCCGGTATCACTTTTGCCCTTGTTAGCCTCACATAAAAATGTGGATGATCGGCATCACAAGTAGTATATTTCCCACCCTTTATGTGTATTTCATTATTCGACTGCATTTTTGTAACTCCACCATGCAAATAGCCGCCATTTTCTTCAGTCACAACATCAGTAACATACCCCTTCTTAGTTTTGGTATTATATTTTATTGTTTTTGGCTTATATTCTTTGCCCTTCTCCTTGAAAACAGGGCTGCCTTTTAGTTCTCCATTTTCATCTTCTATTCCTTTAGCATAGATATAATTCGAGTCCATATTCATAACAATATACCCGGCATCAAGGCTCATTTCGTCCATGCCTAATTTTGCATCGCCATATGCATAAATCATTTTTGATTTTAACGAAAAACTCATAGAGTCCTTTGCAGAATAATTAATTGGAGCCTTTATATCACTTTCTTCTTTGGGAACAACTTTTACAGAATCCACAACAGCAACTGAATCTTTGGCTATTTTTATAGTGTCGTTAGCAACAGTAAGCGAGTCAGTTGCAATATCAACCTGTGCTTGCACGTTTATAAGAAATACTGAAAAAATCAGCAGCAAAGAAAATTTTATGGTTAATTTTCGGAACAAATTACTTAATACTATATTTGTTTGAGTTTTACTTTTTTTCGGCGTCAAAGCTAAGAAAATTTAACAAAATAAAGGTCAACCAAATTGTTTAACTTAACAACGGCTGTTTCGTTTTTTTTTAATCACCTGATTGTAAACAAAATAATTCCATTTAACAGCTACTTTTTATAGTTTTGCAATCATACTAAAAGTTTATGATAAAAGTAGTATCAACAAATATAAAAGAGTATATAGAAAAGTTAATTTTCCTTAAAATGAAGTGTTTTTTTTTGATTTGGTGTTTGTTCTTCCTTCTTCAACCCATTTCTTCTTTTGGTCAATATAAAATAAAAACGGTTGTAATTGATGCCGGACATGGAGGAAAAGACCCCGGGGCCATAGGAAAAAAGGGCAAAGAAAAAGATCTAACACTTAAAATTGCCTTAAAAGTAGGTGGTTACATTGAACAGTACATTCCCGGAGTTAAGGTAATTTACACCCGAAAGACCGATGAGTTTATCGAACTTTATAAAAGAGCTGAAATAGCCAATAAGAATAATGCTGATGTATTTATTTCCATCCATGTAAACTCTCATACCAGCTCAAAGCCTTATGGAACAGCAACTTATGTAATGGGGATAAATAAGTCGGATGAAAACCTTGAAGTTGTAAAAAAAGAAAACTCCGTAATTTTACAAGAAAAGGATTATAAGAAAAACTATAAAGGTTATGATCCGAATTCTCCTCAAACACATATTATTTTAACACTATTGCAAAATGCACACCTGGAACAAAGCATGAATTTAGCAGCAAAAGTCCAAAATCAATTCAAAACAAGAGCTGGCAGGAATGATAAAGGAGTACGTCAAGCCGGTTTGGTAGTACTTTGGAATGCCACAATGCCTGCTATTCTGGTCGAAACAGGATTCATTAGTAATTCAGTAGAAGAAAAATACCTGATGTCTGATGATGGTCAATCTGTACTGGCTTCAGCAATTTATCGAGCGTTTAAAGAGTACAAAAACGAGATTGAAAAAAACAGCAGATCATACAATTCAAGTTTACAAACAAACAATAATTCAAGCACTTACGTAAAGAACACTAATCAACAACATGGAATTACTTTTAGGATACAAATAAAATCATCAACGGCGAAAATACCTGATGATTCAAATGAATTATATGGGTTTAAAGATGTAAAGGAGTACAATTTTAAAGGAATATACAAATATTATGTAGGTGAATCGGATGATTTTAAAGAAATAATTAAAATACAGGCTAAAGTGAGGGAAAAAGTACCTGATGCATTTGTTGTAGCATTTAAAAATGACAATCGAATTAGTCTTAAAGAAGCTCTTAAAGAAATCAGAGGAGGATAATACATTGTACAAATTGTCCAGATTATTTTTTATCACCTTGGTTTTCTATCTTTACACAAAATTAAATCAATCAAAAAATAACAACATTAATAGAAAAACATGAGTACAGAAATTCAAACCAGAGCAAAAGCCTGGCTTACTGAAAGTTTTGATGCAGACACACGAAAAGAAGTTCAGGAGCTTTTAAAGGAAGAAAATGAAAAAGCTTTAACCGAAGCTTTTTATAAAGATCTTGAGTTCGGCACTGGTGGTCTTAGAGGCATTATGGGAATTGGAACTAACAGAATGAACATCTATACTGTTGGTATGGCCACTCAAGGACTAGCAAACTATATGAAAGTCAACTTCAAAGACATTGAAATGCCAAAAGTGGCTGTAGCTCATGATTGCCGAAATAATAGCAGATTATTTGCTAAAACTGTTGCCAACATATTTTCTGCGAATGGCTTTTATGTATTTCTTTTCGAAAGTTTACGACCAACCCCCGAGTTATCTTTTGCAATTCGCTCATTTAAATGCCAGGGTGGCGTAGTCATTACTGCATCGCACAACCCAAAAGAATACAATGGTTTTAAAGCGTACTGGGATGATGGCGCTCAGTTAATTGCCCCTCATGATACAAATGTTATTGAGGAAGTTAGAAAAATAAAAGACCCTTCGGAAGTTAATTTTACACCTGTAAAAGAAAATATTGAAGCTCTTGGCCTGGAATTTGACGAAATATATATAGAACAGCTCAAGTCATTGTCTTTATCTCCTGAAGCAATTCAGCGTAACAATGACATGAAAATAGTTTACACTCCTATTCATGGTACTGGTGTGGAGCTTGTTCCAATGGTTCTTAAAAAATATGGTTTTACGAATATCATAAATGTGCCTGAACAAGATATTCCTGATGGGAATTTCCCGACTGTAATATCTCCTAATCCAGAAAATGCGGAAGCGCTAAAAATGGCTTTGGAAAAAGCAGAAGAAACTGTTGCTGAACTTGTTATGGCGACAGATCCTGACTCTGACAGAGTTGGAATTGCAGTCAGAGATAATTCGGGCAAATTTATTTTATTAAATGGGAACCAGACCGGAGCAATACTAATTTACTACCTGATAAGAAGATGGAGTGAATTAGGAAAGATAAAAGGCAAAGAATACATAGTTAAAACTATTGTAACAACTGAACTTTTAACAGATATCGCAAAAAAGTTTGGAGTTGAAAGTTATGATGTTTTAACGGGTTTTAAATACATTGCTGATATAATAAAACAAAACGAAGGAAAGAAAAACTTCATTGGTGGAGGTGAGGAAAGTTACGGATACCTTGCTGGAGAATTTGTAAGAGACAAAGATGCAATCATGGCATGTGCATTGATTGCTGAAGCAGCAGCATGGGCAAAAGAGCAAGGAAAGTCGCTTTACGAATTATTGATTGATATCTATGTTGAATTTGGGTTCTACAAAGAAAGGTTAATGAACCTTGAAAAACATGGTAAAGAAGGTGCCGAGGAGATAGAAAAGATTATGCACGAATTGCGAAATTCTCCGCCTGAAGTAATAAATGAGTCTAAAGTAGCTCTTGTTAAGGATTATGAAAAAAGTCTATCTTTAGATATGGAAAAAAAAGAATCAGACAAAATTGAGCTTCCGAAATCTAATGTTCTTCAATTTGAATTGAAGGATGGAACTAAGATTTCAGTTCGTCCATCCGGTACTGAGCCTAAAATTAAATTCTATGTAAGTACTAAAGGGGAAATTCTAAGTGCTGCAGAATTTGAACAAATGAATAAAGAGCTTGATAACAAACTTGAAAAGATTTTGAAATTCTTTAAGAAATAAAAAGTTTCGATTGATTACGAAATTATCTTAACCAAGCAAGAGATGTTTTTCTTGTTTGGTTTTTTAAATATATAAACATGTTGAATCCGCAATTTAATGTAAGACCAACTGAACCGCCAAACAACAAACCAAAACAACACAATTCACTAATTACCAGAAATTTGACTGCCGCAGGATTAGTTATTTTACTAATTGCAAGCAATTTTAATATCCTATATGCACAAAGCCATGATGATGCCATTTGTGTTGCTGGCGTGAAAATGGAACTTGACTACAGAAAGAAACCATGGAAAGGAAACAATGCCTTTTTACAAAAATTTCTGGAGCAAGTTAATTACTTTGGGAACAAAGAAAAGATAAGATTCCATATTCCGGTTAAATTTTGGGTTTACAGGAATAGTAAAGGAAAAGGTGGTGCATCATTTAAGGATATCAAAGAATTAATGGATGATTTAAACTATTACAATAGACTTAACAAAACAGGAATCCAGTTTTATTTAAGAGAGATAAAACATATTGACAAAACCAGCAGGCAAGTATTTAACTACAATATTGAAGCTCCTTTGCAAACTATTTTTCGTCATACAAAACCGGCTTTAAATGTATACTTGATTGATAGGTTTACTAAAAGAGCTGAATCAAAAAAAGTAGTTAAAGGAACCTATAATATCACCACTAAATCAATTATTCTGCAAAGGAAAAACTCCAGTACAGGTTTAACCCACGAAGTTGGCCACTATTTTGGGCTTTTGCACCCACACAGACATTATAACAAAGGCAGGTCAAGTCAGGAGCCTGTAAGCCGGACCCGGACTGCCTCAAACGATGGAAAAGGTACTCCACTTTGCGAAACCAGAGGAGATTTATTGAAAGACACACCTGCTGAACCCAAACTTACATTTTTGATTAATAATGATTGTGAGTTTATTGGAACTGCATTGAAAGATGAATGGGGAGATAATTACCATTCGGATGTCAGGAATATCATGTCCTACCCTACGCACTACACTTGCAGGGATTCTTTTACATTGAGCCAAAAAGGGGTTATGTTATATTCAGCTTCAGTAAATAAATTTGCAAAATATTGGAATACAGAAGATTTGAATAATCAAAAGTATTTTTTTGATGCAAATGAACCCAACGATTATTTCGAAATGGCCTCTCCTGTTAAAAACAATGTGATTCAGGAATTTAACTTCCACAAAATATTTCTGAATAAGAAAGAGGACAGAACTGACACATGCGATTGGCACAAATTTGAAGTAAAAAGTGAGGATAAACGAAACGTGCGAATTCTTATTACTCCGAAAAAAGAAAATAAACAGCAAATTTCTGCTTCATTTTATGATAAAAACCTGCTCCTTCTTTCAAAAAACACAAGTAAAAACAATGAACCTATTGAACTGGGCTTTAAGAATGTTGTTAGCGACTGGTACTATGTTAAAGTAGTAACGAAAGAAAATACCACCAATGACATTGATAAATATACAATTGAAGTAAAACTTGAATAACTTTATAAGGAGAAGAGTTCAATGACGGCGTCATTGCCCCCTTTATTACATCCTTATTATCAACATATTACAAAGACTATTCTTCTTCGCCCATTGCTTTTTTTATAATATTTTGACGCATTTTTTCATATTCCTCTTTCGTAATTTGCTTTTTCTTCCTCATATCTTCAAGCTCCTTCAGTCTTTTCCCAATTTTTCGTTCTTTTTCTTTTCCTTCAGGAGTTTCCAATAGTTTCACATACTTATCTTTTAAATTTTTTGCAATCTTTTTACCTTCTTTTAGCTTTTCCTCATAAATCTCTTTTATTTTTTCTTTATTGATATCACCAAAAGTTCCACCAGCTTCAAAATGATTTGCAAATGCTTTCCCTAATGCATAAGTAGAGGCACCAGAAACAACAGCCATTGAAGCTGCACCAGCAATTGTACCTACAACTGGCACAACCTTAAGCGCTGAGGCACCAATTTTAGCAACAAATGAAGACAAGGATGAAGTTACTAATGCTGTTATCCATGTTTTACCAGTTTCCTCAGAATAATCAACATTGTAAAAACTACAAACTTGTTTCAACATATCAAGTTGAATGGCAGTTACTGCGGCAATATCAGCTACAGGAATTGGAATTAAGCCGGCACCAACGGCCCAATAAGAATGCCTTTTAAGAATACCATCAATTTCTT
Organism: Bacteroidales bacterium; assembly: GCA_050296515.1. Taxonomy (GTDB): domain Bacteria; phylum Bacteroidota; class Bacteroidia; order Bacteroidales; family NBLH01; genus NBLH01. The sequence goes on along the minus strand of JBNKRJ010000001.1, from coordinate 110,928 downwards.
TTTCCTGCTGAATTATTTCTGTTTTTTTTGTCATATCTTTTTAGTTTTATGTCCCCAAAAAGGATTTTTGTGAATATTATACAAAAGTTACTTCATTAGTCGTAGAAGTTTCGATTAAGTTACAAAAGTTTTGTGAAATTTTATATGGTTTTTGTTATTTTCCTTACTAGCATTATTTAGCAAGTGTGCAAAATTGATTATACATCAGTGTTTATTTTTGGCTATATCTAACTTATTTTGCAGCAAAATCCTGTAATTATCACTTATTGGAATTCTTTTTTGTCTTATTTCCAGATATTTTCTTTCGAATAAATCAATTTTATCAAAAGCCACAACAAATGATTTGTGCACTCTTATAAAATTATCAGAATTTAACTGGTGTAATAAATTTTTAAAATTATCTAAAACCATAATTCTGCAATCATTGGTATGTATAGCCAAATAATCTTTCATCCCTTCAATATACAGTACATCATCAATACAAAGTTTAATGGTTTTTGTTCCTGATTTAATAAAACTGTACTCTTTTTCTTTAGAAACACCACCATTGTTGACAATCAATTGGTCTTTCATCAACAAAGGATACACCTTTTCGCACCCTTTTACAAAGCGCTGAAAGCTTATAGGTTTAAGCAAGTAGTCTGTAACATTTAACTCGAACCCTTTTAAAGCATACTCTTCGTAAGCCGTAGTGAGAATAACATAAGGAACAATTTGTAATGATTCCAGCAACTCAATGCCACTTAATTCATCCATCTGAATGTCTAAGAAAATCAAATCGACCTTATTTTCTTTCAGGAATGTCAAACATTCATGCGCACTGGTAAAACAAGCTATAAGATTCAGGTAATCAACCTTTTGAACGTAACGCTTTATCTTGTTCAAAGCCAAAATTTCATCATCTATAGCTATGCAGTTAATTTTCATCATTAGACAACTTAGCTCAAATCTATACTTAAATAAGCTTTAAAAAAGTCTGAAGTTTCTTTTGTTTCAAATTCAAATTTGTCAGTATACAAAAGCTCTAATCTTTTCTTTAGGTTTGATAAACCAAATCCTTTTGAAGCAGAATTATTTCTGACTGTTTGTAAAAAATTAAAAGTACTCAATTTAATAGAACTTCCCTGAATCTCAATGTTAATAATTATCCCGGGAGATTGTGCCTTTTTATTACTATGCTTTATAGAGTTTTCAATCAACGGTAATAATAATAAAGGTTCAATCTCCATTCCGCCAGTATGGCCTTTCTGATTAACTTTTATAAAATTCCTGTCAGGAAAACTCAATCGAGAAAGTTCAACATAGTCGTTAATAAAATTCAGTTCTTTGTTTAAACTAATTTTATCCAACGACGAGTTAGTCAACATATAACGCATATTCTCTGATAGCAAGATAATAGCATCAGAAGCTTTTTCGTGACTTTGGTAAATCAGTTCGTCAATATTGTTAAGTGTGTTGAATAAAAAATGAGGATTTATTTGAGATTTTAGCAACTTTATCTGACTTTGATAATTTTGCCTTTCCATCTCTACACTCCTATCATTCAATTGATTATAATAGCTATTATATTTCACAAATAAGGCAGGTGCCATAACAGTAGAAAATATCAAAACAGAAGTAAGAATTTGTATACTTACAGGGTTTTCATCAAGTTGGTACCACATTGCTGGTTCAATAAAAAATCTAATCATCAATGAAACAGTAATAACAATAACATAAACAATTACAAGCCCTACTATAAGCGTGCTATACTTATTATTTAGATATTTGGGTAGTAGTTTATAAATCACAAAATAAGTTGCCAAAATATCTAAGGGTAGATATACGATGTTTCTTATTAGTACCTGATCAAATGCACCGTGGATAGAAGCAGGAAATGTAAAGAGAACCAGAACTCCAATCCAGTAACTCAAATGTCTTAAAAACCTGGTCTTACTATTTCTGACACTAAAAAAAAGCGATTTCATTTAATCAATAGGTACAAACTTTATTCTGCCAATTTACAATATTCATTTTTAATAATCTCAATAAATCTTGCTTATTAAGGCACTTTTCGACGTATCTACAAGTTTATTCGACAAAACCATCGTTGAATATTAAATCAACCATTTTGTAGAATAATTTTGCTAAATCGAAGCAATTTGGCAAGCTTTGAAAAGCTTCTAACTATAAAATTAAATCATATGACCAACATAAAAAGAACTTTTGCCCTATCCATTTTAATTAATATCCTGATTGCAGTTATATCTAACGCTCAGCCATTTAAATACAACAAGAATCAATACTTGTTAAAACGATTACACTATCAAAACTCTTCTGGAGAAAAAGGAGTGACTACTTTTATCTATGATTCAAAGAACCAACTATATAAAGCTGTTTGGGAATTATTGGATTCCAGTAGGTATTCATTCAACTACTATAAGTTTAATAATGGGAATATTATTGAAGTTAATAGGACATTCTCAGATAAAATAACTTCAATGAAAAAATTCACATACAATACTCAAAATCAGATTATTGAGGAGTTTTTCCAGCGTTCTGATTCTATTGAAGGAACTGCTAAGTACGAATATAAAAATGGAAAACTTTCAAAATTAATTGCCAATAAAATGAATGGCTGGTTTACTGGCGAATTGCATTATGAATACGAAAATCAAATTCTTAAACAAGCCAGTATTTTTATAAAAGGCAAAAATGTTGGAATTGTTCATTATAAGTTTTCGAACACAGGAAACCTTATTGAAGAAAAATGGCAATTTGGCGAAAAATGGTCGCAAACATTCACTTATGAATATGTAGAAAAAGCTTGTTTAAATTGGGTGAGCTCAAACCCATTATTAGTCTTTAACTGCCCATATATCATTAAAAAAGAGGATTATGACTTCAACAAAGAAACTGGTGGTCCATCTGAATTTATCTATGATAAAAGCGGGAAACTGATAGAAAAAATATTCACTCGTTCCGATGGATTAAAAACAAAAACAACTTTCGAATATGATTCCGACAGAAAGCTGGTGAAGTCATACAGACATTATTCGGATAATACAAAAGGGGTGTTTAGTTATTATTACAACTCGAATGGACAAATAACAGAAAAAAAGTTTAATAAGCCCAATGGCTTCATAAGCAACGAATCATTTGCTTATGATATTCATGGAAATTTGAGATTTGCCCGTTACGATAGCATGGATTCATGGTTGACAGGTAATATTGTTTTTGAATTAGACAGGTATGACAGAATAAAAAGTGGTACTTTTAAAGCAGATGAAGGATATATAGCAAGAATCACATTTAAGTATAACACTGAGGATTTAATTACTCAGATACACTGGAAATTTTCATTTGGGAAAACACAGACCTATAGTTTCAGCTACATCAAAACACTTTAGTTATGAATAACAAACTCCTAAATCAATTCAGCCAAGTCTAATCTTTCCGCTATTTTTTATATTTTGTCAACTAATAATTAAGGGAAGTATGATTAGAAACTTAGTCTTTGCGTTACTAATGAACTTTGGAGTTTACAATGTCAATGAAAGACCATGTAAAATGGATGATGACAAAACAAATAAATTAGAAAAAATTGCTAAACAGCATGAAGTTGTCGGGATGGGACTTTTCGTAATAAATGGAAATAAAAAGTTCAAACACCAGTATGGCTTAAGAAACCTCAAAGATAGTTTACCTGTAACTGAAAAAACTCTTTTCAGAATTGCTTCTATTTCAAAAACTGTTACTGCAATTGCTGTAATGCAACTAGTTGAAAAAGGACAAATTGATTTAGATGCTGATATCAATAATTACCAAAAAAAAAGAGTTAAACATAAATATTTTCCTAACCGTATTATCACACCAAGAATGCTTCTTTCACATACTTCATCGATTTATGACGGAAAAGACTATAAAATGTTTTTAACGAGGATGTACAATTCAGACTTCGTACCACCTGTTTCTGAACTTCTTACTGAAGAATCTTCGATTTGGATAAATAAAGAACCAGGAACCTATTTTACCTATTGCAATTTAAACTATGGAATTTTAGCAACTATTATTGAAAATGTTTCAGGAGAAAGATTTGACAAATACGTTGAAAAGCACATATTAAAGCCTTTAAACATAGGTGGAAGGTATAATATCTCACAAATCAAAGAGAAAAGTCAAATTAGTATTTTATACAGAGGAACTGAACCTCAAGCTGATAACTTTGAAAGCAGTTATCCCGTTGAAAGGGAGTATTCTGTTGGTATAAATGGTTTGTATTACTCGCCCCAGGGAGGTTTGCGAATATCTGTTAACGATCTTACAAAAATCCTTCAGGTATTTATGAACAAAGGAAGTTATGAAGGCGCTCAAATTCTTCGTTCAAAAACCATTGAAGAAATGGAAAAGATATATTGGAAAAACAATGGTTTAAATGGCGACACGAATCATAATTTATTTTTAAGCTGGGGCCTCGGACTTCAAAAAACTACACAAACCAAAGATGGAGATTTTATAATGCCAGGTCTCTCGTTTACAGGACACATAGGCGATGCTTATGGCTTAATAGCAGATATGTATTACAATAGAGAAAAAAATATTGGGTTTGTATTTATTTCAAATGGAACTTTTAATACAAAAGGATATTTGCCGGGAACAAATAGCTCCTACTCAAAACTTGAAGAAGATATTTTTGAATTTATTGATAATGAATTCATTGAAAAATAAACTAGTGTCAAGTCAAATTTGATATTCCTGGTAATTAGCCAGGTGACAACACCTGGCCGGTGCACTTGTCAGCTGTTGTCACCTGACAAATTTAGTCATAATATGACAAGAACTTATTCCAATACTTTCTGAATCGAATTTCTTACACTTGCCACAAGGTCATCTAATTGAATATTTTCAGGCTCTATGGCCTCTAAAACTGTGTAGGTGATTATCTGTCCAAACTTTAACGGGAAGGTTCCTTTTTCCATTAATTCACTATGCCCCTGTATCACAAGCGGAACAATAACTGCTGATGGTGCAGCATGTAGTAAGGTTTCAATCCCGGCTGTTTTAAATTCTTTTAGCTTGCCAGTCCTGCTTCTGGTTCCTTCTGGGAAAATACAAACAGCATAGTTATTTTTTTCAATTAATTGTCCTAACTTAAATATCTCTTTCACAGACTGAGCTCTGTTACTTCGATCTATCAATGCCGATTTACCGTGCTTCAGGTTATAAGAAATACTTGGTAAACCTTTTCCCAATTCGGCTTTTGATATAAATTTTGGAAAACACTTTCGAAATCCCCAAACAACAACTGGAATATCAAACATACTTTGATGATTGGAGATTATTATAATTGGTCTGTTAACAGGTATTTTATTAAAACCATTAAATTTTATTCTACTACCTAAAATATGTAAACTCATAATTAGCAATAGATTGAGAGTATTCACAACTCCCTGTCTTGCTTTTTCACCAAAAATCCAATGTGCAAGAACCTGTATTGGATGAAAAACTCCAAGAATTAATCCAAAATACAAATAAAAGATGAGGGAAAACAAATAGCTTAAGGCGTTTTTCATTGTGGATTAATAGAATATAATTACAAAAACAATGATAGAACGGTAAAACTTGCAAACACAACGCTGGCTATTCCGTTCGTTGTAAAAAAAGCTAAATTCACCCTGCTCAAATCATTGGATTTAACAATGCTGTGCTGATAAAAAAGTAATAAAATAAAAACTGATGCACCAACCCAGTACCAAATACCAAATTGTGCGATCAATCCTGCGACTATTATTAAAGTTGCTGCTACCAAATGAACAATTGCTGAAACAATTAATGATTTCTTTTTTCCTAACCATGCCGGAACAGAGAATAAGTTTTGCTCACTATCAAAACTATCATCCTGTAAAGCATAAATGATATCGAAGCCACTTGTCCAAAACAACACAATAAATGAAAATAATAAAGGGACTAAGTCAAATCTGGCGGTTACAGAAAGATATGCACCTATAGGAGCAAGAGATAACCCTAATCCTAAAATAAAATGACACAAAAAAGTAAAACGCTTGGTATAACTATACCCTAAAACAACCAATAAGGCTACCGGGGATAAAAAGAATACAAGTAGATTAATAAACCAGGTTGTTGATATAAACAATATGCTGTTAAGTATAACAAATAGCAATACAGATTTTGCCTTAATCTTCCCTGCAGGAATTTCTCTTATTGCTGTTCTTGGATTTATTTTATCAATATCTCTGTCAATATACCTATTAAAACCCATTGCAGCATTACGGGCAAAAACCATACACAATACAACAAGAGCAAAAACTTTCCAGCTTAAATCATAATCAGCATACCGAACTGCCAAAAAAAAGCCAATTATGGCAAATGGCAAAGCAAAAATAGTATGGCTAAACTTAACCAAAGACAAATATTTAGAAATTGACTCCATAAGTCACGTTGTAGAAAATAATTCGAAACGTAGATTTAAGATTTAATGAAAATATTTAGTCTGAAAAGCTTAATACGTTGATTTTCAAATCACTTTCATCCATATAGTCTTCAACCTCCTCAAGTATTACTTCGTAATCAATGTCGCGGCAATACCAGTTTACTTCAACTTCTCCACCCTCATCCTCATAAATTTTTAGCAAATCAAAAATATCAAGTATCGAACGTGATGATGACGTATTGTAATAACTCAATTTAACATTAAATTGAACAGGTTTATTGACCTCTTCAAAATATTGATCGAGCCACTCAAGTAGTACAAGATAAAACTGATTGGTATCTTCTAAATATGACTTTCCGGATATTGTACAAACACCAGTCTCAGCATTAAAATCAACTGTGGGAACATAAAAATTCTCCTGATATCCCTCTATATATAAATTTTCCATTTCACCGACTTATTAACAAAACCTGAACCTCATTAAGTATCAATTTTGTCTATACAAAACATTATAGTTTTACACCTAAAATAGTTATATCATCTATCTGAAACTCAGAACCTTTATGCAAATGCAAAGCATCCATTATTGCGTCTTTTTGTTCTGGTAAAGGTTTATTATAATGATCTTCTAAAAGATCCATAAAATTAACCCTTCCAAATTTCTTCCGCGTTGGTGACTGAAGGTCAAAAAAACCATCCGTTGTTAAATAAAGCATATCACCTTTATTCAGAACAATACTGTGCTCCGCAAAAGGTTTTTTAGGTTTCTCTCTGAGTCGTTTTTTACCTCCAATTCCTCTAACAGTCCCTTTGATATGCTTCATTTTGGCACCATCGTCTCCATTTGAGTAGAACAAAGGTCTTTTAGCTCCTGCAAATTCAACCTTGCACTCATTTTCATTAATATATTTAAGTGTGCAAACGCAAATATCCATACCATCATTATTTGATGTCTCATCCTGCATTAGCGCCACCCTAATTCTTGCATCAACTTCTTCTAATATTTCTACAGGGCTTGTGATTCCCTTTTCCTTTACCGCATCAATCAATAAACGATTACCGATTAACGACATGAAAGCACCTGGAACACCATGGCCAGTACAATCTACAACAGCAAAAACACTTTCTCCAGTATCTTCAAAATGATTAAACCAGTAAAAATCTCCTGATACGATATCCTTAGGCTGGAAAATCACAAACCAGTCAAAGTGTTTGTCAATACTTGCTTTTATTGGAAGTATAGCTTGCTGTATTGTTTGTGCATATCGAATGCTATCAATAATTTTTTTATTTTTATTAGCAATCTCTGTATTTTGCTTTTCTAACAGAACATTTGCTTTCTTTTTTCCCGTTAAGCTTTTGTAAAGCAAAAATATCATCACAATAAAAACAAGTATTACTACAATGGTAGCTGTTAGCATTGTATTCTTATGCCTGATCTCAATTTTTTGAATTTCAATTTGATTTTTAGCATTCTTTATTTCTTGCTCAGCTTTGAATATCTCAGCCTCCCTCTGCTCAATAGCAGCACTGTCTTCTCTTGTTTTGGCATTTAGCTTTGCTATCTCAAGTTCCAGTCGTGCTGTTTTAATCATCTCCTCATTAAGGCTTAGCACACTCATTTGCAGTTCAAGACTATCATTTTGCGATAAACTGCCCTTATTCTCATACTTTTCAATAGCAGCTTTGTAATTCTTAATATCCTCCCTTTCCAAAAAGTCCTTTTCTTTAATTGCCAACTTCTTCAGATTTCTTTTTATAGCAGCATCATTAGCTGCCAATTCCTGTTTTAGGGATTCTGTTTTTGCTGCAATTTTAACAGCTTCCTCAGATATTGTGTTTGATTGCTTTTGCGCTGAGTTAAGAATAACTTGAGCCTTCTCATCTGCTAATAATAGGATACTATCTTTCTTTTGCTGCAGAATATCATATTTACCCCACTCTGATGGTCTTAGTGAATCCGGACTCTCCTCAATTATTGTCTTTACTTCAGTTTCCAGGTTTTCTATTTTCTCATCAATCTCAACAATTGCTTCTTCATCTTCCTCGGATATTTCAATAGGTGTTACAACAGCAAGTTCCTTTTTCTGTTCCAACATTCCATTCTCATTCATGTGGAAAAAAGTTACAGCATCTCCTGGATCTGGTCCTTCTTTTGATTGTTTTTTTGATGATAAAGTAAAAACCAGCACTTTGCTTTTTGAGTCCTCTCCTTTTAACTCATCATTTTTTGTAGAAATAACCACCTTTTGTGTAGGAACGTCTTTCTTTTTGAACTGAATTACATAAGTCTTTTGCAACTTAAGATCGACCCAAAACTTCCCAAGCTGGTTTGTAGAGGTTTGGTTAGCAATTTCGTTCCCATCATAAACCGTAACAACGGCTCCAATTACAACTTTTTTATCAATCAGAAGTTGTCCTCTTAAACTAAAACTTCCCTGGCCTATTGCAGAACTTGCCAGAACAATCAAAAAAGTCAATAAAAGCAGATGTTTTGTCAACCAAACCTTACTCATAGCCCAAAGAAACGAACATAAAATAATTGAAAGTTTAAATTTAGTATAATTCATGAAATATCAAGGACTTTTCTTCAATTATTTATAAACATTAAGAATACCAAACAGCATGATAAAAAAAATAATCCATTAAAAACATTTCAAGAAAATTAAAGTTTACTTTTGTATACCAATTTTGTATACCAAACAGAAATTTATGAACGAATTTATCTCACACAGTTATACAGCACTTTTTATAATCATTGCTTTTGGTATGATTATAGGAAGAATCAAAATTTTCAACTTTTCGTTAGATATCTCAGCGGTTATTTTTGTGGCCCTTTTGTTAGGTCATTTTGGATTTGTTGTTTCTGATGATTTCATGAAAGTTGGCTTATTATTGTTCATTTTCACAATTGGAATTCAGGCAGGGCCTGGTTTTTTCGAAGCTTTTAAAAAACACGGCAGAGTATTGATTATCACCACTATAGTTGCATTAAGTGGTGCAGCAGGAGCATCTATATTAATAACAAAATTATTTAACGTTGATCCGAATCTTTCTATTGGAATTTTAAACGGCGCATTAACTAGTACTCCCGGACTAGCCGCTGCAATTGAAAGCACAAGTTCCCCTTTGGCTCCTGTTGGTTATGGAATTGCATATACTTTCGGAGTTGTGGGTGTTATTATCATGGTCAACCTTTTGCCTGCCATATTTAAGGTGGACTTAAAAAAGGAAGAACTGGATTTTGAAGAAAGTCTTAAAGAAGACAATCCTGAGTTGATAGGGAAAAGCCTCAAAGTAGAAAACCCTGCAATAAATGGAAAAAAAGTTACAGACATTAGTATTAGTGAGATAACAGATGTAGTAATTTCTAAAGTATATCATGAACAGGAGGTTTATGCAATATCAAAGGAAACAAAATTTTTTGTTGGAGATATAGTAAGAGTAATTGGAAGCACCGAGGCTATTGAAAAAGCTAAATTACTGATTGGTAATGAAATTGATTTTGTATTTCCTACTTCAAGAAGTACTGAAACGGAATGGGTTTTAGTAAGTAATAAAAAGATTGTAAACAAGCGTTACGATAAAATTGGTTTGGGTAGTAACTATCATGTCACCGTTCTAAGAATAAGAAGAAGTGGGATAGAAATAAGTCCCAAGCCAAGTTCAGTTTTAAGATTTGGAGATAAATTAAGGATTACAGGTGATAAAGCCAGTCTTGACTCGGTAAAAAAACTACTTGGAAACAACACAAAAACTCTCTCTAACACAGATTTTCTTCCGATAGCCCTAGGAGTATTAATTGGTATTTTTCTAGGCATGGTAGCCTTACCAATTGGCAGTATTTCATTTAGTTTGGGGATGACAGGAGGTACCCTATTGGCTGCTATTTTACTGAGTCGTTTAGGGAAAACGGGGCCAATTATCTGGTCAATGTCAGGAAATGCGAACCAGTTACTTCGAGAACTAGGATTGCTGCTCTTTATGGCAGCTGTCGGGACAAAAGCTGGTGGAAGTTTCATGAACACCATTCATCAATACGGGATCAGCCTGATTATCATAAGTATAGCACTTACAGTAATACCAATAATCATTGGTGCCTTAGTCGGACATTTTATTTTTAAAGTTAATTTTTTAAGTTTATTAGGCGTTATTACAGGGGCGATGACAAGTACCCCCGGCCTGGCCGTTGTAAATGCAAAGAGCGACACAAATGCCGCTCCTATTGCCTATGCAACCGTTTATCCTGTTGCTTTGGTTTTTATTATTTTGATATCGCAGATATTGCCTAAGCTATAGATAAAAACCTAGTAATTAAAGCTTTGAAGTCGCCTGAAACATTGCTCGAATGTCCAATTTCTAAGTTCTAAAACTACTCCCACTCAATAGTTGCAGGTGGTTTTGAACTAATATCGTAAACAACCCTGTTAATCCCTTTTACCTGGTTAATGATTTTGTTGGAAATTTTCCCCAAAAACTCATAAGGTAAATGCGACCAATCCGCCGTCATTCCATCAGTTGAACCAACAGCTCTTAAGGCTACTACTCGCTCATAGGTTCGTTCATCGCCCATTACTCCTACCGATTGCACTGGTAATAACATAGCACCTGCCTGCCACACCTCATCATATAAACCGGCCTCAATTAACCCGTTAATGAAAATGCTGTCTACCTCTTGCAGAATTCTTACTTTTTCAGGGGTAATATCACCAAGTATCCTGATACCCAGACCAGGTCCAGGAAAAGGATGTCGTCCTAAATTCTTATCAGGAATACTTAATGCTTTTCCAACCCTGCGCACCTCATCTTTAAAAAGTAACCTTAAAGGTTCAACAATTTTCAGTTTCATATAGTCAGGTAAGCCACCAACATTATGATGCGATTTTATAGTCGCTGATGGACCTTTTACAGAAACAGATTCAATAACATCTGGGTAAATTGTACCTTGCCCTAACCATTTAACATTTTCAATCTTATGAGCCTCATCATCAAACACTTCAATAAATGTTCCTCCTATTGCTTTTCTTTTCTTCTCAGGGTCTTCTATACCTTTTAATGCGTCATAAAATCGCTGTTTAGCATCAACCCCTATCACATTCAAACCCATTCCTTTGTATGATTCTAAAACGTCCTCAAACTCGTTCAGTCTTAAAAGGCCATTATCAACAAAAATACAGTATAAGTTTTTACCTATTGCTCTGTGAAGCAACACTGCAGCAACTGTTGAATCAACTCCTCCTGAAAGACCCAGGACGACCTTATCATTACCAAGTTTTTCTTTTAGTTCTTGCACAGTAGTTTCAACAAAAGAATCTGGGGTCCAGTCCTGCTTGCAACCACAAACACCTACCACATAATTTCGCAATAAATCCAGGCCTTCGGTTGTATGATAAACTTCAGGATGAAACTGAATGCCATAAGTAGTTTCACCATTAATTTTATAAGCTCCAACTTTAACATCCTCAGTACTGGCAATTATTTCGTAGTTATCAGGGATTTTTGCAATGGTGTCGCCATGCGACATCCAAACTTGGGTATTTTTCGATATTCCCTTTAAAAGTTCATTTTCACGGTTAACAAATTTCAGATTTGCCCGACCATATTCACGGTGTTTTGAAGCCATTACTTCGCCTCCAAAGTTATGAGCCAAATGTTGGGCTCCATAACAAATACCAAGCAAAGGCATTTCTCCTTTTATTCCTTTTAAATCAGGAACAGGAGCTTGTTCATCTCGCACTGAAAACGGACTTCCTGAAAGAATATAACCTTTAACAAATTCATCCTTTTCTGGAATGGAGTTATAAGGATGAATCTCACAATACACATTCAATTCGCGTACTCGCCTGGCAATCAACTGAGTATACTGCGAACCGAAATCTAAAATAATAATTTTCTCCTGCATTTTGTATTCTTTTTCTATACTAACAAAGTTCTTTACTAAATTTCATTCTCTCTTTTTAATTCAAGGCTATAGGTTTGTCCTTCAATCACATTACTGGTATTTGGAAATATTTCCAAAGCTTCTTTTTCAAAAGCATCTAGTTCCTTATATCTGGCTGAAAAATGTCCCAGCAATAATTTTCCCACCTCAGCTTTTTTTGCAATTTCAGCAGCTTGTTTAGCTGTTGAGTGATAGGTCTCTTTTGCTCTTTGTTTCATATCTTCAGCAAAAGTGCTTTCGTGATATAAAAGGTCAACCCCCTTTATTACAGAAACAATTGAAGGCTCGTAAGCTGTATCAGAACAAAAGGCGTACGAACGCTGTTTAAAAGGCGGAAATGTTAACCGTCTATTTGGTATTACATTCCCTTCTTTATCCATAAAGTCCTCACCATTTTTTATTTTAACAATGTCTTTTATTGTCAAGTTGTAATAATCAATAAACTCCTTTTTTATATTTCTTTCTTTCACTTTTTCTTTAAAAAGAAATCCATTTGAGGCAATGCCATGCCTTAATGGGAAAGTAGTTACTGATATTTGCTTGTCTTCATAAATAATTTCAACACTTTTTTCTGGCAAAGAATGAAAAACAACCTTAAACCCTAACTGATAATACTTGAACTGAAAGGTTAACATTTTCTCCAGCTCTTTGTGAGCATGAATATGAAAATCATTCGTTCGTCCTAACAATGATAAACTTGACAACAGACCAAATAAACCAAAGTAATGATCACCATGCAAATGACTGATAAACACCCTATTAATCTTCGAAAACTTTGCTTTGTACTTTCGAAGTTGTATTTGGGTACCTTCGCCACAATCAATTAAAAAAAACCGCTCATAGGCGTTAAGCAAATGAGCGGTTGGATATCTAGAGGAAGTAGGTAATGCTGAACTACTTCCTAATACAGTCACTGAAAATGTCATAATCAGTCAGACACAGGCAAAGCTTTATTCTTTACCTGCTTCTTGTTTTATATATTCTTCAGATTCTTCAATTGTATCTTTAATATTCAACACGGTATCCAGTTGCGAAATGGTAATTAACCTTTCTACAGCTGTTTGAAGACCAGTTAAAACAAATGTTCCTCTTGAGTTCTTGCAAAGTCTGTTTGCGACCAGAATAGCGCTTAAACCAGAAGAATCACAATATCTGCATTCTGTTAAATCGATAATCATATTTTTCTCACCATTTCCTGCAATAAGAACTAGTTCTGATTTAAGGGCAGGTGCAATATTGGTATCTAATTTTTCAACCAATACTTTAATAATTGTATGATTGTCTTTTTTCTGAATGTCATATTTTTTGTTCTCAGCGTCCATGTTTGGTATTATATTAATTTAACAATGATAAAATTCTGAAGTTAAAAGTACAAATTGTAATTCAAAACTCCAATTACTTATTCGTCTTTTTTATTTTCTTCAAGTTTGTCCTTCAAAGCCTGTAAATCAGAAATGTCACCAAGAGTTGTTTTTTCTAAGTTTAATTTCACTTTTTTACCTTTTGAAGAATCATGTTTTCCTTCATCACTGCTAGTTGACTTACCCTCATCTTCCCAGATTTTTGTATGAGAAAGAATGATACGTTTGGCGCTTTTTGAAAACTCCATTACTTTAAAATCAAGTTTTTCATCAATTTTGCCTTGAGAGCCGTCTTCTTTAACAATGTGCTTTTGACCCGCAAATCCTTCAACACCATACTGAAGAGCTACTAATACACCTTTTTCAATTTTGTTGGTGATAGTTCCTTCGTGAATTGAACCTACAGTGAAAATAGTTTCAAATACATCCCATGGATTTTCTTCAAGTTGCTTATGACCAAGACTTAACCTACGATTTTCTTTATCAATTTCTAATACAACAACTTCAATCTCTTCACCTATAGCTGTAAATTCTGCTGGATGCTTAATTTTCTTAGTCCAAGAAAGATCTGAAATGTGGATTAAACCGTCAACACCTTCTTCAATTTCTACAAAAACACCAAAGTTTGTGAAGTTTCTAACTGATGCTTTGTGCTTAGATTGTGGAGCATATTTTTCTTCAATTTTATCCCAGGGATCTTGCTTTAATTGCTTGATACCTAGAGACATTTTACGCTCTTCTCTATCTAATGTTAAAATTTCAGCTTCGATTTCGTCACCAACTTTCAAGAATTCTTGTGCACTACGCAAGTGTTGTGACCAAGACATTTCAGAAACGTGAATTAAACCTTCTACTCCAGGAGCGATCTCAATAAATGCACCATAATCAGCCAGAACGACTACTTTACCTTTAACTTTGTCACCAACTTTAAGGTTAGCATCTAATGAATCCCATGGATGTGGAGTCAATTGTTTTAATCCAAGAGCAATTCTTTTCTTGTCATCATCAAAGTCAAGAATTACAACGTTTAATTTTTGATCTAATTCAACAACTTCTTCTGGATGAGTTACTCTACCCCAAGAAAGGTCTGTAATGTGAATTAAACCGTCTACGCCGCCAAGGTCGATGAATACACCATATGAAGTGATGTTTTTAACTGTACCTTCAAGTACCTGACCTTTTTCAAGCTTAGCAATAATATCTTTCTTTTGTTGTTCAAGTTCAGCTTCGATAAGAGCTTTGTGAGAAACAACAACGTTTTTGAATTCGTGATTGATTTTAACAACTTTGAATTCCATTGTTTTACCTACGTAAATATCGTAGTCGCGGATAGGTTTAACATCGATTTGTGAACCTGGCAAGAAGGCTTCAATACCAAATACATCTACGATCATACCACCTTTAGTTCTGCATTTGATGAAACCTTTGATGATTTCGTCTTGTTCAAGTGCGGAATTAACTCTATCCCAAGATTTAAGAGCACGAGCTTTTTTGTGAGATAATATTAGCTGACCAGTTCTGTCTTCCTGACTTTCAACATAAACCTCAACAACATCACCTGGTTTTAAATCAGAATTGTATCTGAATTCGTTAAGGTTAACAATACCTTCTGATTTGTAACCAATGTTAATTACAACTTCGCGGCTGGTCATTGCTATAACAGTACCATCAACAACTTCGTTTTCTGAAACAGTTGAAAGTGTATCGTCATAAATTGACTCTAATTTTGAACGCTCGTCTTTAGAATAACCAGTTTGTTCTTTGTCATAGTTATCCCAATCAAATGATTCTTCTCTAAGTTCAATTTTCTTAGAGGCTTTTTTTTCTTCAACTACTTCTTTCTCCTCAACAACAGCTTCTGCTTTCTCTTCAACAGCTTCAACTTTTTCTTCGGTAGTTTCTTCTTTTTTCTCAGGTTCGTTTACCTGTTCAACTTCATTCTTAATCTCTTGATTCTCGATAGAGTTTGTTTCTTCGATGTTTTTTTCTTTGTCTTCCATTCGATAATTAAATTAAAACTAATAAGTTAGACATTATATATTGATAAATTTTCAGGGTGCAAAGGTAAAACTATTATTTGAATTTACATAATAAGTTTCTGATATTTTGAGGATTATTATGATATCACAAAGCTTACGACAACTATCTCAATTTTAGAACATTAATCTCTATATTAGTTCTACTTTTATAAGTTATTGCATAACAAAATCCGCCCCAGCCAAAGCCAGGACGGATAACCAAACCTACTAATTGAAAAAGAACTGTTTTACTCCTTGATTTTAATCTTTAAGCCCTCCAGCCAGTTTTTGTACTCATCAGTGTAATACAAATAAGCACAGCTCGCAGCGCCTTCATATTCGCCAGCCATATCAGCTTTAAAATCAAGGTTAATTTGTTTAACCTCTTCCGGTTCCATTTGTCTAAAATAGAATACCAGATAATTATCGAAAATTTCATAAAAATCGATGATGTTTTTATCTCTAAATTCTTTAAGTTGCCATGGCTGTGGTGACAGTCCGCCAGGGATTCCTATTTTAATCATACTCATTGGCAAACCCTGGTTTTTTGTGTTTTGCAACTTAACTGACATACGAACCGCATCACTTACTGAAACTTCGCTTGCCGATAATTTACAGTCAAGCCTTAATTTGCACTTTTTGCTACTTTGTGGTGTTTTTGTTCTCCAATTCACCGCTAGTGAATAAGGTAAAGCCTCCTTACATCCTGCAAAACGAACCCGAACTTTTTGTTTTCCTTCACCTATAAATTGCTCTAGTCCATCAAGGACAATTGCACTGCTTTCGCCTTGTTCATAATATCGTAATGCAACTTTTTTGTCGTTGATAAATACTTCAATAGTTCCATCCTCTTTCGTTCTTTTTGAGAATTTTGCATACTGTGTAATGGCTTTTAAAGCCAAAATAGTTGCCTGCGTAGAACCAAAATTACCGTAACCAGAACGTGATTGTATCAAAAACTGAATAGCTTTGTTTAGTGCTGAACGATTAGGAGTTTTTGATTTCATTATTGCCAAAATAGCTAACGAAGTGGTTTCAATTTCAAACGATTTTCCTCCGGATTGGGTAATTGAATACTTTTTCCCATTCCAGCTTCCGGTGGTTTGCTGATCTTTGTATAACAATTCCAGTAATTCATTTGCCTTTGCTAAATCATTATTATTTAATGCAGCGTTAGCCAAAAGTGCAATCATGTAAGAGTCACCAGATTTTACAACCTTTTGAAACGAAGATTCAAACTCTAATTCGAGGTCTTTATATCCTGCTTCACTCAATGCGTAAATGATGTATGCGTTTGAAATATCAGTGTCTCCTACCCAGGTATGCAAAGCTCTTCTATTGTGCGAAAAATTTCCTTTCCCATCGCGAGTTTTTAAAAGCCATTCACTTGTACGATTGATCATTGTTTCATCAACATAATTACAAACCGATTTCATGTCGACAAATTGCATTAAACCATAGGCTGTAAGTGCCTCATGACCAGGAGCCCCACCAAACCATTCATAACCTTTTTCAGGTGTCTCAAAAGTAACCAAGCGATTATAACCCCTCTTTAATAAATTTTCAGCTTTTGCAAGAACGGTTTTATCTTCAAATTCGGTTGTTTTTAAGTAGTCCATTACCAACAAGTTAGGATAACTGGTTATGGACGTTTGCTCAAAGCAACCATAAGGTTCTCTTAACAAACCTTCAACACCTGAAAAAATATCACTAACAACATTAGGATAAGCTGTCAGCTGCATCTGCAATGAACCATTTAACACATCTGTTACTTCAAATTCATATTCCTTGTCAAGTTCTTGCGCTGAGAATGATTTCAAAACAGGAAAACCAACCGGAACTACCTCAAATTCACGTTTTACCTCATCACTAAAAGTATTATTTAGGAATTGTATTTTGATTGAACTTTTACCAGCTTTGCTTTCGATGAAATACTTCATCGGAATCACTTTCTTTTCCTCTGCTTTTAAAACTATGTTTTCAGGAATATCATTCACGCAGGTTAACTCCTGCCCTACTTCTAAATTTAGTTTGCCTGCAACTTCATTTTTAGTATTATTCGTTATCATTAATGGAATAATGACTGTATCTGCAAAGCATACAAACTCAGGCATTTTGGCAGCAACATAAACCGGCAGGCTGGTATGATAACTTGCCTCAGCCCTTCCTGGTTCCCCATTGACGGAGATTCCTTCAGCAATTATTTGAAACGATGAAACCTCATCCGAATTTCTGAAACTAATGGTTGCCTCACCATGCGCATTGGTTTCAATCAATGGATCCCAAAATAAGGTTGAACGAAAATCTGAACGAGAAGTTCCATTATTAATCCCTTGCAAATAAGCATCAAATCTTCGCCTTTTTGAAAAGTTTGGTTTAGTAGGATAAATGATTTTTGAGACATACGGACTTTTCAGATTTTTCTCTTGTGTACTGTATTGATTACGTCTTTTCTTTTTAGTATTTATTATAATTACACCGTTGGCACCACGCATACCATAAAGACTTTGCGCCTGGGCATCTTTCAATACAGAAATTGAACTGATGTCTTTCGGATTTATAAAGGACAAATTATTTGTATTTTGTTTACTATCAAACAAAATGGGTACCCCGTCAACTACATATAATGGTTCGTTATTATTTGTAATTGCATTTGCACCTCTGATTTGAATATTTATTTTATCTGCTGCTCCAAGGGTTTGGTTGACAATTTGAAGTCCGGCAATCTTCCCATCAAGCGCACCTAATACGTTTGTGCTCAGAATTTCTTCTGCATTTACCACACAAACACTTCCACTTAATTCCTTTTTCACCCTTGCCATCCCGTAACCAACAACAACACATTCCTCAATCCCGACATCTTCAGCATCCATTGCCAAGCCACCACCTAGTTCAGCATTGCCAAGCTCGTCATTTGCTGATTCATCTCTCTTTTTCCCAAAATTCAGGTTCAGATTTAGTCCTTTTTTCACTTTTACAGAATTGTCTTGCTCTGCTTTTTTTGCAACAATTTCTTCCGGCACATCTTTTATATAATTTCCAAAGTCAGTCTCATTCGTTTTAAGCTCCTTATCAGTCAGAATTTCAAGGTTTTCAGCCTTTGCCTCTTCACTTTGGGCAAACAAATAAACGATTGAGTTTGGATTAACATTAAAAAAGGTAAAATACCCTTGCTCTGTCGTTTTCAAATGAGCTGAGCGTCCATCCGACTCAGCTGAACCATTTGTTAACCAAACAGTTGCTTCTACTCCTTTTCGAGTTTTATTATCAACGATTCTGCCCGAAACAACATCCGACTGATCAGGAAAATATCTTATAAAAGGTTTATTTTTAACAACCTCCAACCATGAAAGTCGTTTCAAACTTGAACACATTAATACATAATCAAGGGCTTCCCAGGCTTTTTCTTTGTTCTTGCTAAAATAGTAGAGTGGTTCTTCAATTTTTTCGTTTAACTCAACACTCATTAACAAGTACGAAAGCATATTATCCTGCTTGTCATCAGCAAAGGTGTAAAGCTTATTATCAACCACAGAAAGCGCAAGTTTTGTTTTTACAGGCTTATCATTCTCATCTTTTGCAGTTATCCTTAAATTGACGGTTTCGCCAGGCATATATTGGTCTTTGTCTTTTTCAACAGATAGTTTCAAAGGGTTACGAGAGCCGACATAAACCAACCTTTCGCTAATTAGTGCTCTTTGATTACTAAACAGACTTACTTTTGCAATCCCAAAGGGCCAATCACCTGTTTTTAGCACTTTTATATTTCTTCCTTGATGACAAGGAACTTTCTCAGAAAAACAAACTACATCCCTGACTGAAGCAACTATATAAAAACTATCTTTTTGTTCAGCTCTCCAGGTTATTTTTAACTTATTATCTGCATTCTCAATTATCTTTAATACAGTTCCTTCTTTTTGAATCTTGGGTAAGTCATACATTTTGCTGACTCCTACAGGTTTAGTAATTTTCACTGTATACTTATGAAGACCTTTAGGTTTTATGTTAAATTTGCCGTAGCCTTGATAAAAACTTGAAAAGCTGGTTACTTCTCCTCCTTTTTCATCAAGTAAAACTCCCTCAATATCTGCAGGTTTCCCAAATTCATTGAGTGTTTTAAAAGCTACTGTATTTTCATCATTTGCAACCAGTTTACCTCCTTCCGGATAAAACTCAATCGATATATTATTTAAAACAATCGGGACAGATCGGGAAATAGATTCTTTTTCTCCATTAAAAGCAAGTTGTATATTTAACAGGCCATCATTTGAAACAAGTTCATCAGGCAAATTAAATTCGACCACCGCTTTTCCTTCTCTATCGGTAGTGAAATTATCCTTTTGTATTTGCTCTCCGTTTAAATAAATGCTGTATTTACATTGATGTGAAGCAATTGCCTTATTTTCAAGGTCAGTAACACTGAAATCAGCTTTTACCAAATCACCTGCTCCGTATGCTTTTTTCTCAAAATCAAGCTTCATCAATAAACGAGGCATCACTACTTTTTGCACCGTAATTTCTTTTTCAAACAAATATTGTTTGCCAAAATTCTTTGAGTAATTGGTATAAGCCTTTATTTTATAAATGCCTCCTGGATCGTTTTCGCCCAATTCGAAGTCGCCATTTGATCTTCCGCCAAAAATCGGGAGCAACAAGTTTTTAGCAACCTTCCCTTTGGGATCTATAAGTTCTACGAAAAGTTTCCGACTTTTCTTAGTACTTTTCAGAAAATTACCTTCTGTAACCCAGGCACTAAACCAAATGCTCTCTCCAGGTTTGTAAAAAGGTTTATCATTCATTAAATAGATGAATTCTCGTGGCTTTTTGCTGTTAAAAAGATCTAGTTTTTCTTTGAGACAGGTTAAAAATTCATCCTTAGGCATAACATTGCTCACAAAAGAAAGCAAGCCTATTGAAAAGATAGTAAGTAAGATGAGTTTTGAGATATGTTTCATGAGTTTTGAGTTTTTAATGTGTTTTTTTTACGAATTCTAATCAATTATTGAGCGACAAAGCTTGTTTGCTTAAGGTTTCGGGCATCTGGTTGCAAGTAACTGATAAATTCAGAAACAAGTAACCAGATACCAGAGTTCAGCAAACAGCAACTAGAACGTTACATTCAAATTAAAACCAAATCTTCGGGTTGATGGAGCATTAAATAAATCAAGTCCCTGTGCTTCGGCATAACCAAAAAGACCATTTTGAGGATCTACACCTGAATATGGGGTAATGGCAAATACATTTTCGACCCAGCAGCCCAATTTTAAACCTGAGATATTTATTGGGAATCTGTTGTTACGACCAATTTTAAAGGACAAGGCTATTTTTTTCAATCTAAACCATGTAGCATCTTCAATTGCATCCTCGGCAACACCGGTGTAGCCATATCGCAAATACCTGAATTCAGTTATATCATTAACAGGATTAGCAAAATCAACAGCAACATTATTTGGCTGACCACTCTCGGTTACACCATCAAATACATAGTTAGTAATATTTCGACTATCTGCCGCCTGGGGTGTAACTCCATGATAATTCATCACATTTTTGGTTCCGTTCCAAACCTGTCCGCCATGTTTGTATTCAAAATTAAAAGTGAGATCAAACCATTTCCAGCCAATTTTATTGTTTATGTTTAATGTCCAATCTGGATTTGGATTTCCAATCATTCCAGGATTTGGATCAACCAATGGGTATCCATCGTTTCCAATTATTAGCTGACCTTCGTTATTTCTAAGATATTTACTTCCGACAATAACACCTGCTTCTTCCCCCTCAATTAAACTCTTATGGACATCATTAAAGCCTGCAATCGGAATAACCTCATCATTGGTTAGCAATTCATCAACAACATTCCTATTTTTTGTAAAATTTACATCAATTTTATAGTTGAATCGATAGCGATATTTTCCATAAGAAATTCCTGCTTCAAACCCTTTATTGCTGATGTTGGCAAGGTTCTTAATTAAGATTTCACTATTGTTCTGAGTCGGAAAAAAGGCATCGTCTGATTTTTTGTAATAAAAATCAGCAAATAGCTCAATTCCAACATTCATTAAATTCCAAAAAGATAAACCTGCTGTATAACTTGTTGTTTTCAGGGGCTTTAAATCATTGAAGAAAGTATTTTTCACCTCCAGGTAATTTCTGAAATCTGCAGCATTATAATTAATTGAATTATAGAAACTTGAACGATTATCAAAATCGACTTCCTCAATAGATTTTGCAAACGCAAAATACACTTTGCCTGGAAAAAGATCGCTAAAACGCCCTCCGATATCATACAAGGCCAGACCAATTGAAGCACTTGGTAAAAAGTAAGCCTGATTACTTGTTGAAGATTCATAAATATTTAAAGAAGCTGAATATAAAACCGGGAAGTCCCTAAAAGAAGATTCGTTATATTGTCCTACGGAAACTTCATGGACTGTTCTATTGTGTAACTGCTCAATTTGATAAAGCTGTTCGACATTTCCAATTGATGGCTGAACGATGTAACTTAAAGATTGAGTTTCTTTGGTAAAATCATTTTGCGAATGCCTAAAGAGGTATTTTACATAACTAGTCATATCAAACAGTCTCAGATTAAACCTTTTTTGCAGTTCTACGAAAGAATTTACTTCAATATTGGCCTGTGTTTCATCAATGCCCAAACTGTTTTCGGGCCGAAAAAAAGAAACTAAACCTGAAATATTATGACTTTCTAATCTCTGAAATGCAGCACTGACATCATACCTCCAATCATTGCCAAAATAATTATTATAAGAAGCATTAACACCATAATTAATTGATTCACTATTGGTTGGTTCCGTTGCAATCAACCAATAAGGATTTTCCAATAAGTTAGAGCTATAGCTCCTTTGATTACCATTTACAAGATAAACACTGGCATTTTCAAATGCTTTTCTTGTGTCGATGCCATTCTCATTGTCAAACTCCGGAGGGGTAGTAAAAAGGGAATGTAAAATACGAGCATAATTCCCACCATACAAGTTGTTTTCGCCTTTTTTATAAGAGAAAAATGCCCTTGCATCGAACCTGTTTGTTTTTGCACCTAAAGTAAAATCATGCCCTTGCAGCTGAGCTCCTGGGAAAATCCCTTTGTTATTCAGGTAATTATATTTAGCATATATGTATCGTTCATGGTCAGTTATCCGATACTCAAGACTATTATTAAATCTGTAACCGGTGGTAAAAAAGCTTTCAGGATGATATGTTGACAAGCTAATTCCATTTCCAATTCCATTTCTTACGATGTTTCCACCTTGATAAAAGTTAGAGCTTTGCCCGTTGTATTCGAGAGAAGAAAGTGCCGGCCCCCAGGTTAAGATATTATTTTCAAGCGGCGAAGTGTAAACAAACTCTCCGTTTTGAGCCGTTCCTGATGAATAAGTACGCTGAAAATCAGGCAATCGGGTTATTTTATCAAATGAAAATCCACTATTAAACTCAAATCGTTCAACCTTTTGACTATAAGGCTTTTCGAAACTAAACGTATAAATTCTAAGGCTATCGTTGTAATCAATTTTTCGAAGAACAGAAGCTCCATAATCACTCCTCTTGCCACGATATTTTTTAAGGCGGTTTTCTTTTTCCCCTAAAACCGCAACGCCTTTTTCATTATTATGCGGTCTATTAGATTCATCCTGAGCGAAAGTACTCGCAGGATCATCATAATACAGAGGAATTGGTTTTTCCTGTTTACGTTTCTTTTTTGTGTCTAATACTTTTCCTTTTTTATAGCTCAATTGGTTAAAACTTTGTGGCGTAATTACAACTTCACGTGTTTTCATACCGACAAAAGAAATAACCAGTACATCTTCCATAAAAACGTCTATTTTATAAACGCCGTCTAAATCCGTAATTGTTCCTTTTTGAGTACCTTTTATTCTAATATTTACCCCCGGCATTGGTTCCCCGCTCCCATCAGTTATTCTACCGGTAAGCTGCTCCTGTGCAAAGGATTGTTGCGCTAAAAAAATTCCGACAAAAACTATTAGGGTTTTAATACACATTTTTCTCATAACTTGGTTTATTTGATTCTTTGAAGCTAAGAGGAAAAAAATTGGGAGTACCCTTACAAGAGGAATAAAAAATTTCGAATTAACTAATAAAATAGCCATCACACATGTTGTTCTGAGCAATCAGGTTTAGAATGCAAATATAACGCAGACCTGCTGCTTAGATTTTAGAAAATTATGTGCAGTGTACCGAAAATATTTGTAGAAATTAAGAATTGCACTACTTTTAAGGTACAGAGTGCCGCAATATTATTTAATAAAGTAAATTGCCCTACCACACGGCTAAAATTTTCAGTAACAACGGTCAAATTTCCGTCAGTTTTCCCCAATATTTTTTGACTAACCTTGCTTTTTGACAAAGTATCAGTTGATTCTATGTTTCTTTACATTTCAGTGGTCAATTTCCTGTAAATATTTTTATTTTCTAAAATCTGACGAAAAAGTAAGAACCAATTCTATAATTTTTTACTTCACGGCGAAAAAGTAAGTGTTATATTTTTATTTCCCCATTTCTCAACGAAAAAGTGTCAGTCAATTCTATATATATTTACTTCTCGGCAGTCAACCTCTTGTAACTATTTTTATTTTGAAAATCTGACGGAAAAATTAACTCCAATTCTGTTTTTCTTTACTTTGCGCAAAAAAGTAAGTTTCTTTTCTTATTTCAGCGTAATAAATTATCATCTAAACCTAAGATCTCTATCGCCATCAAAGAATTACAACACATGAATTACAAAATATCTCTAATTCTCCGATCAATTTACAAAAAGTTAAAAAAAAGCACGCGAAAATTCACGCACTCTGTTATTTTCAAACGCTCCAGTTTACTTTCGCGTTGTTCTTTAAAAATTAAACACTGGAAGGATCTTTGGACACTGCCAGGTTAAAAAATTTGTCAGTATTGGTAGACCTGACAATGTTTTGCGCTAATTTTGCAACGCTATTTTAAACTACGACCTTTTCTAATAACAAAATCACCCTGCCAGAAAATTCTAACAGAGTGAAATACAACTTCATCTAACTTATTGGTTATCAGTAAAAACTATCGTTTTACTACACATTAAATAAAATGCTGGCTACAATTACCCATGCACCTACTACTACTCCAAAAAGTCCAAGTTTTCCTTGTATTGGAGCAAGTTTTGCCAATAGTTGTTCACCTTTCTTTTTGGCTTCTTCATTTTTTGATAAGACTAATTTGTTAATCATTCCATAGCCTAAAATAAAGCCCAAAATAGCTTCTACAGAACTACTTGCCAACCATGTTATCCACCAAATAGGATAAGAGCCCATTAATCCCAAGTTTAATACTGCCTGAATGATTCCCCAAATTCCCCAAAAGCAAAATAATAAACCAATCCATCCCTGGTATGGGGTTACTTTATCCAACAATTCTTTTGCATTTGGTTTTTTTGATAACAGCAACGAAGGTGCTGCAAGAATTCCTAAAATAATTAATGTAATTCCGTAAATCATTTTAATTCAATTTTAATGGTTAATTAATATTATTATTTATACTGCAAAAGTAACCTCTCACTATGCCAAAGAATGTCGTAATAAATTAATCTTTAGTTTTTATCACAAATAACAAAGGCACACGAAAATTCGCGTGCCATATAACCATTCAACCCCAGTGTGGTCAATAAAAAACCTATTAATGAAATTAATTAAAATAGCCTATTCGTAAATCTCGTACACCTGATTTTTATAAACAAAACGAACATTTTGCCCCAATGATAAAAACTGTGAAGTTTCGGGATATTTATTCAATAAATTAAAGTAATCGGTACTTGCAAACTTAATTCGGTTTGCTTTTTGATTTTTAGTGTTTTGCACATATAAATCAATCCATTCGTTATTCTTTTGATATACTGCCCTACCCTGAATATTTCTAACTTGCGAGCTAAGATTGCGGGTTTGCCCGGTTTTATCTATGTACAGCATTCTTCCTGCACCTTGCTTATTATCAGCAAGTTTGTTGGCATAGCCCAGGTTTTGCACTTCGCTACTTGAAACCACTCCGGAACGTCCAGTTGTCTGATTCAGGTTGGAATATTCTTTTTTACTTCGAGTCTTAAATTCATTTGCTTCTTCAGCCTCGGCAAATCTATCCATAAAAATTACCTGATCATCTCGGATGTTCCTTCTTGTGATATTGATTTGCTCATCTTCAAGAATTAAATAACTTGTGTAGGGGGTTATTATTCCATATTTTTTAGCTAACTGAATCACCTCATCCTTTAATTCCTGGCTTTCGCCATGCAAACGTATCTGGTCTAACAAGTACCCAATATTCCTTGCTGCCCATAATGGTGGAATAAAATCATTTTCGGAATTTTCTTCAAACTTCCCATTGAAATGATATTTCTCTTCTTTGCCATTCACTTTTCCGGTAAGAGTAACAGCCACATTTCCACTTCCCTCAAATCTGCCTAAAACAGTTACTGAAGATCCCTTGAAAATATCCGGAATATCTCTTGGAAAAACTTGTCGCACTTTACCATTGGCAGAAAAGTTTATTTTCACATCAGTAAGTATTGGCGAACTTACCTTTGTATAGAAGTTTGAAATCTTTAGTTCAATATCCTCTTCCTCTGCAATATATGAACGATATGCCTTTGTTTCTTCAGTAATTTTATCCAACAAATGGGTATTAATATCATCACCTATTCCAAAAGTAAAAATTCTTGTATTTTCAGAATTTGAAGTTTTGATTTTTTCTAGCAACTTTTCTTCAATTGTTTCACCAATGGTTGGTTTACCATCAGTAATAAAAACAATCATATTAGGCCTATCTGCAGCTTTTTTCTCTTTACAGGCCAGTTCAATGGCTTCATCTATATTCGTTCCACCAATTGGCCGCAGCTTTTTAATATACTCTTTTGCTTTTGCGATATTAGCAGCATTTGCCTCAACTCTTTTCTCAAATAAAGCCTCTGCCTCGGTAGAGAACCGAATAATTTCAAATTTATCTGATGAGTTCAAATTGTCAACACAAAATGTAAGGGCCTTTTGTGCCTGCTCCATTTTCTTTCCAGCCATACTGCCTGAAACATCTAACACGAAAGTAATGTCTTTACTAATTACCTTTTCACTTGAGGATATTTTACCTGGATCAATATTCAAAAGGAAAAAGCCATTTTCGCCAGCTTCTTTATAACTCAAAACTGACATTCCAATTTTTTTGCTATCGAACCCAATAAACAAACGCATATCTAAGTTTGGCTTTAATGAAGAAGCTTCAAAACCAATTGTAGCATGGTTAGGATCTTTTCTATTAATTTCCATCTCGTGAGTTGGAGAATAAACAGTTTTGATTCCCTGAGACGATTCCACATCAATTTTAAAACTGATATTTTGCAGTGGAGAAGCAGAATATTTTTTGGTGTTCAGTGGAAAAATATATTCCTGTGTGTTATTGTCTTTCTCTAAAATTTCAGAATAGCTTATTTCAATATGCTTTTCTTTTCTTGCTTCGATAGGGAAAATTCTTACTTTAAACAAAGCTTGCTCCGAATATTCAAGTAATGCAGGGTCCTTTAGTTTCCGAACAATGTCTTCGTATATTTTGCGGGCCTTTGTAGCATCAAGCAACTCTGCCTGCATTTTTTTACCGTTTATATCCATCGTAAAATTCTTAATCACACACCCTTTAGGAACAGGGAATAGGAAATATCCTTCAAGATTTGCATTCGATGGATTATAAAAAACCTGATCAATTTTTGTAATTGCAAACTGGTCTTTAATCTTAGTTTCAACCTTTAATGATTTTACTTCAATCATATAGGGTGATCGACCTATTGGCTGTCCGTTTTGTGGCACAACAATGATAAAACCGCCTGCATTTATCAATTCTGTAACAAAAAACAAACTCAACAGTATTATGTATCTTACTTTTTTCATCTTTTCCTTGTTTCTGGTTACTAGTGTTAAGTCAAATTTGATATTTCTGGTAATTAGCCAGGTGATAACACCTTGCGGTTGCACTTGTCAGGTGTTCTCTCCTGACAAATTAGCCTTGACACAACACTAGTCCCTATTTCTTAAACTTGTAATTTTTCTTAATAGCCTGTTCTTTCACAGCCTTAATCATCACAGCATCAAGGGTATTATCTTCAGCATTTTCTTTTTTCTTTTCAGCAACGTATTTATCACGTTTTGCATTTAATTCAGTAATTTGCTTTTGAATTTTTTCTCTCTCATTTTTCTTTCCTTCGATGTATTTTTTTATCTCAGCATTCGATTTCCCCTTAAGTTCCGCAGGCTTTTCTTCTTCTTTTAGCTTATCAAGAGCTTTTTCGTCTTCTTGCACTGCATCAACCAAATCCCAGGTTTCATTACTATAATTGACCGAGCTTTTTGACTGCGCCCTGTTAATAGCAGAACCTGTACCCATCGAAGCCGCATTTGCATCCTGAACAGCCTGTCTTTCTTTCATTTTTTTACCAACAACTCCATAAGAAATGTAAGTCTCATTTAATTGCTTATTTAACTGTAGAATGGCATTATCATAAGGGGACGCAATATAAACTTCCTTTTTATTCTGATCAATGTTCATGTATTTCCCGTCAGCTAAATCGGCTCCATCTTTCCATTGTGTATTAATTCCTTCCTGGTAATTTCCACAAAAAATGGTATTTACAATAATTCCTTTCCCAATAGAAGATTTACAGCTTTCTTTATAATTCACAGGTCCTTGTGTAAATGGCTCATTTCCTGCAATAAAAATCATCTTTAAATCATCATTTGAAGGCGACCACTGTAGTTGTTTTAATGATACATCAATGACCTGACCACAAAATTCGCTTCCTCCGTTTGTTTTTAATGCGAACAAATCTTCTGAGATTTTATCCAAATCTGTTGTAAACTGAGACACTTGTCTAATGTATCCTTCTGACGATGGCAGCCCATCATTACCATATTCATACAATGCTATTTGAAGTTCTGGTGTTTGTCCATCATATTTGGCTAATGCCATTTCGTTTACAATTTTCCATAATTGCGATTTGGCCTGATCGATTAATCCATCCATACTATTACTGGTGTCTAACAAAAGTGCAATTTGCACTTTGGCCTTTTTTGTAGGTGCAAATGCCTGGTTAACAAATGCAACAAACATTAACATTACAATTAGACTTAATACTTTCGTTTTCATGATAGTTTATTTTTTAGATTCCTACTTTCCCATTACCGGGTTTATAGGTTAGATACATAAAACTTACAAATTCCATAAAAAAATGTTATTCAATAAATTTAAGGAAAAATTTGGTGCGCAGATTCCAATAATACAAGCGAAGTTTATGAAATGTGTTGAGTATTTGATAAAACAGCTTCTAATATCCCTCATCTGACAGTTCGACTAGCACAGAGTCGCGATCAAATGATTCATCTTCAGGTATTGTTGATGTATCAGGAGGAAGATAGCCCAGGTTTTCAATTTCAAAAAAATCTTGAATCAATTTAGCTAATTCTTTATCTGGAAACATTCCATATTCAATCAAAGGTTTCTTTTTTCCATCAGTTATTATTTCACCCATTATCTGATCTTCTTGCTCACGATCAAAAAAAACAGAGGTGCTATCATCTAATATTATTTGAAATTTTGAATTGAAAACCAACTCAGATTTTATATTATGTTTTCTAACCAATCCTGTAAACTCTTTCGTTTGATTAATAAAACCATTAAACATCCAGTCAGTTTCCCAACGATAACTATCGCCCAGTTCTTTTGCCAGATTTTTAGCGTCTTCTTTATTAATCATAAAAAAAATGACGGCTTTTTTATCAATTCTGTAAATCTCTGCCAGCTGTTCTTCCTTTATTTTTTTCTCGACTTCTTCGAAACTAAGTGTATCAACAGTCTCAACAATAACAACATTTTCTACACTGTTGTTTGATGGATGACTACAGGATAAGAAGAGTAAAACCAGGATGAACCTTACAAGAAAGTATAGATTAGTTTGCATTAGTAAAGTTTTAACTTTGCAAGTAAAATTAAAAAACTTTTATTTACTAATCATCATTTTTATTGCTGCAATAATCATTAAAATACCAAAGGCTTTTCTCATTATTTTCTCAGGCACATGAACAGAGATTTTTGAGCCTATATAGCCCCCAACTACAAAGGTAATAGCCATTAGCAGAGCTACTTTAACATTAACACTACCAGCTTTGTAATAATTAATTGTGGCCACAAGCATAACAGGAATTGTCATTAAAGCAAGGCTTGTGCCCTGTGCTTGTTGCAGAGTGAAGCCCATTATAAAAACCAAAGAAGGAATTATAATTATTCCTCCTCCAATTCCCATGCTTCCACTCAAAAAGCCTGCTGCCAATCCAGTAAGTAAAATTATAATTATCTCGTTCACTGTAATTTTCACCTGTTTAGTTAATAATTAAGTTTTTAAAATAGAACATTCCTTTGTTGTAAAGTGATTATTTTTTTTATAAATCCCTCCATGAGGGTTTCATTTAGAAATCTAAACTTAATGAAAAATAAAATACCCTTGGCAGGATAACATTGTTATCAATTCCCCATGACCAATCGAGACGAATAAAATAACCAAGTAATTTAGAACGGACTCCAAAACCATATCCTAGAATAATTGGTGAGCGTTTTTTATCAATAATAACCCTTACAGGGTTTCCGTCAATTATTTCGGTATTGTAAGCATCAGTTTTGTCCCATGGCGATTCTCCCGACCAGGCTGTCCCTGCGTCAGCAAATCCGACAATCTGAAAATTATTAAAGAAATCATTTTGGATAGGCCTATTCATGAAATAACGGATAATCGGCCAACGAATTTCAGCATTGGCAATCACAAATTTGCTCCCATTTCTGGCATTTTGCACAAAACCCCTCATATCGGTTGCAACGGCCTGGAAAATATAATTTTCATTAGGATCAACGCGAACAGTTTGATCAAACGTTGGTAGGTCTCTCGAAAAATTAATCCAATTATCAACTCCGCCAAGGTAATACACAAGTTTCCCATTCCCGAAGGAACCACTTCCAGCCATTCTTCCAGCAAATATTAAATTTCTATGCAGTGGAATGTAAAATCGAAAATCAGCTCCAAAAATATAAGTACTTACATAACTATTTTCCAGGTCTTGATAATACTCTGCAAATGTCTTAAATCGAACCCCATTGTACAAATTTATGCCTCTTTCTATTGTATTGTCAAAGACATACTCAAGCCTGACTCCAGCGTAATAATTGGTTGTATCTGCAGCTTCAAGACTGTATGGCACAGTTGAAAGTGGTATTTCTCTATCATTTCTTAAAGAAGCTGTTCCTCTGATTGAACTAACTTGATCAAATGGATATGAAACAATTGCCTTTACTTCATTAGTAATAGTTTTGGACAAATTAAGGTTACCAAAACCATTAATATATGATAAACGATGATAAATATATTGCTTATCCCACCGTTTTTTCAAATCTTCAAGACTTAAAAGATATTCAAAGCTGTCGAAGTTTCCAGCAATTCTGAATCCACCTGTAAGCTTATAATCCTCAAATAAATCACTGATTCCAATTTTGGTAAAAAGATTTAACCCTGGATTAAAATAGTATGCACCAAATGAATAAGCCTGGTAACTATCATTTAAAAATCCAAAATCAACCTGTGTAACCATTTGATCCGGATAAAATGCTGTCAGATATATTTTTTGCTCAGGCCACCTTGCAGTATCCTTTTCAGTTTTTATATCTGCGCTATCTGTTCTGTAAACCAAATGGTATGGATTTTCTTTTTCCTGTTCAAAGACATAATAGTTTATATCCAGTAGAACGCTATCAGGGTGCTGTATTAAATTGTTAGCAGCCAGACTGTCTCTTATCTCTTTTTGCCTGATAATTTTTTGCTTTTCGACTAATAACAAACTGTCCTTTTTCCTGAATTCACTTGTTCTTTCTCCTCTATATACAGTATTTTTAAACCCGTTTCCAACATCAGCTTTCGAATTGTAATCCTTAACAACAATTCTATCTCTCTTGTTGTTAAAAAGAACTTCGGCAATACTACCCTCATCAGGAGTAATTGAATAATAATCAATATTTCGATTATAGTTAGAAACAGGGTATTTTGTAGTGTAATATCTAAAGTGCGTTACAGTGTCTACAAAACTTATTGTACTATCATAAGTTGCTAATACACGGTTAATTACTCCATTTTGGTCGCTAAGATAAGAATAGGTATTCTTTTTAATTGGCTCTGGTTTAGTTTCATCATCATAAGGAGTGTTAGTAATTCGCTGTAAAACCTTTGATTTATTCTTAAAATCATAAACAAATAAATCATAAGTGGGCATTACTTTTGGTCTCACACTTTTATCTACTTCTAAAGTATCACTAATCCTGTTCGATGCAAAAATAACTTTTGTTGAATTTTCTGCAAACCTTGGGAATAATTCATCAGCAGCATCATTGGTAACCTGTTCACTCGCACCAGAAGACAAATTATAAATAAATAAATCAGTTTGCCCTTTCATCACCCCGGAAAAAGCCATATTCAAACCATCATCGGAATAATCAAAGTCAAGTATTTTATCGTAATATGGAATATTTCTTTTTTGTATCTTTTTAGTTTCAACAAAATAGAAGTTCATAACCAATTTGCCTTTCACTTCAGCGATAAAAGTCAGGATCTTTCCTGAAGGATGCCAGGCAATTACAGGATACGAATAATCAACTAACTGTTTTAAGCGATGTTCAAGTTTTATAATTTTCTTCTTTTTGCCAGTTTGCAAATCCTGTAACCACAAATGTCGTTTCCCAGAATAATTTGAGGTGTATGCAATATATTTTTTATCCGGACTAATTTTAGCATGTTGGTAAACACGGTTCTTCCTGGTTTTTATTTTTGGTCCTGTATGCTCAGGAAAATTTGCTGATTCACCATCCTTTTCAAACCGGGTTTTATAGAAATCAAGCCAAAGCGGTGTAAGTGTTTTTATATTGGTTCCCAGCACATATAAAAAACCACTTTCAACATTTTTATTAATCCTTGTAAGATACAATATATTTGGAATCACACTACTTCCATAATTTCTTGCTATAAAATACCAAATAGCATGTCCTGCAAGAACGGCCTCTTCATCCCTTAAATGATTGAATTTCTTCAACTTACCATTCTCAAGAGCATCCTTAATTTTATTTTCAATTTCAAAGTTCCAATCCTCTGTTAAGTAGGATATAAGCCCTTTATAATACCAGTCTGGCACAGTAAGAAGGGCTGAAGAACTTACTCTCTGCCTGAAGTTTCCTCCAAACATGATATCAATAAACAATACTTCTGCAATTGCAGCTCTGATTTGCTTAACAAATTTTCGATGATCCCCTTCGTAATAAATAAAAACTTTATTGTTAATTATTTTAGCAGACCCACCCAAATTAGTTTCTTCACTACCGGAAACAAGTCCAATATTGCTTTGTTTGAATTCTGAATGTTTATTATAAATCAGGAAAATAATACGAGAATCAAGGCTGTGACTAAAGAAATCCTCCATGTTTTTCAGCTCTTCATCAATTACTTTTGATGCATAGCGAGCCAGATTTTTCCCGTCTAAATAAAAATAAGTGTCATAACGAGGGAAACGATAATATTCCCAATAAAGATCGTTGTATTGCACCCTGTTTTTTCCAAACCGAAGTTGGTGTCCATTATAAAATTGAGAAAACATTTCCTTTGGAAATGTAGCCAGGGCCAAAACAATTAAAATGATAAACTTATATTTTTTCCCCACGTGCCTGTAATTTAGTTTTCCTTTTTTACGCCAATTTAGCTATTACCTAATTGAATTAACGGATAAAAATAATCATAATTATTAAAGGATAACAATTATTACCTGCAAAACAATGGAATATTTTGAATTTGTTTTAGGGTATAAAGCTTTACCAATTAAGTATTTTTCGGAATTCGTAATCTTCAGGATTATTGACTATTGATTTTGCCTTTTCAAATCTTTATTGGTTATAGAATGCATGTTGTAATTATAAATATTTTGAACTTTTTCACTGTTAATATCCAACAAGCAGGGTTTTACCTTTCCGTTTTCATCTTCAACATCTTTCAAAAATAAAGGCATGGCATTTCCTAAAATTATCAACAATTACCATGCATCCGGTATCTCCATTTTCAAATAACCTATAAACTCCCAATCCAAGTAATGTACATAAAGTAAGCTCATATCCAATAGGTCTGGTACACCTAAGCTCAAATCCTATCTTAAAATTCTTTATAAACCCCGAAAGGCTCAACGTAAGCTAATCCCTTAATGAGGGTTTTATGATTTCTAAATTTAATCGCATAAAGAAGAAAATGCAACCAGTTTCAAAATCAACCAGTTGCATTATAAATGTGCCCAGGACAAGAATCGAACTTGCACTCCGAAACCGGAACATGGCCCTCAACCATGCGCGTCTACCAATTCCGCCACCTGGGCAAGTCGGCCACAAAATTACAAATTTTAATTTATTTACAAATTTTATGTTAAGCTTTACTATTTTATTTAACTTTAGGTATGTTGTTAACGTTAAATTTATTTAATTTGCAATCCATTCCAAAATATATGATATGAAACCAACTTTGTTAATTTTAGCTGCAGGATTAGGCAGTAGATATGGAGGACTTAAGCAACTTGATCCAATTGGTCCATCTGGGGAAACAATAATGGACTACTCAATCTTTGATGCAAAACGAGCAGGTTTTGGTAAAGTAGTTTTTGTTATACGTAAATCTTTCGAAGACGATTTTAAAAAACACATATTTTCAAAGTATGAAAATTTTATAGATGTTGATTATGTTTTTCAGGAACTAGATGTTTTACCTGAAGGTTTGCAAGTACCTGAAGGACGTGTAAAACCATGGGGCACAGGACATGCAGTTTTAGTTGCAGAACCTAAAATTAAAGAGCCATTTGCGGTTATTAATGCCGATGACTTTTATGGAAAAGACTCCTTCAAGGCAATTGCATCCTTTCTAACTGCGCTCGATCCTGATAACAAACAAACATTTTGTTTACTTGCCTATAAGCTAAAGAATACGCTTTCGGAACATGGAACTGTTTCTAGAGGGTTATGCTACCTGGACAAAAATGATTATTTGATAAATATTGAAGAGCATACCAAAATATATACAGAAGGAGATAAAATTTTAAGTCTCACAAAAGAAGGAAAAAAGTTCGATCTATCTGAAGATGCACCGGTTTCAATGAATCTTATGGGTTTCACTCCAACTGCATTTAAATATTTCAAATACTACTTCAATGAATTTATTGAGAAGAGGTCAAATGATTTAAAAGCAGAATTATATTTACCTGAAGTTGTATCAAGAATAATTAAAAGTGGTTCTGGTAAAGTAAGAGTTCTACCAAGCAATGAAAAATGGTTTGGTGTCACCTATAAAGAAGATCGGGAAATTGTTGTTAAAAATATTCAACGTATGGTTGATGAAGGAATATACCCCGGGAAATTACTGAGCTAAAAAAATAAAAGGCTACTTTTCTCAGTAGCCTTTTATTTTTTTATTATCTCACATACCAGTCTTGCCAGATATCTCTAACAGCAACACTTACTAACGCTATTGGCACCTGTTCCTTTCCCGAATATATTGCTCTTTCACTCACATTTGCTTTTACGGAGTTGGCTAAACGCAGGTAATCTATTTTTCCTTTTGTCTGCTGGAGTACTCTTAGAAAGTAATATGTAAACAACCCATGCCGCATCTCTTCATAAATATTTGCAGTGTATCTTTCACTAACAGCATTAAACACAACTGTATTCCCTGAGATAACCTCCCTTCTTGGATTTATTTTCTTTGCTGATGGCCCTCTTAGCCCCATTCTTCTGCCTCCATTATTAAATGACGCGTCCAATACAACCATGCTTTTCGCAGACCTACTTTCCCACATTTTCTTATATAAAAACTCCAATGAAATAGCATTGTGTAAATTTTCCGGCGAAACATCTACTGGCACCAGATATGGAGCCAAGGTATTTGTATCGGCCAAACCCTGTCCAGCATAATAAAATATCAATTCTGCTTTATGCTTCGCCTTTCCTACCTGATCAGAAATTGTTAAAATGCTTTCACGCATTTCTTTTCTCGTAGCATCTAAAAGAACAACGATATTTTCCTCCTTTACTCCCAAAACATTTTTAGCGTATTTTTTAAAGGTCAATGCATCATGTCTGGCATAGGGAACATTAAAATTTTTGCTCAACTGGGTTTTATCATTCGCATAACCCTCATTTCCAATTATTAGTGCAAATTTAACTTGCCCATTATAAGGAAGAACAGGAATATTATTATCAATATCTGAGGGAAATTCATATTCTGAAATTTCTTCCTGATATTTGAACTTACAAGTATTGACTGTAACACCAAAAGGTTCTACCGGATTATTATGAATAGCACTAACTTTTACATTTACAACAAAACTACCATTTACAATATCTTTAGATGCTATCACTGGTACCCGTACAACCTTCTCCTGATTTACACCAATTGTCCCTACTTTAACGCTGTCTGGGAATTCAACTTTTTTTGTAGTATCAATACTTTCCAATTTGGCATAAAAACTTTTAGCTATCGCTGGCCCATAGTTTTTTAGCTTAAATTCAATGTACCCCTTTTCAAAGGCATCCAAGCAAAAGTTTTCATCCTTATCCTTATAAGAAATTGAGTTCTCAACTACCTGCAAGGTTGTTAAACTCGTATTTACAAATTCTTTTTGACTCAATGCACTGACTATTTTAAAACTTGGAATATTTGGAGTTTCTTTAACTGGCAAGTTTTTCTTCCAATCTTTTCTAATCTTCCCTTTTCTTTTAACTAATCCGAAATAATCAATTGCCCAAACCACTCCTGCTGTACCAAGCAATACGTAACTCAAATTTCTATTAAATACCGCTTTGTCGTAATAATTATTTTTATCAGAAATTGAATTTGCACTAAGGTAATTATTATAATTATTGGAAGCAGAAAAATATGTTCCAATTGATGCTCCTAACAAAGTATAACCAACAGCACCATAAATCCAATAGGGCTTTTTCTGCTTTATTCGATAATCTCCCCAACCAGGATAAACTGTGGAAAGAATCAAAGGATCATCTAAATAAAATCGATTCTCAACAGTAGCCGAAATTTTTATTCTCACCGAATCGATTATTTCTAATTCATCAGCAAACACATTCCATATAGCAACCTTTTCTCCTCCACCAGTAACATACTTATTGACATCCCCTTTCCAACTTCTAGACCTGATAGTATCCATCTTTGAATCAAAAACATCAATCCATACCCTTATTTTATCATGATTTTTTGCATTATTGATATTGTATTTAACAATGAGATTCCCATTTTTATATTTTGTATCATTAACTACAAGCTGAATGTGTGATTTAAACTGCCCTTTAACTGAATAAGTCAAAAATAAAAAAAATATTATTAGTAGTTTTCTAAGAATTTGGTTAAATTTCATTTGCTCAATTTCTAAACTTTTTTCATACGAATTAAGAACAATCCGTATTCTATACTGTTGTAAAATCTAGTCGCTTTTTGTTTTTGCTAATTTGCCATAAAACTTTTTGTTTCCCCGTAATAATAGGTTGTACCATCAAACGCATAAGCTCTTATATAATAAGTTCTACCGGAATCAAGACCTTCAATATTACTGTTAAATTCTCCCAGATTGTCAACAGAACCTAATGAATTATAGTTATAGTTAATATTTGGGTTTGATGTAATTGCTGACCAACAATGACCATGATCAACTATTGTATTCACCCCTAAACTGTTAATCTCACCTTCTGCAATAGCCGTGCTATTCGGATTTACTTTAATTATTCCTGTTCCTACAGAAATTATTGATTCATATTTCAACGTATTTGTATAAATTATAGTGCCCTCCGATTCAAGATAACCTCTAATATAATAGACTCCTCTGGTCAAATTTCTTATTTGACTTGTAAAAGAAGTATCGGCTATATATTCACCAAAGGCAGACGTTCCTAAATCATCAACCGTAGGCGGATCATTTTGAGACCAACAGTGACCATGCTCTGTAAATGTTACTGAGCCAATACCGTCTGTAGAGGAAGTAACAAGGATTGCTCCAACTTCATCTAATTTAGTTATTTCCAACGAATTAAACTGAATATCATTTGCAGTTATCTCAAAACTAAGTTCTTCACCATAAGAGTAGTTGATACCATCATATACATAACTCCTGATATAATGTTTTTGTCCGGGAATTAATCCAAACAATTTGCTTGAAAATCCTCCAGCTTCAGCTATTTCCCCTAAATCGGTATGAGAATCGTCAATTGTAGGTTCAGGGTTTCTAGACCAACAGTGACCATGATCAATAATTGCAGCCTCCCCAACATCTAAAAGGGTTCCATGTGCGATCACTGATGTCCCAGTAATTTCAACTTCATCTGTGGTAGTGTCCATCACTCTCTTTAAGTCAAGAGGTTCGCATCCTAATAAAAGAATCTGCAATAAAATTAAACACAATACAATTATCTGACTTACTTTACTAAATTTCATTTTTCATTAGTTTGCTTTTTCTAATAAATTCCTCATTTACTTGATTTTCTTTACTTAATAGTAATAGTCAAACTGGATTACTTCACCACCACTTAAAGCAGGTCCCGAATACGTTACTGCAGCACCTACAACGCTATAGGCAGTATTGCTAACCCTAACACCGTCAACAAACATTTTTACCACACTATTTACAGATGGTGTAGAACTTAAAGTAAAGTTAGTTTGTGATAGAGCTGCAGCAAATTCATCAGCCACTTCGTTCACAGAAATTAAATAAGAATTCTCATCTACACTACCATCTGCCTTTAAAAACTGGCTTGAAGTCCCACCTGTTCGGATAATTGAGGCACCTGTAATTGAACCACTTGAACTAACTGCACCTGCATTCCAGACACCACTTGTGATTGTTCCAACTGATGTTAATGATGATGTAACAACTGTATTGGCTAGTGTTGTTCCTGTTAATGTTCCAGCCGGAGCAACTACATCATTGGTTGAAACCCCTGTTATCAAACCTTTCGCATTCACAGTTATGGTTGGTATCAATGATGCAGAGCCAAAATCACCTACATCCCCATTCACAATAGCCAATGTTCCGGCTGCTGTAATATTTCCGCTGCCATCAAATGCAGGCGAGGTGTATGATAAATCTCCAGTAATAGAAATGGTTCGCCCTGTTTGTAATGCTGTTGAAGTAGAAGCGTTCCCTGTCAATGCACCAACAAAGTTTGTTGATGTCACTGAAGTTAATCCTGTCACTACCGTTGGTAATGAAAGAGTTATATTTCCTGTACTTCCTGAAGTGACAATCTGATTTGTTGTACCAGTTATAGAGCTAACACCTGAAGTTGAGGTCAAATAAATATTCTCATCTACACTTCCGTCTGCTTTTAAAAACTGACTCGAGGTTCCTCCCGTCCTAATTATCGAAGTTCCTGTAACTGAACCACTTGAACTAACAGCACCTGCATTCCAAACACCACTTATGATTGTTCCAACTGATGTTAATGATGATGTAACAACTGTATTTGCCAGTGTAGTTCCTGTTAATGTTCCTGCGGGTGCAACGACCTCATTGGTTGAAACTCCTGTTATTAGCCCCTTCCCATTCACAGTTATGGCTGGTATCAAGGATGAGGAGCCAAAGCTTCCAGTGTTGGCATTAACAGTTGCTAAGTTTCCTACAGCTGTAATATTTCCCGTTCCGTTAAACGCTGGAGAAGTATATACCAAGTCTCCTGTAATAGAAATTGTATGTCCGGATTGCAATGCTGTTGCAGTAGATGCATTTCCGGTCAATGAACCTACAAAACTAGTAGCGGTAACAGATGTCAATCCAGTGATATCATTAGGAAGAGAAAGAGTAACATTTCCAGTATTTGAGGAAGTTACGATCTGATTTGTTGTTCCTGATACTGAACTCACACCTGAAGTTGAAGTTAAATAAATATTATTATCAATACTACCATCTGCTTTCAAAAACTGGTTTGAGGTCCCGCCAGACCTAATTATTGAAGTACCGGTTATTGCACCACTTGAAGTAACAGAACCAGCATTCCAAACACCGGTTGTAATCGTTCCTAAAGTATTGATATTAGTATTTCCTGTAAAAGTTGAGTTATTTGCAGAAATTGCTGAAGTAACAAAATCCTGATTTGCAAGTATTCCTCCCACCGGCAATGTCACATCTGAACCTGCATTATCAGCCCTCAATATTATATTATCATTAGTTGTAGTAAATGTTCCTCCTAAAACAATATCATTGTTATTTATTGAGGTGACGGTAACATTTCCTAAATTAGTAAGAGTTATATCTCCTGCAATTGGACGCGAAGTTAAAGTCGAACCATTTCCAATCAGGATCTGGCCATCACCCCGAGCATCAAGTTCAGTTGCCAATCCACTCTCCCCAATAAGAATTCGACCGGTTGATAAATTACGACTAAGCGCATCTGTAATATTATAACCACCCAAAGTAGTCGGGCTTTCTCCACCTGTAATCCTTCCTTTGGAATCCACTGTGACTTTAAAATATGTTCCAGGAACCACCGTTGTATTTGCTAAAGTTAAGTAACCTGTTTCCGACATACTTGCATCTCCAGTAATTGGATACGATCCCAGACCTATTCCATTTCCAATCAAAATCCTGCCAGAAGTGGATGCGTTTAAAGGTGTAGCAACATTCCCAACACCAACCCAGATACTCCCTGTAGTCAAAGCATTACTATTATTAATACTTTGTGCAACATAATCCTGTGTGGCTAAAATACCAGAAGTAGGTAAAGAAAGATTTGTTGAACCCGACGATGAAAACTGAACCTGACTACTTCCTGAAAGCGTAAACTGACCCTGCAAGGACAGCCTATTAAGATTACTCCTATCATCAGGAAGCAAGTAATACGGATATTGATTTTGATATGCATCAACAATATCCTGAGGAGACATGTCGCCGGTATTAATTCCTGAAAGATTTGAAGCATAAATAGGACCGCTGAATGTCCCGCCACTTGCGCGACTCACAAAATCACTTGGTAATTGAAATGACACTGTATTACCTCCTGTTCCACCACCAATCGTAAGTTCTACAGTACTACCAATTATATTTGTTGAAAGTGTTTGTTGATCAGTATTTACACCCTGATAAGCAGACAAGTTTATTGGTGTTGGGTTATCATTATTTGTAATTGTCAAAACATTGTCAATGAGCTTAAGATCTTGAATTTCATTATTAGGATCAGCATCTGCATCATCAACAGCATCAGTAAAAGATCCTCCAGAAGGAGATAAAGATACTACATTACCATTCTTTGATAAAGTTTGAAATTCATTGCTTGGATCAGCATCTGCGTCATCTTTATTCTTTACATTAAGAGCATAAATAGCATAAGGGACCGCGAGTATTTGTGATGTTCCCATATACTGGTAATTAGAACCTCCAGCTATATCAACATCAACCTTTAAATAATAGCTATCTGTCCCCCAGTCAATATTTGCAAAAACACCTTGCACTGTTTCTCCTCCTCCAATATTTACAGCTATGATACCATATTCATTGGTTGATTTATCAAATACTTCGCTATAAACAGAAGTTCCATTATCCCCTCCTTTTAGAATACTAATTTGCAAAGAAATCGGTTTATTGCTAAGCAGATTACCAGAAACATCTCTAACAACCGCCTGATATTTAAAATTATTAGGAACTTGTCCCTTTATTATTGCAAGCCCTAAGATAAAATAAGTTAGTAATAGTAGTTTTTTCATATCTAATGGATATTAATTCATGATATAGTTTTCTTTAATCAAGACACTAATTCAAATTAATTTTCATAAAGTAATTTAAAGGTTTTAATAAATGAACCATCTTCAGAAACAGCTTTTAAGATATAAGTTCCACTTTCAAACTGTCTAAAATCAATAGTTTCATTGTAGTTTTTAGAATTCGCATTTTTAGACTGTATCAAACTTCCATTTAGATTATATAAAAAAAATGAAATAGAAGTTTCTTTAGATGCAGTATAGTTTATATTTAGAAAGTCCGAAACGGGATTTGGAAACACCTTTAAATTAATGGAGTTATTTTCCTTAATATTTACAACATTTGTTACTGTGAGATTACTTTGAAGAAAGCCTTGAGTTAATACAGCATTATTTGAAGAATATGTCAAAACTTGTAAGTCTCCCAAAGTCCAACTTACTTTCGCATAGCTATTGCTGGAATTACCCGTAGCCGCAAAAAATGTCTCCAAGCTAACAGTCTGTGAGTGACTGTAAACACTTGTAATTAGACACAAAATTACAAATAGGTTTTTCATGGTAAATATGTAATGTTTTTAGTTGTTTAGTTTCAAATTCCGTGTCAAATTTATGGAATAATTTTTTACAAAAAATTCACTGTCCCTCTATTTCTGCCTAGTTTGGGTATTTACAATCCTTATTTTCGTAAAGCTTATGCTACAAATTCAAAAGTTTATACTAGTCAGGCAATCATTCATCAAAAAGTACTTTTTTTTTCTTTTTGCTCTTATTTATGAATTACTTTTAGAGTCTGATTTTGACAAAAATTCAATTCATGCATCCCTGTTATTACAAACTGGTAGTCAACGAATTGAATAATTATAGATGATTAATCAAAAGTAAAAACAAACATGAAAATTCTAATCACAGGAACTGCCGGATTTATTGGATTTCATCTGGCCCAGTATTTAATTAAAAGAGGAGAAGAGGTAATCGGCTTAGATTGTATAAATGATTATTATGATGTAAATGTTAAATATAGCAGATTAAAACTCAAAGGTATAGAAAAAGAATCTATCGATTACGGAAAGAAAACAGCAAGTACAAAATTTCCCAACTATCATTTTTACAAGCTTAAACTTGAAGATAAAGAAAACTTAGATAGAATTTTTAAGGAAGAAAAGTTTGATGTAGTTTGTAACCTTGCAGCCCAGGCGGGAGTAAGATACAGTATTACCAACCCTTATGCTTACATTGAAAGTAACATAATAGGCTTTATTAATATACTTGAAGCATGCAGACACAATAATGTAAATCATTTAGCTTATGCCAGCAGCTCCAGTGTATACGGTTTAAATGAAAAAATGCCCCTGTCTACGCACCAAAATGTAGATCATCCAATAAGTTTATATGCCGCTAGTAAAAAAAGTAATGAGTTAATGGCCCATACCTACAGTCATTTGTATGGATTACCTACCACTGGGCTTCGTTTTTTCACTGTTTATGGTCCATGGGGAAGACCCGACATGGCTCTTTTCTTATTTACAAAAGCAATACTTAATAATGAACCTATAAACGTATTTAATCATGGTAATATGGTTAGAGACTTTACATATGTTGACGATATTGTTGAGGGAATAGTCAGAGTAATAGATAATGTACCTCAGGGTAAAAAAGATTGGACCGGCCTTAGTCCAAATCCTTCATCATCAAAAGCTCCCTACAAAGTTTATAATATCGGGAACAATAACCCCGTCAAACTGATGGACTTTATTACTGAAATTGAGAATAAACTAGGCAGAAAAGCAGAAAAAAATCTGATGCCAATGCAACAAGGTGATGTTCCAGCAACATTTGCAGATGTTGATGATCTTGTAAAAGAACTTAATTATAAACCTGGTACATCGATTAAAACAGGAATCAGTAATTTTATTGACTGGTATATCGATTACTTTAAAGTACAACTATAGATTTACACCAAAATATATCAAGAAAATCAATAAATTGCATTTACTAATCAACTAATTGCCTTATTACAGGTAATTAGTTGTATCTTTCAAGAATTACTAATATTTATAATGAAGGAAAGCTCATTTAAATCAGAAGTACTAACCGATTTTGTTCAAATGACAGCCCTATTTCTAGGATCTGTTTTTGCTGTTTATTTTGGTGGTCCTACTATTAGAGATCTTTTCTTTCTATTACCACTTGTTCTCGCATTTCGTTCGAAGAAAGATTACTTTTGGTTCGCTTACTTCTTTATTTTAATTAATGCCCCTGCGAGTCTTTTTGTTAATCGAACCCAAGAAGCTATTTTCAGGTTACCATTTTATTCTATAATGCCAAAATTTAGCTTTACACCGATGGATTTATTTTTATTTATTTCCATATTTAAAGCTATTAGAGCTAATATAAAAGTTAAGTTCTTCTTAAATAAACCATTAGAGTTCTTCCTCGCATATTTACTTTTAGTCTCGATACCGGTAAGCTTTTTACTTGGCACAGAGTTCAAACCATTTATTAATACTTTGCGCTCGTTCTTTTTTTACGGAATTATTTTTTCCTATTTAAGACTAATAAAAGACAAAGAAGACATTCTAAAGTTTGGGTATCTTATGGTACCTTATACCATGTTAATTGTTTTTGACCAATTATATGTGATCAATGAGGGTAGTCGGTTTATATCTGTATTAGACCCGTCAATGATTGGTATTTTTGCAAAAAATAGTATTTCGGGGGATATCAGAGCTGTAGTACAGGGAATATTGGTCGTTTTTTACACTTTAATTTTCGGGTTTCAAATTAACGGGCTCAAAAAATATGAAATATTTCCAGGATTCTCAAATCTCGCTATCTTTCTGCCCATTGCAAGCTTTTTCTTATCTGCAACTAGGTCATGGATGATGATTGGGGTTTTTGC
Source organism: Bacteroidales bacterium (assembly GCA_050296515.1). Taxonomy (GTDB): domain Bacteria; phylum Bacteroidota; class Bacteroidia; order Bacteroidales; family NBLH01; genus NBLH01. The sequence goes on along the minus strand of JBNKRJ010000001.1, from coordinate 66,445 downwards.
AATACTTGGCTACATAATTTTATCAGCTAAGGGATTAAAATTTGCCATTCAGGTGGGCACTATTGGCACCCTCTTGGTTATAGCACTTTTTTCATCCGGACTTATTGAAGAAGAATTCATAGATAACATTAATAAAAGGTATTTTGAACTTGGCGAGATGGCATCGTCTGGTAATTTAAAGCAAGGAACTTTTGCTGACAGAATTGAAAACGACATTCCAAAAGTTCTTAAAGGACTGGAATACAGCCCTGTTCTGGGAGTTGGTATGTCAAAATATATGAAGCAATATTATAGCAATGATGTTGGGTTTGTAAACACTATTCTAATTTACGGAATAATTGGATTTCCTATATTCTTATTTTTCATGTTTAGATATGTTTATCATTTAAACAGGTTACGTAAAAACGACTTTTTCGATCAAACAGACAAAAACATCCTTATATCCCTTATATTGGGTTTTGGAGGCATCTTGACCGGATACTTTTTTACCTGGGACTTCTTTTCATTTTATCCTGAGAAGGTCTACTTTGTTGCCATTGTATTTGCCACAGGAGATCTTGTATTAGAGCTACAATACAGAGATGAACTTCAAGAGGTTGAGGCTACCTAAAAAAGACTTCCCCCTCCTTACGAATACCTTTTTTGCTTAATCCAGATTGATAAGATTAAATATTATTAAACATTTTGCATAAAATCCTAATCTATTCGTCAAAGTTTTCAAGCCTAATATAACAAATTTGAGAAACTAGCTTTTTTTAGAGCTTTCTTTGCGGTGATTTTTTTAACCTAATGCCCTAATTATGATTTTTAGCTCAGTAGAATTCTTAATTTTTTTAATTAGCACGTTCCTTGCTTACTGGTTTATTTTTCAGAAAAACCTTCGACTTCAGAATTTATTTCTTCTTGTCATAAGCTATGTTTTCTATGGCTGGTGGGACTGGAGGTTTTTGTCTTTAATTTTCGCCAGTTCAATCCTAGATTATTCCTTAGGAAACCTACTTGCAAAATATGAAAACAAGAAAACAAGAAAATCATTACTCATAGCAAGTATGATTGTAAATATTGGACTGCTTGGATTCTTTAAATATTTCAATTTTTTTATCGACAGTTTTGTCGATCTGGTTTCATTATTTAGTGTTAGGCCAAATATTACCTCGTTACGGATTATTTTACCTATTGGTATAAGCTTCTACACATTTCAAACAATGAGCTATACCATAGACATATACAGAAGAAAGCTTGAGCCATCCAAAGATATTGTAGCTTTTTTTGCTTTTGTCAGCTTCTTCCCTCAGCTTGTTGCAGGGCCTATTGAAAAGGCGAAGGATTTGCTTCCTCAATTCAAAATAAAACGGAAGTTTAATCAAAATGCTGCAACGGACGGAATGAAGCAAATTCTGATGGGATTATTTAAGAAAATTGTTATTGCCGATACAGCATCAATTATGGTTGATGCAATTCATACAAATCATGAAACACTTACCGGGTTGACCCTATTCTTAGGAGCATTTTTATTCGCTTTTCAAATGTATGGCGATTTTTCAGGGTATTCAGATATTGCAATTGGAACAGCCCGTTTATTTGGCTTCTCATTAAGTAGGAATTTTGCTTACCCTTATTTTTCAAGAGATATTGCTGAGTACTGGAGAAGATGGCACATCTCATTAAGTTCCTGGTTTAAAGACTATTTGTACATCCCGCTTGGTGGTAGTAAAGTAAATAAAGCCAAACAGATCCGTAACGTTTTTATAATATTCTTAGTCAGTGGCTTATGGCATGGAGCAAATTGGACTTTTGTTGTTTGGGGTGCAATAAACGCCATTTATTTTTTACCCTTGATGCTAAGAAAAGTGCATCGGAAAAACATGGAAATTGTCGCCAAAAAGAAGAATATTCCTTCATTCTGGGAAATAAAAAGTATTATCGTGACATTTTTAATGACCAGTCTGGTACGAATATTTTTCCGTTCTCAAACAATTCATGAAGCCCTGGTTTATCTAAAAAACATGTTTTTCAAGTTTGGAAATCCTTTAAAAGAGCTAAAAGAAATTAATATTAGTAAAATACAACTTGGCTTTTCATTGTTTTTTATTGCTGTATTAGTTCTTATTGAATGGGTTAATAGAGAAAAAGAGCACGCCCTACAAGTAGAGATTAAGTCAAATGCGTTAAAGTACAGTGTCTATTATGCATTTACCATCTTAATACTATACTATTTTAATGCAAACAGCATAAGGCCGTTCATTTATTTTCAATTTTAAAAATATTTATTCAGTTTACAAACATTAAAAACACTTTACACAATGAAACAATTCATAATTAAAGTAGCCTTGTTTGTTTTGCCATTAATAATTATGGCAGGTGTAAATTATTATATTGATAATGCATATATCTTTACAGAAGATGAAGAATATGAAGCAATTGCAGACATAGTCAACCATGGACAAAACGTGGCAAGTTTATATAATTTCAATGAATTCAAATTATATAGGAATATTATAAAAAGGAAGCATTCATCTCCTGACATTGTTGTTCTTGGCTCCAGCAGAAGCATGGAAATCAGTTCAGATCTTTTTCCAAACAAGTCTGTTTTTAATGCGAGTATTTCAGAAAGTTCAATTAAAGAAATTGCAGCAACTTATCGCCTGTTTGAACAGAACAATATTAAGCCAAAAGAAATTATTTTAAACGTTGACCCTTTTATATTTTTAAGTTTTGAAAGAGGAAACAGTTTTAGATATGAATTTGTCAAACCATACAATGTTATTGCAGACGAAATGCATTTTGCACATGATGAAAACACTTCAAAAGCAGAAAGTCAAAGTACCAAGTTAAAGAATAAGGTCAAAGAGTTGTTTAATCCAGGTTATTTTTACGAAAACTTGTATTATGGTCGCAAAGACTACTATGCAACTGACAAAAAAGAAATCGATGTAAATGTTTTTTGTAATGATGGAAGTATCTCTTACAATGAAAATTACAGAAATATATCGAAAAAGGAGGCTTTTTACAAAGCTCAAAAATACCTTGAAATGCTAAGCAAAATGGAAGGAAGCGAGGAATATAATAAATCCAATCGCAAATTATTTGAAACATTTCTGGATTATGTTATTGGAAAAGGTATTAAGGTCACCTTCTTTTTAGCCTCCTACCATCCATACACTGCTGAAAGGTTCAGAAACAGCAAGTACAAAGTTTTTGAAATTGAGAATTATCTCAGAAGAATTGCCAAAAGAAAAAATATAAATATCATTGGCAGCTACAATCCTGAAGTAACAAATTTATCAGAAAATGATTTCTACGATGGGAATCATCCTAAAAAACAAGGAATAGAGAAGATTTTTGGTGGTTATAATGGCATTTAAAGTATCTATTCATATTTTAAAATAAACAATACGTGACATCTAGTTTTAAATTTAAACTATAATTGTAACCATTTATCAAAGATTTTACTTCTTACATAACATAATTAAAATATGTATTGAAAATGTTTCTAATTTCCCGTCCGAAATAAACTTATTGATTATAAACCTAGTTAAAAAACTCGCTAAATGAAAGTAATAATTCTTGCAGGAGGATATGGTTCAAGACTTGGAACATTGTCGGAACTAATACCAAAACCTATGATTGATGTTGGAGGTAGACCCATCATCTGGCACATAATGAAAATATATGCGGCATATGGCTTTAAAGATTTTGTTGTTGCCCTTGGATATAAAGGAAATGTGATAAAAGAATATTTCTACAACATTAAATCACAAAATAATGATTTTACCATCAACACAAAATCCGGAGATGTAGAATACCACACAAATGGTGATGATGATTGGAATGTTAGTTTAATTGACACTGGTGTTGATACTCTTAAGGGTGGACGTATCAAGCGTCTTGAAAAATATCTGGACGATGTGAATATGTTAACTTATGGTGATGGTGTTGCAGACATCAACATAACTAAATTGGTTGAATATCATAAAAGTCATGGGAAACTTGTTACTATTTCAGGAGTAAGACCACCATCAATGTTTGGTGAGATTATTCAAAAAGATGGACAAGTATTATCATTCGAGGAAAAGCCACAAACATCAAAAGGACTTATTAATGGTGGATATATGGTTTTTGATAAAAAAATTCTTGAATACTTAAGACCTGATAAAGATTGTGATTTTGAATTTGGCCCACTAGAGGAATTAGCCGCTAAAGGAGAAGTAATGACATACAAACACGAAGGCTTCTGGGAGTGCGCTGATACAGTGAGAGATTTAAATCATTTAAATAAACTTTGGTCAACTAACCAGGCAAAGTGGAAAGTTTGGTAGTAAAAACAATAGACATTCAATACAATACATAAAACCTATGAAAAAAATTATAGTTACCGGACACACAGGATTTATTGGTTCTTTATTAGCTCCTATGCTTGTTGAAAAAGGCTATGACGTAGTCGGAATCGATACAAAATATTTTGCTGAGGAATGCGAATTCTACAAACCAACAGTAAATTTCAAGGAAATAAAAAAAGACACCAGAAATATTACCGAAGAAGATTTAAAAGGTGCATATGCGATTTGTCATTTGGCAGCTTTATCAAATGACCCAATGGGTGATTTAGACGAGCAATTAACATTTGACATTAACCATTTAGCATCAGTAGAAATTGCAAAATTGGCAAAAAAAGTGGGTGTTGAAAAATACATTTACTCGTCTTCATGCAGTCTTTATGGAATTGCTGATGGTGATGTTGCTTTAGACGAAACTGCTGAATTTAACCCGGTTACGGCTTATGCAAAATCAAAAGTATACTCAGAAAGAGACATTGTTCCATTAGCAACTGATGACTTTGCTGTTACTTTCATGAGAAATGCAACTGCATATGGAATTTCACCAAAGTTAAGAGCTGATTTAGTGGTAAACAATCTTGTAGGCTGGGCAGTAACTACTGGTCAAATAAAAATCATGAGTGATGGTTCTCCATGGCGGCCATTAGTTCATGCTGAGGATATCGCAAGAGCTTTTATTGCGGTAATTGAAGCACCAAAAGAGATTGTTAACAGAAAATCTTACAACGTAGGACAAAGTGCTGAAAACTTCCAAATTAGAGATATCGCGAAAATGGTTGGAGAGGTAGTTCCTGGCTGTGAAGTAGTTATCACAGGTGAACATGGAAGTGATTCTCGATCTTATAGAGTAAACTTTGACTTAATTGCAAAAGAATTACCTGATTTCAAACCAAAATGGACATTGAAAGAAGGTATTAAAGAAGTATATGAAGCTTACAAAAAATATCAAATGACAGATGAAAAATTTAACAGTAAGGCTTTCATCCGTTTAAAAGAGCTTCAACATTTAATGAGCACCAAACAAATTAACGACCAACTATTCTGGAGTTAATTAATTATATAGCAAACAATTAATTTGCTTAATGCTAAACCTATGACTATTACAGAAAAAAGACTTAAAGGACTTTTTGAGATTGAATTATCCCCATTCGAAGATCATCGTGGTTTTTTTATGAGAACTTACGATGCCTCTATTCTAATAAAATCAGGGTTAAACAGAGAATGGGTGCAGGAGAACCACTCTAGTTCAATGCAAAAAGGAACTGTTCGGGGACTACACTTTCAGTTATCACCCCATACTGATGCAAAGCTTATTCGCTGTATCAGGGGAGAAATCTTTGATGTAGTTGTAGATATCAGAAAAGGTTCGCCAACATTCGGACAGTGGGAATCCATCATTCTTAGCGAAAAAAACAAAAAAGAATTGTTTATTCCAAGAGGTTTTGCACATGGGTTCTGTACTTTAACAGATCATTGTGATATCGTTTACAAGCATGACAATTATTACAACAAAGAATGTGATGCAGGTATTTTGTGGAATGATCCTGAACTTGGAATTGAATGGCCAGTAGATCAACCGATTCTATCAGAAAGAGATACAAAACAGCCAACTTTAAGTGAATTTGTAAAAAAGCATCAGGGTTTAGAATAATTAAAGTAAATAACAAAGTCAAATAATAACAAAATGAACGAAAAGGAGCTTAGAAGCCAAATATTAGAATTGACCAGACAGTACTATACTGCTAAATTCGCTAATACTGAATTTATACCTGGCAAATCACCTGTTAGATATGCAGGAAGGGTTTTTGATGAAAAAGAATTAGTCAACATAGTTGATTCTTCTTTAGATTTTTGGTTAACTGCCGGAAGATTCGCAGAAGAATTTGAGTATGAATTTGCTCAATTGTTTAATGCAACTGAAGCAATTTTGGTTAACTCTGGTTCATCAGCTAACTTAGTTGCAATATCAGCACTTACTTCTCCAAAACTAAAAAACAGAAGATTAAAACCTGGGGATGAAGTGATTACTGTTGCTGCAGGATTCCCTACCACAGTTGCTCCTATTATTCAAAATAAAGCAATTCCGGTATTTTTGGATGTTACTTTAGGAAACTACGCTGTAGATATTTCAAAACTTGAACAAGCTTTATCTTCAAAAACAAAAGCAATTTTCGTTGCACATACCTTGGGTATTCCTTTCGATTTAAAAACAGTTAAAGAATTTGCTAAAAGAAATAATCTATGGTTAATTGAAGACAACTGTGATGCTCTTGGAAGCACTTACGATGGCCAATTAACTGGTACATTTGGAGACATGGCAACTTTCTCCTTCTATCCTGCACATCATATAACAATGGGTGAAGGTGGTGCCGTTGTTAGTCATAATGAAGATCTTGCGAGAATTGCAAAATCATTCCGTGACTGGGGACGTGACTGCTATTGTGCTTCTGGTGAAGATAATACTTGCGGGATTCGTTTCACACAACAATTTGGCAAATTACCGATAGGATACGATCATAAATTTGTATACTCTCATTTAGGCTACAACCTAAAAGTATCTGATATGCAGGCTGCTGTTGGTATTGAACAATTAAAGAAGTTACCTGAATTTACTAAAAAACGTAAAGAAAACTTTGAGTTCCTATACAAAGGATTACAGCAGTTCGAAGATAAATTAATTTTACCACAAGCTACTGAAAACAGCGATCCATCCTGGTTTGGATTTTTAGTTACTGTAAAAGAAAATGCAGGCTTTACAAGAAATGATCTTGTTCAATTCCTGAATCATAATAAAATTCATACAAGAAACTTATTTGCTGGTAACATTATTAAGCAACCTGCCTTCGAAGGAGTTGAAATGAGAGTTATTGGTGATTTAAAAAACACTGACTACATCATGAACAACACTTTCTTCATGGGAATTTACCCTGGTAATGGTGAAGCTGAATTAAGTTATGTTATTAGCAAATTTGAAGAATTCATAAACAAATAAAAAGTAAAATTAGATTTGACATATTAGAAATCAAGTCAAAACAATTTTCTGATTTTTAATGTCAAATTTCTAATTTCTAAAAAAATGGCTGCAATAAGAAAAATACCGGTTTCAGTAAAAGAAATAATCTCCTATTCTGATAATGTTAAGCTTTTTAGGTTATTACCAAAAAGGCGAGGCATTCAATTTAAAGCAGGTCAGTTTCTGCATTTGGCAATTGAACCATATGACCCCAGCTTTAACTGGCCAGAATCAAGGGTTTTTTCAATTGCAAACTCCCCTACCCGGATTGAAACAGTTGATATTTTAGTTTCAAAAATAGGTGAGTTTACCAATGATTTATTCAGTAATATCAAAGTTGATGATGAACTTTGGATTAAGTTACCATATGGCATCTTTAACTTTGATGAATCACTGGATCATGATACTGTTTTAATTGCTGGAGGAACCGGTGTTAGCCCTTATATCTCGTTCTTGCAATATGCTATCGACAAAAACCTGAATCCTGCTATTCATCTTAATTATGGGGTAAGGAGCAATGATTTGATAATTATTGAAGACTTAATAAAAGAAGCAGAATCAAAATTAAACAACTTTAATTATAAACTTTTTGTTGAACAGCCTGATGATGACCACCAGGGATTAAACATAATTAAAGGACAACTTCAAGTAAAAGAGATAGTTGCTGATTCGTTAAAACTAAACAAACCGGTGTTCTACTTGTCCGGTCCTCCGGCAATGATCATGGCATTTGACCAAGAATTAAGGAAGCAAGGCGTAAGCCAGCAGCAAATTAAATATGATAAATGGGAATAAAATGTTCTCTAAAAATTGGTTTATCAAGACTTTCAAAATTTTCAAAGCTCGATTTTACTTCTGTAAATGAGTGTTTTAGAAATTTTGAGTAACGCAGAGAAGACGATTTTTAGAGGTTATCATTAAATAAAATTGTAAAAATGAACATAAGATTATTCAAACCAAGCATAGGGCAAGAAGAGCTCGACAATATAAAAAAAGTTTTTGAAAGGGAATGGTTAGGATTAGGGCCAACTGTTTCTCAATTTGAACAAGAGTGGAACGAATACGTTGGTACAAAAATGTCAATTGGCCTGAATTCAGCAACTGCTGCCTTACATTTAGCGTTAATGGCATATAAATTCCCCAGAGGAAAAAAAGTATTAGTACCAGCAATGACTTTTGCTGCAACAGCAACTGCTGTTTTATACAACGACTTAATTCCTGTATTTGTTGATGTAGAAGAAGATACTGTCTCAATGGATTTAGAGGATTTAGACAGGAAATACACAGAAGATTGTGTTGCTGTAATTCCTGTTCATAATGGTGGTTATCCAGTTCCAATGGACAAACTTATGGAATGGGCAAAACCAAAAGGCTTAATTGTTATTGAAGACTGTGCACATTGTGCCGGTGGGGACTATAAAGGCAAAAAATTAGGAACCTGGGGTGATATTGGTTGCTACAGCTTTGAAGAAAAAAAGTGCATGACAACTGGCGATGGAGGAATGATTAGTTCAAATCATGTAGACATTATTGAACCATTAAAAGCTCAGAGGTGGGTAGGTATTGATAAAGATACATGGAAAAGAACTCAATCAGCTGATAATGAAAGCACTAATGATGCTATGCACTGGCATTATGAGATTGCTTTGTTGGGTTACAAATACAATATGAACGATGTTGCTGCAGCTATTGGATTAGCTCAATTGCATAAGTTAGATCAAATGAATCTTAAGCGTCGTGATATTATTCAAACTTACATTGAAGGAATTAAAGACTTAAAAACTATAAAGCCGATCTTTCCTTATGACAGAAACCATGGTGCTTACTGGTATTTTGCAATCAGAAGCGAGCACAGGGATGAGCTAATTGTCTATTTGAAGAATAAAGGAATTGCAACAGGGGTACATTTTTATCCTCTTACTATGCAGCCATTATTCAAGCCATATGCAAAAGATTGCCCGGTAGCAGAAAAGATATGGGAAACATTTATCACTCTGCCTTCTCATGTAGATTTAACACGGGAAGAGCTTGATTACACAATCGCAGCACTTAAAGAGTTTGACGCACAAAAATAAAACGAATGGACAAACCTAAAGTATCAGTTTTAATACTTAGCTATAACGGGAAAGCATTGCTTGAAGATTCAGTATCCAGCTATTTAGCAAATGATTACGAAAATTTTGATGTAGTTGTTGTTGATAATGGGTCTACAGATAATACAAAAGAATATGTTGAACAAAACTTTCCAAAAGCAAAGTTAGTTCGTCTTGAAAAGAACAGGGGCTATTCCGGAGGTTTTAACTTTGGTTTGGATTATGCCTTTAACCAGAACAACTCAAAATATGCAATTATCACTAACAACGATGTAAAGGTTGATAGTAAGCTGATAACAGAGTTGGTAAAGGTGGCAGAAACAGATGAAATGATAGGCTTTGTTACCGGTAAAGTTTATTATTATGACAAGCCTGATACTTTACAAACTGTTGGTAAAAAGGAAGATCCTGTATATTGGAATGGGGGTCACATTGGAAGCAAAGAAGTTGACAAAGGACAGTATGAAGAAGTAGCAGAACGTTATTTTGCAGATGACATTTATACCTTGGCCAGCAAAAAAATGTATGATGAAATAGGAGCTTACGATGAAAACTTCCTGTTTCAATCAGAGGAATATGACTGGCAAGCCAGGGCAAAAGAAAAAGGCTACAAAATAATGTATACTCCAGGAGCCAAAATCTGGCACAAGGAAAGTATGACCATTGGAAAGCAGTCTCCATTTAAAGCCTTCTTTGATGCAAGGAACCCAATGATTGTTGTGCTTAAATATAAATCACCAGATTTTTTCAGAAAATACTTCTGGACTCATTTTAAAAGAGGCGTTTTTAAAAACTCATTAGTCAGAATCAAAAAACTAAGAATAAAAACAGCCTGGAGTATTTGGATGGGATTTTTCTCAGGGATAAGATGGGGATTTAAAAATAAAAAGTTCACCCGAAAACATTTCATTGGTTAATATGGGACTAAAAAAAGTAATTAATAGTACATATATCAAATGGAAAGTGTTTGTTTTCCAATTCAGGAAAAAACTTTACGGTTTTGACAATGCTAATGTTTATTTACAATCAGTTGATAGCAGGGCAATTATTCCAATACTGAAAAAGAATGGTGCGAAAATAGGCGAAGGATGTAAATTTAAAACACCTTTATTTATTGACAACCCAAAAGGAAGTTATAAAAATCTCCAACTTGGAAAAGGAATCAGTATTGGTGCTAACACTTACATCGACTTAATGGACGAAGTTATCCTTGGTGATTATACTGGTGTTGGCCCAGGAGTAAGTTTTTTAACTCATTGGCATGTAGGTGATGTACCTTTAAAAAAGCTGTTCCCTTTTAAAACTGATAAAATTGTAATTGATGAGAACTGCTTTATAGGCTTGGACTGCACTATTTTGTACGGAACAAGGTTAAAAGAATTCACTTTAATTGGTGCAAGAAGCCTTGTTACAGGAACTTTCCCTAGTGGAAGCCTGGCAGAAGGAAATCCGGCAAAAGTGACCAGTCAATTAAGAGAAAGAGCATTAGCAAAACTTAAAGACTAAGCCCCTCGTTAAGGGAGCAAATATTAAAAGCTAGTTTCTCCGAAGAATATACTTGATTTTCAAAAATTTAACTAAAAATTAAACAAGCAAAAAAATGGAAAAGAATCAAATAGCTGAACTTGTTATTAACGCAGTAAAAGATATCTTAGATGACGAAACTGTTGCAGTAAACAACGACACCGTACTTTTAGGTAATGATGCAGTTGTAGACTCAATGGGCCTAGTTAATTTAATTGTTGATATTGAAGGACTACTGGCAGATAATGATATTGAAGTCACGTTAACCTCTGAAAAAGCTATGTCTCAGCGAAATAGCCCTTTCAGATCAGTTGAATCATTAACTGATTATATCAAAGAACTTGTTGGATAGGTTAGTAAACTTTTTCAATTCTTAGATGAGAAATTAGAACCTGTAAATTAGAATACGATCTAAAAACTAATTTAAAAACACTTAGAAAAAGAGTAATGATTGCTCAAATCTAACATCTATTACAATATGGATAAAAAAGTAATGATTATAACTGGTTCCCGAAAAGGAATTGGTAAATATATGGCAGAATATTACCTAAAGAAAGGTTTTCAGGTAATTGGTTGCTCTCGTGGTGAATCGGATCTTATACATGAAAATTATGAATACCAGCAACTGGACGTAGCTGACGAAAAAGGAGTGAAAAAATTCGTGGCTGGTATTGCAAAAAAATATGGAAAAATTGATTATTTGATTAATAATGCCGGTGTTGCCTCAATGAACCACAGCTTTTTAACTCCGTTAAGTGTTGTTGAAAAGATATTTAGAACAAACGTTTTTGGTTCATTCTTGTTCATGAGAGAGGTGGGAAAAATCATGTCGAAAAAGAAATTCGGTCGCATGATAAACCTTACCACATTTGCAGTTCCATTTAAGTTGGAAGGTGAAGCAGCTTATGCAGCGTCAAAAGCAGCGGTAACAGTTATGGCTGAATCTTTAGCACGCGAATACGCTGATTATGGTATTACAATCAATACTGTTGCACCACCAGCTGTACAGACAGACCTGATAAAAAATGTTCCAACCGAAAAGTTGGATAAATTATTACAGCGTCAGGCAATTCACAGATACGGACATGCTAAGGATGTTTGCAACACCATTGATTTTTTCTTAAGAGATGAAAGTGACTTAGTCACAGGTCAAACAGTTTATTTAGGAGGAGTATAATGTTTATTGATTTTATTATAGACAGATTTAAAGAAAATTCTGATAAAGAAGCAGTTATCTGGAATGAAACCATTTACAAATACAGCGACTTATTAGACAAATACAATTTTTGGTTAAACTTTCTTAGAGAAAATACAGGCAAAGGTGCTGTAGTTGGGGTTCGTGCAGATTACAACCCAGACTCAATTGGTTTAATGCTTGCACTAATTGAAAATGCCAATGTTTTTGTTCCTTTTAGCTTTGCGAATAAAGACATTGATGAGAAAATAGAAAGTGCAGAAGTTGAGCACTATATTAAATTCAAAAGGGAAGGTGGATACGATTTCATCAATACGGGGAATAAAGCTACTCATGAATTGACTCAGGTTATTCGTGACAGAGAGCACCCTGGGGTAATTGTATTTAGCTCAGGATCAACAGGCAAGCCAAAGGCTGCTTTGCATGATTTCACGCACCTTTTAAACAAATTTAAAACCCAGCGTGAAACTTTAAGAACGATTACCTTCCTTCTTTTTGATCATTGGGGGGGCATAAACACCTTGTTATACATCTTATCAAATGTTGGTGTAATAGGCGTTCCAAGTGTTCGTTCGGCTGAAGAAGTTTGTGAATTTGTTGAAAAATATAAAATCGAATTATTACCAACAACACCTACTTTCATCAATCTTATTTTAATAAGCAAGGCTTTTGAAAAGTACGATATTTCATCGCTGAAAGTAGTAAGTTATGGAACTGAGATGATGCCAGAGTCAACACTCAAAGCATTTAATAAATTGTTTCCAAACATCACATTAAAACAAACATATGGGCTTACTGAACTTGGTGTAATGCGCACTAAATCAGAAAGTAATGAATCTTTATGGTTAAAAGTAGGTGGTGAAGATTATAAAACAAAAGTGGTTGATAATGTTTTGTTTATCAAGGCCAAAACCTCTATTCTTGGTTATTTGAATGCCCCATCACCATTTGATGAAGAAGGCTGGTACAATACTGGTGATCGTGTTGAACAGAAAGGCGAATGGATTCGTTTCCTGGGAAGAGAAAACGACATCATCAATGTGGGTGGACAAAAGGTATTTCCTGCCGAAGTAGAATCGGTTTTGATGCAGATTGAAAACATTAATGAAGCTGCTGTATTTGGAAAGAAAAATCCAATTATGGGCAACGTGGTGGCAGTTAAACTTGTTCTTGAAAAAGAAGAAAGTTTGTCATCTGTCAAGGGGAAAATAAGAAAGTTCTGTAAAGACAAATTAGAACCATATAAAATCCCTGTTCATATTGAAGTGGCAACAGAAACCAATGTTTCTGAGCGATTTAAAAAAGTAAGGCAATAGACCTGTATGCTAAAACAAAAATTTATACTAAGCTATGGTTCTAAAATGTTTGTGCAATTTCTTACAATTGCAGCAAGCATTGTAGTTGCCAGGGTTGCAGGCCCTACTGTAATGGGTACAGTAGCCTGGGCACTTGCCTATGTTCAAATGCTTGGCTTTATTTCCGATTTGGGGCTGGGAACAGCTCATATCAAAATGATTTCAGAAGGCCAGCCTATTGATAAATGTTTAGGTACGTTTAGTGTTCTAAAATTAGGGGGTTCTTTACTGTATTTAATTGTTTTTCTTGGATATTTTTTCTTTCAAAAGCTGGTATTAGGTAAAGAATTCGAAAGCCAAACACATGAATATGTAATATTCATCTCTCTTGGAATGCTTATGTTGCAAGACATTCAGTCAATAGCAGTTTCAACATTTGCAGGAGGAACTGAACAAGCAAAACAGGATATTCCCTACATGATTAGAGGAATAATTTTCCAGATTTTCAGGGTTGTAATTGTTTTACTTGGAGGAAAAGCAATTGCACTGGCCTTTGGAAACCTGGCGGCTGGTATTCTAATCTTCCCTGTGTACATTTATCTTTTCAGGAAATACCCCTTTGGAAAATTTGATAAAGAATTAGCAAAAAAATACCTGAAAATTGCAGGTCCTGTTCTAATTCTGGGAGGTGCAACCACATTAACAAACACCATTGACAAGGTTCTGCTACAGGAGTTTACAGGGTCAGAACAAGTAGGATATTACACAGCAGGCTTTCGAGTTGGAGGCTTCATTCTGCTGATTTCCAGAAGCATGAGTATGCTTTTTTTCCCTATGTTTTCTGCTGCTGTAGCAAAAGGAGATTTTAACTATATCAGAGATAAAATATTTAAGTTTGAACGTTTCAGCTTTTTATTCATTTTACCTGCTGTAATACTAATTACCCTTTATGCAAAAGATGTCGTTCTTTTATTGCTTGGAGACCAATACATTCCTTCTATAGAAATAATGGCAATTGTTACAGTTGCACTATTTCTAACAGTTTTCAATACACCTTACGGGAATGTAATCACAGGTTTAGGAAAATTTAAATTAGTGGCAGTAATAGCGATTGTAAATCTTTTAATTTATGCAGGAATACTGGTCTTCTTTTTGAGTGAAAAAGGGCTTAATCTTGGACCAGTTGGCGTTGCATGGAGCCTTCTGATAACCAACATATTACTTGGAATTGTGTACAGGTATTTTTCAACAAGAGCTACAAAGGTCATTGATAACAAAATGGCTATTAAGTTTATTGTTTATGGCATCTTGAACTACCTGCTTTGTTGGTTTGTTTTTAGCAACTATTTCTCCGAAACCGGAATGTTACGCCTTTTGTTCCTTCCTATTTATTTAGTTTTTACTTATACCAGTTTTGTTTTATTTAAATGGATGAATAAAAGCGATGTAATGCAGGTATTGGGACTATTCAATATCAAGGCAATGAAAAATTATGTATCTGGGGAAATTAAAGGAAAAAAATGAAGTTAAAAGTTATAAATATTGTCAATCACGCTCCGGCTTATGAAGGTCACAGAGACAGACCCAGACCCAAAATAAACTGGGACACTCCGGATGGCAGCTGGGTTGGCATATGGGGATATGAATGGCACGACATTATTGGAAACAATACCTTGTCGGTTGCTGATGATATTGAATATGAAGTCTGGCAACCCGATCAACGTGCTGATAGAATTTACGAATATACATTTGAGACAGGCCTTGTTCACAAATTGTTCCCTGCAACTGACAAGGAATACATTCATGGTCTTCATAAGGTAACGGATATTTATTCTGAAACCTTAATGGTTGAACTAGAGAAACAGGTTAAAACCGGGCAACCACTTGTATTACATGTAAATGCGGGACTAAGGTTCATTAATATTCCGATTCTGAAAAAATACCATAAAAGAATACCTATTGTAGGTCAGTTTTTTACAAACAGTAGTGCAATTTTTGATATACCAAAAACCCTTCACCCAGCAAAGCTTGCTAATGCATACAAGAAAAAATGGGAACTTTACAGATACTACAGAATGTTGAAGTTCCTCATACCTGGTGTTAGAGAAGGTCTTGACTTTTTTGAAAAAAAATTCGGAACAAAAGTATTTTACAGGAACCATGCAAATTTTGGCAGTGACTTTACTCAATGGACAAGAAACAAAAGTAAAGAAGAAGCCAAGGAAGCATTAAATATTCCCCAGGATAAAAAAATTATTTTTTCATCGTCAAGATTAATACCTGTTAAGCAAATAGATAAGATGATTGAAGCTTTGGCAAAAGTTAAAAATCAAAATTTTATTTGTTATGTTTCAGGCAGAGGGACACCAAAATATGAGGAATATTTGAATAAGCTGGTAGAACAATATAACCTTAAGGAAAAGATCATCTTTATTGGTTATGTTGATTATGGCATTTTAAAAGATTATTTCCAGGCAGCTGATGTAATACTTTCAACATCTGAGCAGGACTTAGGCCCCTCTACACCATTCCAGGCATCATTTATGGAAGTGCCTTCAATTTTAACAAAAACCGGACTGGCGTGGGAGTTTTTTGAAGACCGAGGTTATGGAAAACTCATACCTACTACAGATTATGACAAATGGGTTGAAGCTTTGGATGCTTTTATGGATGGTGAACAGATATCAGTTCCAGGTTTAAAAGAGCTTCAGGACTTTGGCAATTGGGAGATTATTTCAAAATATTATTATAACATTTATAAAAATTTACAAACCGCAACGTTATGAAAGCAGTAATTTTAGCTGGTGGTCTTGGCTCAAGATTAAGGCCATTCACTCAAATAATTCCAAAACCATTATTACCAATTGGTGAAAAATCAGTATTGGAAATTCAAATTGAACATTTGAAAAAGCATGGGTTCGATGAAATTTTTCTGGCAACTAATTATAAGTCACAATACATCGAAAATTTCTTTGGCGATGGTTCGCAATACGGCGTTAAGCTAAGCATTAGCAAAGAAGAAAAACCTTTAGGTACTGTGGGGCCATTAACCTTACTAAAAGAGCACCTTACAGAACCATTTTTAGTTATGAATGGTGACATTTTAACTGATATGGATTTTACGAAGCTCTATAATTTCTCAATTAAGAATCCATCTGACTTAATTGTATCCATCAAAATGTTTGTTACACCATTTAGATTTGGAAACATTTTTTATGAAGGTGATTTTGTTACAGGAATTGAAGAAAAAAAGGATATTGTAACTAAGATTCTCGCTGGTATTTACATAATGAAACCAGGCATCTTCAACTTAGTCCCTGAAAATGAATACTTTGGAATGGACACCTTAATAAATAACATGCTGGATCAAAAAAAGCCTGTTGCAAAATATGAAATGTTTGAATATTGGCTTGACATAGGAATGGAGGACGATTACAAAAAGGCTCAGGAGAATTATCAAAAATATTTTGAAGAGCAAAAGAAACAGAAGTAATTTGTTAGAGAAATTACTAATCCTGGTTTCAAAATAAAATAACATAAACAATTTTAATAAAATGATATATGAAAAAAGTTCTAGTTAGCGGTGGTGCAGGTTATATAGGTAGTGTTCTTGTTCGATTATTATTACAATCGGGATACAAAGTAAGGGTAATTGATAACCTACGATTTGGTGGCGAGGCAATTGTTGACTTACTTAATGATGAAAACTTTGAGTTTTATAAAGGTGATACCCGCAACAATGAGGATCTTGAAAAAGCTGTTCAGGGAGTAGATTATATTGCTCATTTAGCAGCAATTGTTGGAGACCCTGCTTGTGCAAAGGAACCGGATTTAGCAAGAGCAACCAACCTTGAAGCATCAAAGAACTTTTATCAAATTGCTAATAAAAATGGGGTGAAAAAGTTTGTATTTGCTTCTACTTGTAGCAACTATGGAAAAATGAAAGACCCTGAAGCTTTTGTAAACGAAGAGTCAGAACTAGCACCAGTTTCTTTATATGCAGAAACTAAAGTTGCTACTGAGACATTTTTGTTAGAACAAGACAGGAACAATGTTTGTAAACCAACAAATCTAAGATTTTCAACAGTTTATGGCCTATCACCCAGAATTCGTTTTGATTTAACTGTAAATGAGTTTACAAAAGAACTAGCTCTTGGAAGAGAACTTGTAATATTCGGAGAACAATTCTGGAGGCCTTATTGCCATGTCCTGGATTTAGCCAGAGGAGTCTTAACAGTGCTTGAAGCTGAGGAGGAAAAGGTAGCATTTGAAGTTTTCAATGTTGGAGATACAAATGAAAATTATCAAAAACAAATGATTGTGGCAGAAATTCAAAAAGAATTACCGGAGGCAAAGATTAAATATGTTCAGAAAAACGAAGATCCAAGAGATTATAGAGTGAATTTTGACAAAATAGCAAATCAATTGAATTATAAAATCTCTATGACAGTTCCTGACGGAGTTAAGCAGGTTATAAAAATTGTAAAAGAGGGTTTTTTGAATGATCCTGATGAAGCAAAATACAAGAACATTTAATCAGCAACAACCTGAAAATCAAACACTATGCAAGAATTCGTAAATTATGTTCGAAAAGTTTTTCAAACCGAAGAATTTATCCCTTTACACGAACCGAGATTTTGGGGTAATGAAAAGAAATATGTTGCTGATTGTATTGACTCAACATTTGTTTCAAGTGTTGGAAAATATGTAGACAAGTTTGAAGAAATGATTGCTGAATATACAGGTGCAAAATATGCAGTTGCCACAGTAAATGGTACTGCTGCTTTGCATATTGCACTGTTATTGGCAGGCGTTAAAGAAAACACCGAGGTAATCACCCAGCCTGTTACATTTGTTGCTACTGCAAATGCAATTAACTATTGTAATGCACATCCTGTTTTTATTGATGTAGATAAAGAAACGATGGGAATGTCACCAGCAAAGCTTGAAGAATTTCTGACAGAGTTTGGTGAAGTGAGAGACGATGGCAATTGTTACAATAAAAAATCCGGAAGGATTATTAAAGCCTGTGTTCCCATGCACACTTTTGGTTTTCCTGTGAAAATAGATGAAATAAAATCGGTTTGTGATAAGTTTAACCTTACACTTATTGAAGATTCAGCAGAAAGTCTGGGTAGCACTTTTAAAGGAAAACACACTGGCATCTTTGGACTTTTGGGCATCTTAAGCTTCAATGGTAATAAAACAATGACCACAGGTGGTGGTGGAATGATAATTACTGATAATGAAGCCATAGCAAAGAAAGCAAAGCATATCACAACAACCGGAAAAATTCCACATAAATGGGATTATGTTCATGATTTGGTTGCCTATAATTATCGAATGCCTAACCTTAATGCTGCTTTAGGTTGCGCCCAGCTTGAAATGTTTGACAAATTTATTGCTGATAAGAAAGAATTATTTGAAAAATATCAAGACTTCTTTCAAAATACAGACATTCAACTATTTAGTGAACCAGAAAACACATCAGCAAACTATTGGCTGCAAGCAATTGTGTTGAAGGACAGAGCCGAACGAGATGCATTTTTAGAATTCACAAACAGTAACAAAGTAATGACCAGGCCAATTTGGCAATTAATGAACAAGTCTGCAATGTACAGAAATGCACAGTGTGGCTCGCTCGAAAATGCAGAATGGTTTGAAGACCGTGTAGTAAATATTCCTAGTAGTGTTAGAAAAATATCATAAACCAACTAAAAATGTTTAAAAATAACGAATCAGTTTACTTAAGAGCTTTTGAATTAGATGATTACAAATTAATAAACAAATGGCGAAATGATCCGGAGATGACCGAGTTGCTTGGAAATCATAAAATTTTCGTATCAAGTGTTCGGGAAAAAGCCTGGGTTGAGGAAAAAATCCATAATGACAGGGTAGAAATGTATTTTGCCGTTTGTGATAAAGAAACAAACGAAATGGTTGGTTATTCCAGTATAAGAAGAATCAATTGGAGAAATAAGAGTGCCTATTGGGGCGGTATGACGATTGGTAAGGAACATTGGAAGAAAGGCTATGCCCTAGCAGCAAATGCACTTATTATTAAGTTTGCTTTTGATGAATTGGGGTTAAACAGGTTTTACACTGATTATCTTGACTCTCATGAAGTTACTGATAAGATATTCAGTAAAATGGGATGGACAAAGGAAGGCGTAACAAGGCAGGAAGTTTTTAAAAATAATCAGTTTCATAATGTTGTAACTGTTTCGTTATTAAAACGTGAATATGACGAAATGAAAGAAGAACAATCTAACACCGCCAAAAACTAGAACTATGATGAACGAATACCAAACATACCTAAGAGCTGTAGAACCAGAAGACATTGAAAAGATTAACCAATATCATAATGATGAAAAGGTATTTTCCAGCACAATGGCAAATAAGTTTTTCATCTCACTTGAAAGAGATAAAGTTTGGGCAAAAAACCTGATGCTTGACGATAGCAAGGCTGTTTATTGGTCTGTTTGCCTAAAAGAAAATGATAACATGATTGGTTTTACATCATTAATAAACATTGATTTAAGAAACAGAAAAGCCTACATTGGAGGAATGACCATTGACAGGGAGTATCAAAACAAAAAATTGTCATTAGACGCAATAGAGCAGGTTTTCAATTATGGATTTCATGAGTTGGGATTAAACAAAATAAGTACAGGCTATTTGGAAACTCATCGTGTTACTGAAATTAGCCTTAGAAAATTTGGTTTCGTGAAAGAAATGTTATTACGAGAAGAAGTTTACAAACTTGGCAAATTCCATAATGTTATAATTGCATCTTTATTAGCATCAGAATATACGGGTATAAAATGAGTTGGGAAATACTAACCTTAAATGATAGTATAAAATGGGAGAACTATCTTAGTCAACTCCCTGTAAAACAACAAGATATTTATTTTCATCCTAATTATTATAAAATTTACAAAAAGTATGGTGATGGTGAACCATTTTGTTTTGTTTACAATAATAACGGAGAACTAGCTCTATATCCCTTTCTTAGGAACAGAATTAATAAAGATGAATTTAACCTGAGTGAGGATTTTTTTGATATCCAGGGGGCTTATGGTTACAATGGTGTTATTAGCAGCTCATACCAAATTGATTTTGTAAACGGATTTCATGAAGCATTTGATAATTTCTGTTCACAGGAAAATATAATTGCCGAATTTACAAGATTTCATCCTTTGCTAGAAAACTTCGAGTTTTCTAATAAACACCTGACCGTAATAAAAGACAGGAAAACTGTTTGGCTGGAACTTGGAGCAGATAAAGAAACACGATGGAAAGAAAGCTATTCCGGGAACAACCGAAATATGATTCGTAAAGCTTTAAAAAATGGAATTAAAATAGAAAGAGTTTCAAGTGAATCTGATTATCAGCTGTTTTATGATATTTACCTAAGCACAATGAAGGAGGTAGGTGCAGCACCTTATTACTTTTTTAATGAGGATTATGCTTTAAACTTCAACTCGTTCTTAAACAATAAGCAAATATTATTAGTTGCTGATTATCAAGGACAAAAAATATGTGCAATGTTATTAATGCTGCATGGAGAATATGCGCATTACCATCTTTCAGGCAGAGTGCGTGAATTTTCAAAGTTAGCAGCAAATAATCTGATATTAGACGAAGCAATTGAAATTGCAAAAGAACATGGAGCAAAATATTTCCATTTTGGAGGAGGAAACACGAGTGATTTAAATGACCCTCTTTTCAAATTCAAATCGAACTTTTCGAAGAGCCTTGCTGATTTTTATATCGGAAAAAAAGTGCATAACAAAGAAGTGTATGATGAGATTTGCTCAAAATGGGAAACAAAGTTTCCTGATTTAAAAGATAAGTACAGGCATTTTTTATTAAAATACAGACAAACGAATTAAAACCCAAATTGAATTAAAATGCAAGTTAAAACTGATTGCAAATATTACTTAGCTTACAAACCCTGTAAATTTCATAAGAATGATGGCAGAATTTGCGAAAATTGCCAGGATTATGATCCTGTTGGAATACGTATCCTAATTGTAAAGCTTGATGCTTTAGGCGATGTATTGCGCACAACATCAATTCTACCTGCATTGAAAAAGAAATATCCTGTTTCTGAAATTACCTGGGTAACTAAAAAAAATGCTTTTCTTTTATTAGAAGGCAACCCTTTTATTAACAGGAAATTAGCAATCGAAGATAATTTCACTCAGTATTTATTAACTGAATCGTTTGATGTTGGCATTTGTCTGGATGCAGATCCTCAAAGTGCCTCTATTTTAACATTGTCGAACTGCAAAGAACAGTTCGGATTTATCGTAAACAAAGATGGAAAAGTTGTCCCTGCGAACCAGGAAGCACACCAATGGTGGTTAATGGGCGTTAACGATGATATTAAAAAAGAAAACAGAATTACCTACCAGAAACACACCTATAAAATATGTAGGCTTGCCACCGAGGTTGAAAAGCCCCAGTTTGAATTAGATGAAAAAAGTATTGCATTTGCAGAAAAACTGAATACTGAAACCAATCTAAAACAATTTAAGAAGGTTATTGGCATAAATACTGGTGGAGGAAGTCGTTGGGAACTAAAAAAGTGGATATTCGAAAGCTATATTGAACTTATAAAGATAATTAAGCAAAAACATCCAAATTATGGAATCTTGCTCTTTGGAGGCCCTGAAGAAATAGAGATGAATAAAAAAATCCAGGAGCAAATTCCGGATTTAATTATTGATACGGGATGTAAAAACTCAATCAAAGAGTTTGCAGCCTTGATTAATCTTTGTGATGTATTTTTCACTTCTGATAGTTTAGGAATGCACTTAAGCATAGCGCTTAACAAAACCACAATTGTATTAGTTGGGCCAACATCTCCGTGGGAACTTGAAGTATTTGGTGATGGAGAAGTAATTTACAACAAAGAACTTGAGTGCATTGCTTGTTATAAATCAACCTGCGATTTTGTAAAAAACTGTATGAATACGCTTAGTCCTGAGTTCGTTTACAACAAAATGAACAAATACTTCCAAATGAAAGTTTTATGAAAGTTGCAATAGTTAGTTTCGGACATGCGGATAGTGCCATTCCAATGGCAAAATGGATTGCAGAAAAAGCTGAGGTGGAATTATTTTTCACCTTTTCTTTGAATAAACGAAAAAACAATGTTATTGATTTTGAAGATGTTAGTGTAACAACAGGCTTACAGGATAAAGCAACAACAGAAAAATCATTTTCAAAAGAGGTAAAGGAATATGTGAATGGGCAATTTCCTGTGCATCTGTTTATCTATAAAAACTTAAAACTAAAATCTCCTGCAAATTGGGAACTTTCAAGAAAGTTTGCAAAAATTCTCAGGAAGTTTGATGTGGTTCATTTTAATGGCAAAAACATGTCCATTTTACAACTAAAAATGTTCATGCCATTTAAAAAGTTTGTTTTCACCATTCACGATTTAGAAAATCATACTGGTGAGCAGGCCAAAAACGTAGTTGGAAGAAACTTAAACAAGTACATCATAAAATCGAAAAGCCCTATTGTAATCCAAAATAAATCTGATTATAATGAGGTGCTTGAGATGTACCCTACAAAAAAACAAAAGATACATTTTATTCCGTTTGGGATTCTGGAAATTTACAGACATTATAAAAACGAAGATTTTAAAGCTCCAGAACACGATATTTTATTTTTCGGACGTATATCTCCTTACAAAGGAATTGAATACTTTATAAAAGCAATTCAAAAGCTAAAAAGTGATTACCCTAATATCAAAGCAGTGATTGCCGGAAGTGGCAAATTTCACTTTGATACCTCTGATATTGAGCAGGATAACTCATTCACCATCATCAATAAATTTATCCAGAGTGATGAGTTGGTAGAATTAATAAAAGCAAGTAGAATAGTGGTTTGCCCTTATACCGATGCCACTCAGTCAGGTGTTGCAATGACAGCTTTCGTTTTTGATAAGCCCGTAATTGCCACCAATGTAGGAGGTTTTAAAGATGTGATTAAAGATAACGAAAATGGTTTCCTTGTTCCACCGAAGGATGCTGATTCAATCTATGAAAAACTAAAGCTGATGCTTGATACTCCTGGAATGATTGATAAGTTTACTAAAAACATTAAGGCAGGAAGTCAGGATGGCGAATTTGCATGGAACAGAATTGCTGACGAATACATAAAAATCTATAATTAAAACAAGTTTCTGTTGGAGAACGAAAAAATAAATATTCTTTATGTAATTGACGGACTGCTTCCTGGAGGAAAAGAGAGACAGTTTATCGAAATTTTGAAAGGAATTGATCGCAATCAATTTAAAATTGGGATTGTAACTTTCAACAAAAACCATTTTTATACTGAAAAAGCAAAAGAACTCTCTGATTATTTTGTTGAGCTTGATAAAACTAAGAACAAGTTCAAACCATTTCTTTCAATATGGAGATGTTTTAGAGAGTTTAAACCAAATATTGTACACACCTGGGACTATTTGTCATCGCTTTACGTTTATTTCCCATCCTTGTTAAAAAAAGTGAAATTTATAAACGGCTCCATCAGAGATTCAGGAACTGAAAAAGGCTGGCAAAATACTGCAAAAAGAGCTATGCTGAAAAGAGCAGATCTGGTTGTAGCGAATTCACTGGCAGGGCTAAAAAGCTACGGTGTGAAAAATGGAATAGTTATTTACAATGCAGTTGATCAAACAAGGTTTTCTGAAAATGAAAACAGTGACGATTTTAGCATTATTAAAGTTGCCAATTTTAATGATTATAAAGATCATACCTCATTCACCAATGCTGCAATTGAACTCGTTGATAAAAAAGTAGTTGACACAGTTTATTATGCCGGTGATGGCAAACACAAAGCTACTTGTGAGGAAATGGTAAAAAAACAAGCCAACGGAAGCCAGGAAAAATTCAAATTTTTAGGAGCAATATCAAATGTTGAAGAATACTTAAAAAGATGTAAAGTAGGTGTTTTATGTTCAACAGTTAAGTATAGCGAAGGTGTGTCTAATTCTGTTCTCGAATACATGGCTGCTGAATTAGTTCCTGTTGCAACAGATATAGGTGGATCATCTGAAATAATTACAAATAATGAAAATGGTTTTTTAGTAAGCCCTGATAATATTGTGGCCGAATTGAAAGAAAAAATTGAATTAATAAAAAACGACAAAGAACTCAAAGAAAGATTAATAAAAGGAGCAAAAAAAACAATTGCTGAAAAATTTAATTATAAAGGTAATTTAGATAAGCTTGTTGAAGTTTATTTAAACATTGCCTCAAAAAATTAGTTTGCGCAAAAGCATTTGTACCTAAAACAAACAAATTAAATGGAATTTTTACAAATCAACAAAATAAAGGGAATGCGTTTCCCAATGAAATCATATTTGAGTAAATTAAGTTTTGAAGTTGGCAAAAACCCAAAAGTTGAAAAGATTGCAAATGCAAAAAACTTAATCCCAAAGCCATACAAATCGGTTTTGATGATATCCGCTGATTTTGAATTAGCCTGGGCATTTAGATATACCAAAACACAAAAAGATCCGGTTGCCAATGCTTTAGAAAAAGCCAGACTGGCGCGTAAAAACTTTCCAGGACTTATCCAGCTATGTGATAAGTACAATGTTCCAATAACCTGGGCTACAGTTGGTCACCTATTCCTGGACTCTTGTGTTAAAGATAATGGAGTACCACATAAACATTTAGAAAGACTAAATCATTTTGAAAGTCCTTATTGGAAATTTGATAATGGTGATTGGTTTAAAGATGACCCTTGCTCAAACATCAAAGAAGATCCAGAGTGGTATGCTACTGATTTGATTGATATGATAATCAATTCGAAAGTAAATCATGAAATAGGCAGCCATACATTTTCGCACATCGATTGCCGTGAAAGCGTTTGTACACCTGAGGTTTTTAAATTGGAGCTGGAAGAATGCAAAAAAATGGCAAGTACAAAAAATATTGATTTAAAATCATTTGTATTTCCGGGTCATACAATTGGCAATATTGATCATTTAGCTGAATTAGGATTTACATCCTATCGAAGTAATTTTGTAAATACATTGGGTTATCCTGTTCAGAGACCCGATAAATTATGGGAACACAAAAGTACGGTAGAATTTGATATCAGGCCTAACTGGTCTATGAAGTATCATGTTTACCGATATAAAAAGATTGTTGACAGGGCTATTAAAAATGGAACGAATTGCCATTTCTGGTTTCATCCATCAATGCCTCATCAGTTTTTAACTGATATTATGCCTGCCCTTTTTGAACATATTGATAAAAGGAGAGATGAAATCTGGCCAACTACAATGGGAGAATATACAAACTGGTTAAATCAAAATCATTCAATATAAAATACTAATAATGAGTAAATTAAAATACTTTGGCAGTGTTTTCAGAAACATTTTTTCAATCAGTTTTCTTAGGCAGTCTTTTGATTTTATTGCTGAGTTGTCAGTCGAAAATGCCTATGCGTTAAGAGTAATGGATCTTGAAAAACCGAATCCAATAAGTTCTACAGCAAGGTTTAATCATCCGGAAAATATAAAGTTGGGGGCAAGAACAAATATCAATAGATATTGTACAATTTGGGCAGGAGATAATGCAAAAGTAATTATGGGAAGAGATTGTTTAACAGGTCCAGGTGTCAAAATCATTGCCTCGCGATACAATGTTCAGGGACATGATATCATTCGTTCTTATCCTGCATATGAAAAAGATGTGATTATTGAAGACGATGTTTGGCTGGGAGCAAATGTGGTTGTTTTACCAGGTGTTCGAATCGGGAAAGGAGCTATTGTTGGGGCTGGTTCTGTTGTCACAAAAGACATTGAGCCTTACACCGTAAATGTAGGCGTGCCTGCTGCTAAAATTAAAGACAGATAATGTTCAATAAACCAAAGTTATAATAACAATTTTAAAAACCTACTATGTTCGACTTTTTTGCAGAAATTAATTTTAAGGAAAAAGAAACAAAACTTTCTGATGACTTTTTTGAAAAACAGGAAGTATACAAAAAATTACCCCACAAAGCTTACCAAACTAAATTTAACAACAGTAAGTTTTTATGGATCAGCAAATTTGACGATACTGATTCGGTATTTGAAAACGATCAATACATCACCCTGATTTATGGCTATGTTTTCACAAGGCTTGATGCTGAATTAAAAATAGGAACAAAAAGGCTTACAGCCGAAGAAGTTTCGATGCTATACCTTGAGCATAATCGAAAAATTAATGATTATATTAAAGGGTCCTTCTCTATTTTGATTTTTGACAAGCAAAAGTGCAAAGTAATTGTTTTCACAGATAAGTTCAATATAAAAAATATATATTATTCCTACACAACCGATCAACTTTTAGTTTCAAGTTCACTAAGTGCTTTTTCTCATTATTCTCCCGAAAATTTTGGTAAAGCCAACGTTAAATCAATTTTAGAATACTACTTGTTTGATTTTGACTTAGTTAACGAATCTTTCATTAAAAATGTAAAAACATTATCTTCATCAACATACCTTTTAGCTGACAAAACAGGAATTAGCAAGGAGAAATACTGGAACATTTTTGAGAACTTTGCTAATACAGAACCAGTTTATAGTCAATACGATGGCATAAAAGAGATAGAGAAACTAATGAAAAAAAATCTCAAACTCTATCTTGGCAATCCTGACAAAACCGCTTTCGCTTTGACGGGTGGATATGATTCAAGAACCAATCTGGCCCTATTAAACGGAAGCCTTAATGAGAACTTCTTTTATTCATACGGTCTTGAAGAGAGTTATGATATACGTTTAGCTAAAAAGGTTGCAAAGAAATTAGATTTAAACTTCAGAGCTTTTAAGATGGATAGCAACTATGCCAAAAGCTTTGATGAAGATGCTGAAATAGCCATAGCACTAGGAGACGGTGCCAGTGAAATGAACCGGGCCAATTATGTTTATGTTTATAAAGATTTGTTCAATACTTACGATCAAATTTTGACAGGTCTTTTTGGAAGTGAACTTATCAAAAGGCCAACCAGCTTAGGAGGATATATTGATATAAATATCAGGGATTTACTGTTAACCAACAATGTAGATGAATGTTTTGAAAAAATCATAGAAAGAGCAAAAGAAGAAAACTTTTTCAAACCTGAAATAATTGATGAATATAAAGATCAAATTTTGGTTGATTTAAAAAGCAATCCTTTCATTGTAAATGAATATGAGGGGGCCCGGAAATTCTTTTTCTTTATTACAGGTATTGGTAATTGCAAATACTTTATGAAAGAAATAAAAACCGAGCGTCCGTTTGTTGAGAACCTCCACCCCTACCTCGATATTGAGTTTATAGAGTTGTTAATGAAAACTCCATATCCTTGGGTTTATAATTGGGAAACGAAAAAAAGCCTTTTAGAAAATTTAAAAATCCATAAATTCTATGCTTACTTAATCCATAGAAATAATAAAAAATTATCGAATATTATTTCAACACATGCCTATAAACCAAAGTACTTGTTAAGAAGGATATATCTTCCTTTTCTGATATTTCAATTTCTCTATTATCGACGTAAAATTAAGAAAATAGGCATATTCAGGAACGAAGAAATGATATGGGATTTTTATCAAAAAAGAAAAGCGATTTTCACAAAATACGAATCCTTATTTAACCAGCAAAATATTGAAAATGAACACACTAAGCACATAAAGGATTTCACACAATTAAGTTCACTACAAATTTGGATGAACCACAATAACATAACCCTGTAATACCAAGTAGTATGGAAGCGCCTAAAAAGATCTATTTAGTAAAAAAACTGGCTCCATGGATGATGGAAGAATTAATTTGTTTCTCAAAATACTCCAAATTCGAGATCATTTTTTTCAGGAAAGTAGGCAAGTTTTATAAAGAAGACTTAAAAACGCTGAAAAGCAACGGTATCAACTACTACATTAAACCCTTTAATGCAAAAATTAAGCTAAAAGAATTATTACTCATTATCAAAACCATCTTATTAAATCCAGGTTTGTTAATAGGAAAATACAATCTGACCTGGACTTTAGAGGCAGCAAGCTGGTTTTTAAAACTGGATAAAAAAATTCTTAAAAATGCGGATTGCACCCATGCACAATTTGCATCACAAGCAGCTATTTTAGCCTGGTTTTTGAAAAAAGCTTATGGAATTAAATATCATTTCACCTTTCATGCTCATGATATTTACTTTAAAAACAAATGGTTTAAATCACTTGTAAACAATTCTGAATCAGCCTTTAGTATTTCTGATTTCAACATCAAATATGTACAAAAAACATTTGGTCCAAAAAAAGAAAAAGTCAAACTTTCAAGGTTAGGTGTTAGATTACCAGGCGAGGTTAATAAGCAGAAATACGAAAAAGTTATACTTGGATTTATGTCTAATTTAGAGGCTAAAAAAGGTATTCCATATTTAATGGATGCTTTTAAAAGCCTTAATGATAACCACCCAGGAAAATTCGAACTTTGGATAGCAGGTAGTGGAGATGACATGGATTTCATCACCAATTTTGTTACTGAAAACAATCTTTCCGAAGAAGTTAAAATACTGGGTAGAATACGTGATGAAAAGAAAATTGAATTTTACTCAGATATTGATTTATTTGTTCTTCCATCAATAACAGTACCGTACGACATGGATGGCATCCCGGTTGTACTTATGGAATCAATAAGTTACGGCAAACCAATTGTCAGTACGGATGTATCTGGAATTCCAGAGATATGCATAAATAATTATGATGGTAAATTGATTCAGGAAAAAAATGTTGAAGAAATTGTGAAAGCCGTTGAAGAACTATCTCTTAACGAAAAACTAAGGGCTGACCTAGCAAATAACGCTTTAGATTTTGCAGGTAAGGAATATGATTTGGAGAAAAATTCTGAAAGAAAGCTCCAAATGATGAAATGGATTTAGTCAATTTTAGTCTAAGCTTTTTATTCATTCTAGAACCTTATTTCTCATGATCTTGATCTATGAAAATAGCACTTGTTAGCTTTGGTCATGCAGACAGTGCCATTCCCATGGCTAAAGCATTATCCAAAATAGTCGATATTGATCTAATTTTTGCTTTTTCGCTTGATATGCGAAAAAACAATGTTCTTGATTTTGAGAATTTACCTGTAACAAGTGGTCTGCAAGATGAATTGACTTGCCAAAAAGCCTTTTCTGATGAAGTAAAAGCATATACAGGAGATAATTTTAAACTGAAGCTTTTTTTATACAAGAACCTCAAAATTAAATCTTTAAATAACTGGAGATTATCGGCTGAATTTTCAATTCTGTTAAAAAAATATGATGTAGTTCACTTTAACGGGAAAAACTTAAATATTTTTCAGATTAGATTTTTCCTTCCTTTTAAAAGGTTTGTATACACCATTCATGATCTTGAGAACCATACAGGGGAAAGAGCAAAAAACGTATTGGCCAGGAAATTTAACTCAATAATAATCAAATCCAAAAGTCATGTAATTATTCAGAATAGAACTGATTATGAATGGGTTATTAATAATTCTCCGAAAAATAAAAAAACGTTACATTTCATCCCTTTTGGCAAATTAGAAATCTATAAGCAATACAATACAGAACATTTAAACCTTCCTGAATGTGATGTGCTTTTTTTTGGAAGAATTTCGCCTTACAAAGGGATTGAGTACTTTATTGAAGCTGTGAACAAGCTAAAAAAAGATTTTATCAACATAAAAGCAATTATTGCAGGTAGCGGAGAGTTCTATTTTGACACGACCTCAGTATCTGAAGATCCGGCGTTTACAATCATCAATAAATTTCTGCAAAGCGATGAACTAGTTGCACTTATAAAAGGTTGTAAAATTGTAATTTGCCCATATATCGATGCCACTCAATCAGGCGTTGCAATGACAGCATTTACATTTAACAAACCTGTTATTGCAACAGAAACAGGAGGATTTAAAGATGTAATCATCAATGGATTAAATGGCTTTTTGGTTCCGACAAAAGATTCTGAAGCAATTTACGAAAAAGTAAAGTTATTATTGCTTGATGCTAAATTATTGGGTCAAATGAGTAAAAATATTGATGCACAAGGTGATTCAGGGGAATTTTCGTGGAACAACATAGCAGAAAATTATGTATCTGTCTATCAAAAAGCCTTAAGATAAACTCGTTTCATCAAACAGCTTTAATTTTAAAATTATGGAATTTCTTCAGATAGAAAAACTAAAAAGCACCAAGTTTCCACTTAAATCACAACTTAGCAAGATTAGTTTTGAGTTGGGCCGAAATCCAACAATTGAAAAAAAAAGTAAATCAACCAATTATATACCAAAATCTTACAAAGCCGTTTTGATAATCTCAGCAGATTTTGAACTGGCCTGGGCCTTTCGATTTTCGAAAAATCAAAAGGATCCTGTTGCCAATGCAAAATTTCGGGCTCAGAGAGCTAGAAAAAATATTCCAAACATTCTAAAGTTATGCGAAAAGTACAATGTTCCAATTACCTGGGCAACAGTAGGGCATTTGTTTTTAGAATCCTGCACTCATGAAAATGGAAAGGCTCATGAGAATTTGGAAAAGCCAGGGCATTTCGAAAGTCCGTTCTGGAAGTTTGACAGCGGAGACTGGTTTAAAGATGACCCATGCAGTGATTACCAAAAAGATCCTGAATGGTACGCCCCTGACCTTATAAAAAGCATCATCAACTCAAAAGTAAATCACGAAATAGGAAGCCATACATTTTCGCATATTGATTGCAGGGCTAGTGTTTGTTCTCCTTCAGTATTTAGGTCTGAATTGAATGAATGCTTAAAAGTGGCTGAACCTTACAAACTGAAGCTCAAATCTTTTGTATTTCCAGGGCATACTTTTGGCAACTTTGATCTTTTGCCAGAGTTTGGATTCACTTCATACAGAACAAATTACAGAAACACTCTTGGATTCCCAATAAAACATAACAATGGACTTTGGGAGCATCAAAGTACCGGAGAGTTTAATATTCGACAAACATGGTCAACCAACTACCAGATTTACAGATACAAAAAAATAATCGACCGGGCCATTAAAAATAAAACTAACTGCCATTTTTGGTTCCATCCTTCGGTGAATTCACAATTTGTCACCGATATTATGCCATCAGTTTTGGAATACATTTCTCAAAAAAAAGATGAAATCTTTATCACAACCATGGGGGAATATACTGATTGGCTGAACAACAATGCTTAAAGCACGAAGATGAAAGACAGAAGCAACAAGGATTTTCAACCTCAAGCTGTTTCTTTTCTGACTTCTTTCTTCAACCTAATGCACCAGCCAGGTGTTATCACCTGGTAAATTATAATTCAAAGATCAAACTACTGGTGTTTCCATAAAAGGAATCAGTAACCCCACAAACTTAAAGAACATTTCATGCCATTTGTTAAGATTTATCCACTTCCAAATCTCCATGTGGCAATTAATTTTTCGCTCTAAATGCAGACGATACCGTTTCTTTGCCCGTTCTTTGTTCATGATACCATTCTTAAAATAATAGCCATTCTCAAAAATATCATTAAGATATTTTTGGAACTTGGGCTCTCTAAACCAGTCATCTGCCGGATTATCAAACCCAACCTTATCTTTTCGGTGTCTGATTTTTTCTGGCAATGTACCTTTTAAAGCTCTGCGAAGGATATATTTATTCATTCCTTTCCTAATAATTTGCTGAGGCTTTAATGCTAATGTTTTCTCAACCAATCTGTGATCTAGAAATGGAACTCTGGACTCAAGCGAAAACCACATCGAATTCAAATCCTCCCACTTCAATAGATGCTCCATTTTAAATTCGAAATGATCCTGGAAAGATTTCATAAGCGAACGCGAAGCATAAATGTTATTCGTAACATTATTTTTGGCACCGTACTCTCTTAAAAAATTGTTATTTATATAACCATGTTCGGCAACCCTTGTTTTTACCTGAAGACTCTGAGGTAAATGGAAAAAAGCAAACGTTTTTAAACCATACATAGAGCGATGATTAATCAAATAACTCAAAATTTCGTAGGTTAACAGGGGAATTTTCCCATTTCTAAGCAACTCTCTAAAATAGAAGCCGAAGAAATAATGGTAACCACCCAACTGCTCATCAGCTCCCTGGCCATCAAGAGTAACCACAACATTCTGTTTGGCAAGTTCCATTACTTTAAATTGAGCATATGGTCTCACCGACGGAATAGGTTCTGCATGCGCCCTGATAAAAGCATCCTTATCAACAAATAAAGTATCAGCATTGGGCGTAATAAACTTCATATTCGTCAGTTGCGGCCTAAATTCCTCAATGAAATCAGACTCATCGCCAACTTGTCCTTTTCCATATACTGCTGAAAATGTATGCAAATCAAACTTTTTATAATCCTTTAACAACACTGAAACAATGCTGGAAGAATCAAGACCTCCACTCAATGATACGCCTACCGGAACATCACTTCTTAGCTGCAATTTTACTGCCGAAGAAAACAATTCCCTGTATTCTTCAGGGGAACTAAATCCGGTTGTATTGCTTACCCGCTGACCTAAATTATACCATTTCATAATATTAAGCACCTTATTATCAGAAGCTTTACGCAGATCAATTAAACAGTAATTACCATGTAATAATTTCTTAATGCCATTGTAAAAAGTATATTCTGTTTGATCTGTTCTGTTAAATGCCAGGTAATCAAAAATTATTTGATTATTTGCAGAGGGTTTTTGTTCCAGCGCACTCAAAATTGGAGTGATTTCTGATGCAAAAACAAATTTGTTGTCATCAACAAAGTAGTAAAAAGGTTTCACTCCAAAATGATCCCTTGCAATAAAAAGGGTTTTCTCAACCCGGTTATAGATTGCAAATGCAAACATCCCAATCAGCTTGTCCAGACAAGCCGCACCCCACTCAACATATGAATACAACAAAACTTCAGTGTCTGTTCCTGATTTGAAATGATAGCCTTTAGTCCTTAATACTTCACGAATCTCAATATAATTATAGATTTCTCCATTAAAAACTATTACAAATCTCTTATTTTCATCGTGCATAGGTTGATGTCCTGACAGGCTAGTATCAATAATGCTAAGCCTTACAAAGCCCAATCCAATATTCTTTTCCATAAAAACACCATCATCATCAGGACCACGATGTTTCATTTTTTGCATCATCACCCTTAACTGGTTTTCATGCACTTGTTCACCGTTAAAATTTAAAATTCCGGCAATTCCACACATTTTCTTTATTTATTAAGTATTTCGAAGTAGATTTTTTCTAATTCCTTTTCTTTTTCAAAAAGGTCAAGTTCTTTCAAAGCAAAATTTTGTCCTGCTTTTCCTAAACTTTCTTGCAGTTCAATATTTCCAGCAATTTTCAAAATTACATCAGTAAGCCCCTCATAATCAAACTCATTCACTAAAAGACCGGTTTCATTATTTTTGATTATGTATGGAATTCCTGCGTGGTAGGTTGAAACAATAGGTAATCCTGAAGACATTGCCTCAATAATTGCTCCTGGGATTCCTTCTTTATCTCCATTCACATCAGTAATGCTTGGATGGATAAAAATATCATGATTTCTCAGGTAATCTATATGCTCCTGAGAATTGTAAACAACACTTCCTCTAAAATCAACAAATGCTTCAAGCTTATTTTTTGCAATAAAATTTACTATTTTATTTCGCAAAGGGCCTCTGCCAACAATTGTTAATCTTATGTTTGGATTTACCTCTAAAGCTTGTTTGAATGATTTTAATAAAAACAAATGTCCTTTCTGCGGGGTCAATCCCGAAACTATCAGAAATTTTGTTGGTTCTTCTTTTTTCAGATACTTTCTATCTAAATAAAAACCTTTAACATCATTCCCATGGTGATGAACAAGGATCTTTTCTGACGGACATCCTATTTTAACCAAATCCTTTTCCATATCTGGCGACATGGCTAACACTTTGGTAACAAATGGAAAAACTCGCTTTTTTAAAAATAATTTCCCATATCCACCTAACAAATTGGGAAATCCTGAACAATCATAACCATAAAAAGAAACGAGCGAAGGTATTTTGTTTACTCTCAAATATGGAAAGTATATCCCAGCATCAGTACCATAATGAAAATGAAGCACTTGAACATTCTTTTCTTCAATAAACCTGCGTATGCTTTTTACATCCTCATTATTAATTACCTTAAACAATTTCAGGCCGATCTTTCCTAAAATATTACTGTTTGATGACAAATCGAGTTCTTCTGCGCAGTTTTTGTCAAGCTCAGCAAATCCACCCTCGCGCTTGTGCAACTTCATTTTATAAACAACAAATGGATTAGCCAGAATGTGGTTTTCGACCTGATTCTTAATAAACGAGGCTTTTAATTGAGAGTATTTTCTTAAAAAATGCGCAACATTTACATTCATATGTTTTACTGCAAATAAACTACTAAACAACCTTCTAAAAAGCCCGGTAATCAGTCAATACAAAAGCATTACAGTAAATTTTAGAGATGCGTAAGATATGAAAAAACCGAACATTCGAACCGCTTCTGTTTATACCAGGCACTCTATTTTGATTTACAATTAAATTTCCCTGACAATTATTCATTTTTTTTACATTAAAATTCAAAGTGTATAACCTTTGAATGGCTGAACAATGAAGAATTATACTTGGCCTCCACAAACCAATTTGAACCAGAGCCTCATTCATATGTAGATTTTTTCTTACACGATTTTTGTAATTACTCGCCATGAATGATAACAATTTGGTCAAAAATTAAGGTCTCCCTCTAAAAGAAATGAAATGGATTAAGAATTAAGTACTAAATTCGGCCAAAATTCACGAACCATGAATCTTGACTTTACACTTAAAACATATAAACTAATACTTGAAAACTTAGCTAAGAATGGTTACCAGTTCCAGACATACGAGGAATTTTCAACCTCACCGGTTCAGGGGAAAGTAGCAATATTAAGACATGATGTTGACCGCGCTCCCAAAAATGGAGTAAAAATGGCCCGGATTGAAAAAGACATGGGCATTAAGGCCAGCTACTATTTTAGAGTTGTTAACGAAAGCTATGATGAAAGCTGTATTAAATCAATTTTAGAATTAAATCATGAACTTGGGTATCATTACGAAGATCTTGCATTAGCTGGCGGAAATAAAGAAAAAGCTTTTGAGCAATTCAAAAAAAATCTTGATATGTTTCGAAAGTTCTATCCTATAAAAACAATGTGTATGCATGGCAGTCCTGCCTCAAAATGGGACAACAGAAAACTCTGGGAATCATACAATTACAAAGAATCCAACATTATAGCTGAACCTTATTTTGACATGGATTTTAACCAGGTATTTTATATTACCGATGCAAGCAGAAGCTGGAACAATGAAAAGGTTACTCTTCGGGATAAAGTTGAATCGGATTTTAACATTGAAGTAGACTCAAGCAGAGATATTATAAAACTCATTGATAATAAAGTACTTCCTGAAAAAATCATGCTAAGCACTCATCCACATAATTGGGCGGATAGATTTCCTGAATGGGTAAAAATTAAAGTATGGCAAGGAATTAAAAATCAGGTTAAAAAAGTTTTAGTAAAAAAAGCATGATAAAAGAGATTGTTATATTAGGAAACCACATACAAGGACTTGGTATTTCCAGAATTGCAAAAAGATTAGGGCACAGAGTGACCCTTTATAATCAGTCAGCAATCAGTGTAGCAAGGTTTTCTAACACTTTGGATAAATTTATCCGGTTTAAGGACTTGGATCATTTGCTTCAATTGTTATTGAATAAAGAATCAAATAATAGAGAAATCTTAATTTTCCCTACCAATGATATGCTGGTAGGTTTTTTAGCTGATAATTTTGAAACGCTATCTACAAAGTACCGGCTTTCAATTTCGGAGAGAAAAATAACTGAACTTGCCTTCAATAAACGCAAAACTTATGAAGCAGCAAAACAGGCAGGACTTTTAATTCCTGAAAGTTTTTATCCAAATTCATTAGAAGAGCTTGAACAGATTGAAGATAAACTTACCTATCCGGTTATTTTGAAACCAGCTGTTATGTATAATTTTTATAAGAAAGCTGGCAAAAAAGTTTTTAAATGTTCAAACAAAGAGGAACTTTTTGTTAATTATGAGAAAGCAATCCAGATAATTCCCAAAGATGAAGTTATTATTCAGGAAATGCTTTCTGGTGGTGCTGAAAAACTTTATTCATTTGCATCATATGCAAGCACAGGGGAAATAAAGGGGAGCTTTATAGCGAATAGAATACGTCAAAAACCAATGGATTTTGGGGTTGCAACTACCTTTGCTATCACTGTTCAATCTGACAGGATTGATGAATTGGCTTCAAAATTTTTGAAATCACTTAATTACACAGGGGTTTCAGAGGTAGAATTCATGTTTGATGACAAAATCAATGATTTTAAATTAATTGAAATAAATCCTCGAACATGGAAATGGCATACCATGGCTAATAAAGTGGGAATCAACCTGATAAAAATGTTGATTGATGATTTCAATGGCTTGGAAGTTACTGTGCAAAAAAATACAACTGAAAACATTGGATGGATAGAGCAACTAACTGATACTTTTATCATGTTCTCCGAAGTAATGAAAGGGAGAATGAAGATGAAAGATTATTTTAAATCATTAAAGATTAATAAAGAATATGCAACCTGGGACAGGAAAGACCCCTGGCCTGCCATTATGTATATACTTTTATCACCTTATTTATATTTTACCAGATAACGAATACTAACAAAATAAACTAAAATTATGTTTGCATTTTTTCTTTTCTTAGAATCATTATTAATAAGTACACTACTTTTTCTATACTTAAATTACAAAGCTAAAGTAGAACTAAAATACTTATTTATAGACAATTTAATCGTTGCAATTGCTGCAACTATTATTACTTACCTGTTTAACCATTCTTATTTAAACAATCAGTTTCATGCATTAGTTTTAAATATTGCAACAGTACCAACAACTTTAGTTTTAAATGTTTTGGTAAGATTTTATCGGGTACCAAATAGAAAGACAAAAGCTTTACCAGATGAAATCATATCACCTGCTGATGGCAATGTTATATATATTAAAAGAATTGAAGCTAAAGACATTCCATTTTCAATTAAGAATTATGAAGTATCTAAGCTTTCGGAACTAACAAATACTGATATATTAAATACCCCTTGCTGGTTAATTGGTATAAACATGACTCCGTTTGATGTGCATAAAAACGCGGCACCAATCGGGGGTAAAGTAGTGATAAACAAACACTTCGACGGAAAATATCTTTCCCTCAAAGATGGTAAAGCCGAACTTGAAAACGAAAGAAACACAATTGTAATAGATAATGGTGAGTTTCAGGTAGGAGTTGTTCAGATTGCTTCAAAAAAGGTAAGGAGAATTGAAACTTATTTTAAAGAAGGAGAATCGATTAAAAGAGGTGATTGGTTTGGTATGATTAAGTTTGGTTCACAAGTAGATGTTATTATACCTATTAACTACCAGGTAGAACTGAATCTAAAAGACCAGGTTTATGCAGGAAAAACAATCATTGCTAAACCTGTGCAAGGAAAATAACCAGAACTCATAACTATCTAATCAGTTAACTTTTTCAGAAAATGCTAAAAGTAGCTCTTAGTCACGATGTTGACAGAATTAAAAAGCATTATCAATATTTCACGTATCCAATTAAGGCATTGCTAAAAGGAGATGTTAAAACAGCACTTTATCATTATGCATCTTGCTTTTACCCAGAGCCTTACTGGAATTTTCCTGACATCATCAAAATAGAAGAGGATTTTGGTGTACGCTCCACCTTCTTTATTCTTGATGAAACCCTGCCATTTAAACTTTTCGATAAAAGTAACTGGCAACTTTCCCTTGGTCGATACAAAATAAGTAATAAAAGACTTCAGGATGCTGTTAAATTTCTTGATAAAAATGGCTGGGAAATTGGCGTTCATGGTTCTTATTTATCTTATAAGGATGAATCATTATTAAGAAAGGAGAAACAAAACATTGAGAATATTGTTGGCCATGAAATAGTTGGAAGTCGTCAGCATTATTTGAACTGGGACGAAAACACATGGAATATTCAACGGGCATGTGGTTTTAAATATGATTCAACCTGGGGCCTAAACAATGCAATTGGTTTTAAGGAAAATAAAATTCGACCGTTTAAACCCTACAATGACTATTTTACTGAAATTCCATTAATTGTAATGGATACTGAATACATTCCAACTCAAAACAGATGGGAAAAAGTTCTGGAGATTCTGGATATTGTTGAGGAAAACGATGGTATTTTTGTAATTAACTGGCACCAAAGAGCTTTTAATGAAAAAGAACTGCCAGAATATCGCTCATCGTACATCAAAATTATTGAAGAGTGTAAAAGAAGAAATGCTCATTTTGCAACCATGGGCGAAATTTATAATGATTTAGAAAACAACTGGAAAGAATGAATGTAATTATAGACGTTAACCACCCTGGACATGTCCATTTATTTAAAAATTTTGCAAAAATGGCGGCAAAAGAAGGGTGGAAAGTTTTATTTACAGCTAAAGATAAAGAAGTTACATTAGATCTTCTAAAAGCAGACCAACTTAACTATAAATGTCTTGGAAAACATTATACTGGCAAAACAGGCAAAATTTTCAGTCTATTTTATCATGTATTCAGGCTATTTTGGATTTCACTGTTTTTCAGGGCAGATGTATTTCTAAGTCATGGTTCTGTACCAGCATCGTGGGTTTCGTTTCTTCTTAGAAGAAAATACATAAGTTTTGAAGATACTGGTAATATGGAGCAAATTAGACTATATAAACCTTTTGCTCATACCATTTTTACTACAGAAGCCTTCAAACAAAATTATGGAGACATACAAATTAGATATAAGGGTTTTCATGAAATTGCTTACTTGCATCCCAACTACTTCAAGCCCAATAAAGACATTTTTAATTTTTTAGGTATAAGTGAGGGTGAGAAATATTTCATTTTAAGATTTGTATCATGGGGAGCAAGTCACGATGTTGGACAAAAAGGACTCAAAGATTCAGACAAAGAAGAAATTGTAACGCTTCTATCACAACACGGAAATGTATTTATTAGTTCTGAAGCTGCGTTACCAGATTCATTGTTAAAATATAAAATTAAAATTCCGGCAGATAAGATGCATGATGCCCTTGCTTTTGCTCATTTTTTTGTAGGAGAAGGTGCAACAATGGCTTCGGAATGTGCAATGTTAGGTACCCCGGCAGTGTACATTAACTCAATGATTGCCGAAACAATAGACGAGCAACAAGAGTATGGTTTACTTTATCATTTCACCTCATCAAACGGTGTTTTAAATAAGATTAAAGAGTTACTAGATAACACTAATCTAAAAGAAGAGTGGCAGCAAAAAAGAATGAACTTACTTAATGACAAAATTGATGTGAGTGAGTTTACATTTTGGTATGTCAAGAATTTTCCTGATAGCATGAAAACGATGATAGAAAACCCAGAATATCAGGAAAAGTTTAAAAAAGAGCTTATCCTTTCTTAAAAATAGGATATGTAAGCTGAACTCTGTCTGATATTATTTCACAAATAAATTCATTTTTTTTCGATTGACCAATTTTTAAAAACTTTTACAAGTAGATTTCAGGTTCTGTCAAGGGCGGCTGAGGCACGAAGCCGTTCATATACCCTTGACGGGTTCTGTAATCTGCTTATTTTTGTTTTTAGACATTGGTCTTATAAATCTAACTTCATCCTGTCGCCAAATTTGATACAAAATTGTTGAATGGTCAACCCCCAATTATGGACAGGTTGGGTCCATTTTTTTGAGATATTCTGCGTGGCCAGATAGATTAATTTCAACAAGGCCATATCACTTGTAAAAGCCCCCTTGGTTTTTGTAACTTTTCTGATCTGACGGTGAAAACCTTCAACCGTATTTGTTGTATAAATTATTTTTCGGATGTGCTCATCATACTGAAAATAAGTAGTCAGCTCTTCCCAGTTGTCGTGCCATGATTTCAACACAATTGGGTATTTCTTACCCCAAGCCTCTTCAAGGTTTAATAATTCGGTTTCAGCACCATCTTTTGTTGGTGACTGGTAAACTTTTTTCAAATCTTTCATAAAAGCTTTTTGGTCTTTCGAGGCAATGTATTTTAAAGAGTTACGAACTTGATGGATGATACATTTTTGTATCTCTGTTTTTGGAAAGATGCTCAATATTGCTTCTGAGAAACCTTTTAGGTTGTCAGTGCATGCAATTAAAATATCTTTTACACCTCGGCTTTTTAAATCTGTCAATACAGAAAGCCAAAAATTAGCACCTTCGCTTTCTGAAATATACATCCCAATAAGCTCTTTTTTACCCTCTTTGTTAAGTGCCAAAATGTTGTATACCGCCCGTGAAACAACTTTGCCACCATCACGGACTTTATAGTGCATTGCATCTAACCAAACAATTGGATAGAGGTCGTCCAAAGGCCTGTTTTGCCATTCTTTTACCTGAGGGATGACCCTGTCTGTAATTTCACTTAATGTAGTAGTAGACACCTCAACATCGTACATTTCTTTAATATGGCTCGAAATATCCCGAAAACCCACTCCCCGTCCATATAAACCGATTATTTGAGGGGCAAGGTTGTCGGCCAAAATAGTTTCTCTTTTCTTTACTATTTGAGGTTCGAAACTACTGTGCCTATCTTGTGGGGTCTCAATGATAATCTCTCCTGAAGATGTTTTTAAGGTTTTGCTGCCTTTCCCGTTTCTTTTGTTCCCTTTTGCACGTTCATCAGCATCCAAATGGCCTTCCATTTCGCCAGATAATGCACTTTCAAGAAACTCTTTTATAATTGGGGCAAATACACCTCCTTCGCCTGTAAGTGATTTTCCACTTTTTAACTGCTCTAGCGCCAAGTCCCTAAGCGCAATGTATTCAGGGGACTCTTTCTTCTTTTCTGTCATAAAAAATTGCAAATTTAAAATTTCATTTTTTAGACAGAGTTTATTTTACACTCTCTAAAAATATATTCAACAAAAATTACCGGCACAATAATTTGCTTATCCCGACTTTCTAAAATAAGACTCAGGTCGCATGTATTTGGGTCAGTAATAAAATCCATACACTTCCACCAGGTTTTACCATTTATTTGAATTTTATCTCTTGTTTTGTAACATGTAACTTCAACTGTTTCAAAACGTTCGCCAACAACCTGGAAAAAATGGCCGTTGTATTGATTTCGCATATAATTCATATGCTTTGTAGCAATAAATGGGAAGTATCGATCTTTATTTTCTGCAATGTATTCATAGTAAACGATATCACCCAGAGTCAGGTTCTGCATTTTTAAATAGTATATATTATTATACTTATTTCTATCATCTTTACTATTAGCTTTTGGATGTGGAAGAACATCAAGAACCTTAAAAAGATTATTAGCAATCTTATGATAATCAGTACCTAGTCCTCCTGATGAAGGATGATAAGTTTTTGGATAAATGAGTCCATATTTATCCCTTCCAATTTTGTAATCTTCAGTAAACCCAAGTACAAAACTATCATCTTTTTGTTCCAACCTGGAGTCGCATTTAAAGCAAAGGGTTTGACCTATGTATAAATAAACTTTCTTTTTTAAATAGTTTTCAGCACCATTATATTCAGTACTGTATTCTTCAATTGGTTTTTCTAACGAAGCCAAATCACCTTGTGCAAAAAAATTTGTTGCAGTAAGTGTTAATATTGCGATGTTTATTAGTTTTCTCATCTGGTTACTTTTTATGCTGCAAAAATAGATGAGCACCAACCGAGATAAAACGAAAAAAAGAAAGTTAACGGAAAATTTACGAGAAACCCGGATAGTATAATCTTCTTTATACAACTAACAATGGAACAACCACATTATCAATCTCTTCTAAATGCTTAAATTAATAGGCAAATCAAAGTCAACCTTTCCATGTTAAATTAGTTTTAAAAACACTTTTCCATGTAAATTTGGCACAAGATTAATTGAGGATACACACCAAGGTAGGTCAATAAATAAATTCAGACCTATTCAGACCATTGAATAAGATAATCAGTTGTAACATCTCCTTTTCCCATAGATTTAAGCATTTCAACTTTGGGATTGGTAAATTTCGAGAACTCCATGGTATTTTTTATCCAACCTAAAATTCGATAGTCAATGACAACATCTGGATTTGGAAAGTCTATAATTGACAAAACAGCCATATCTTTTGAACGCTTTGTAATATCCATCATACAAGGCCTGTAATAGCCAGACATTATTATTGAAGCGCGATTTA
Organism: Bacteroidales bacterium; assembly: GCA_050296515.1. Lineage (GTDB taxonomy): Bacteria > Bacteroidota > Bacteroidia > Bacteroidales > NBLH01 > NBLH01. The sequence goes on along the minus strand of JBNKRJ010000001.1, from coordinate 23,685 downwards.
CAATAAACGAAGGAGAACTAACCATCACCAGCATTTTATAAATACCCTTTATGGCTTGACCAGAACTAAATACTCCCAATTCATATGCACCTTTTTGTGCGTCTTTAAAAAACATTTCACCAATGCTTTTTGTAGGAATTACCAATGCAGAATCTAAAGGGTACCAATTAGTCATACTAATCCTATTTTCCATGATAGCTCTTGACTCTTGGGGGAGAGATTCTATCCAGATATTAAATTCATCAGGAAATTTAGCCTTTACGAATTCAGGAATAGTTTTTATTGCAGTCCCTTTAACTTCCATGCCATACAAATTACATATTATTATTTTATAATCACATAAATACCAAACCTTTACCTCAAATCAAACATAAGATTAAGAGCTCCTGCAAAAATAAAAATTATCTATGGGATAACAAAAAATGCATTCTCTCCAATGAACCTGTGTCATGTCAAGTATTATATTTCAGGTATTATTTTAATATACAGCATATTTTTAACAATCATAAGTCATTTATCACTAGTCATTTGTCATTAATTACCAGTGACTAATGTCTAATGACTTTACCTGAAATCTGATATTTGACATGACACTAGTAATCCGTTAATCAATTTGCTCGAAATGCAGGAAGTCAAGCATTAGTTCAATTTCAAATTCAAGAATCCCAAACTTTACAAGAAAATCACGATCGTCTAAAAAGTCCTTCTTAATTGATTGTCTCTTTTGGCCAGCTAATTCCATACTTTTTTTATAAGTCTCTATCGCTTTTGATTGCAGATTATTACACCAGTAGGCATGTCCAAGGTTAATATAGTCATGAAAATCAGCTTCATCCTTTTCAATAAGCTTTGTATAATACTTTATTGAGTTGTCAAACTTGCCTAAAGCAAAGGAGCACCATGCTATTGGCCTAAGTATCATTTTATTAGATGGAGCAAAATATTCCACCTTAAAATAATGTTTCAATGCATTTTCATAATCCTTTAACCTAAGATAGCTATGCCCCAAATTTGCCTGTACATATAAATTCTCTGGCTCCTCTTTTTCTGCTTTTTGATAATATTCTATTGCTAGTCCGTTATCTCCAAGTTCCCTATAGCAAAGTGCAATTTTCTTATAAGTCCAATTTAGGTTTGAATCAAATAGTTCGCTTTTCTTGTAATAAGACAAAGCATTTGTAAAATCTCTCAGCTTTTGATAAGAATAAGCAATTTTTTCAAAAGCAGATTGTTCATTGACTCCATTTTCAATTAATAATTTGTAAACATCAATTGATTCCTTAAAATATTCTTTTTTAAAATAGAATCCGCCTATGTTTTTATATAATTCTTCACCATACCATTTCTTTAACAATACCTTACTCTGATATAAATCCAGGGTTTTATCAAAAATATCAACAAACTCATTCTTATTAGGATGTAACTTATAAAATCGGTAAAGATCCTGTATATACTGATTTACCTGATATTTATTGAGAGCTGACATATTCACCAATTCATCATCCTTTACAAGTTCATTCATACTTTCCAGCTCTGCATTAAACATCTCTAACATCATATTCTTTTGCATATCTGGCATATACCTTATATTCATAATAAAAGAATACTTGTCAGAATTACAAAGGAAAGCAGATCGTTCTAATCCTTCAACAAATAAATCAGAATTAAATCCTTCTTTTTCGAATGTAAAGGCTTCTTTAATATCATTATTTTCTTTATAAAAAGGAAGGAACCAATTAGCAGGTTCTTTAAAGAAATCAAAATGCTTAAGCATGGCAAAAGCACTCATAAATACATCAGAACCCTCTATTTGCATTTTTGAGAATTCCTCTAATTTACTGAGCAATTCAGGAGAATCTTCAAAAACACCCTCCCAGTCAGGGTTTTTATCTTCACCTAACGGATCCTGAAGAATATCGTCAAGTTTAAGTTTTTCTTCAATTTTAGGTTTAAACTTGGCCACTTCAGGAATTATTTCTTCGTGAAGTTTTCTTGATATTTTCTCTGTTTCTTTGGTCCTTAATATCTGTAAAACAATATATTGAAGGTTGTCTTCAAAGTCCTTATCTTCCTTCAGAGATACCAGTTTTTCCACTAAATCAGTATACTCCTCTATCCTGTCAGAATAAATATAGCTTGCAAACACAATCCCCACCAGGGCTCTCTGCCAAACTTTGTCAACACCTTTATGGTAAAACTCAAATAAAAATTTAAATTTTGGTTCATCAAAATTGGATAATAAGCTAACAGTTAAAGCACTAACAATTAAAGATTCATTTACCCAAGAAGTGTTCTTACTTTTGACAACTTTTTTTAAAAACTCCTGTTCTTCATTATCTAGAACACCCGACAACCAAATTTTCTTAAATATTTTGTTTGCTGCATTACTATTAAACTCCGAAAGAGTTTCTTTTTCAATTGAACTTCTACTTGTAATTAATTCGTAATCAACCTCTTGTTTAATTGTATTTAATGCAAAGAATTTATTTTCATTAAACAACTTTAACTTAATTTCATCGGTTATCTTATACAATGTTCTTAAGAGATTTCTATAAATTTTATCCCTGTCAGGATCTTTAACCTCCCCAAATGAGTACTTTAATAAATTAGTATAAATTTCAGATTGTTTTCTAATTTTCTCCTTAAATATCACTAAAGACGAGTTTTCTACGACTATCTTGTTTAATTCAAAAAAAACATCACTCAACCTGTGCTCTGATATACTTTTACAAAGCTTATCAAATATTCCATTAATTGTTTTAATATCCATTATGCGCTGTTTAATAAGCAATTCAAGTCCAACGTTGCCAAAATGACTGAATTGCATTATAATAATATCTCCATTCAAAAAGTCAATTAATGTACCATATCCTTTAGAATAGATTATTTATCGTAGAGCTTTTAAATTCGAATTTCGTTAAGCTAGCCCAAAACAAGAAAAATTCAAACAACAACAAACTAATTTACAACACTTTAAACAAATCGAATAAGGGAGAATCTATTAAAAGTTATGACTTAATTACAAGTTAAATTCACTACACCACATTATGTCAACTTGTCATTTATCGGTATTTTACAATGTAACTAAAATATAGGCGCTATAAATTAAAATATTATCAATAATTTTGATAAAAGTTAGGTTGTGATAATTTCCTCATTTAAACTTTCTTTGCAAGGAAAGGGTGGTTTCATGGCTAAACCAAGCAATACAATCTAACCATAAGAAGGAACTTGTAACTTCAACTTACTTAATTTAAATTCGGCAAATGAGCAAAATAAAAATAATACTTTTAGTGCCATTCATTGTTTTCATATCACAGTCAGGATTTGCACAACTTTCTGAACAGGAGTTACTAGCTGCTATAAAATTTGATGACATTTCAAAAATTCAGTCTTATTTTGAAAATAAAGATAACAATCCGAATATGTTAATAGGGGAGCAAAAAGTCCCTTTAATTCATTATGTTTCAAGTATTGACAAGTATAAAACAATAGAAATCTTAATTAATACAGGAGCTAATTTAAATGCCTTATACGATAATGATAGCCCCATAATGACTGCTATATATTACAACAATTTAAAAATTGTTGAACTTTTGCTTAAAAACGGAGTTAATGTAAACTTCAAAAGTACAAATGGAAAAACAGCCGCAATTAGTGCAGTTATTTATAATAAACCAAAAGCACTTGAATTATTAAAAAAATACAATGCAAATTTCACTATAAAGGACCAAAGTAATAAATCAGCTATTGATTATGCTTGGGAACTTCAGCATATTGAATGCTATATGTTTTTAAGCAATGAAATACCAAATAAATACAAAAATATGCCTGTCCCAAGTTATTCTGATGGCCCATATGCCACTTGGGAAGGAAAATCAAAGCTGAAAGTTTCATATCTTTCCAGTGATAGTGTAACAAAAAATATAAACAAGCTAGATTCCATTATCATTATTAAAAAAAATGAACCTATCATAAAAAACGAAAATTTCCCATTTGAAATTTCAATTAGAAAAATAAAAAAGAACCAATCTTCACCTTTTGAGTTTCAAAATGTAAAAAAAATTATGGCCATAGGTGATCTACATGGAGAATTCGATACCTTTAAAGATTTTCTAATTAATAATAAAATAATTGACATAAACTATAATTGGACATTTGGAGATGGTCATTTAGTATTGATTGGAGATATTTTCGATAGGGGATCTAAAGTAAATGAATGTTTTTGGTTGCTTTACAAGCTTGAGGTGGAGGCTCAACAGCATGACGGGGAAGTGCACTTTATTATTGGAAATCATGAAGTTATGGAAATGAGCGGAGATAAAAGATATTTGTCAAAAAAATATCTATTTCTATTCAATAAACTAAAATTAAATTACACAGATGCATATGATAAAAATTCGGAATTAGGAAGATGGCTGCGAACAAAAAATGCAATCATTAAAATAAATGACATTTTATTTGTTCACGGTGGACTTTCAAATGAACTAGTTGATAGAAAACTCAAAATTAATACCATTAATGAAGTTGTGAAAAATATAATAAATAGAAAAGACATGGAGCCAAAAACTGATATCGAAAGATTCATCTTAGGTAGTGATGGACCATTGTGGTATAGAGGGTATATAAAGCTTGGCAGCAACTATTATAAAAGCACAGGCAGCAGTTACGATATCACCCAGGAAAAAGTTGACCGAATCATTGATTACTTTTCAGTAAAAGCTATTGTTTTTGCAAACACCCATGTTAATGAAATATGCCCAATGTTTAATAATAAACTTTATGGCATTGATATTCCATTTGCTGAAAAGAATGTTGAGCTCCAAGGTTTGTATATTGAAAATGGAAATTTTTATAAAGCATTTATGAATGGAACAAAAAAAATTATCAAATAAATTGAACACGTTACTGCTAAAAGTAGCTCTCATAAGTGTTTTTATTCTTGGAAAAAGTTTGAGTTTTGGCCAGGAAAGAAAACTTTTTGATACAAACACACCTATTAGTTTAACAATTAGGTATAAAGTTAGAGATATTAATAGAGATAGAACTCCTAAAAACAAATATCATGACGCAATTTTAATAGAAGGCAAAGACAGTTTAAATGCAACAATATTTAATATTCAATTAAAAACAAGAGGAATTTTCCGATTAAAAAGTAGTAACTGTTTTTTCCCTCCATTAAAGCTTAAGCTCAGTAAAAATGAAATAAAAGGGACAATTTTTTCAGGCTATGAGAAATTAAAATTAGTACTTCCATGTCAAAAAAATAAAAGATATGAACAGTATACCCTACTTGAGTACTTAGCATATAAAATTTATAATATTATCACCAATTACAGCTACAAAGTCCAATTAGTAAAACTTCATTTAGAAGATTTAGAAAAAAAGAAACCAGATTACTCCATGTATGCATTTTTAATTGAACCAACTAAATCATTAGCGAAAAGAAACTATGCAAAAGAACTTGAAGCAAAAAATATCCATCCAGATCTCACAGATCGAAGATTAATGAATCAATTAGCTCTTTTTCAGTATCTTATTGGAAATACAGATTGGTCAGTAAAAGCACTACACAATATAAAGCTTTTATCAAGGGATTCTTTGCAAAGGCCTGTTGCTGTTCCATTCGATTTTGATTTTTCGGGGCTAGTAAATGCCACTTATGCATTACCTGCAGAGCATTTACCAATCAGCTCGGTTAGACAGCGCTACTATAATGGTTACCAAAGAACACTTGGAGAAATTGAAGAAAATTTAGAGCTATTTAGGCAAAACAAAGGTGAAATTTACAAGCTGGTATACTCTACTGAAGGTCTGGAAAAAGGACTTATTGATGAAACAATTAAATATTTTGATCAGTTTTATAAGATGATTGACAATACTAAACTTATTCAACATGAATTCATTGATAAAAGCAGGAAATAATAGTGTTTTCAAGCTCTGTAGGTTTTATTATTAGTTATTTTTAACTAGTTTTGACAGATAAAAACAAATCAAACTAAACTGATGAAAACAAATTTGCTCTCTGCAAAAAATACATTTTTATTTCTTGGTATTCTAACATCAATTATTCTCATTAGTTCTTGTGTCCCGCAGAGAAAGATAAAATTGGCACAAAACAAAATAAAGAATGATACTCTTAACGAATTTATTCTCAAACAAAGACCAAAAAATACAGTACAACCATTTGATAATTTATACATTAAGGTTATTAGTCCTGACGTTAATACCTCGAATATGTTTAACAGCGAATCAATGAACGTACAAAACGTAAACTACAACATGATTAGTTATGTTGTTAATGATTCAGGCTATATTGATTTCCCATTTGTTGGTTTTATAAAAGTAAAAGATTTAACACTATTGGATGCAAAAGATACTATACAGTCATCCTTAAGAAGATATATTAGTGAAGCCTCTGTTATTGTTAAGTTTGTTGGAAAAAGTATAACTATAGTTGGAGAAGTTGCCCGACAAGGTGAATTTGTTATATACTCTGATAATATAAACATATTTAAGGCCCTTTCTCTAGCTGGCGGACTAACTGATTTTGGAAACAGAGAAAATGTTACCATTATTAGAGAAACAGACAATAAAGTAAGATATTATTATCTTGATTTAACAGATAAATACATTGTACAGTCTGATCTATATTATCTTAAGCCAGATGATATAATTGTGATTCAACCTTTGAAACAAAAATCCTTTGGGTTTGCATCATTCCCTTATGCTCTTGTTTTATCAGGTGTAACTACAATATTAGCATTGCTCACTTTTATGAGAACATTCTAATGTAACCGAATTAAAATATCCAAATGGCAAAAAACATACGACCTATAGAACAGGATTCATCAAATATAGATTTTTATAAATCGTTATTAAAAAAACTACTTAAAAAATGGTATTTGTTTGTCATTAGCTTAGTAGCATCATTAAGTATTGGTCATTTTATATTCAAATCCTCTGCACCGCAATACAAGAATAACTTAATGATGTTATTCTCGGAAAATAATAGAAACCCTCAGATGAGCGCAGGAGAAATGGTTCAGTTCGGATTATTTGATATACAAAGTAATATTGAAGATGAATTGGGAGTTCTTCGTTCATTCCCTGTAATTAATAGAACACTTAAAGAACTAAACCTAATTGCATCTTACTATATCGAAGAAGGATTAGTTACCAGGGAAATATATAAAAACACCCCATTTATAGTAATAATTGATCCAGAATATTCCCAGCCAGTGGACTTAATGTTTGAATTGAAATTAGTTTCCAACGAACGTTATCAGCTCACAGCTAAAAGCAAAGACCCTATATATCTTGTGAATTTTGGGAAAAATGAAATTGTTGGAACTATTCCGGAAATTAATTTTATGCAGGAATTTGCGTTTGGTGAAGACATTATTCTAAAAGGGATTAAGTTTAAAATATTGCTTAATGGTAATTATACTCCAGCATCATTTGAAGGGAAAAAATTATTTTTCAAATTCAATAATTTAGAGCGTTTAACATACGCCTACCAGGGAGCACTTTCTGTTGAAAGAATTTCTCCTCAGTCATCTCTTGTAAATTTAGAAATAAAAGGAGGTAGCCCAATTTTAGTTACTGATTTCTTGAACAAACTTGCAGAAGTATATCTGGATCAAAACCTTGCAAAGAAGAATCGGGTAGCTACAAGAACAATCAAATTTATTGATAACCAGATTGCCGAAATTGCTGATTCACTTGGATACACAGCAAAACAATTAAAAGACTTCAGAACCACGCATAATGTAATGGATATCAACTATCTGTCGCAGAGCGTATCTGAACAAATGAGAGATTTAGAAAATCAAAGAGCAGTGCTTTTGGTGAAATCCAAATATTATGATTACATAAAAGAATATTTCGAAAATAATAATGATCTCACAGATTTACTAGCTCCTTCAGCAATGGGTGTAGATGATCCACAGCTAACCTCCTTAATCAATCAATTAACAGAGCTAAACTCCCAACGTTCTTATTATTTGGATAATAACAGCACAAAAAACCCACAGGTTCCGTTATTGAATGCTCAGATTAATAATTTAAAAAAGACCATTCTTGAAAACATTGATTATATAGTTAACACCTCGCAAATTACTATTAATGATATTAATAACAGGATAGCTAAACTTAACCAGGAGGTTAATAATTTGCCAACTATTGAGAAAGAGCTAATTAACATTCAACGAGAATTCCAGCTTAATGATGCAATCTACACTTTTTTGCTTACAAAAAGATCTGAGTCACAGATAGCAAGGGCCTCAAACTCTCCTGACTATGAAATTGTTGATCCTTCAAAATTAAGTAGCTCAATGCAGGTATCGCCAAAAAAGCAAATGATATATATTAGTGCATTCTTTTTGGGCTTAATGATTCCAATTGGCCTAGTTATGCTGCTTTCTGCCTTTGATGATTCAATTAATGACAAAAGAGATGTTGAAAAATTGGCGAACTATCCAATTCTTGGAACAATAGCAAGAAATGAAAAAAGAAGCATGCTGCCAATTATTGAATACCCAAAATCAATGATTGCTGAATCTTTTCGTTCGGTAAGAACAAGCCTTCAGTTTTTTCATAAAGGACAACCAAAAAAGAAGGTTCTTGTTACCTCATCAATGAGTGGTGATGGAAAAACATTTATTGCGATGAATTTAGCTTCAGCATTTTCACATTTTGGAAAAAAGACGCTTCTTCTTGAGTTTGATTTAAGAAACCCTAAAATAGCTGAATATCTTCACATTAATGGTGAAAAAGGACTTTCTTCGTACTTAATAAATGATGCAAGGTTAGAGGAGATTATTCAAAAAACCGACATTAAGAACCTTGATGTAATACCAACTGGACAAATACCTCCAAATCCGGTTGAATTAATTGCATCTGATAATACTAAGCATTTAATTGAAATTTTGGAATCAATATATGATTACATTGTTATTGATACGCCACCTATTGGAGTCGTAACAGATTCGTTTCTTATAATGGACCACTCGGATGCTAACATTTTTACGGTAAGATTAAATTATACGAATAAAAAACTATATTCCTCATTAGTAAGGGATTTAGAGCAAAAAGAAATACCTAATATTGCCGTAATAATTAATGATGATGAAGAAAAAGCACGATCTGTATATTATGATGATCAGGGCAGTAAGTTGTCTTATATTGGAAAAAAAATTAATACACTAAAATCACTTATTAAACTTAAAAAAGCGTCTTCTACCTAGAAAGTTTAAATTTTTCATCATTTATTGTAACTTTTTTCGTTTTAAAACGACTTATATAATAGAAGGAATTATTTGAGCCAATTGGCCAGATACTATTATCTATCTATTAACCATCTATCTTATGTGTCGTATCGATAGTCAGCTAAATATTGAAAAACTAAAAGGCAAACTTGGCTTTGGGTGGCATATTTTCCCTATAAAACTTGAGACGAAAAAAGCAAACGACTCCAGAACATATCCCTTGACTAAAAATGAACTATTTTGTATTCATTGCAATAGCTCCGACATTGTTTTAGTAGGATTTGATGAATACCAAACCGTTTCAGGCAACTCTATTGAATGGGTGTATAATTGCAATACCTGTAAAAAAAACATGACAATTGTAAAAGAGCCATAACAATACTAAGCCATTATGGAATATTGTAAAACGGAATTCCATAATGGCTTTGTATATGCCAATCGGCTGGCAGTTTTTATTTGAGAGCTTGCGAAGCAAACCAAATACTAACAGCGGTTCGGTATAAAACAAGCAAGCAGCAAATAAAAACACTGCCTGCTTTAAAATTTAGAACTTAACCTTCGCTGTAAATATAAAATTTCTTCCGGGCTCATAAAGCATTCCAGATTCTCCAATATTGTTATAAGGACGACTTAAATGCTCGTAATAATTTGCATTAAAAACATTATTCACACCAAAATCAACTTCAATCATTTTACTGATTTTGTATCCTAATTTTATATCTAAGGTATTAAAAGCTTCTGAAGAAGTTTCACCAGAAAGTACAGAGATTTCATTCTGCTCAGCAACGAATCTTGCGTTTAAAGATGAATAGAACTTTTTAGTTGTATAAACCAGTGCAATTAAGCTACTTAAAGGTGGAATTTCTTCCAAAGGCTCATCAATATCAAGATTCTGAGCCCTTGTGTAATATACATTACCTTCTAACCAAAGATTATCAATTAATTTATAAGTGGCAGATAATTCAAATCCATACTGAATAGCTTCATCGACATTTGCAAAACGCTTAGCATGTTGTGGTTGCATGCATGGCATAAATTTCCTATCCAAAGTGGTATCAACATATGCTACAATATAATTATTCAGGTACGAAGCAAAAATATTTGCATTAAACTTTAACACTTCACCTTCTTTCATCACAGATAAATCAACCTGGTTGTTTATTTCATGCTTTAAATCAGGATTACCAACATATTCATAAGCATCAAGCCCAACGTTAAAATGATTAACATAACGTTCAATCAGTTTTGGAGCTCTCACTCCCCTTCCAACTGCTATCAAATAGCTATATTTGCCTTCAGGTTTATATTTTAATGAAACATTTCCACTAAAATTTATTTCACCTGTCCTTTTTAAATCATTATCATACAAAGCATTAAAATCATCGGCTGGTGAATTAATATCAGCATCATCTAAATCTGCTCTTAACCCTGCGATGATAGAAAGGTTTTCAGATAATTTATTATCTGATTCAACAAAAAAGCCAAAATTTGTGCTCTGTGAATTTTGCCAAATTAGGTCAGTAAACTCTCTTGCTGGATCAAATGACATTCCATTGCACATATTAACTGAAACCAAACGTTTTCTTTCGCCATCTTTAGAAACCACATTATAATCCACTCCTGCATAAATTGTATTTTTTTCAGATAAGGAGGCACCGGCTTCTACCTTAAAACCATAGTTTTCGGAAAATACATTTGCAATAGCATTAACCGCCGAAAAATTCGGCCTTTCTTTATTACTCATAACATGGTCAACATCAGAATAGTACGCTTTAATATTAAATTCAAATATCAAATCATTTAGGTCCCTTAAGGAGTAATCAAATGAAAACATTCTACTATCATCTGTATCAGTATCCATTGGTAAAGCAACGTGTTTAATATCGCGTCCAAATGATTGTCGCATCCCCAAAACAATACGCTGGTTCTTACTTGGATTAACCCCCAGTCGCACAGCATAATCATAGCTTTTGAAAGATGTTGGAATTTCTTTATCCCAACCGCTTTTATAGTTACCAAAATCTTTTATGCCTCCACTCACATGAATATCAAAGTATTTATTACCAGAATGTAGCTGCAAAGCACTGGTCTTTCCCTCTCCATTGGTCTGATAGCTGCCCAAAAGCATCCCTTGAATGTCAAACTTATCCTTAAAGGATTTTTTATCTGTAATCATATTGATTATACCACCCATTGTCTGGCCATAGCGCACACTATAAGGTCCCTTTATAATTTCTATCTTACTGATATCTTCGGGATTTACGTGAGTTGTTATTGGATCCATTCTGTTTGGGCATGCAGGAGCGATTTTCATAGAGCCATCAAACATCATATTAATTTGCTCGTACTTAAACGATCTGAAAACAGGCTCTATAGCATAGCCTCCCCGTTTGATTACTCCAAACCCCAATGCTGTTTTAAAAATATCTCCAATATCACGCGGAGTTAATAATTGTATTTCTTCACTTAATATTTTCGCTTGCGGACGATCGACGCCTTTATCTGCACTAACCAGTATTTCTTCCACCTGAATTTCTTTTTGAGCGAACATTCCGTGTTCAGGTAAGTATACAGCTAGCGCAAGAAAGAATAATTTTATAATTTTCTTCATTAGCTTTTTAACAAAAAATTATTGATTAACAAGCAGATACTACAAATACAAAAACCTGCCTGCATTTAAATTAAACTTACTAGTGTTATGTCAAGGTTAATTTGTCAGGTGACAATACCTGACAAGTACACCAGCCAGGTATTGTCACCTGGCTAATTACCAGGATATCATACTTGACTTGACACTAACTAAATAATCTGAGGTTTTTGTGGAGGATGAAATACAAACTTAGAGAACTGGAAATTATATAAATTAAAGTCTCTAAAACAATTCTTTAGAGACCACGTATAATATAACTCATTCTGAGAATCTACAACATCAAAAACAGGATAATCATCAAAGTTTACTTTTGGTGGTAACGGTAATTTCTGACTGTCATCTTGTTCATTAACTTTTTTAATTTGCTTCCGTAAATGGCACTTCCCTTGACATGAATTATTAGGTTTATCTTTTTGCTCACAAAGATATTTCTGAATATAATGCTTGTTCAGTTCAAACTGAATAAATGGGACAGAAGGTTTTAGCCACGCTATGGCAAAAATCATTAAAAGAAATAACGATACTAAACTCCTCTTCATTATTAGGCGCTATTCATTTTTTTTACAAAATTAATATAATTGCTCACCGACTCCTAAATTATTTACTGAATTTAAACCAATCTCTTTATATTTGCGAATTATTAACTTTCAAGAAAAGAGGATGTCATTAGTTATTTCGGAAAAAGATCTTGACAAAATAATTGTTGTTGGCGACAGGGTACTGATTAAACCTAAAACATTTAACGAAAAAACGAAATCTGGTCTCTTTCTGCCTCCTGGAGTGCAGCAAAAGGAGAAACTGTACTCTGGTTATGTAATCAAAGTAGGACCTGGTTATCCAATTCCATCAGTTCAGGACTATGATGAACCATGGAAAGACCAATCTGACGATGTGAAATACGTACCTCTCCAACCGAAACGGGGAGATTTGGCAGTATACCTGCAAAATAGTGCCTGGGAAATTGTTTTTAATGATGAAAAATACCTGATTGTTCCTGGATCGGCGATATTAATGTTGGTTAGGGATGAAGATTTGATGAGGGGATAGCTCCCCTCCTACCTTATCTAATAATCAGAACTCCTGCCTGAATCATCCACTAGTTTTTTCAGTAATTTATTAAACACTTTTGCTTTTTTTAGTTCATCAATACTTTGGTGCATTCTGAACCTCCAACGGTGCCTGACATTGCTTGGATGATTTATCTGTTCCTCATGCGTTTTTTCCCATCTAAAGCTGCCATCCATTGAAATGTAATCCTGAATTGGAATGGTAACCCAAATAGCCGGTGAATGAATGTGTTGTTCAACGATTTGCTGACAAATCCACGGTTCTGCAAAATAAGGTGCCTCTCCTTCATTTCCTAGTTCATTATTAAAAAACTGTTGAATGGTTTCCCTGTCTTCTTCCCACCACCCACGTATTGTTGGCATATCATGGGTTGAAGTAGTACAAACAGAAAGATAAGGTGCATCTGCAGGGTGAGCAAATTTCACCTTAGGATTCTTTGGCATTCGCTGAATTTCAAGACTTAGTATGTTTAATTTATCCATTGCAGGATGAACGCAACCTGGTACCATTCCCAAATCTTCACCGCAAACAAGCATATTACTTGCTCCCACAATAGCAGGTAGTTTCTCCATCCCTTTGTGATACCAGAAATCATCATGCCTATGATAAAAAAAGTGATTGTAAATTTCGTTTAAACAGTATTTACTATGTTTATCTAACTCAGTATATGAAGTAGTGTTATGAACAGTGATTCTTGGATGCCATTGGTCATGATCTGTTTGAACAAAAATTACATTAGCTATTAGATCAAACAAGCCATCTCTAATTCTACGATTTTTATCATCAAGCTCCTCCTCCTCAATGTTTTTCAAAAAATACTCATTGACTTTTTTCTGTGTATCAAATTGCTTTTTCATGCAAAAATGATCATCTTCCAGGTTTTCCAAGAACTCATTGATTACATAATCCGTATAACTACCAAAAATATCCTCTAATAAATGGTTACGAATATACGGTCTTACAAATCGCTCATAATCAAAGGCTAAACCAAACTGTTCAATTTCATTGGCAGTCATAGGCATCGCCAACCTAAAATAACCCAGCACTCCTTCAACAGCATTGGTTGGAATTTCCCAAATTCTAAAAAAGCCAAGGATATGGTCAATTCGATAGGCATCAAAGTACTCTGCCATTTTTCTCAGACGTTTTTTCCACCAGGCAAAGTCGTCTTTTGCTATTATTTGCCAATTGTATGTAGGGAAGCCCCAGTTTTGTCCTTTGATTGCAAAATCATCTGGCGGAGCTCCTGCCTGGGCATTCAAGTTGAATAAATGAGGTTCTGTCCACGCTTCAACGCTGTTGGGGCTAATTCCTATGGGAATATCTCCTTTTAAAACAATTCCATTTTCTCTGGCATAAGCTGTTACTTCTTTTAACTGCTTATCTAAATGAAACTGGATAAAATAATGGACAGCAATATCATCCCATTCCTCTGAATCTGGCTGACTTATTTTTTCAATTGCTTTTTTATTATACTTATTAAATTTTGTCCAAGCCCTAAAATCAGGATTTTTCATCTTATCCCTTAAATAAACAAAAGCTGCATAAGGTACCAGCCAATCCTTATTTGCTTCAAAAAATGCCTTATATTCCCTGGTTTTAAAGAATTCAGCTTTCTCCTGGTCAAAAATGAGTTTATAATATCTTGATTTTAATCTCAAGACCTCCGGATAATCAATATGAGGCAGCTTATTCAATTCTTTTTGCTTCTCAGCAAACTCTTTCATTAGTTTTTTATCCTTTAAAGCACCTATTTTATGAATATTCATGTAAATAGGATGCAAAGCCATTACAGATATTGCTTTGTAAGGATAAGAATCAAGCCAATTATGCGAAGCGATAGTTTCGTTGACCGGAAGAATCTGTACCATTTTCATCCCAACACTCTTTGCCCAATCAATAAAACTAATTAAATCATTAAACTCACCTACGCCAAACCCTTGTTCACTTCGCAGTGAAAATACCGGAACGGCAACACCTGCTCCTTTCCAATTGCCAAGGGGATACTTAAATGACTCATCTGCACGAATATATAAAAATTCTTCTTCATCGGGCAAGTGCTCTATCACCCTGTCAAAACCTTCCTCTAAAGTAACCAGTTCATTTTTTCGATTATCATATATCCCATACTTATATTTAATTGGGAAAGTAAGCCCGGCAGCATTTACAGAGCCGGACCACAACGGAAACTCATTGTTTGAGGATAACAGTAAGGGTTGAGTTTTATCCCAATTACCCAATATTTTCTGATTACCAAGAACACATAACTGATGCTCCCGGCCTATTCTTGGCACAGGTATTCTGAAGTGAAGCACCTTTTTAGCTTTCGAAATTGCACCTTTTACATTTTCATTGGGTCGCATTATCACTTCACTAAAAGCAGAGCTATACATTACCTTTTCGTCGTTTGAGGGTGCTCTCCAACAGTCTCTTACATAAACTATTTGTTTATTTACTCCTGCGAGCGAAATTTTTCTTTCATTGCCCCACTCCCATTTTACATCTCCTAAATCGTTTATTAATGCATACTTGTAATCAACAGATCCGCAGTCCTTTGGCACCTCAATATCGCCAGACCAATGTCCGCCATCATGGTAAGTCAATCTTATTCCCTTTGTTGTATCCCATTTGCCAAGTGATTTAATCGAACCACAAACACAAATCATTTCACCAGGAACGGTATTGTAATGAATATTTAGGTTTAATTTCATGAGTTTCAGTTGAAGTCAATTTGTATCATCAATTTCCTTCAAAAGATACACATTAAATTTTAAAAAGTATTGAAAATAAGGAAGAATTTAATTTGATGTTTTTGCTATAAATCAAGGATCATATCCATGTTCATTCCATTGTGCTCAAATTCTCCCAAGAACCTGAAATTAAACTTCTTATATAGCCTAACAGCTTTTTCGTTATCACTTTGAACTCCTCCCCAGAGGATCAGTCTGGAAACTTCATGTTTGGCTTTTAAATATTCAACAACATAGCTAAAAAACTTGCCCCCAAGCCCCTTACTTTGCCAATCATCAGCAACAGAAGGTGCTATCGTTGCATCTTTGATTTCAAGAGAAAGACCATAGGAATGCAACCTGTCTCTATCAAATTCTACCCAGTCAAATTTTACAATTGCATAAGCAATAATTTCATCATTATCATTATTATAAGCAACAAACATTCTATAATTTGAAGAATCTAAGTACTTTTCATCAATAGCCTCCAATGTAAAAGGGTGTGGTCCAAATCGCTTTTTGCTTTGATCACTTAATTTATTAAAATAATGCAGTAGATTTTCCTTATCCTCTATTTTAAATGACCTAAGAATTATATTTTGCCCATCTATCTCTATAGTATCCATCAGCATGTTATTTGGTTAAAACTAATGATGTGTCAGGGCTAATTTGTCAGGAGACAACATTTGACAAGTGCACCAGCCAGGTGTTGTCACCTGACAGATTACCTGAAACAACATTGGTAAAAGTTTAATAAAGTTATTATATTGGTAGAAACAAAAAAGGATACCAAAATTTGATATCCTTACTTAGTCTTAATTTTCAATTTCTATATCTCATCGGAATAATAGGCTTTCGCGATATTCCTTAAATTGTATTGCGATGCCATCACTTCTCCGTAAGCCCCCGTTGTGCGAATTGCAATTAAATCACCACGCTTTGTTTCAGTCATTTGGACTGTTTTACCAAAGGTGTCTGATGATTCGCAAATTGGACCGACTACATCATAAAAATCAATACCATTCTTTGAGGTTAAGTTTTCAATCTTGTGATAAGCCTGGTACAAGGCAGGACGAATCAGCTCTGTCATTCCTGCATCAACAATGGCAAAATTGGCATTAATCCCATTTTTCACAAAAAGCACCTTTGTGATTAAATCACCACATTGCGCAACCATTGCCCTTCCCAATTCAAAATGTAGCTTTTGCTTTGGTCTGAGCTCCAAAAAACGATTAAACAATTTAAAGAACGCTTCAAAATCAGGAAAATCAAAATTATCAGGGTGTTCGTAATCAATACCTAAACCACCACCGACATTAATATGCTCTAAAATAATCTGATTTTCAATAAAATAGCTCTGTATTTCATTAACTCGTACGCACAGATTTTTAAACGCATCAAAATCAGTAATCTGAGAACCTATATGAAAATGAATGCCCACTAATAGAACATTTTTCCTTTCTTTAAGCAAGTCAAGAACTTTATCAAACTCCCACCTGTTAATTCCAAACTTATTTTCCTCAAGCCCTGTGGTGATATAATGATGTGTATTGGCTTTAACATTTGGGTTAATTCGCAAGGCAATTCTCGCTACTTTCCCTCTTTGGGCGGCTAAATCATCAATCACCTCAATTTCCTGGATAGATTCGCAATTGAAGGAAAAAATATCATTATCAATTCCAAGGTTAATCTCTTCATCGGTTTTTCCGACCCCTGCAAAAGCAATATGATCTGAACCAAATCCTACATTCAATGCTTTTTGAACTTCGTTTCCACTAACACAGTCTACCCCAAAGCCAAAATCTTTCATTATGCCTAAGATTTTATCGTTCGCATTTGCCTTCATTGCATAGTGCACAATAAAACCATACTGCTCTGAAGCCGATTTCACCCGGTTAAGTACATTCTTAAGCTTCTCGGTATTATAATAGTAAAAGGGTGTTTTAATTTCCTTAAACCTTGCTATTTCTTTCTCGCTAAACATAACTACAAATTGAAAAGGTTTTCGTTTAATAATTCTAAAGCCTTTACTTTATCAGAAGTATTTACCAATACCGAAATATTGTGCAAACTACCTCCGTATGAAACCATTCTCAACGGAACATCTTTCAGGGCATTTAGAGCTTTTGCCACAACTCCTTTTTCTTCCGCAAGAAAGTTCCCAACAATACATACAATTGACTGATTCCCATCCACTTCCACATTTGCATACTTTCTTAAATCAGCAATAATATCATTAAGATTTGTACTATCATCAATAGTTACAGATACAGCAATTTCTGATGTAGTAATCATGTCAATTGGCGTTTTGTAACGCTCGAAAATTTCGAAAACTTTTCGTAAGAAACCATAGGCCAGTAGCATTCTGCCTGATTTTATTTTGATTGCAGTAATTCCATCTTTAGCAGCTACTGCTTTTATTTCACCCTGAACAAAAGTATCTTTGATAATTGTACCTTCGTCTTCAGGCTTCATTGTGTTTTTTAACCTTACAGGGATATTTGCCAGTTTTGCAGGCAACACACTTGAAGGATGGAGTATTTTGGCGCCAAAATAAGCTAACTCAGCAGCTTCATCAAAGGATAATTCTTTTAAAGAGCGGGTAGTTTTCACAAAACGTGGATCGTTGTTATGAAATCCGCTTATGTCTGTCCAGATTTGAATTTCATCAGAACCGATTGCGGCCCCTATTAGTGACGCAGAATAATCACTTCCTCCCCTTTTCAGGTTATCAATCTCACCATAAGCATTTCTACAAATATAGCCCTGTGTAACAAATAGTTCTGTGCCAGGATAGGCGTCTATCTCTCTTTGCAGGTTTTGTTTTATATAAAAATCATCAGGCTCAAGACTTTTATCAATACGCATAAAATTTAGAGCAGGGATCAGTGCTGTTTTCACACCTTTTTCCTGCAAATGAAAATAAAGAAAAGCTGATGAAATAAGCTCACCTTGCGCTAACAATGCTCTTTCTTCGTAAATTGTAAATGAGTCTTGTGTAAATGAAAGCATGTAATTGAAATGATGATCAATCATTTCCTTACCCTTCTTCTTGAATTCCTCTGTTTTAAAAAGTTCTTCTACTACAGCTTCATACTGTTTCTTTAATGCACTAATTTCTTCAGAAGCTTCTTCGTTCTTTGCCTTATACAATAACTTTACAATAGCCTCTAAAAAATTAGTAGTGCCCGACATGGCTGACAAAACCACTATTTTTGGCACACCATCGTTAATGATATCTGCAACGTTCTGAATTTTCTCAGCAGAACCTACAGATGTTCCTCCAAATTTTAATACTTTCACTTGTTTAAATTTTAGTTAAGTAATTGATATTTAAACATATTCTTTTGTAGAGCGATTATTCGCTTTGCTCATGAGATCACTTCGTTAAGTTAAGTTTCTCTATAAATCCCTCTATGAGGGTTTCATCTGTTACTTTTTAACTGTTTTTAAATTGCCAGATGGAACCGCAAGAATTAAAAAATTATTTTTCAGAATATTAATAATTGTTTTCATTCTTGCTTGTTTCATAATTAAGAATTCTTTTTAAAACAAATCTTTCAATAAATAGATAAGGAAGTTTACTTTCAAAACTATCCTCTCAAAATCAAGGCGTAAAAGTATTTATTTTTCAGAAATAATTTGAATTTTTACAGCAAAATGACCAATTTAAAGAAAAAGTAACACAAATACCCTTATTTCAAGGCAAGTTTCGAACAAAAACATCATTTTTTCAATACAATTTAACTATCCATAAAACAAGCAGTTTATGCGACAAACAACCAATTTCGCAAAACAATAGTCTAAAGTTCGTAAACCAGAACACATTATTATGTCCTAAAAAGCAAACCTTAAATTATTGAATTATGAAAAAAATCACGCTTGTAACACTCAGCCTTATTCTTATCGGTCTGATTTTCTATTCATGCAAAAAGGAAGATAACGCAGTTGTTGTTGATAATGCCAAAGTAACTTCTATTGCAAAAGCAATTGGCATGTTTAATACTGATGGCATTGAACAAGAAGCATCAAATTTTAAAAGCACCCAGTGCCATTGTTTGAATATAACTCATGTCGAAAATGAAGATGGTGAGTTCTGGCCGTTCAGGTTAGTCTTTGACTTTGGTGAAGAAAACTGCGAGTTTTTAAATGGTATTTTTATGAGAGGTAAAATTCACTTCTCTCTTTCTGACATTTGGACAAACGAAGGAGCTTTAAAGATCTTTGAGTTTGAAGATTATTATATTAACGATATCAATCTTTACGGCAAAAAAACCTTCACAAATACCGGGTACAATGAGGAACAACATCTTACCTGGCAAATAGATATTGAAGGAGCTGGAATTAAAGATACTGTAGGAAATGAAAAAACATGGAATGCAACTTTATATGCTGAGTTTATTGAGGGCAGTTTTAAAGACACAAAATGCCACTATTCGTACATTATAACAGGAAGTGGTAATGGTACAGACAATGGTGTTTCATTCACTGCTGAAATAACTGAACCATTACTTTTTGAATTCGGTTGCTGGTATCCAAAAAGCGGTGAAATGACCATTGAAATTGGTGGTCAAACAGTAATAATTGATTATGGAGAAGGTGAATGTGATAACAAAGCAACCATGCAAATTGGTAATGGTGAGCCAGAAGAAATAACTCTTGGTTTCGGCAATTAATAATAAGTACAAAAACTAGCACTACGGCTTTCATACTTTTGAAAGCCGTTTTTTTATATGAAAATTTGTTAATCAAGTATTAATGTTGATAAGTTTCAATTTAAAACAAAGGTTAAAAGCACAGTAAAAGTTATCTTTGTTCCTTAAAGTGTATACTATCATTGACATAGAGACAACAGGACTTAGCCCGGAAAGAGAAAAAATAACAGAAATTGCTGTATATGTTTACGATGGGAAAGAAATTGTAGATGAATTCGTGTCTCTAATAAATCCAGAACGCTCTATCCCTTATTTCATTACCAGAATGACGGGCATCACTAATGAAATGGTGGCCGAAGCCCCTAAATTCTACGAAATTGCCAAAAAGATTATAGAAATAACTGAAAATAGAATTTTTGTTGCTCATAATGTGGAGTTTGATTATGGCTTCATACGGGCCGAATTTGCAAGTTTAGGCTATGAATTCAAACGTAATAAATTATGCACTGTTAAACTAAGCAGGAAAATTCTCCCAGGAAAAGGTTCATACAGTCTTGGTAAACTAACCACCCAGCTAGGAATTAAAATCAACAATCGTCACCGGGCTGCTGGCGATGCACTTGCAACAGTAAAGTTGTTTGACTTATTGTTAAAAGAAGATGCAAAATCAAAGCCTCTGATTGAAGAAATGACTTATCATTCAGTCAAAAACCTACACCCTTCATTTAATAAAAAAATATTGGATGAGTTACCTGAAAAAACAGGCGTTTACTATTTTTTCGATGAAAATAACAAGTTGATTTATGTAGGAAAAAGTAAGAATATTCGCAGCAGGGTAATGCAACATCTCAACAACAATTCTACGAATAAAGCCATTGAGATGAAAAACAACATTGTTGATGTGAGTTACGAAGTAACTGGCAGTGAATTAGTCGCCCTGCTTTTTGAGTCTTCTGAAATAAAAAAGCACATGCCCAAATACAATCGGTCACAACGTCGTACCAGTTTTCATCACGGCTTGTATAGTTTTGAGGATGAGCATGGTTATATCAATTTCGAGATTAGAAAAAACACTGGTGATGATATACCTATTACCTCATTTAACAATGTACCCGGTGCTAAGAACTTTCTGGAACATTTAAGAGAAAGATATACACTTTGCCAGAAGCTGTGCGGCTTGTACAAACACAACGGCGCCTGCTTTCATCATGGAATTAAAGAGTGTAATGGAGCATGCGTACAGCAGGAAAGCACTGATGATTATAACCAACGAGCTCAAACTGCAATTAAAAGCATGGAATATCGCCACAATAACTTTTTAATTATTGATAAAGGTCGCAGTCGTAACGAGCGGGCAATCATCCACATTAACAAGGGATCTTACCAGGGGTTTGGTTATGCAGATATGGAATATGCCACTAATAATGCAGAGTTTTTACTTGATAGTGTAAAACCTTATCAGGACAACCGTGATATTCAGATAATTATTAAAGGTTATTTACATCGACATAAGGTTGAGAAAATTGTTGCTCTAAATGAAAACAACTAAACAGCATCAAACATTACCTTCCAATCAATATAAACAAACTCCCAAAAAAACGGATGTGGACAGGTTCCTTTGTTAATTAGTTTTTGGTGATATGGTTCTTGCATCTGCTATTATTGACAAGAATAGTTCATTACTGTCACATCATTAAAATAAATGGTAAAAGTTATAGAACTAAAAATTTCAAACAAAAAAACTAAATTTCTTATCTCTTTTTTTTATGTTTGCATGGTATACTTTTCGTGAAACTTCCTGGTAAACTTTCTTGATAATTAACACTCAAATTATTTGCTCATATAAATGTATGGTTTAACAAGAAAAAAGCTTAGATAACAAACTGGATTATAATATTTTTTTAATAACTTCAGGCTAGAATATTTAACAACACATCAAATAAATCTCAAGATGAAGAAATCTAAATTACTTATGATTATCACAATCATAATTCTGGTGATTAATTTATTCACCTATCTAGTATTTAGAGAAAATGAAACTCTAATTATGTATATAAGTGACATATTGCCAATAATCTGCTCATTTATTGCAGTTTACTTCCTTTTTATGACAGTTAAAAAGTTTAAAAGCTTTGATTTTGCAAAAAAAGCATGGTTGCTGTTTCTTGTTGGGATGCTGCTCTATTTTATAGCAGAAACAATTTATGCCTTTTTGGAAATCAGATTTGACATGGACATGGACGAAAATTTCCCATCCGCAGCTGATTTCTTCTGGGGAGTTGGATATATTCCATTATTTACCGCCATGCTATTGATGCTTATAGGCTACAAAAAAAGTGGCTTTCCTATGGGAAATATAAAGCTTTATACCATTCTATCGATATTGTTAACAATTATATCTATTGTAGTTTTTTACTTTATCCTTTTGCCTGTAATACAAGATCCAGAAACTACTGGATTAACAGCCTTCTTTTCCCTCTTATATCCTGTGGGTGATGTTCTTCTGGTAATACCTGCGGTCATTTTAATGTACATCACAAGCTTATTTGGCACTGGAAAAATTTCTTTCCCATGGAGGTTTTTAGCCTTGGGATTCATCAGTTTTACAATAGCTGATTTACTATATTCTTATCTGAGTTGGCAAGGTGCATATGGGAATGGAAATCTTATTGATCTTGCATGGCACTTAGGCTACCTTTTAATTGGTATTGCCGGTGTTTATCAGGCTGAATTAATAGAATCAATAAAGATGGAGGGCTAAAAGATGAAAGCTTACAACAATAAATACACTAATCAGGTATGCGATATTCTAAAGCCTCTTTTTGGGGAAATGATGGCAGGTGGTATTATTAAATCACAAGCTTCAAAGTTAGGATTGAATGAAGACGAGCTTTCGTTAGAGCAACTTCCGGCCCTTGCTGATTTCATTGAAAAAGGACTTATTGTTTTTGTTGGAAAAGAAACTGCCCAGCAAATTAGTACAAAAATAAAACAAATCAAATGATTTCACTTGTTTAAACTTTAGTTAAGTTGTTGATATTTCCCATGTTTTTATAGATCCCGGAATAACAGGTACTTGTATTATCATTATCAAATATAAACTATGATAATCAGCAACTTATAATTACTATTGTGTGAAATTTAACTTTGTTTTTCAATTTCTGAATAAAATCGGTCTTCATTTTTGGGTTATTCACTTCGTTCATGAGCTCCACTTTGTTCCGGTTGACCCAAAAACGAAGCAACTTAGGCGAAGCCGATCTCATGAAGTTCTGCAAGAACGAGTAAAAAGGTCAAGGCTGCATTGAAAACCT